>QQVP01000067.1 GCA_003389215.1 Planctomycetota bacterium | reverse complement strand
GTTGGCGATTGCTCCGCGAACTGCCTTTGCTCCACAAAGGCCCGGCGGCTTCTCAACCGCCGCGTCTCGAGGCACGCCTTCGGACACAAGCAGCCAGGTGCCACGCTCACTTACGCACCACCACTAGCCGCGGGCGGAAGCGTAGTTTTTCTGCTGCGGAGTCGCGATGGGCTGGCCGCTCATGGCAAGGTAGTTCACCACGAACAGCAATACCGTCATCGGTGCGGTGAAGAAGACGCCCACGCAACAGGCGAGCATGCCGAGCAAGATCAATCCGACAGCGACCAAACCCAAGACGAACAGGGCCAGCTTGTTGCCCTTGGTAATCTGCCAGGAGAGCTGCAACGATTCGATCGCACCGGCATCCTTGTCGACGATCAACAGCTGATACTGAGACATCGCCAGGCTGATGTAGATGAAGGGAATCAGGGCCACGACGACACCAATCCCCGTCGCGACCAGAGTCACCTGCTCGTCCTGAGTCACGGCGAAGGCGACCAGGGCGGGAATGCCGACGAATGCGGCGAGCACCGCCGTCGTAGCCAGCGAGAACAACAGGTACGCACCGATCGAGCGTAGCAGGTAGGGACCTCCCGCGAACAATCGGCTCAGTTCCAGTTTCCTGCCGCGGGCAACGTCCAACATGGCCAGCGAAGCGCCCAACCACAGCCAGAGTTGGAACACCTGGCCCACGATCTGAAACACGACTAAGCACAGCACGATCAGCACTGGATCCCCGATGGCCCCGGCGACCTGCGTGACGATGTTGGTCACCATGCCGACACCGCCGCTGATCACGTACACGATCATGATCGCCGCGATGCACATTCCCCACTGCTCCTTGTAGATCTCCCAGGTTCGCGAGAGCACGTCGCCTATGTCGACGCGCGTCGGTCGAATCTCACCCGCCTCGACGCCGCCCGTGGCGAATCGGTTCGGCGCCGCCGAAGAGAGCGACGGCGACGCGTAAGGATTGGCGGCATCCGGCGAGGTCGGAGGCGCCGGGCTCGGAGTTTCGTCCCGACCGGCGTCACTCACGGCAGGGATCGGGACCACCGCGCTGCACGAGGGACACTTCGCCTGACGGCCCGCCGAATCGTCAGGCACGCTCAGCAACGTGTCGCACTGCGGACATTTGAACTCGATCGCCACTGGGTCGCCTCACACTTAGGGTCGCCTCACACTCGGTGAGTCTTGCGTTGCAGCGTGAATCGTCGCCGCTCGATTCGCCGCAGCATAACACCCGAGCCCCGCATCGACCAGCGAAAAAATTTGCCGTTCGCCCCGCCCGCCCGCGCCGTAAGTTATCGCTCGCGCGCTGCCAGAGTGCCCCCGACGATCGCCGGCACGACTCACACCGCGCTCTCGTCCGCGACCGCCGCCTCTTCGACAACTCGACACTCTGGCAACGACTCGAGAAAGGCCCGACCGTACGGCTTCGTGCGAATCCGCGGGTCGAGCACGACCACCATCCCTTGGTCATCTCGGCTGCGAATCAGCCGGCCAAAACCCTGCTTGAACTTGAGGATCGCCTCGGGCAACTGGTAGCTGAGAAACGGATTCTCGCCCGACGCCCGGATCGCCTCCAAGCGGGCTTGCTGCAGCGGTCGGTCGGGTACGTCGAACGGCAGCTTGGTGATGATGACGTTGCGCAGGGCGTCGCCGCGAACGTCGACCCCCTGCCAGAAACTGTCGGTGCCAAACAGCACGCTCCGCGGTTCCGCCTTGAAACGGGCGAGCATCTGGCTCCGCGGGGTGCCGTCGCTCTGACTCAGCAAGCCCATGTTCTGCTGGGCCAACCACGGAGCCAGCTGGCGTGCCGCGCGACGCATCAACTCGTAACTGGTGAACAGCACGAAGGCGTGTCCGTCGCTGCGGGCTACGTACTTGCGAATCATCTCGACCACGACCTGCTCAAAAGCCTGCGGCTGTTCGCGCGGATCGGGAACGCCGCGGGGCAGGATCAATTCCACCTGCGCCCGATAGTCGAACGGGCTGCCGAGCTGCTGGCCGGCCGCCTGCGTGAGCCCGATCCGCGTCTTGAAGAAGTCGAACTTCGCCGGGCGTCCCACGGCCAACGTGGCACTCGTCATCACGACGGTCGGCACGCGATCGAAAAGCTGTTCGCGCAGCACCGGTCCGACGTCGAGCGGGGCCGCCCACAAGGTGACCCGCGCTCTGCGGCCGCTCGACGTTGCTCGCGGAGCATCGATCCAATAGACCGCGTCGTCGATCGATTGTCGCCGCCAGGCTTCGAGATTGTCGGCCAACAGATTCAACCGCGCGGCGGCCGCGGTGAAGTCCTGACGTTTGCTTTCATCATCGAGCCGCGAACCGAACGTGCCGATCTTCTTCGCCAGCTCATCGAGGGCCGGACTGAGCGGGTTCTCCACCGGTGGCACCTCGCGTATCCGACCGTTCTCGCCACCGGCGGTACGACGCAATTCGACGATCTCGGCGAAGAAGTCGTCCGCCAGAAAACGACAGCGGTCGACCTCCTGCTGCAGTTGCCGAAGCTCGTAGTGGACCAGCAGACCCCGGTTCGTCCGGTCGTTGTAGAGTTTGCCGAGCACGTAGCGAACCTGCCCCCCCGACACGCTCAAGCCGAGATGGTCGCCCGCGACGGACTCCAAGTTGTGGGCCTCGTCGAAGATCACCACGTCGCTATCGGGCAACAGGCTCACGCCCATCCGCCGCAACGCCAGGTCGCTGAAGAAGAGGGCGTGATTGACCACCAACACCTGGGCGTGATGCACCCGGCGACGCGCCCGATAGTAGAAACAATCCTTGTAGTGCGGACACTTGCGACCCATGCAGTTCGAGCTGTCGCTGGCAATCTCGTCCCATACCGCCGGCAGCGGGCGATAACTGAGATCGGTCAGCGAACCGTCGCCCGACTTGTCGGCCCAGTCGGCCAGCTGTCGCAAGTGGCGAAACTCCTCGTCGTCGCGAAAGAGCCCGTCGGCGCGCTGCAGCGCGTTTTCCAATCGTCGCAGGCTCACGTAGTTGCTGCGACCCTTGACCAACACGGAGCTGAACTCGCGAGGAATCACGCTGGCCAACAGCGGCAGGTCCTGGCCCATCAACTGTTCTTGCAGACTGATCGTGTGGGTCGAGACGATCACCCGCGGAGCGCGATCCGGCACCCGCGGGGCGCGATCCGGCACCCGCGGGGCGCGATCCGGCGGACGCTCGGCGGCTTCTTCCGCGCTGGCGGAAGGGCGGTCGGCCTCCGCCTCGGTCGCGGCCAGGATGGCCGGCACCAGATACGCGAAACTCTTGCCGACCCCCGTGCCGGCCTCGACGATGAGATGCTGTCGATCGGCAATCGCAGCGGCGACGGCGTCGGCCATTGCGAGTTGTTCGTCGCGCTGTTCGTAGCTGTCCAGACGCGCGGCGATGCGACCTTGCGGACCGAGAATATCGAACGGCGTGAGCATCGGCATAAATTCGCGGGGCCGACCGGGGGCACCTGGTCGCCTTCACCAAGGGATCGCCTTCACCAAGGCTCGCAAGGCGCGCTGACGTGCTGAGAGACTCGCAACCTTCTGAACCAGGACGCTTGCCGCAGAGCGGTCGAGGAACTTCGAAAACGAAGACCAGGTCGACGACGACGTCCGCGAGTCACTCCTGGCGGCGAACATACCACGTTTGTCGACGTCGTCCTAGCGGCGCGGTGTCCTAGCGGCGCGGTGTCCTAGCGGCGCGGTGTCCTAGCGGCGCCGTGTCCTAGCGGCGCGATTCGCCACGGCCGCGGAAATCGTCATGGAGACGCGCGTCGCGGGGCCGGCGTGGATCGCTTTGCCGGCAGGCGTCGTCGCGACGCGGCTCCGCGCCCGGCGCGTGGCGTACGCTCCGCTCACGATAGAGTCGCGCGTCGCAGAGCAGACAAGGCATGAAAACCATTCCGCCACAGTCGGGACAGCGTCGCGGTGGACCTTCGTCACGGCGGGCCAGTATTTCTGCCAGACGCTCCTCGGGGTGCGGCCTGGGCTGTCGTGTGCCGTTGGCAATCCGCGCGACGGTCGAGTGACTCACCGCCGTGCGTCGCGCGATCTCGCGACGCGAGTACTTGCCCAATGCCAACAGCCGATCGATTTCACGTTCCGTTTCTTCCGCGATCATGCTTCACCCCCGACCGGTCATGCTGTGAGCCCACAGCGAGAGCGGGTTTATTGATGGCTGCGTTGTCAATGAGCCCTTCGCCGCGGCGGTGACAGCTGGAATGCCGGCCTCCCGCTGGTCGGCCTGGTTCATTGGCTGCGCAGGGCTCAATAGAAACCCCCTTCGTCAAAATCTCCTTCACGCGAATCCCCTTCACCCGAGCTCCGGTCCCAGTAGGTCGCCGGATCGACCTGGTGGTTCAGGTCTTCGTCGTTGCAGAAGACGTCCCAGATCTCGTCGTTCACCAGCCGCGGGTCGATTTCGTCATCGAGTGAAGGACAGCGATCGGGCCGCTGCGGATCCGACGCGCTGCCACGGCAGCCCCCGGCACTCTGGCGCCGCTCGTGGGCGGCCTCCGTCTGGCGGTCGGTCACTTCGCGCCCCGAGATCCGCGGCGGCCCGGACTTCTTGCCGGCGTCTCTTCTTGGCCTGTGGGCAGCCATGCCTGCTCCCTTTCAACTTCAAGTGGCTCTCACCGCGGAACTTCATCGGGTCGCCCTGGCCCGCGGACGAACGACCGATTCCCTCCGGTCGCTTCACAGCTCTTTGCAGAACAGGTGTAAAATACATGAAAATTTGGTCGAAATTCAAGTACTTTTTTTGTTACAATATCCTCAACTGCTTCGTGGCCACTGATGCGTCCTGCGCGACAGGAGATCGTGTCGAGACGCCACGCTCGCTGGGTCATCCCAGTCTCCAGAGGTTCATTGGTTCTTCCGCGAGGGCGATTCCTTGACGCTGCAACGATACGATCCTGACCGGCTCGACCGCCTCTCGTTACGACTGCTCGATCTGGCCGCCATGTTTCGCGCGATGTCCAACGAGGCTCGTGACGCCGAGATTGACGAGCTTCGTCTGAACGACCGCAAGACGAACGAGTGGCTCAGCAGCCTGGAACAGTGGGCTTACGAGTCGGACGGCAAGCTGCGGGCCTTGCTGGTCAAGAAACGGGGCGAGCGGCGAGCCGCCAGCATGGAACAGCGGCGTTGAGTCGGACGGTCGCCCGCCCGCGAGAGGCGATGTCGGGGGCCCGCCATGTGGGGTGCCGCGCGCTCGGCGCGGACCGCCCGCCGTGACTTTGTCGGTTGCGCCAGCGGCGCCCGCGCACGACCGGAAGACTCGCCCGATTCTTCGCTAGCGATTGCGCCGGCACCGTCGAGTTTGCGCACGGCTCATCTCAGTTCGCCTGCGAAGAGTCTGAGTTTCCTGCCGCAAGAAGGCGACGAGGAGCTTCCGCTGGAGGAGCGGTCCCGAGAATGTCGAAATCAGGAGGCGGCACGGATGATCGAGCCCCAGGCAGGAGGCACTTCGTCGGACCCCGATCACGAGCAAGCGAACATGACTCCTGACCTGATCAATGCCACTCTTGGAATCACGTACCTGGCACTCTGGACCTTCATCGGCGGCGTGATGATCCGGCATCAGGCGAGCTAGCCGAAGGGCGAGTTCGCCAGCAACTCGGCAAGGTGCGCCCGGCGCTGCGGTGAAAGCCGAGGCCGCTGAGCGTAGCGGTCGCTACGCCCGCTCGACGACACGGCGTCGCAACTGCTGCAAGAATAGCGCGCCGGCAGCCAACAGAGCCAAGGCGTACGTCGCCGGTTCTGGAACTGCTCCGCCGCTGCCCGTCGCGGTGCCAGTGCCGCCGCCGTCATCCGGCAGGGAAACCGGCGCTTTCGTATCGCCGACATTGAAGAACCCGCCCAGGGCTTTCTCTTCCTCGTTGACGTACCAGGCATCGAAGAGCATGTCGAATTCCAAGTCGTAGTGTAGCTCGGCGACGTTGAAGTGATTCATCGCGGGCATGTTCAGCCCGGTCCATCCGGTCAGCGGCACGGTCGACGCGTACCCGTTGGGGTTGTTCAACTCCATCGTGGCCGCGACCCACTCGAAGCCCCAGCCATCCACACCGCTGGCATCTTGAAGGGTAAAGGGATCAATCCCCGCGGCGACGTTTTGGATGTCGGTCAGGGAGATGCCTCCGTTGTAGCTACCTCCACCACTGCCACCGAGATAGCTTCCTCCGCTATCGTCGCGATACGTGCCGTCGGGGTTGCGGAACTCGAGATCAGTGAGGCTCAGCGTGGCGACCAACCACGGCTCGGGACCGTTGATACCCGCATAACGCTCCATCGTGCCGGAGATCACGGCATCGCCGGTAATCTCGTCGATATAGAGCGACATGTCGACGAACCGCCAGTTGGTGAGCGGGTGACTCATGTGAGTCCAGTTCCCGACAATCGGATCGCCGATCGAATTGCCCAGGTAGAGTCCTCGGCTTCCATAGCCGTACTCGGCCGTCCGGCCGAGTTCGCCGAGCCCCAGCGTGATGACCGCTTCGGCGTGACGGGTGGCGGAGAGCAACAAGAGCAGCAAGACGCTCAGCGCCGTGAGTGCGCGATAGGTCGAACTCGCCGGCCGGTCGAACGCGCCCCGCGGACGAGTCGCGACGGGACAGCGCCGCTTGCGGTCGACGGGGGGCACAACTTCAGCCGGGGAAGCGCCGCCTACTCTGGGGGAGTCATTCAATGATGCAAATACTTCAAACATTCGAACTTTCCACACAGCGAAACGCGGGCTCAAGCGAGCTCACATTTCGCGAGAGTTATGGTCATTAGCTCCTCGTTTCGTCGGTCTGTTCGAGAGACGACTTCAGTTCGAATCGGGTGAAGTCACGTCGGACGCCGCTAGCTTCTCACTGATGGTGTGCCTCTCGGATGGGGCGCCTCCCTTGGGGCGCCTTATCTAGGACGACTCCGACTTGGTGACGTTTCCTTTCCATTTGCCGTCGACGGGCTTGCTGTCGATGAGCGACTCGCTTGTCGTTCTTCATCCAAGCGCATCGCCTCTTCGAAGACCTCGGTCAGGTCGACGTTGTCGACCGCGCCGGGCAAGTAGAGCCACACGCCAAGCTGCCTGGCCCAGATTTCTTCGGCGACGTTCCCCTCATTGCCGCAAAGCACGAGAAGAATGCCCGGCTGCCGTGCCGCCCTTTCGGTGGACGTCTGCAGCGGGACGGCCGTCGAACCGTCCGGGGTTTCTAGATCGAAGATGATGAGATGTTGGCCCTCGAACATGCGAGGTCCCGCGGCGATCTGTTCCTCGCCACACTCGACCGCATCCCAACCCGCGGATTGGGCGGCCTGCACGAGGAATTGGCGCCGCGTCGGTTCGAGGCCGAAGACAAGACAGCCCGAACGCTTCGGTGAGGATTCCGCAAAGCCGGATTCCTCCCGCTCGGAGGTACGGTCCCCTCCTACTGGCTCGTAAGTAGGTTTCATAAAAGAATTACTCCGTCCGCAACGTTCGGGACATTAGCTATTCCTGGCTACGACCAATGGCACGCGGCGCGCGACCCACGGCGGGCTCGCAGTCTTCGCACGCGATCGTTTCAGACAGTTGCAACGTCTGTGCCAGTTGCGCAGGACGGCCCGCCAAGTGCCGTCCTAACCCCAGGCGGGTCCCAGATTTGCAAAAACCTTCACGTTTCAGAAACGCCATTGGCCGGCTCGCGACAGGCGGCTTCGGCTATGCCATTTTGGTAGAGGCGCTCTACCATTTTGGCCCTCTCGGTGTGCGAAATTGAAACGCGGCGGCGACCCTCGCACATCGACCGACGGCGGGTCTCGGGGCCTCGAAGCAACGGGGCCTCGAAGCAACGGGGCCGTCCCGCGCGAAGTAGCCGCCCCGGACGACTCAAGAGCCGTAGCCGTCCGGATGGGCCTGATGCCAGCGCCAGGCACTCTCCACGATCTGCCGCACGTCCGGCATTTGAGGCTGCCAGCCCAGCTCGCTGCGGATCTTGTCGCTGCCCGCGATAAGCGTCGCCACGTCGCCGTCGCGACGCGGGCCGACGTGAGCCGGGATCGGATGTCCTGTTATCTGGCGGGCCGTCTCGATGATCTCGCGCACCGAGAATCCGCTGCCGTTGCCGAGGTTGTACTGGCAGCTTCCTCGTTCCAACGCCCGTAGGGCCAGCACGTGGGCCTGGGCCAGGTCGACCACGTGAATGTAATCGCGGACGCAGGTTCCGTCCGGCGTCGGATAGTCGTCCCCAAAGATCGTGATGTCGTCGCGCTGGCCCAGGGCAACCTGGAGCACCAACGGAATCAGGTGATTCTCGGGCTCGTGATCTTCGCCCAATCGCTCGGTGGCCCCCGCGGCATTGAAGTAGCGCAGCGACGCATAGCGCAGACCCTGGGTCGCGTCGAGCCAGGTCAAAATGCGTTCCAGAATCGCCTTCGATTCGCCGTAGGGACTGCCCGGCACAATCCGCTCCGACTCGGTAATGGGTAGCGATTCGGGATTGCTGAACAGATTCGCCGTCGACGAAAAGATGAACTTCTTCACCCCGGCCATGTGCATCGCCTCGAGCAGATTGAGACCGCACGCGACATTGCCGCCCAGATAGAGAAACGGCTTCTCGACCGACTCGCCGACCGCGGTGCGTGAAGCGAAGTGCATCACGGCGTCGATCTCGTGGTCTTCGAACACGGCATCGATCGCCGCCCGATCGACCAGATCGCCCACCACCAGCGTCGCCTCTTCGTGCACGGCGGCGCGATGGCCTTGCGAGAGATTGTCGAACACGACGACCCGCTCTCCCGCCTCGATCAATTGCTCGACCGCGACGCTGCCGATGTAGCCGGCGCCACCGGTGACCAGAATTGCCATGACGTTCGCGACTCCAAGTTTCGTCCGCGGCCGAGGTTGCCCGGATTCTCCCATCTCGACCCGCGGCGGCCAATCAGGTGGGGTGTGTCGAACCGGCACAGAAACGGCAAATTCTGGCAAATTATTGGGTTACGAGCTATACACTTGCCGCCACAGCTATGGTCTAATAGATGTTCAAGAGTCGATGGACCGGCTCAGCCCCCCCCGCAGGCCCCGCCGTGGGCCTCACCGTTTTCCCGCCGATTTAAGACGACACTTTTCGGAGTCGCCTCAAGATGTCCCACGCCTTGAGACCGCTGTTCGCGCTTGCCCTGATTGCCGCTTTGCCGGCGTCCGTCACCGCCGCCGAGTTGCCAGAACACGTCGATTTTGTTCGCGACGTGCAGCCGATTTTGGAGGCCAGTTGCTACGACTGCCATGCCGGCGGAACCGCCGAGGGCGGCATCCGCTGGGACCGCAAGTCGGCCTTCATCGGAGGCGACTCGGGCGAGGTGGCCGTTGAGCCTGGCCAACCGGAGGAGAGCAGCCTGATCGCCCGGGTGCGCGGCGAGGACGAGCTGATGCCGCCGGAGGACGAAGGCGAGCCGCTGAGCGAATCTCAAATCGCCCTCTTGGAGCGCTGGATCGAGCAAGGTGCCGAGTGGCCCGACACGGCCCAGGCCGTCGACGAGGGACCCCGGCACTGGTCGCTGATCAAGCCCGAGAAACACGCGCTGCCGACGACCGCCCACCAGGATTGGGTCCGCAATTCGATCGACCCGTTCGTCGCCGCCCGCATGGAAGCCGAGGGACTGAAGCCTTCGCCGGAGGCCGACCGCTACACATTGGTCCGACGTCTCTACCTCGACATCATCGGCATTCCACCGACCCTCGATCAGGTCGATCGATTTGTCAACGACCCGCGACCCGACGCCTACGAGCGACTGGTCGATCGCTTGCTCGACTCGCGGCACTATGGCGAACGTTGGGCCCGCATGTGGCTCGACCTGGCCCGCTATGCCGACACGCAAGGCTACGAGAAGGACAATCGTCGCACGATTCATCGTTATCGCGACTGGGTCATCGGTGCCTTCAATCGCGACCTGCCGTTCGATCGCTTTACGATCGAACAGATGGCCGGCGACATGCTGCCGGTACCGACCACCGAGCAATACATCGCCACGGCGTTTCATCGCAACACAATGACGAATACCGAAGGCGGTACGGACGATGAAGAGTTTCGCAGCGCCGCCGTGGTCGATCGGGTGAACACGACGGGCCAGGTCTGGCTCGGTCTGACGGTCGGCTGTGCCCAATGTCACTCGCACAAGTACGACCCGATCACGCAGCGCGAGTATTACGAGCTGTATGCCTTTCTGAATCAGACGGCCGACAACGATCAGCCCAACGAGGCGCCCGTGCTGTCGAGTCCGCTGGGCGAGGTGATCGGTGAGATCGACGCCCTGTTGGTCAAGATCGCCAGGCAGAAGCGGGCCCTGGCCGAGTATCGCTCGGCGGAGCTTGCCGCCGCGCAAACGGCCTGGGCGACGCAGCTGGCCGAGCAAGGTCCCAGCCCACCGCCGAAACTGTCGACCTGGCAATTCATCGGACCCTTCGTTGCCGAGAGTTACGGCGCAGCACTGTCCACGAGTTTCCCGCCGGAACAGGAAATCGACCTCACCCAGACCTACGACGACGGGCAGCTCCGCTGGGAGGCGAAGCCGGAATACGTCGACAACAAGGTCCACGAGCTGAGTGGCGACTACTCGTCGTTCTACTTCTATCGCACGATCGAGGCCTCCGTGCCGGGGCCGTTGGATCTCTCCTTCGGCAGCGACGACAGCATCAAGGTCTGGCTCAACGGACGAGTTGTCCACGACAAGCAGATCGGCCGCAGCGCGTTTCCCGATCAGGATCGCATCTCGGTGCAGCTCCGCCAGGGCGAGAATCAACTGCTCGTGAAGATCGTCAACGCCACCGGCAAAGGCGGCTTCTTTTTCCGGGCCCTGGGTGGCGAGCTGCCGAAGAACGTCGTCGAGATCGCCCAGAAATCGCCCGAGAGCCGCACGACGGACGAACAAGACGCGCTGGCCGCCTACTACCGCACGATCGCGCCGCTGCTCAAGCCGCTTCGCGACCAGTTGTTTGAGACCGAATCGCGTCTGCAGTCGTTGCGAGCCAAGAGCGGCGGGCCGACCACGCCGATCATGCTGGAGCTGGAAGACTTCAAGCGTCGCGAAACGCACGTCATGGTCCGCGGCAGCTTCTTGACGAAGGGTCCGCGCGTCGAGCCAGGCGTACCGGCGTCGCTGCATCCCTTCCCCGAAGACGTGCCGCGAAACCGACTCGGCCTGGCCTATTGGCTGGTCGACAAGAACAACCCGCTCACGGCCCGCGTGATGGTCAACCGCTTCTGGGAGCAGATGTTCGGGCGCGGTCTGGTCGCCACGAGCGAGGACTTCGGTACCCAGGGCGTGCCGCCCACGCATCCGGAATTGCTGGACCGGTTGGCGATTGAATTTATGGAGCAGGGTTGGTCGATGAAGAAGCTGGTGAAGCACATCGCCATGTCGGCCACCTATCGACAGAGCTCGCATACGACGCCGGCCCTGATGGAAAAGGATCCCGAGAATCGATGGCTGGCCCGCGGCCCGCGGTTCCGCTTGGAGGCCGAAATGGTCCGCGATCAGGCCTTGGCCTCGTCCGGTCTGTTGAGCCGCAAGATGTTCGGCAAGAGCGTCATGCCGCCGCAGCCGCCCGGTGTGTGGCAAGTGGTCTACAGCGGCGACAAGTGGGAGACGAGCGTGGGCGAAGATCGCTATCGTCGCGGTCTGTACACGTTCTGGCGCCGTACGAGCCCCTATCCTTCGATGATCGCCTTCGACGCCACGAGTCGTGAGATCTGCACCGTCAAGCGAACCCGCACGAATACGCCGCTGGCCGCTTTGGTGACGCTGAACGATCCGGTCTACGTCGAGGCGGCTCAGGCGCTGGCCCGCCGGGTCGTGGAAGACGGCGGCTCGAACCTGGAAGACCGCGTGACGTTTGCGTTTCGTCGTTGTTTGGTCCGACCGCCGCGCGCGGCCGAGTTGAATCGCATCGTCGCGCTTTACGAAACGGAGTTGGCTCACTATCGCCAGCACCCCGAGGAAGCCAAACAAATGGCAACCGACGTGCTGGGCGAGGCACCGGCCGAAATGGACGTCGTCGAGCTGGCCGCCTGGACCGTGGTGGCCAACGTGCTGCTGAACTTGGACGAAACCCTCACCAAGGGATAAACGCTCGACCGGGTCGCGCGGAAGCGTGAGCCCGCTCGCCGAGGAACCGACATGAACGTTTTCCAGAAACAGTTGCAAGGCATTACGCGTCGCCACTTCCTGCACGGCGGAACGGCCGGACTGGGTGCCATCGCCCTCTCGTCGTTGCTCGCTGGCGAAAGAGCCCAGGCGACGCCGACCGAGGCGGGTCCCGGCCCGCTGTCGCCGCGGCCGAGCCATCATCCGGCCCGGGCGAAGAACGTGATCTACCTGCACATGGCCGGTTCGCCTCCGCAGCAAGAGCTGTTCGACTTCAAGCCGAAGCTGCGCGAGCTGAACGACCAGGACTGCCCCGACGAATTTCTCGAAGGGGAACGCTTCGCCTTCATCAAAGGCCACCCGCAGCTGCTCGGTTCGCCCTACGAATTCGCCCACCACGGCCAGAGCGGCCTGATGCTCTCCGAGCTGCTGCCGAATCTCGGTGAGGTGGCGGACGACTTGTGCGTGATCAAATCGATGTGGACCGACCAGTTCAATCACGCCCCGGCCCAGCTGATGCTCTACACGGGCACCTCGCAGTTCGGCAAACCCTCGATGGGTTCCTGGGTCACCTATGGCCTAGGCAGCGAGAACCAGGACTTGCCCGGCTTTGTCGTGCTCGTCTCCGGCGACAAGGTTCCCAGCGCCGGCAAGAGTGTCTGGGGCAGCGGTTTTCTGCCGAGCGTCTTCCAGGGCGTTCAGTGCCGCACCTCCGGCGAACCGGTCCTCTATGTGACCAACCCCAAGGGCATGGATCGTGCCGGCCGCCGTCGCAGTCTCGATGCGATCCGCGACTTGAACGAGATGCAGCTGGCCGAGGTCGGCGACCCCGAAACGCTGACCCGCATCGAACAGTACGAGCTGGCCTATCGCATGCAGGTTTCGGTTCCCGAGGTGATGGACATCTCGAGCGAGTCGGTCGCCACACACGCCATGTACGGCAGCGATCCATCGCAGCCGTCGTTCGCCAATAACTGCCTGTTGGCGCGGCGGATGGTGGAAAGCGGCGTCCGTTTCGTCCAGCTCTTCGACTGGGGTTGGGACGTGCACGGCACCGGCAAGACCACCGACCTGATCTCGCAGCTGCCGAAGAAGTGTCGGCAGACCGAACGGCCGATTGCCGCCTTGATCACCGACCTGAAGCAGCGCGGGTTGCTGGACGAAACGCTGATCGTCTGGAGCGGCGAGTTCGGACGCACCCCGATGAACGAGAAACGGGACAACTCCAAGTTCCTCGGCCGCGATCATCATCCGCACTCGATGAGCATGTTCATGGCTGGCGGAGGCGTGAAGGGCGGCTTCAGCTACGGAGCCACCGACGAGCTCGGCTACTTCGCCACCGAAAACCGCATGTTCGTCAACGATCTGCAGGCCACGATCTTGCATCTGTTGGGGCTCGATCCTTACGAGTTCCACGTTCCGTATCAGGGACTCAAGCAACGGCTCATCGGACCGACCGAAGATCCGAAGATTCACCACGATCTGATCGCCTAGAATTCGCCGAGCGGTCGCTTTCGACGCGGCGTTTGAGTCATCCTCCTGTCCGCGAGGGCCGTCGCTGTGTCGTACCTGCTGGCCCTCGATCAAGGCACGACCAGTTCGCGGGCGATCGTCTTCGATCGCGAGGCCCAAGTCGTCTCGGTTGCCCAGCGCGAGTTCGAGCAAATCTTTCCGCAGCCCGGCTGGGTCGAACACGATCCCGAGGCGATCTGGCGATCGCAACGGGACGTCGCTCGCGAGGCCCTGGCCGCCGCGGATCTGGCCGCCACCGACATTGCCGCGATCGGCATCGCCAACCAACGCGAGACGACCGTCGTTTGGGATCGGGCCACCGGCGAGCCGCTTCATAACGCGATCGTTTGGCAGGACCGCCGCACCGCGCCGCTCTGCGAAAGCCTCCGCGACGAAGGTCGTGCGGCGCTGGTGCGCGAGCGAACAGGCCTGGTGCTCGACGCCTACTTTTCCGCCACGAAGGTTGCCTGGCTGCTCGACAACGTTCCCGGGGCCCGAGAGCGGGCGGAAGCGGGCCAGCTCGTCTTCGGCACCGTCGACAGCTATCTGGTCTGGAAGCTGACGGGCGGTTCGCACCACGTGACCGATCCGAGTAACGCCGCCCGCACGCTGCTGTTCGACATTCGCCAAGGCCGCTGGTCCGACGAGCTGCTCGAGTTGTTCGACATTCCGCGCGCGATGCTCCCGGACGTCGTCGCCAGCAGCGGTCAATTCGCCATCACGGTCTCCGATCTGTTCGGCGCGGCTGTCCCCATCGCCGGAATCGCCGGCGATCAACAGGCCGCTCTGTTCGGTCAACTCTGTCATCGTGCAGGCCTGGCCAAGAACACCTATGGCACCGGCTGCTTCATGTTGCTCAACACCGGCACGCAGCCGGTCGAGTCGCAGAACCAGCTGCTAACCACGACCGCCTGGCAGCTGGGTGACGAAACCACCTACGCGCTTGAAGGGAGCGTGTTCGTGGGCGGGGCCGTGGTGCAGTGGCTCCGCGACGGGCTGGGTATGTTCCAGTCGGCAGCCGACATCGAACCGCTCGCGGCCAGCGTCGCCGACACCGACGGGGTCTACTTCGTGCCGGCCTTTGCCGGACTCGGCGCCCCGCATTGGGACCCGCATGCCCGCGGCACCCTGGTCGGTTTGACCCGCGGCACGACGGCTGCCCACATCGCCCGCGCGGCGCTCGAGGGCATCGCCTTTCAGGTGGCCGACGTGCTCGACGCGATGCAGGAAGACGCCGCCCGCGCGATCGGCGACCTGCAGATCGACGAACTGCGGGTGGACGGGGGCGCCGCGGCGAATGATCTGTTGTTGCAGTTCCAGGCGGACATCCTGGGCGTGCCGGTGGTGCGACCTCGTGTCACCGAGACGACGGCCCTGGGGGCGGCGCTGTTGGCCGGTCTGGGTGTCGGCTACTGGAGCGACGTCGCGGAGCTGGCCGACCACTGGCAGCTGGAACGTCGGTTCGAGCCGTCGATCTCTCGCGACGTGGCTGCGGCCCGTCGCGAGGGCTGGAACGACGCGCTCCAGCGGGCGCGCCACGGCACACCCCACTAGGTGCGACGCCACGGCACGTTCGCCGCACGTTCGCCGCGGGTCGGTCGCCTTGTTGAGATGCGCACGGCGTCCTAAAATTCCGGCTGCGGCGGATGCGACTCTCCCGACGAGTCGATTCCGCCGCTTTGCGTTTTCCCGCCCGCTACCGCGTTCCCGAACAACCGCGACGTACGAAACAGGAAGCCCGCCATGCCCATCGCCACCCCGCAACAATATCGCGACATGCTCGACGCCGCGCAAAGCGGTCATTACGCCTATCCGGCCATCAACGTCACCAGCATGACCACCGCCAACGCCGCCCTGAAGGGCTTCGCCGACAAGAAGTCGGACGGCATCATCCAGGTCTCGACCGGCGGGGCGGCCTTCGCTTCGGGCCTGGCCGTAAACGATCAACCGCTGGGCGCGATCTCGATCGCCGAGCACCTGCACCGCGTGGCCGATCGCTACGACGTGCTCATCGCCCTGCACACCGATCACTGTCAGCCGAAGGTCGTCGACAGTTTCATGGTTCCGCTGATCGAAGAATCGGAACGCCGCTTTGCCGCCGGCGAGCCGACGCTGTTCAACAGCCACATGCTCGACGCCTCGAACTTGCCGCTCGAAGAGAATCTCGATCTCTCGGTGCCGCTCTACGAACGATTGGCCAAGCTGGGCATGATGCTCGAAATCGAGGCGGGCATCGTCGGAGGCGAAGAGGACGGCGCCGCCGGCAGCGAAGACACCCCCGCCGAGAAGCTCTACACCACGCCCGAGGACATGGTTGAGGTCTATCGACGCATGAACCCGATCGACGGCACCTACATGTTCGCGGCCACCTTCGGCAACGTGCACGGCTCGTACAAGCCGGGCGCGGTGAAGCTGCGGCCCGAGATTCTCAAGCAAGGTCAGGACGCGATCAAGGCCGAGTTCGGTGCCGATGCCCGTTTCCATCTCGTCTTCCACGGCGGCTCCGGCTCGGAAAAGAGCCAGATCAAGGAGACACTGCAGTACGGGGTCGTCAAGATGAACGTCGACACCGACACGCAATACGCCTTTACCCGACCGATCGTCGACCATGTGCTGCGCAACTACGACGAGGTGCTCAAGGTCGAGGGCGAAGTCGGCAACAAGAAGAAGTACGATCCGCGGAGCTACCTGAAACTGGCCGAAGCGGCCATGGCCGCACGGGTCGGCGAGGCCTGCGACGATCTGGAAGCGACCGGCAAGAGCCTGCTGGCAGCCGCCGTGGCGGTGTGATTCGCGACCGGATTGCTTGCGAGGTACCACCCGGTCTCTATAACCTCAACCCCGGGTTGGCGGTGGCTCTGTCGATGTCGATCGGGCTGCCGTGTCCAGGCTGGCGTCGCCATGCTCGTGGTGCAGCGCCGGGTGCCGATCGGGGTCTGGTCCAATTCTCGGCTCAACGATTCTCCACCTGCCAAAGAGGCTGACCGAGAACTTGGACCGGTCCCCCTGGTCCAGCAACCGCGTCTCAGCCCGCCGAGCCGCGAGAGCCCTTTTCGCACCCCGAGTTTTTTTCGCCGAGGGCCGAAATTCGCACCGAGGGTGAAAAAACTCGAACCGCTTTCGGCACTTTGCCTTACGGCAAACGCGCGAACACCCGCACCGCGTTGCTAAGTCGCTTGCGCGACAGGGGCTAAGGGTTGTTGCCAGGTCTTGGCCGGTCGAGGGTAAAAAACTCACGTCGAGAACTCCCTTCACGCTGGCTGACGAGCAGGCTGATGCCGCACGCTCGGGGTCTGGTCCAATTTTCGGCCGGTCGGTTCTCCCGCTCGAAATTCGTGGCGACCGAAAACTTGGACCGGACCCCTTCGTCGCGCACCCGACCCAACGGTTCAAAGTCAGGATGAACACGATCGACACGATCGAAGTTCCTCACCCGCGGACCCTCTTGTCCTTCAATCCTGTCATCCTGTGATCCTGTCCAGTTCGCTGCCCGACACCCTGCCCCGCGTGCGACTGCGCAAGAGTGGCAGCACGCTTCAATCTATCGCGGCACGGGCCAAGTTCAACGCCGCAAATGTGACACGCCCTGTCGCGGCCGCTAGAATGACGGCGTGATCAGAGTGCGCCACGCGGTTGCCGAACGCCGCCAGACTCGTCCGTGGGGCGCCTGCTTCACGTGGCCGCGGGGGTAGTGTCGAGATGCCGGAACTGGTCGAGCTGATCGAAGCGACGTTTCCAGACGTGCTCGTCACGGTGGCGATGGTGTTCGTGCTGGTGGGACCGCTGGCCTGGGCCATTGGCGACGCACAGCGGCGAGGCGAGAGCGGCGGGAGCGTGGCGATCTGGTTTCTGTTTACCGGGCCGCTGGTGGCCGTGTTCTGGCTGATGCTGCGACCGCCGCAGACGGCGCTCGCGCGCAGGCCGGCGGAGACGGACAATGCGGAAGAGGCGCTCTCGGTGGCAGCCAGCCTGGATCAAGATGGCGAGTGGGACGCGGCCGCGCGTTGGTATCGCGAGGTTGCCCGTCGCTGGCCCGAGCGGTCGGCGTATGTGTCGGCCTGTCTGGCGGAGATTCGCGAGAAGCGTTCGCTGGCCCGCGAGGCGTGAGTAGGTGGAGGGGGAGGCGGGCATCCGCACGGGCAGAGGAGAGGGTGAGTGGTATCCGTGGCGCGCAGCCTATGGAATCGCCGCGCGAGCCGCTCGGCCCCCTGCACCTACCATTTACGGCCGCTCAATGCGACAATGCGGTTCGCGCCGCAGGGCAACTCGCTCTCTTGAGAGAACGGGAGTCTAGGATTACGTCGGCGAGACGATTTCGTATCGCCCGAAGGAATGACACGTCGGATGGCCACGAAAGCAGCAACTGTCGAAATTCGACACGAGGACTACCTCCCGCCTGAAGTTGCGAACGTCGAAGATCCGCAGACCGCCTTGCCCGCCATCGCCAAGGACGCGGCGCTGGCGGGCTTGATCGAAACGGCCGTGCACGAGATTCCGACCCGGCACGATCTCTACTTGGGCGACGCGCGTGCGATGAAGCTGCCGCCCGAATCGGTCCACTTGGTGCTCACGTCCCCTCCCTATTGGACGCTGAAGGAGTACCGCGATACGGAAGGACAGCTGGGGCATGTCGTCGAGTATGAGGCGTTTCTGAAGGAGCTGAACAAAGTTTGGCGCAAGTGCTTTCGCGCGCTCGTGCCGGGCGGACGGTTGATTTGTGTGGTCGGAGACGTCTGTCTTTCGCGACGCAAGAACAACGGTCGGCACACGGTCGTGCCGTTGCACGCCTCCATCCAGGAGCAGTGCCGTGTCATCGGCTACGACAACCTGGCTCCGATCATCTGGCACAAGATCGCCAACGCCGTGTTCGAAGTCGAAGGGAATGGCTCGTCGTTCCTGGGTAAGCCGTACGAGCCGAACGCCGTGATCAAGAACGACATCGAGTTCATCCTGATGGAAAGAAAACCGGGCGGCTATCGGAGTCCTTCGGTTGCGACGCGGATCTTGAGCGTGTTGTCGGACGCGAACCATAAGGCCTGGTTTCAGCAGATCTGGACGGGGCTGACCGGCGCCTCGACGCGGGACCACCCCGCGCCCTATCCCGTCGAATTGGCAGAGCGATTGATTCGTATGTTCAGTTTCGTGGGGGATACCGTTTTGGATCCCTTTCTCGGAACGGGCACCACGACCGTGGCCGCGTCCGCGTCGGGGCGGAACTCGATCGGTTTCGAAATCGACGATGCCTACCTCCACTACGCCCTCAAGCGGATTCAGGATTCGAGGGATTTCTTTTCGAAGGCTCAGGTAGCCGTTCATGAAGGGAATTGAGCAGCGGCTCAAGCAGGCGATCCGGCACTTCTGGCGAACGCGCGATCGCCAGAATCAGACCCAGGGTGCGAAGACCGGTCGTCGCGACACAGGCGCCCGGTCGGCGGTGACCGGCGGAAAGCATCTCGACGGATTCGTCGAACTTTGCCGCGATATTCTGATCGATGCCGGACTCCCACAGGTCGACGTCCATTGGTCAAGCAAATTGCAGCTTCCCGGCTACTTCCGCGCTGAGAAGAAATGGGATTTGCTCGCAGTCGTGGACGATCAATTGTTGGCCGTCGTCGAGTTTAAAGCACACGTCGGCCCTTCGTTCGGCAACAACGTCAACAATCGCGCGGAAGAGGCAATTGGCAATGCGACCGACTTGTGGGCCGCCTATCGGGAAGGCGCGTACAAGCCTTCCGCGCGACCCTGGCTGGGGTACATGTTTATCCTGGAGGACTGCCCGGAGTCGAACTCGCCGGTCGACGTTCGCGAGCCCCATTTCGGCGTCTTCCCCGAATTCCGAAGCACGTCGTACCGAAAACGGTATGAAAGTCTGCTCACGAAGCTGGTGCGAGAACGCCTTTACGACGCTGCCTGTCTGCTGCTGACGCCAAGAGATCAAGGGCGTAATGGCAAGTATCGGGTCGCGTCCAAAGAACTAAGCTTTGCTGGGTTTGTGGCTGGCTTGGCCGGCAAGGCAGTCGCTTACTCGAAGAGTCGAGCCGCACCAAAACGACCCAAGTCGAACAAGAAGAGATAAGGGTCAACCGCGGGCAGGTCGGACGGCCGGTTGTTGGCCGCGGCGCTCCGTCTCATCCGACTCGAAATATCCGGATGGCTCTACCTCGGTTGCGGCGTCCTGCGGATGCTCTACGTCGTCGCGTGACCGCCGAGTTGCGCCCTACTTCTTCTCCGCCTGGGTCTCTTCCAGCAGCACCTCGACCGCCTTCACCAGCTGCTTGTCCTCGCCGGCGGCCATCGACTCGGCGTCGTTGAGCACCAGCACGTCCGGCTCGAGCTGAAAGTTCTCCAGGTAGCGGCCGTCGAGCGTGGTGATGCCGACCTGGGGAATGCCGAAGACCAGCGACGGGTCGATCTGGCCTTCCCACCAGACGGCCGTCGACGTGCCGGGCACCGGCGCGCCGACCAGCTTGCCGATCTTCTTGGTCTTGAAGGCCCAGGGGAAGAAGTGAGCGTCGCTGTAGTTGCCTTCGTTCTGCACGACCGCGACCGGTTTGGTCCACTTGTCGATCGGCTCGCCGCCCAGGTCGCCCCGCTGATGTCCGCGCGGCAGAAAGTAGCAATAGAGCTCGCCGTCGAGGAAGGTGGTGAGCCGCTCGTGCAGCCAGCCGCCGCCGTTGTAACGGGTATCGACGATCAAGGCCTGTTTGTCGTTGTTGCGGCCAAGCACTTCGGAGTAGACGCGGCGGAAGCTGGCGTCGTCCATGCCGCGGACGTGCACGTAGCCGATCTTGCCGCCGGAGACCTTTTCGCACAATTCGCGACGGGTCTCGATCCAGCGTTCGTAGAGCAAATTCGCTTCGCCGCTCTGGCTGGTCGGCCGGATGATTTCGTGATACTCGCGATCCTTCACCGGATCGTGCAGGGTGAGCCGCACCGGCTTGCCGCTCTTGCGATTCAGCAGCCGCCAGGGATTCACGTCGACCGCCAGTTGATCGCCGTCGATGTGGGTAATGATATGCCCGGCGCGAATTTCCGAATCGGCCCGATCGGCCGGACCGCGCTTGATGATCTCGGCGATCTTCAGTCCGACGCCGTCGTGTTCGACGTCGTAGAGCATGCCCAACGACGCCGTGGCGTCGCCAGTGCCGTGGCGACCGAAGTAACGGGCGCCGGTGTGCGAGGCGTTCAGCTCGCCGAGCATCTCGCTGAGCAGTTCGCGGAAATCGTAATTGTTGGTAATCGTGGGCAGAAACTGCTCGTAGTTGGCCTTCATGGCGGCCCAGTCGACGCCGTGCATCTCGGGGTCGTAGAACTTGCGGAGCGTCTGGCGCCAGATGTGCTCGAAGATGTAGGCGCGTTCGCGATCTTCGTCGATCTCCTGCTCGGCGCGGAAGGTGACCGGCTTCGCCGAGGCGCTGCCGCCGCCGAGGGCTCCGCCGACGCTGAGCTTCTTGATGCTGCCGCCCTGCAACATGAAGGCGCTCTTGCCGTCCTTGGTGAACTCGATGTGGCCGGTCCAACCGCCCAGCGACATCGCCTTGGTGGTCGAGCGATCGCGAAGCTTGACGACCCACAGCGACCACTTATCGTCGATCTTGGCCGCATAGAGCAGGTGTTCGCCGTCGGGCGAAAGGTCGTA
>QQVP01000063.1:14180-21624 GCA_003389215.1 Planctomycetota bacterium | reverse complement strand
TTAACGGATCCTAAACCAAGCAGGGCGACGGGGACGAGCACGAACGCAACGATTCTGTGCAGCCAACCCTGGACGAATGAACGAGATTCCGACTTTCGTGCAGAAACCGACATGACGAGCCCTTTGAGAACGGGATGAGTGTTGCTTGCGGGATTGAAGCGTTCCCACAGTATCGAATGGTGGCATCCCCGGGTCAATCAGATCGAGACAGACCAGATGAAGGAGTGAGCCACATGGCAAGACAACAAAAACCCGGCGGCAGTCGCACGGATCGGCCTGGCATTGGAAGCAGACCGACTGCTGATACTGCACCCTGCCGGGCACGAAGAAACGAGTGCCGCTCTTTGATGACAACGGCGAGCGGATCCGGGGCAAAGAGAGGCGGGAGGCGGCGGACCTGGCCCTGGCCAAGGAGAAGCTGGCCTGGAGTGGTGAAGGAGACGCTGCCGTCTCCGGCGAGTGGCACGTCGCTCGAGTCTGCTCTGGCTATATCGAGTACTGCGAACGCGGCGTGGGCAACAACTCGATCAGCCAGGGGCATCGAGACAGTACCGTCACCTGGCTGAACTTCTTTGTTCCTGCGGTCGCGCCCTGCGAGTCGTAGAACTCACGAAACGACACTTCAAGGATTGGCTCGAGTCGCATTCAACGTGGAGAAGTGCCGACACGCACCGCGCCGTTATCGCCGTCGTCTTAGCGGCCTTTATTGAGCCCTGCGCAGCCAATGAACCAGGTCGACCTGCGAGAGGCCGGCATTCCAGCTATCACCGCCGCGGCGAAGGACTCATTGACAACGCAGCCATCAATAACAATGCACGGTTACCTCTCAGCACCCTCCCAGGAATCGATGTCCCGCAAATCGACCCGTGGTGGAATCCAGTGCTGGGTGGGTTGCGATAGCGATCTTCTCTTTCGTTCGTGATCCGACCAGCGTTTCTGGATGTCCTCGCACTTCTGTCGAATTTCTGTGGGCGTCGGTTCATATTTGGCAGGTTGTTCTCGATCATGTTTCATGGCCCTGCCTCCTCAGCCGTGCCGACTCGTAATCCTCATCACCTGGTGTATTGATCTGTTCCTCGTCCTAGATTGCCGACATCTTTCGAATTCTCGTTCGCGTTCTCCTGAACAAGCTGGCGGTGGCTTCAGGTTGCCTCACATGAGTCCCATGCCCTGCAGAATCCATCCAAAAACTTGGATCACCAAACCGGCGATGGCGAGTGTGCCGAACAAGATCAATGAAACCGCGAACACCATCGCAGCGAGCATGACCAACCACGCACCGATGCCGACGATGTTAAAGAACAAGAACATCAGACACGTACAGATCGCTCTTGTCGCCGCAACAAGCGAGTTGGCAATTCCTGTAGCGGTCCATCGGGCCTGTTCGCGATATTGCGAACGACTCTGAGAAGGCAACATCTCCGCTCTGGATTGCCGCCACCATGAGTCTTGCAACACATGACCAGCCATCGCTCTTATCCTTTACCCGTTACCGATCAGGAGGCGCGAGTCAGGTGCAGCGTGTGCCGCACCCGACCCGCACCCGACCATGACACGCACGATTACCGTCGAATCTTGATAAAGACGAATCGACGTACACCGTCACGCATGATTTGCATGCGCACCCCCTTTTCCACATCTTGCTCCTGGAGCGCATTGCGGAAATCCGTAAGGTTGTTGACCTCGTTTCCACCGATCGACACGATCACATCGCCGGGTTGGATACCCATCGTAGCTGCGGTGCTACCCGGCTCGACCTCGGTGACGACGACGCCCTGCTCGTCGTCATCAATTCCGTGCTTGCGGGCCATTTCAGGCGTGAGCGTCTGAACCTTGATCCCGAGGTCGTTGTTCACTGAACCTGAACGACCAGCAACAATCGCTGAACTCTCAATCTGACCGATCTCAACGCGAACATTCTGCTGCTTGCCATCCCGGAAGATGCGTAGGTCGACTTCCGTTCCCGCCTTGGTAGCCGCGACGGCATTGCGCAACTCGTTGGCGCTTTCGACACGTTGTCCATTGAGTTCGATGACGATGTCGCCTCCCTTGAGACCCGCCTTGGCTGCCGGGCCATCATCCAAGACGTCGCCGATCAGGACACCCTGCTTATCCTCATAGCCAAAGGATTCGGCCAGATCCTCATTCAAATCCTGGATCATGGCACCGAGGTATCCCCGCTCGACGTGCCCGTGCTCGATCAAGTTGTCGAGCACCGACTTGGCCATATCGCTCGGAATGGCAAAGCCAACGCCCAAGTTGCCACCGGTGCGCGACGCAATCGCGGTATTGATGCCAACGACTTCACCCCGCAGGTTGACCAGCGGGCCACCGCTGTTGCCAGGATTGATCGCGGCGTCCGTTTGAATGAAGTCCTCGTAGTCAGCAATGCCGACATTCGCACGTCCCGTGGCGCTGACGATTCCTGCCGTGACTGTCTGATCCAGGCCGAAAGGACTGCCGATGGCGAGGACCCAATCCCCTACCTCCAATGCCGAGGAGTTGCCGAGCGTAGCGGCGGCAAGTCCATTGGCGTCAATCTTCAGCACCGCCAAGTCGGTCGGCTTGTCCGTACCGATGATTTCAGCGCGGAACTGCCGCTTGTCCGAAAGAGTAACGGTGACTTCGTCGGCGTTGTCCACGACATGATTGTTCGTGAGGATGTAGCCATCTTCACTGACGATGACGCCGGTGCCCATGCCACGTTGTTCGAATCCACGCGGTGGCGTGGGAAGGTCGAAAAAGAAGCGATCGAAGAAGTCGTCGCCAAAGAAGCGGCGCAGCTCGTCCGGTGCATGTGGTTGACCGAAACGATGGATTTGCGGCTGGGTCGCCTGAAGTCGCTTCACGGAGCTGACACTGACTACCGACGGCCGCAGGGCTTTGGCAACGTGCTTGAACGCCGTCGACAGATCACTGGCCGTTTGAAGCTGCTCTTTTGAAACTTCGGCCTTGCCACGCTCGACTGCGTAGGTCAACTGACTCAGCGCGTTCGGGTAGTAAAAGACCGCCGCCGCGGAAAAGGCGCCGATTAGAAAGAGAACCAACAACACCCGAAATGGTCTTGTATTGCGAATCATGATCTACCGTCCTTTCTGCGATGCGAGGTGGTTTTCGAAAATGGATCAGCCGCGTACGAGATCATTTGCAACAATTGTGCCAATGGGCCTGTGAGTGGTCCTTCCGACTTTCTGCGGGTGAGGCTTGCCAATTTGGCCGCCATTCCGCCAGTTTGGCACTCGCCGCAGTGGCCGACGTTCAAGGCAGCGAACGCGGACAATTCGTGCACCGCGTGCGTTCCGTGGAGAAGCCTTCATCGAAATCGCTTGCTCCCCTCATACAGGGCGGCTGACTTCTGGAATCACGGGCCCGCGACGGCATACCGATTGCATTGATCGGCTTCTGCGGGACGGCCGTGGGCGGAACACAGCCGAGCGAGTCCCATGAATTCGGAGACGTGGCATGAAGACACAGTGGGTGTTTAATCACTGCGAGGACGAGAAGGGTCTGGCGCGATCCTATTGGGATCGGAAAGTCCACCGACTGGAAAAGCTGCTCTCGAACTACGCGGCGGATCTGCGGCGACTGCGACTTACGGTTCATCCTCATAAGTCTCGGGCCGAGTGGCGATTGCGGGGCGTGCTGCGTCTGCCGACCGGGACACTCGTTGCGCAAGCGACTTCCGCCACCCTTCGCGGATCCATCGATGAAGTCGTTGATAAGTTGGTGTGCGAGATTCGGCGTCACAAGGGTGAACTACGGAAGGAACATCTCCGTCGCCGTCGGCACAGACGTCGAGAACAACTCGCGGCGACAGCGCCATTCTTGGCGGAGGACGCATCGGCCGAACGGGAACAAGATTTCGTCGCGCTTCTGCTGCCCCATTTGGATCAAGTTCACGATCATGCCCGTCGGGAGTTGACAATTCTTGAATTGGAGAACGTCGTTCCAAGAGGTGACTACACCGCGAGAGATCTTGTCGACGATGTCTTAGTACAGGCATGCGAAAAGTACGATCAGCGACCTCATGACGTGGCGCTCGATGTGTGGCTACTCGAGTTGCTCACCTCGCGGTTAGAGGACATACGAGGACAACTTGAGCCGATCACGCTTGTCGCACCGGACGCGGGCACAATGCAGCCCGACGATGAAGAAGACAACGCCGATCTGGATGACCTCCACTACTGGTTCGAGCAGACACTTCAGCCGACTGAGCCGTTGTCGCTAGAGGAATTGCTAACCGACGATGATGTGGAGGACATTTCGGAAAAGATGTCGGCTGAGGAGCAACGAGACCGACTGAACGAACTGCTTGCCGAGTTTCCCACATGCCAAAGACAGGCCTGGGTGCTGCGAAACCTGTACGGTTTCGAGACACACGAAATTGCCCGGGCGCTGGACCGCTGCGAAGCCGACATTCAGGCAGATATCGAGACGGCCCGCGACAAACTCCGAATGGCACTGACCGAAACCATTTGATCACCGTCAAGCGTGCGCTACCTCGTATATGAGCCCGCGACCGCGACCACGAATCAGTTTATAGAAGACTACGCATGTGCGTCGCAGTCGGTGGCAACATTTCATCACGCAGGCGATTGATGCTGCGAATCATTCGCACGCCATCCTTCGACGGACTCGCGAAGAACTCATCTGGTTCTTTGCCCTCGCGGAAACCGCAGCGCCGCAAGAAAGTGATGAGTCCTGACTGCCCGAGGCTGCAGCGGCAAATCAACTCATCGATTGCCAGCGACCTCGCCAGCAATACGATTTCACAGACCACGACGCGGCCGATACCGCGAAGGCGATACTCGCTATCGACCACGATCTGAATCTGGACATCACCGTGGGCCGGCGCTTGGATCCCACGATTCAAAATCGCGGTTGCGACAATCTTATCGGCATGCCAAACCAACAGGGGAACGCACGCCTCGTACGTCGAACCGAAGCAGGATTGCCGGACCCGGTCCAAGTCGACCGTACTACAGCAAGAATTTGAGGAGTCCTCCTCTGTCATGTTGGCCAGAAACCGCAGATAAGGCGACCAGTCGGACGAGGTGAGGGCGGCGATGCTGATTCGCCCAACATCAACGAGCGAAATTTCTCGATGGAGGCGATCGGCAAGTAACCGGCTTCCCGTAACGGATTCGCCGCATTGCTTTAGCGCACCGAGATTCTGAATCGTTTGAATGGTATCGTCAGGCCCACCGCAATATTTGCGTACCGCCTTGGATCCCGGGAACACCGGACTTATCGTCATGAGATTGCACATACGGCTTTGATGATGCACAAGCGAGCCTCCCTAAATGCGTCGACTAATTGGACGATTCAGGTTGTTCATCATCGCGGTCCTCCGTCGATTCGGCCTGACCCGACTCGCCTTGGAACCAACCCGTGATGCGGTGCCAAAATCCGCGGATTTTGTCCGGGGAATCCTTCTTCTCGATTTTCTTGGCAACGTCTGAGATTTCGCCCGAGAGTTTCTCGATCTTGTCGGACTCTTTGTCTGCAACAAGCGTCTTGTACGTTGTCAAATACGCCTGCGCCAGCGCGAGGTTCGTTTGGGCAGCTTCAAACCGCTCCTCACGAGCCATCCGTTCCGCCAATTCGATCGCAACTTGAGCTTCCCATAGCGGATGATCTTCTTTGTTGACGACGAAATCCACGCCTGACGTATGGGCAAGAGTCAGATCAACAGCGGCCCTGCGGACTTCTTCCTCATCCTTGGAATCCAGATGTCTTGTTGCGTGATTGAGTCGCCGTTCGATGAAGTCTAGATCGACTAACACGGACGTATGTACGAGATCGGCATCGCTAAGTTGCAGACCTTTCAGTGCGGCCTCCTGCTGTTTGGCATCCATGACCGCCTGGACTACTTGCACGGCGATTGTTTGCTCGAAGATTGGTATCCGGTCGTCTTGGATGCGCTCCGTGTCTCGATAGACTTCTTCCCCGTCGGCGTTCGTCACGACCGTCGTGACTTCCGTCACCGGCAGCAATTCGCGAATCACTTCCACGAGCTTTCTAGCCTTCTCGACATGCTGTTTCGCCTGATCGGTTTGTTCATCGGCCACCGCGAGCGCTGCCTCGCCCACGTGACGAACGACATGGGATGCCAGAATGGACGCTTGGCGCAAGTCTTGGTCGGACAACTCGCCATGCGTGTTTCGCGTGACCGTCGTATTGAATGCCTTGCCGCTACCGGACTTGGTGGTCGTGGTCTCCTTGGCGCAGATGACTGAAGTGCTGGCCGTGATCAGTATCGTAGCTAGAGTAATTGTGAGCCGTTTCATTCTCATGTCCTTTCGTTCGATAGGAGTTCCATGATCGAGTCACTTTCGGTT
Source organism: Planctomycetota bacterium (assembly GCA_003389215.1). GTDB lineage: Bacteria > Planctomycetota > Planctomycetia > Pirellulales > UBA7805 > MB-PLM-2. The sequence goes on along the minus strand of QQVP01000063.1, from coordinate 15,283 downwards.
CTTATCCGTTAGAATCTGCCTTCTGCAGTTGGTTTACTTGCTGTGGCAGTTCACCACGCCGCACGGATATATCATCAGGAGCTGCAATGCCGAGACGCACCCGATCACCGCGGACCTCAATGACGGTGATATCGATGTTCTTGCTGATACAGATGCTTTGGCGGGTCTTTCGACTAAGTACGAGCATCGGTACTACTCCACCTCGATAAGGTTGACGACGACCGTCACGCCTTCCACACTGCGGACAGCGGCTTGCGCCATTTGTTTCATGTGGTAGGATGACAACTCGCCGGTTAAAAACAGCATGCCGTCTCGGACGTGACAACGCACTTTTCGCAATTGTGCGTATGGGCTAGCCCCAAGTCGCTCCCGAGCCTGCAATTCCACGGTCCGTGAGTCCGTCACAGGGCTACCATTGGAACTGTCAGTCAGAAACGACGGTGACATAGCGACTGCCATACCTTTCAGCAATTAAATCGAGCGCGACCGATCGCCGCTGACGAGTGGGAAACGCATAACCCTGCTTGGTGTGGACACCTCCGAGGCCCTCAATTAGCCGGCGCAACTGATCTTCGTCGACCCAGTCGTCGAGTTCGATATTGGTGCGAACTAGATATTCCCATTCGTGAATCTTCGAATCGGTTGCCATAGAGAAAGCTTTTCAAGAGCCGTTTGAATGTAAATCGGTCGCTCGACAACTCATGATTGTAGGTTGGGTATTGCAGACCGGTAAGTTTGTGAGACTCTCAAATTCGACTGGACGAATCGGGGCATCACGGGATGGGTGATCTACCCATAGCGAGTTGATCGCAACGCCGGCGCATGAGCGTTTCTCGATAGCGCTCGCCGACCGGCGCGCAAGCTGCAATGGATTGACGGGGCCATGTTATCGCCCGACCGTCGCTCGATAATGTAAGATACGAGTCGATTGGAACCGCCGACCTCAGCGACAGCGCGAGCAACTCGGCAGCACTGCGGACTTCGGTGCGTGAGGCATAGACGATGAACGAAGCCGAGCAACTTTGCCGCCGCGTTGATGAGTTGGAGACGACGATACAACAACTCAAAGCGCGGAACGAACAACTGCAACATCAAATCGTTGA
>QQVP01000063.1:0-13971 GCA_003389215.1 Planctomycetota bacterium | reverse complement strand
CAGATTTTGGTTGTATCTACGTACGATGAATCGCTTTTCGCGGAGCGGGTACTCAGCGCCGGAGCGATGGGATACATCAACAAGCAGGAAGCGACGGACCAGTTGATCGACGCGATTCACACCGTGCTGAATGGACGAGTATTCCTAAGCAGTCAAATGACGGATTGCATGTTACAGCGGGCCGCTGGCAACCTGAATAGTCTGGGGCAATCACCCGAACAGATTCTATCGGATCGTGAATTTGAAGTCTTTGAACTCATTGGCCGAGGTTTAGCTATACGGGAGGTTGCGGCACGACTCCATCTTAGCTCCAAGACAGTGGAACGTTATCGCGAAAACATCAAGGAGAAATTACATGTCAAGTCCGCCACCGACCTGGTCCGTAGGGCGACGCAATGGGTGTTGGAAAACACGTGACGATCGCTGGTCATGATCGGCCACACGACATGAGATGCAAAACGGGACGGCGATTGCATGGAACCCGTCCGGACAATCGGTCTACTTTTCTTCCTGGAGATGTTTCGACAAGGCCCGCACCAACTCGTCGACGAGCAACTGAAGGCGATTCATCGTTGTGCGTGCGTCGTTAATTTCGCCATCCTTACCCATGTCTTCAAGTGTCTGGGCGAGCTGCCGCGCCTCGCTGTGATCGTAACTACTGACAAGACTTTTCAGTCGGTGGGCGGACATTTGCAGCGAACGTGCGTCGCCATCTTCGATGGCGGCCCACAATCCGTCAATGAGCTGCGGAATGTCGTCGACCACATCCCGAATATATTCCCGCAACAGGTCCCATTCACCGTCCATGCGGGCCAGTGCAGCCGATATGTCGAACGGCTGTGAGTCGGTGGGTGGGGACGACGGGGCGCCATTGTGACCTTTCTCGGGGGCGGCGCCTGTGATGCGCTCGACGAGTGCTACCAATTCGCGAGCGTGGATCGGCTTTGCCAGGTACGCGTCCATGCCGGCCGCCAGACACTTTTCCCGATCGCTGGAAAGAGCGTGAGCGGTCAACGCGATAATCGGAAATTGAGAGCCGCTTCGTTCTTGCTGCAATCGGATTTCTCGCGTTGCGGATAACCCATCTCGACCCGGCATCTGCACGTCCATCAATACGGCGTCGAATGCATCTTGCGCGCAGGCTGAAATCGCTTCGTCTCCATCGGTGGCAGGTATACATGCATGCCCACGTCGCTCCAAGATCTTGATAGCAAGGTTTCTATTCGGTTCGTGATCATCGACAACCAGCACACGGAGTGACCGTTTCGGCTCAGGCCGTGCAGCCAATTCTTCGTCCAGCGGAGCAGCAGGTCGCTTGGCTCGACCCTGCGTAACGTCCTGGGACAATGCGGTCAGGATGGTCTCCAGCAGCGTCGAGGCGGTAATTGGCTTGACTAGATGGGCTCGGATTCCCAATTCTCGACAACGGGCCGCCGAACTCGGCCGGTCCGCCGAGGACAACATCATCACGGTCCCACAGCTAATGTCGGGTCGCGATTGAATTTTCTCGGCCAGTCCGAATCCATCAACCTGCGGCATCATGGCGTCAAGCAGCACGACGTCGAAGGGCTCGTTGCTACGCGATGCTTTCTCCAATTGTTTCAGCGCGTCCGGCGCGCCAGTGGCGAGTGTTGGCCGCATGCGCCAATGTCGTAGCATTTCCTCGAGAATCCGTCGGTTCGTGGCGTTGTCGTCCACAACCAGCACTGACTTTCCTGCCAAGGTGCCGGCATCCATGTGGGTAGACGACGCATCGGTCGGCTGCTGGCCAATCTTCAACTGGATCGTGAAATGAAACGTACTGCCTTTTCCTTGTTTGCTCTGCACCCAGATCTTGCCGTTCATCAGTCGCAAGAGCTGTGATGTGATGGTCAACCCCAACCCTGATCCGCCGAATCGACGCGTCGTTGATGAATCGACTTGCGTGAACGACTCGAAGATCTGTTGCAACCGATCCTTGGGGATGCCAATGCCCGTGTCGCGAACCGAGAAGTGCAATCCCACATCCTCGTCCGTGCGCCATTGCTCTTCCACCTCAACAGCGACTTCCCCGCGGTCGGTGAACTTGATCGCGTTTCCCACGAGATTGAACAGCACCTGGCGGATGCGGGTTGGATCGCCCCGCAGATATTGCGTGATGTCCATCGGCATGTGAACGGAAAGTTCAAGTCCTTTTTCGTGGGCCTTGACGGCAAGCGCCTTCGTCGTTTCGCGGATAACGTCCGGCAGACTGAAGTCCACCTCTTCAATCTCCATCTTGCCCGCTTCAATCTTGGAGATGTCGAGCACGTCATTGAGCAACTGCAATAGTGTGTCGGCGGACGATCGTACGGTGCGCAGATAGTCGCGCTGCTCGGGGCTGAGATCGGTTGTCAGCGCCAGTTCGGCCATACCCAAAATCGCGTTTAGCGGTGTGCGAATCTCGTGGCTCATATTGGCCAGGAATTCGCTCTTGGTGCGGCTGCTCGTTTCGGCCGCCTGCTTCGCCGCACGAAGCGCTTCCTCGGTCTGGCGTCTGCGTGTGACGTCGCTTTGAATGCCGATCCACCGCGACAGCTTTCCGTCGGTATCGTGAATGGGAATTAACTTGCATTCGACCCAATACGTCCGACCATCACGGTGATACTGCTGTACGTCCTCGGTTATCTCGTGGCCATTACGCAGAGCTTGCTGAAAATCGCGAACGGCTTTCGGATCCGTATCGGCACCAAATAACACCTTGTCGAGCCGCTCGCCGAAAACTTCGGCATTGGAATAACCGGTTTGTGCCGCAAACGCGTCATTGGTCCACTGAATGGAGCCATCCGCATCCATGATGAGAACGGCGTTCGTCGCCCGGCTTGCAACGAGGGAAAGCGTTTCCAGGTCCTCGCGGTCGGAAGCAGACTGTTGCGCCGCCTCGAGCGTTGGCCCGTGTGACCTGGCAATATCCAACTCGGCTTCCGACTGTTGCCGACCCTGCTGTGCGATCGCAATGGCATCTTCGGGAGTCTCGGCAGTGAGCAACTCTCGCCAATGTGCTACATCGTGTTGCGAAACACGCACTAGTGACGGCGCAGCCTGACCCAGAACGATCTTCGTGGACGAGCCCGGAAAGTTACTTAGTTCGAACTCCGTTAGGGACGATCCGATTTTTTCGAGTTTGTCCAAGGAACTCTTGTCGGTGACGTACTCCGCCGTGTCGCTCGCATCGGCCACACAGGCAACCGTGACCTCCACAAGCGATTGCCGATCGAGTTCCGCGATTCCGAGCCGGGCCACCGCCGGCACACCCTGTGCGGCAACTAAACGGCACGCTTCGGTCACCGCCCTGGCCAGCACATTGCGTTGTTTCTCGGCCAAGGAAGCAAGGGCTCCCAGAATGCGCGTGCGACGGGCCATGTGCGTCGCGTCGCTCCGACGCACGATGGGAAACTCGGCCACCGAGACCTCGCGAGCGATCCTATCCGGTAGCCGTAGCCGAAATGCGGTGCGAGCCATATCCTTCACCTAACGATACAACTAGCCAAGAGGATGCCCACAACCCATCTGCAACCGACGTGCCAAAACGGCCCAACCGGCGGCCAGTTCGACGCCTATAATAGCCTGGCATGATGTTTGCGTGCCAATTTGGCACCCGCTCTTGACTGTTGGGCGTGACAGAACTGCCAATCCGAGAAGGAATCCTCCATGTCTCGAATTCTCGTCGTCGACGACGAACCGGCTGACCTGCGACTCATTCAGCGTGCCCTGGAGAAGCTGAATCACGAAATCGTGACCGGCCAGACGGCCGCCGAGGCCGTGAAGTTGCTGCGGACCAAGAAGCCGGACGTGGCCGTATTGGACGTCATGCTGCCCGATGGCGATGGATTGGAAGTGCTCGAAAGAATTCAGCAGGTCGACGAGCATCTGCCGGTGATTTTCGTTACCTCCAGCAGTGACAGTGGTACCGCGATCAGGGCCATGAAGCTCGGCGCGTTGGACTATCTCGTCAAGCCGATCGAGATTGCTGAACTGAGAAGGATTGTTGAGCGAGCCCTGGAAATCCGCCGGCTGACCGACACGCCCGTCGAAATGAACGTCGATACCGGAACGGCGGGATCGCATGCGATTATCGGTCGGTGTCACGCGATGCAGGAGGTGTACAAGGCGATCGGAATCGTCGCCAGTCAAGATGTGACGGTCTTGATTCGTGGTGAGAGCGGAACGGGCAAGGAATTGGTAGCGCGGGCCCTTTATCAATACAGCGATCGAGTCAAGGGTCCCTTCTTGGCGGTTAATTGCGCGGCGATTCCGGAAACTCTGCTTGAGAGTGAGCTATTCGGTCACGAACGGGGTGCCTTTACTGGCGCCGATCGCAAGCGAATTGGCAAGTTCGAGCAATGCGGTGGCGGTACGCTCTTCTTGGATGAAATCGGGGACATGTCGCCCGTGCTGCAAAGCAAATTACTGCGTGTTTTGCAGGAAAAGCAGATCGAACGGGTAGGCGGAAACGAGAACATCGCGACCGACGTGCGGGTCATCGCCGCGACGAACCGAGATCTCGAAAAGATGGTCGCCAACGGTGAATTCCGGCCGGACTTGTATTACCGCCTCAACGGATTCTCCATTCACATTCCCCCACTCCGCAAACGAGGCGATGACCTCGAACTGCTGATCGAGCACTTCCGTCGACAGGCGAATGTTGACCTCCACAAGGATGTCCGTAGTGTCGCTCCCGAGGCCATGCAGAGACTTCGCCAGTATTCCTGGCCTGGAAACGTTCGTGAGCTTCAAAACGCGGTACGTCAGGCGATCCTCAAGACCACGGGATCGGTGCTCCTGCTCGATTTCCTGCCCGATTTCGTCTGTGAAAGTCCGCAACTTGACCACCAGCCAACCAGAGTCGACGAGTCGGATCACGGCGCGAACCTTGAACGCTTTATTGAGCAGCGACTGGCCGCGAATTCGTCCCAGCTTTACAACGATGTCATTGGCTACGTGGAGCAGCGGCTAGTCGTCAAGGCTCTCGAACGCGCCGATGGTGACAAAGAGGAGGCTGCTCGGCTGATCGGTATCAATCCGGCAGGCTTGCGCAGCAAGGCCGCCCTGGAGTTGCTGGATCTGAAGGCCCTCGAACGAGACGGTTGCGCGGATCCGCTGATTCGTCCTGGCATGACAATGGCGGATATTGAAAAGGAGGCCATTCGCCGTGCCCTAAATCAAGCGGGAGGATGTCGCAAAGAGGCCGCAAAATCACTGGGCATCAGTACTCGCACCATGCAGCGGCGGGTCAAAGAGCTGGAGTTGGAGTAACGGCTATCTGGGTTATCCGACTGAAATTGGCCCGGTGTCTATCCGTGCTCTGTTACGCCGTTACGTCGCACTACCGCCAAATTGGCACGACGCAGGCCATTCTGTCGCCGAGGAAACGGTCGGCCAAGGGTTCCGCGATACGGCACGACCCTTGCAGAACGATTCGTTGGTCGACGTTCGATCCGATCCACAACCGCCTCGTGAGGAGGCCGAGCCATGAACGAGACAAAATGCCCCAACTGCAAAACAACCAGGCAACGCGGATTCATGCTTGATCGCGCGGGAAACAGCGGGAGCAACGGGAGTTATTGGGCCAGCGGTGAGCTTTGGTCCTTCCTGCTGGGACTGGAAAGGGTACTTCCCGTTACAACGTATCGATGCGAGATCTGCGGCCTGCTGCAGAGCTACACCGCGGATTGCGTCGAGTCGACCCCAGCGGAAGCTCGGGACGAGCTACACACACCGAACGATCACCGAGAATCGTCTCTGGACGTTCGCGAGCAGGAGGCCATCGCGTGATAAAGAGTCACGAGTTTCCTGGAAACATGACACGACGTTGTCCTACACGGTGCATCCACAGCCGTTGTGTGTAATGTTCGCTTTGGTGACGACCCCCCCCTCGGCAACTGAAAGGCAAGAATGCTAATCATTGAGCCCTGCGCAGCCAATGAACCAGGCCGACCAGCGGGAGGCCGGCATTCCAGCTATCATCGCCGCGGCGAAGGGCTCATTGACAACGCAGCCATCATGAAAGCCATGCAGGACGACTTATCCACATCACAGCGAATCACGGCCGCACTGATTGAAAATATTCGTGGAGTCGTCGAGTCCTGTCGAGCCACGGCAGTATTCGTCTACGCCGACGCGATGGCTGGCGAGGAATTGCCACTACCGCCCGAACTGCGTGAAAAGATCTTTTACATTTCACGAACACAGAGCGAGCAGCAGGAGCAGCAGGAGCGCGGCACCCCATTCATTCGCGTTCCGAACGTCAACATGACGCGGCTGGGACAGGTGAAGATGGCGGTCTTCCTTGCGCTCGCCAAGGGACTCGTGAATCGTGGCGATGTCATTGTGTGTTTAACCGGTATGTCAGCGAGCGAGAATCTCGACACGCTAATTGTCACGGAAGTCGGCAGGGACACTGAATTCTTTTCGGCCGTTGGATCGGAAGGACGCCTCCCCGAGGGCGTTCTTCCTCAAGTGATCGAACGGCTGATTGACATCGCCGCCGAGCTTGGCAGTGAAGGACGCGAGGGCAAACCGGTGGGAGCTACGTTCGTCATTGGAGATGCCGACCGAGTCGTCTCGCTATCGCGCCAATTGGTTATCAATCCATTCAAAGGATACGACGAGGAGGAGCGTAACGTCCTGGACCCAAGCCTCGAGGAGACCGTCAAAGAACTTTCCACGATCGACGGCGCGTTCATCATCAACGGTGACGGTGTAATGGTCACGTGTGGGGCATATTTGAAGACGTCGCTTCAGAACGAGCAAGAGTACTCGCTGCCACAAGGTCTTGGGGCACGCCATCACGCTGCGGCGGGAATCACGGCGGTAACCGATTCAATAGCCATCACGGTTAGCGAATCGACCGGCACCGTCACGGTGTTCCGCAACGGCCACATCGTCACGGCAATCGACAAGCCACGATATCAGCGGAGACGGGAAGAGTAGTCCCATTTACTCCCTGAGTCTTGCTCGTTCCCCTTCATCATCCGGCACCGCAAGCATGGCATCCTTCGCGGCTTCGTACGACTTATAGGGGCCGGGATCGACAATTACCCCACCTGATTCTACCGCGACGTCGTCCGCGCTCTTGCGGTCGGAAACCTCAGCAACGGAAAGTCCCGAATCTGTCTCTACCACGATGTAGTGTGTCATCACTTTATTCCTCCTAATTTGACCAACAAGTTCTTGCGTACCGCTACGCGGAGATCAACTCACCGGGATGACGGACGGCTGGCGTCCCGTTGCCACGTGCCGAGCGAATCATGAGTAGCTCACCAATGTTTTCCGTGTCAACCAAGCCGATGATGCGATCACCTCGAACCACTGGCAGGACGGAACATGAGCCTTGATGCATCTCGTACATGACACGTTCGAGCAAATCAAATTCGTTGACGCAACGGCAGTCCTGTGTCATTACATCGGCGATCCGCAGTTCACCGGTGGAGCCCCTAAGTCCCTCCGCCAAATCGGCTCGTCGCAACATGCCGACGAGTCTTCCTTCCTCGACGACGGGAAACTCCTGCTGCATTCCGGCGAGCAATTCCGTGGCGGCGGTCTGCAGCGAGTCGTTGGGAGACAACGCTTGAAATCGCGTCATCATTGCTTCCCGAACGGGAATTCCACGGAGCATCGAACGCACTTCCGCCATCTGTGCCTCGCCGGCCGCGCCGAGATAAACGAATAGCGCGATGAAGAGCAGAAAGGGATTATTGAAGACAAAAAGTCCCCCTACAGCGAACAGGATCGCAAGAACTTGACCCACACCTGCCGCAATTCGCGTAGCCGTCGAGTATTCGAGAAACGTCGCCAGGCCTGCCCGCAACATGCGCCCGCCGTCCATCGGAAAGGCGGGAATGAGGTTGAAGAGCACTAACAAGATATTGGCCCACATCAGGTTTTGCAGAAATCGGCCCGTTAGCAAGGCGCCATACCCGAGGTGACCCGCTCCCATCAAACCCAGCGTCAGCACGGCTAGCACCGCTGCAATGACGACGTTTACCAAGGGCCCCGCAATGGCAATGACGAACTCCTGACGGGGATGTTCGGGGATATGGTCTAATCGCGCCACGCCACCGATCGGCAAAATCGTTATGTCTCGTGTGGGAATTCCGAATACCCGCGCGGCCATCGCATGCCCCAGTTCGTGGAGAACCACACACACAAAGAGGGCGAGAACAAATCCAACGCCCGTCCAGACGCCCAGCCAGTCCGCGCCCGCCATCAGGTAGGAGAAAAGGATCCAGCCGATCAGCAATAGAAAAGTCCAGTGCAAGTAGATGTCGACTCCCGCGACACGGGCGATCCTCCACGACCATTTCATGGTGAATTCTCCCTTCTACTTCCTCACCTCGAAGATGTCCGAAATTGTCTGGCTGAGCCTTAACTTTCTCGCCGCTTCCGACGGACCGTTCACCTTGTTACGCAAACGTTGTGCCGCTGCCACCGTCCGACCAAAAACGCCATAGTGACTGTTTGAGTCACCGCTTCAGACTGCCAATTCGGCGCTAGCTCTGCCAAATTGACCTGTGCCACCAGTTGGTTCCACTTTCCGACCGCCCGCTACGCGTGACCGACACCTGGCACAAGACTTGCAAAACCGATGTCGGGCAATAACGGGTTCTTAAGTTGGGAAGCAGGACATGAAAACCAGGCCATGGAATCCGTGGGACGAGTTGGAGAGCGTGCGGGCGGAAGCCGAGCGGCTGTGGGACCTTTTTCTCGACAAAGTCCAACCTCAGTTCGATGATCCACGTCAATCATCGATCGCCTTCGTCCCGGATGTCGACTTGGTTGAAACGAGCGATGACTATCGGCTGTATTTGGCCGCCCCCGGATTTGTCGAGGAGGATATCGATATCATCGTCCACAACAAGCATCTAACGGTTCGTGGTCTTCGCCATCCCCCATACGACCAGCAACGACAGCAAAGTCGTCTATCCGAGTGGCGTTACGGATACTTCGAACGACAGGTCGAGTTCCCCCAGCCCATCGACTTGGAACGACTTCGAGCCTCGTACGAAACCGGTGTGTTAACGGTGATTGTGGCCAAACGGGTTTAATCGTTCGAACTACTTTTGGACAGAATACCATCCGCGGCGAGAATGCTCATGCAACGAGGAGATGCCACCGTGAACGGCGAAGATCTCTACGAGATTCTCGGAGTAAGCAAGGATGCCAGCGAGGCCGAAATCCAGCGGGCGTATCGCAAGCTGGCTCTCAAGTATCATCCTGACAAGAACCCGAATGACAAAGCGGCGGCGGATAGATTCAAGAAGGTGTCCGAAGCCTTTGAGGTCCTTTCCGATCGTGAGAAGCGGCAAGCCTACGATCGCCGTGGAATGGCCGGGGTGCATGCCAAGGGCTTCCACGGCTTTGAGTCCAATGAAGAGATCTACTCTCACTTCGGCGACATTTTTGGGGACATCTTCGGGGGCGGAATGGGAGGGGGCTTTCGGGGTCGCCCTGCCGGCCCACAGCATGGCCGGGACCTGCGTTTCCGTATGTCGATCCCGTTCGCCGAAGCAGCGCTGGGCAGCACACGTGAGGTCGAGATTCCCGTGCTCGATATGTGTCCGGACTGCAATGGCAGCGGCATGGCGGCAAAAGCGGCCACCAAGGTATGCCCCGATTGCGGTGGAAGTGGGTCGGTTACGCAACAGAACGAAGAGCGCGGCGGCTACTTCTCGTTCAGTTCCGCCTGTCCAGCGTGCGGTGGCAGCGGCCTCAAAAACGGCCCGCCCTGCGTGAAGTGTGACGGCAACGGCCGACTCGAAAAAACGCGCCAGATTTCGGTCAAGGTGCCGGCGGGAGTTGAGAACGGGCAAACACTACGCCTTGTCGGCCAAGGAGAAAGCGGTCTTCGCGGCGGACCGAATGGAGATCTCCTCATTGAAATCAACGTCCAACCCCATCCGACCTATCGTCGCGACGGCCTCGATATCCGTAGCGATGTCAGAGTTCCCGTAGCGACGGCGTTGCTGGGCGGAAAGGTCGACGTTTCCACGTTGCACGGCATGGCCACCCTCACCATTCCGCCAGGAACCTCTTCGGATCAGACGTTCCGCCTGCGCGGCCAGGGCATCCGGTCCGGCAAATTATGTGGCGACCATTTGGCGCGCGCTGTCGTCACCGTTCCGAAAGAACTGTCGGACAAGGCGAAAGAAGCTGTCCGAAAGCACCTGGTTTCAACAGACATTTCATAATTGTGAGGCGCGTCGGGATATCGCCATTCGCTCGCTTCCAAGCTGCCCGTTTGTCTCACAGTTGGCGGGGTTCACATCGCCTAGACAGCGAGGGCTAGCGAAATCGCGGCGATCGTACTGGCGGCAACAACCGAGTCGTGCTCCGCGGTCGAACGCACTGGCTTATTCGTGACCTCATCCATCGCTTCAAGCAGATTATCCAAGTGGCCTTTTTCAGCACCCAGGACCTCCTGGGCCAACTCTCTTGCCGCCGTATCGCCGGTCAGTTCCCCAACCCAGGTTTCGACCGCTTGAATGATGCGCTTCTGATCTTCTATCACGCGCCGGGCGAAGCAATCAAGTGAGACATCATTTAGCGCCGCGTATCGAACGGGAAATGATCCGCCTTCGACGTAGCCGTTTCGATCGACGATCAGTGAGCCGATCGAGTTGGCATATCTCTGTTGTTCGTCGGCGATGTCGAGGATCGCCTCCTGGACGTGCTGTTTGTTTTCAGGAGTCCAAGGATGGGCGTAGCGCGCATAGTTAGCCAGCGAGAATCTCTCGATCGCAAGTAGCCGATTCAGAATGGATAATGTCTGCTCATTGCTCATATCGTGATCGTCCGTTTGCAATGGTCCGATCCTAGAGTGGCCGCAGGTGTTTGCATCACAAACTATTTGTCTTCGCACCCTGAGTTTGGAATCGCCCTAATCCAGTTCTCCGATATCTACCTGGGTCGCTTCGTAGATCAGATCCGTCTCACGAGACTGGAAGTGCCGTAACGAAGTCAACAGCCAGGCAAGGCGTTGTCGAATATCTCCGACGTCAGGCGGTCCGTCATCGCTGTTGGAAAAGAGCTCCTCGCGCAATGACTTGATCTGACGAACCAAATCGTCATGTTGTTGACGCAATTGATTGATCTGATTGTCCAATCGAGGTGCCTCGCGAAGCAGATCCGCAAACAACCCGTCGTCGTCACGCAATTCCAAGGCCTGCTTCTGCATCTCCTCTTCGAGCGCGGCGAGGGTTGTGGCGACATGCGATTTCCATTTCGATTCCCGTCGTGGTGCCGCGTTGGCCAAGGCAGCTTCGAGCTCTCGCATGGCCTCCAACATCCGTTGGCGACCCAGCCGACTGGAGTCGACTGCGGCGTCTCGGCGCGAAGAATCGACGCATTCGCTCGTTCGATCGACCGTCTTCGATTCGTTCATGTCCCACCTATTCAACTCAAGACACTTTCCTGCCTCCACGGCGAAACATCCGCTAACGCTACGATCGGTCGGCGCGATCCGAGTGACCGGTCTTACCTTCGGTGTGTGGCGTACCGACCGGAGTTTGCTCGCGCTGAATTCGATCGATCAATTCGGAACCCGTCATGCCGCGAACGGCGAATTGATGATTTAGGCCGCGGTACGCCATCCTGCTCCGACCTCGCTCGCCGTCTGCTGGCGTCGATTCACTCCGATCCGCGGCGCGCATCACAGGTCCACTCCAGTCGCTGACATCGAAACCGCGTTCACCTGCCGGCCACACCTCCAACAATGTCGCGATATCCGTCTGGGATGTCGAAGCCAAGTCCGAGTCGGTCAGAACCACGAACGGGTCGGCTTCCCAGGCGAACTGACCCACGTGGCCAGGCACCGAGGGATCCCAGGCCCACAGATAATTCAAACTCGTCGCGCCCATCGCGAGTCCGCTCAAATCGGTGACATTGACATCCTGCTCATCCCACGACCAGTCCGGCAACAAACTCGCAGTATCAATCTCGAATGACCAGTCCGCGTACGAGCCGATCGGATCGCTGAACGGGTCGGGCTGCCAGGCAAATTGGTTCACAGTGCTGGGAATCGAGAGATCCCAATCCGAGGAATAGTTCACAAGCCCGCTGTTTTCCGAATCCGGAAGAGGTAGGACGGGCATCAGCAGAAACGCCAATAAAGCCGTCATTTCATTTTGGCGACGCATCTTGGCACCTCATCTGTACTTGAAATTGCTGACTTCGTATTCACGAAATTCTGGACAGATCTCGGTTTTCTGAAATTGCAAAGATCGTGCCAAAGGCACACTCGTCGTCGCGAACTCGCCGTATGGATAGGCGCCAACTGAGCAACAGCCGCCCCATGGCTCGCCACGGAACTGGCGACCGTCAATTTGGCACGGCGCGTGCCAACCTTGCATTTCTGCGAGCGGCGGGCATTCGCATCTTTGCCGTTAGACTTGCAAAAAGAATATGGGCAATTCCGTTGCAGCAGAAGCAGTGATCATGCGACTGAAACCATTAACGACAGATCTATTGAGGGCTGCGTTGTTAATGAGCCCTTCGCGGCGGCGGTGATAGCTGGAATGCCGGCCTCCCGCTGGTCGGCCTGGTTCATTGGCTGCGTAGGGCTCAATAAGGGGAGGATTGTCCAACCGGATGCAAGCGCATCCCCAAAGGAATTCTTGTGGTGCCCCGAAGACGCAACGCTGTGCAATTTTGCCTGTAGCGCGATATCCACAAGCTACGCGATGGCGGCCACAATGGTCGCCATCGCGTGCATAGTCCGCCCCTGGGATTACCAATCGAATAGCCCTTTGAGCTTATCGAAGAAACCCTTGCCAGACTCGCCATCACCAGTCTTCTCTTGGATATCTGCGATTTCGTCAAGGAGTGACTCAGCCTTATCCTTAGAGAAGTAACCAAGCTTGCGGCCAAACTCTACCTGAGAACGGACCTCCTTGAGCAATTCTTCAAGCCGCTCGTTCTCCTCATCAGTGCGCTTCGCGTTCTCGGAAAGATCTTGCGCCTCTTCGATCATTTTTTGAGCTCGCAGGTCAGGAAGTGGATAGATTGCATCCGTCACGACCAGCAGATTCAGCGCCGTCTGCAACTGCTGTTTCGCCTCATCAATCTTTCCGGCATCGATCAGCGGGGCAACTTCCTTAATGGCGGCCGGGTAGGTTGCCAACGGCAGTTGAGTCGTGCTGATAACCACTTCGCTGGCTAGATTCTCCAAATGCCGACGTGCGATCTGCACGTCTCCATCGTCCAGAGCACTCTGGGCTTCCTCAATAACCGCTTCAATCGTGTCGATTTCTGCGAAAATGTCGTGGATTTTCGTCGACACTCCCATGGGCAATAACCCAAGATCTGGATTCCGTGCCACAAGCAACTCAAGCTTGCCAGTAATTTTGGCCAGCGTTTCCAACGCTTCATCTGGCTTGTTCTCATCCAAAGACTTGAGTGCGTCGCGAGTCAACTCCACAGTGGAAACCGCCTCCTCGACGAGCTTCTTGCGTTTGTCGGCGGTTTCGTCCTCGACACTCTTATCAACTTCAGCCTGGACAGACTCAGTAGTCTTGGATTGTTCTTCGGCAGCAGGCGCCTCTGCCTCCGACGCGGCATCAGACGCCTTCGTATCCGTAGTATCCGCAGACGCAGATTGCACCCATGCGGTGGTCGCGATGCAAACAACGCTAGTCACGAACGCGACGAACAAGAAAGCTCGCCAGGGGCAGGTAAGCAGTAGTCGGCACATCGTAACTCTCCTTTGGAAATGAACGGTGTCGTTTTGGAAGGAACTCTTAGCGATCGCTGGCGTGCGACAATTGACGCAACTAGCGTGCCAATCGGAGAGCCTGGGAAATTGCGTATTTCTCGCAAGCCGTTGTTAACCGGTCGACGCGATGATGAGAGTTCGCCTGGAACAAGAAGACGTTTGAACAAGGATTTGTGCCAACAAACGGTTGGCCTGCGGCAATCAGATCGCCGCAGGGGCAAACGTTGGCTGCGGAACAGCCG
>QQVP01000100.1 GCA_003389215.1 Planctomycetota bacterium | reverse complement strand
TCAATGCGATGGTGCCCGCCAGTGGAATTATGAGTAACCACCATAGTTCTCCACGCGGATCGATTGCGCCCGTACTGAAATTGCCGACGTACCGATACAGATTCGCATCGCCGGCGGCGAAGCCGATGGGGTCTTCGCTGGCCCAGCGGCCCGTGACGGGATCGAACCAGCGGTGGAGATTGTTTTGCAGACCGGTCTCGTCGTCGAAGGCCCGGCCGGTGTAGCCGAACAGATGGTCGACCGCCGCGGCCGTCTCGCTGGTCACGTTGCCGAAGGCATCGTAGGTGATGTGATTAACAACGCTCGTCGTGTCGCCCACGTCGTCATACTCGGCCAAGTCGCGAACCGTGCCGAGATTGTCGGCCAGTGGCCAGAGGACGTCGCCCGCGGACGTGAGATTTGTGACGGCTTCGTCGGCCAGGATTTGATCGACCGCGCCCGCCCACAGGTAGCGGTTGGTCAGATCGCCCGCCTGATTGCCGTCGAGCCCCGGGCACTGCCGCAGCTGGACGTGCTCGAACGCTCCGTGGGCCGTCCGATGGCGACGGGCAATCCCCTGCTCGCCACCGCGTGAGCTGCGGTTCTGGCCGTCCATTTGGGACGACACGGAGCTTGCCCAAACGCGCTGTTTGGGCGGTGCGCGGAGATCGTTTTGAACGTTTTCGTGCCCCCTGGCCGGCAATTCGAAAAGAGGTTCGACGCAGGAACACGCTTGCGTTAGAATCGCGCTCGGCGGTGCCCCTGCGAACCTTGGGCAGGAAGCCCTTTCCGCCCCTCCGATTTTTGCCAGTGCGCGACAATGGCGGGCTTTCTCTTTCCGTCGTCGCCACGGCTGGACTTGGCGAGAGAAGAACGTAACTCGGGAATGCGATCGGGGTAGGGTCGCACACAAGAGAGGACCAACTGATGAAACTCCGCGCTGCTGTGTTGCTGATCGCTTGCTTGAGTTGGGTGTCGCCTGCCACCGCGGCGCTCGATTTAGTGTTCACTTTTGACACGGGCGCCGGCGGGCCTTGGAACCAGACCCAGATGGACGTGGTGAACTTCGCCGTCGCGGAATGGGAAGCCGCGTTCGCCGAATACGACCTGGTCGGACAAGTCGATTTCGGCATCGATCTGCGCAATGAAGGTGGCGCGGCGGGTATTGCCTATGGCTGGGTTTGGGGAGGCGTTCCCGGCAACGGCGAAGACACCCGCCCCTGGCAGGGCACCGGCCACTATATCGGCATCCATCCTACGGCCCTGTGGTGGGATCCGACGCCGGAAACGGACAACGACGTTCCTGGGGGCGTCTACGACGCGCTGACGGTCGTGCGGCACGAGCTGGCCCATATGCTCGGCTTCACCGGCGGACTTTATTTCGACGATTGGAACGGACCCAATTTCCGCGACGTCTGGCTCGATCAAATCTCGGGTGGCGTCTTCGATCCGGGCGGACTCAACGTCCCCATGACGGGCGCGAACAGCGAACACACGATTGGCGGGCTGATGGATACGTTTATTGGTCTTGGCTCGCGTCACGACATCGATCTGACCATGGACATGCTCGCGGTGGCTTACGACCTGCAGCCGGTCGGAGCCCCCGTCGATCTGCCGTCGAATGCCTCGTTCGATAGCGCCAGCGACGTCGACGTCTTGAATCTCGACTTTGGCACGGTCGGCTGGAACTCGTCGGCAGCCGATCTGGCGGTCGACATCTCGAACCTGATCAACGCCGGTGTCGGCGTGACCGAAGAGCTCGACCTGACCGGCATCGTTGGCAGCGGCGACACCGCGACGTTGTCGACCGATATCGCTCCGTTTGTCGATCTGGCCGCGGGGAGCACCAACAACTTCCTGGCCTCGATCGACACCGCGGGAATGGGAACGTTCTCCGCCTCGTACGACCTGAGCTTTACGGACGATCTGGGGACGAACCAGACGTTGACGCTCAACCTCAGCGGGGCCGTCGAGAACATGGATGATCCGACCAAGCCCGACCTCTACTACAATCCCGCGACGGGCGAAGTCCATCTCGATCCCCGCGATTCGAACGGGATTATCGGGTATGTACTGCAGAGTAACGACGAGTTTACCGGGGCCAATCACACGCCGATCTTGGTCGGGGGAGTCGCGACCTCTCTCGACGGCGAGGTCTCTGAGGCGACGCTGACCCCGCTGACGACCCCGGGCAGCATCGGCCTGGTCTTCCCCACGGGTCTGGATTTTGCGGGCATCGCAGCGATGCTGACCACGAACGAAGTCAGCACCGCGCTCGGTGCGCCCGTGACGAGCTTCGACTTCGACTACACCTGTGGTGCTGGCGATGTGAACTGCGACGGTTTCGTCGACGTCTCGAACGACATTCTGCCCGCCTTCTCGCAGTTCACCGGTCCCGGCAGTTTCAGCTTGCTGCGTGAGAACGGCGATGTGAACGGGGCCAACGGTCTGGGCGACGACGACGTCGACGTCACCGACCTGTTGGACATTCTCTCGAACTTCACCGGACCTCCGCCCGACGAGGCGGGCTTCGGCGCACCGGCCGAAGCGGGCGATCCCGCCATTCCCGATCTGATCTACGACCCGACTACCGGCGAAGTCGTGCTCGATTTCGATGGCTCGTCGATCATCGGTTACAGCCTGCAGAACGCCACCAACAGCTTCCTGCCCGCGGGTCACACGCCGATCTTGGCCGGCGTTGCCACGGCCCTGACTTCGCAACTGGAAGAAGCGGCCCTGGCGCCGGGTTCCGGCTCGATCGGGTTCGTCTTCCCGACCGGTTTGGACTTGGCAGGCTTGCAGGCCCTGTTGACGGTCAACCAGGTGAGCCGCTCCCTCGGTGCTCCGCTGGTGGCGTTCGACCTGGTCGTGCTCAGTAGCGGTCCGGTGGTGCCCGAGCCAAGCACGTTCGTGCTATGGACGGTGGCGCTGGGCGCCGTTGGTCTGATCGCAGCCCGCAGGCGACGGAACGCATAAGCGGCCGAGTCCAAGGCTCGCTAGCACTCATCAAGTCGGCATTCTCAGCGGCCCGCCAAGTGGTCTGGGTGGGCCGCTGCCGTTTCGGTATTCTCCGCGATCTCGTTTCGTTCTCTTTCTCCCGCGAAGACTCCCGTTCCGGCAACTCGATGATTGCACCCGCTTCGCTCCAACGTCCGATCTTCATCGTCGGCACCGTCCGCAGTGGCACGACGCTGCTGGCCAAGTGCCTGGGCGATCATCCCGAGATTTGCTGGGTCCACGACGAAGGCACCGAGATGTCGACCACCTGGCACGCGGCAACGCGTGTCTCATTGGGTGTGCCACGGCTCGCCTGCGAGCATTGTTTGCCAGCCGATGCGTCGGCGGCGACCGACGCGGTGCGCGAACAGACGCGGTCCGCCTTCGACGCCCTCTTTCGACAGAACCGCGCCGCAGGCGAACATCGCTTCCTGGGCAAGAACCCGCACCTCTGGAACAAACTACCCTTCCTCAAGGCCCTGTTCCCCGACGCCGAGTTGGTTGTTACCAGTCGTGACCTGCGAAGCACGGTCCTTAGCACGCAATTCCTCTGGATGCGGCTCGAGCGCCAATACAACGTGCGGCACTACCTGCCGCCGGAGGACGATCGTTGTTTTCGCTGCGTGTCGGTCGCCAACTCGGCGGACCTCGACCCGGAACGACTCTTCCCAGGCGGCAAGGTCACCGTGCTGGCCGACTACTGGCTGCGGGCCCATGAAGCGATCGAGCGCGCGGTCGCCTCGTCGTCGCGAGCCATTTGCGTTCGCCATCGCGACCTGGTCGAAGAATCTACCAGGACGCTCGACCGTCTCCACGAGCGACTTGGCGTCAAGCCGCGGGGCGATCGTCTCAACACCGAGATTGATGTCTCGCGGAACCAGCGGTGGTCCGTTTTGCTCAGCGAGCGCGAAAAGCACGAGTTGAACGACTGGATCGCCGAGCATGCCACCCGCATCGCCCGATTGACGTGCGCCGACACAACCCACTGACGCCACTGCCGCCGAACGCGAAGACGCTTCGACCCCCGTCAGCCTGGTCTTCGCTGTCAGCCGGGACTTCGCTGTCGGCCGGGTCTTCGCATACGCCCTCGATGTGCTACAGTTCTACGTAGAGGTGAGGCACGTATGTCGACGTCCCAATTGCAGAATCGTCCGCAACCCGAGTCGCTCACAGCGTCGGCCCCTTCTCGGTCGTCCTGGAAGCTTTCGCGCACGGCGGTCAATTTCCTGCTCGACACGTTTCTGCTGCTCAACTTCGTTACGCTGCTGTTCACCACGGTCGTCGTGCGATTCATCTTTCCGCTCGGCGCCGCGGCCGAGGGTTGGCGGCTCTGGGGCCTGAATCTGGGCGGTTGGCTGGAACTTCAGTTCGCCACACTCGCCGTGATGACGGCCGCCGTGCTGCTGCACGTGATGCTCCATTGGAACTGGATTTGCGGCGTCGTCACCAGTCGTCTTGGCGGCGGGCAGAAGCACAAGAAGCCGGTCAAGGACCGCGACGGCATTCGCACGATCTACGGCGTGGGGCTGCTGATCATGATTCTCAATGTCCTGGGCGTGGCCCTGGCAATTGCCGCCTTGATGATTCGCGGTCCGCTCGACTGAGTCGCATCGCTACTCGTCGTCACACATCGGGCACCCCGTCGGCTCGACCAGGCCCGGGATTTCCACATAGCCCAAGCCCCGCGCCACCGAGACCGTGCCGGTCAGCATCAAGCACCAGGCGGCCACCTGAAACACGCGCCGGCGGAAGGCCAGCGAAATCAGCGAGGCCGCTCCGCCTGTGAGCACCATGATCGGTACCGTGCCGAGCCCGAACACCGCCATTGCCAGCGCTCCCCACCACACGTCGCGCGTACTCGCCGCCAGGGCCAGTACCGCATAAAGCAGCCCGCACGGCAAGAAACCGGTGAACACTCCGGCCAAGAGATAGCCGCCCAGGTTTGGCGTGCTCAAGAACGTGGCCAGAAACGTTCCGCCCAAGCAAGGGCCCTGCGCCGGTCCGAGTCGCCGACGGCCAAACAGCCCCGCCGCCCGCATGCCCTCGTAGAGCATCAATAGTCCCGCGACAATCGCCAGCAGCGAGGCGATGTTCACGATGCCGAGCGAACCGGTTGGCAATCGCGAAGCGGCGTAGCCCGCCACCGCCCCGAGAAACGCATAGGTGAAGATCCGCCCGACGCTGTAGACCAATTGCCGCAACAGGTTCGCCCGCCAGCTGGGAGCACCGCTGCCGATCGTGAGCGCAAACGGACCGCACATTCCCAGGCAGTGCGACGAGCCCAGTACGCCGGTCATCAATAGCAGGGGTAATTCAATCACGTCGTCACCTGCTCCTGAGCGGGCATCGTCGCGGCCGTTGCAACCAGCTTCTCGCCGATTGCCACGGGTGACGATTCCGTCGGATGGGAATGCTCCGCCGCGGGCTCGGCCGCGAGAGTAGCAACGCTACCGGGTGCGGACGCCAAACCGTCGGTCGACTGTGACCAGGCCGACAGACGCAGCGAATTGCCGATCACGAACGCGCTGCTCACGATCATGGCGAGCGCCGCGATCACCGGATTCAGCCGCCCCGTAGTGGCGATGGCGATTCCGACGGCGTTGTAGGCAAAGGCCCAGACGAGATTCTGTCGCACGGTGCGCACGGTCCGCTGCGCGAGCGCCAACGACCAGGGGATGTTCCGCAAGTCGTCGCCGACCAGACAGACGTCGGCCGCGTCCCGCGAAATGTCGGCCCCGCAAGCCATGGCAATGCCGACGTCGGCCGCAGCCAAGGCCGGGGCGTCGTTCACCCCATCGCCGACCATGGCGACCTGGCCGTGCTCGCCCCGGGCGGCCTCGACCGCTGCACGCTTCTCCAGCGGCAACAGCCCACAGCGAGCCGAAATGCCCAAGGCCGGGGGCGGACCGACATGGTCGCCCGTGAGCGCTGTGACCTCCACACCGCGACGTTGTAGATCTTCGATCGTCTCGCGCGCGCCCGGCCGGCTCGACTCACCGAACACGAACACGACCTGAACCCGATCGTGCCACGCCAGACAACAGATCGATCGATGCTGGGACTGGGCGTCGGCCACAACCTGCTCCAATCGGCTCGACATCGACTGGGAGCGCTCGTCCGTCAATCGTCGGCTTCCCAGCAGCACGGGCGGTTCGTCACTGCCGGCGACCTGCCCTGCCAGCCCCCGACCGGCAACGGTCTCGACCGACTCGAAGGTGGGAACTTCGCCGCCGGTGGCTTGCTGCCCGGCAAACTGCCGGATCGCGGCCGCGAGCACGTGATTCGATCGCGTGCCGATGGCATCTGCCAAACGCAAGGCGTCGGCCTCCGACACGTCGACGTCGCAGACCATCGCCGCGACCCGCGGCCGGCCGGTGGTCAGGGTCCCCGTCTTGTCGAAGAAGATCGTACGCAGTTGGGCCAGGCGACCGAGTGCGTCGCCTTCGCGAAACAGCACGCCCTCGCGTGCGGCGCGGCCCAAGGCGGCAAACATCGCCAACGGCGTCGCCAAGGCCAAGGCACAGGGACACGCGATCAGAACGACGGCCAAGGCGGCCAGCAGCGCCGTCTCGACCTGGCCAAACCAGGCGTGCCCGACGACCGTTCCCAGGGCAATCACGAACACCGCGGGCAGAAACCAGGCGGCCAGACGGTCGGCCAGACGTTGATACCGATCCTTCGACAGGGCCGCCTCGCGAACCGCCTCTTGCAAGCGGCCGAGCGTGCCGGACGTGCCCGTCGCCGTAACCTCGACGACCAGGTCGCCGTCCAAATTAAGAGTTCCCCCATGCACCCGATCGCCGGGCTGCCGCGCGGTGGGAATACTCTCGCCGGTCACCAGCTGCTCGTCGAACGAGGCCTGCCCCGATTGAATCGTCCCGTCGCAGGCCACGCGCTCGCCGGGCAACACCCGCAAGCGGTCGCCCACGCGAACCTCGTCGCGACCCACCCATGCGACGCCGTCCTCGGTACAACGCCGCACTCGATCGGGCAACAAACTCGCCAACGAGGCGAGCGACTCGGTCGTCTTCGACCTGCCGACCGCTTCGAGCAGACGTCCCAGCGTGACCGCCACCAGCACCATGCAGGCCACCTCGAAGTAGACATGGCCCGTGCCGCGGAGCACCGAAACGAACGAATAGCCGAACGCGGCCACGACGCCGACGGCCAACAACAATTCGGTGGCCGGGCGTCTCCGCCGTAGTTGGGCAAGTGCTTCTTCCAGCAGCGGGCCACCGAGCAGAAACAACACCGGCAGCGAGAAGACCAGGCACGCATAGCGATAGAGATCGAACAGGGCCCGCGAGGCCTCCTGCGGCGGACCAAGGTCGTAAACGTCCTGCGACCAGAGGGCCAACGTGAATACCATCACGTTCATCGAGAAGAAGATCGCCACGCCGAGCCGCGTTAGCGTAAGTCGCAGTTGGCCCGTCTCGTGGCCGCTGCCGGTCACCGAAGCGGCGACGCGACAGCCAAGGCAGCAATACTCGGCGCGACGCTCCTCGTCCAGGTCGTGGCGGCTCGCGCGACCGCCCAACGGTAGCCCGCAGTAGTCGCAGGTCGACGGCTCGTAAGACGCGGCAGTCACAGGTTCAGAAAGAGTTCCTCGCGCAGGGCAGGAACCAGATAGCGAATCGTGTAATAGACGGCAAACGTCCAGAATCCGATCCAGATCAGCCGCACGTACCAGGGGATGCGACTCCCGACGTAATGATGATGACGATGTTCCGTCTCGGCCGCTTGCCGTTCGCTGAGGCTCTTCGATTCGCTCATGTCGCAGGTTGCCCTGGGCTCGATTGAAATTTGGGAATTACTCGTCGCTCAACCTATCCAAGAGACGCTCATTCTCGAGCATCGTGTGCTTGGGTTCTTCGATGTCGTGAAACATGCCGTTCGTGGCCGCCCAGAACAAGAGCAGCAGAAATCCGAAACTGGCCAGCAAGTAGTTGACCAGCGGCGCGACGGCGAATGCACTGGCAGTTTCGCCCTGAGTCACGACGAAGAACTTGAACAACTTCTGCACGAAGCCGGCGCAACTGGGCACCAGGATCAAGACTGCCAGGAGCAGCGTGATCGTGCTTCGCCAACGTGCCGCGCGGGCCGAACTAGCCGCCATTAGTACTGGCCTCCCTTCACCTCATCGAACTCTTCGTAATAGGGATACTCGTCGAGCCACGAACCGAGCCATTGCAGATAGGTGATCAGGGCCAGGCCACGTCGATTCGGCTTCTCGGGCGAGCCGTCGAAAAACCAAGGATACGACGGCATCGGCGAGCCAGGCGAGGTCCACGTCGGCTCGAAGAGGTGGACCGCGTGCCAGTCGTGGCCGTGGCGTCCGCCTTGACGACTCAAATCGGGGCCCACGCGTCGCGTGCCGAACAGCACAGGCTTCTGTAGTTCGTTGTCGTACTCTTCGCTGGCCGCCACCGAACCCCAGCGGAGCGATTCATTCGACACGGGACGAATGAACTGGCTGTGACAGTGCCAGCAGCCTTCGCCAATGTAGACCTGCCGGCCCAGCCGCAAGGCCTGCGCACAGGTCTCGTCGCTGACTTCGCCAAAGTGCTCGGCAAAGGCCTCGGGATAGCGCCGCTCGAGTTCCTCGAATTGCTTCTGGATGTTGCGATTCTCCGGCACCAGCCCGACGGCGACCTCGGCTCCCTCGCCGACGGAAAGCGCGTCGGGAAACTCTTCTTGCAGCTTGTCGAGTTCCTGCTTCACGAAGCGATGTTCGGCATCGAGCCCGACGGCGACCTCCGCGCCCTCGTGCGTCCTGAAGGCCCGAGGATGAGCCGCTCGCAGCTCGTCGAGTCGCTTGACGAGTTTTGTCTCGTCTTCGTCCACCTCGAGCGCGAAGTGCATTTCGCGATCGAGCACCGGCGTCACCTCCCGCTCGAACATCGCCATCGGCACCACGACATTCGCCAGGAACGCGAAGGCAAAGAAGCCTACGCCGCCGATGAAAAACACGCCACCCTTACTCTCGAACATCTCGCATTAACCTCGTTTGTGCGTGCTCAGACCGTTGCCGGCTCCAGCATCAAGTCCATCGTCTCTTCGCTCTCCGAGACGGGCGGCATGCGCCATGTCTTGTAGAGATTGACCAGGAAGCAGCCAAACCCGCCCGCCATGGCCAGGCCCGCAAACAGACGTGTGATCCAGAACGGGACAGCCCCGTTGACCGAATCCATCCAGGGCTGCAGCGAACTCCACCAGAAGCCCTGGAAGACACCCGCGAACGTGAGGTCGAGCCACATTACGAAGACCCCGACCGCCGAGAGCCAGAAGTGCCATTCGGCCAGTTGCCGGCTGTACCAGGGTCGCCTCAACAGACGGGGGAACAAATAGGTCATCGCGCCGAAGATCCACATCGAAAAGACGCCGAACATCACCAGGTGGGCGTGGCCGACGACCCAATCGGTGAAGTGGATCAGCTTTTGGAAGGTCAGCGTCACTTGAAACGCGCATTGGAAACAGGTGATGAAGTAGTAGAGCATGCCGCAATAGAACCAGCGAAGCGGCAAGTTGCTCTTGATCTTCTCACCATCGCCCCAGATCGTGCCGACAAAGTTGATTATCACGGTCGCCACGACCAGCTCGACGGCAATCGTGGAGATCACCGCCCCATACTGCAGGAACATGGGAATCGGCGTGTAGAGGAAATGGTGAATCCCCTGCAACGGGTAGAAGAAGGCCAGCCCCCAGAAGCCGACCAGCGACAGCCCGTGGCTCCAAATCGGCCGCTGCAAAATGATCGGCACGAAGTAGTACATCAGGCCCCAACCCATCGGCGTGACAAACAGCCCGACCAGGTCGTGGATGAACAAACCGGTGATCGCCCCGGCGTTGGTTCCGGCGACCGCGTACTCGGGCATTAGGTTGCCCATGCCGTAGGTGAGAATCGTCCAGATGTAGGCGGCCACGAAGTACCACAGCGAAACGTACATCGGTCCCTTCGACCGCGCGACCGGCACCATGAAGTTGATCGCCACCAACAGCAATCCGACCAGCGCCACCGGGTCGATCCAGAAGGGCGTTTCGCCCCATTCGACGCCCTGCGCACCGAGCGAGAGCGACAATTGCGTCTGGGCAGTCAGCTCCTCGAGCCACGGTTGAGCCTGAAAGCTCGGCCCGAAAATCAAGCCGCCGGCGGTTGCCAACACGACCAGCTGCCAGGCGAAGAAGATGAAATACGAGAGGGCCCGGCTGGCGACCGGTTTCATCGTCAGCCGCGGCACGGCCCAGTGCAGCGTTCCCAAGAAGGCGTTCGCCAGAAACCCGTAAGCCACCGCGTTGGTGTGCACCATTCGCCACCGGCCGGGTGAGAGAAACTCGATACCTTTGAGCGGATTCCAACGAACCAGTTGCAGGGCCATGAGGATCCCGCCAAGCATCGAGACCAGCAGGAACAAGCAAGCGGCCAGATAGAACCAGGCAACCAGGCGTCGATCGACCAAATCCCCAGGCGACTCGACCGCGACACGCGAACTCTCAGCGTTCATTCCGACTCCGTCTGCGGGGTAAAGCTTCCGTACATGCCTAGCGGAAAGACGAGAGCCATGGTCCAACCAAACACAAGATGGGTCAACATGCCAACGTACCACGGCACGAGTTCCACGATCCAAGCGCCGTCGAACAGGAGTGGCTGCAGCCAACTCAAGATGCCGTAGAAGGCGACCAGCCACACGGCAACGGCCAGAACCGACGCGATCACGAGCCGCCGCACAACCCTACCTGGTCCCGCGGCAAAGCGACCGAGCACCACCTGAAACACGATGCCCAGCAACATGCCGGTGCCGATATACAAACAGCAACCCACGGCCAGGGCCAGGCCGCTATCGAGCGCGAGCGCGTCTTCGCCAAGGGGAAAGGTCAGGTAGACCTGAATGATGCGGAGCGGATGCTTGTCGAACAGAGACGAGCCGACGACGTTGAGCACCAGACTCGTCAGGGCGGCGATCATGCCCAGGAAGAAGCCCGCGGTGGCGTAGTAGTCGAGGTAGAAGCCGGCCGGTTGCCATCGCGAAGTCGAGCTTCGCTCGCTGGCCAACTCCGACTCCAATTCCGCCAGCCGCTGCCGGACTTCGGCAACTTGATCTTCGAGCGAAGCAGGTTCGTTGGCGATCATAGTTCGAGAAACTCGCGTGGCTTAGCTGTCCGAATCCTCAGGAACCTCGTCTCCTGCGGCCCCGTCCGACGCCGCCTCGTCTCCTGCGGCCCCGTCCGAAGCCGCCTCGTCCTCCAGTCCCGTCGGCTCGGCGGTGATCTCGCGACCTTCCCCCACCGCCTGCACGAAGTGAACCAGGTGCCAGATCTGCTCCGGATCGTCGGCCAGCGCCGTCCCGAACGCCGGCATCCGCGTGGTAATGCCTGAGTGAATCCGCCGATACAAATCGATCGGCCGTCCGCCGCCGTGGTACATGCCGGTCGTCAGGTTCGCGGCGATGGCCGGCTGGCCCCAGGCGTCCTTGCTCAGGGTGTCGTCCTCGATGCCGCCGCGGGCATCCGCCCCGTGGCACGAGTAGCAGTTCTGCTTCTTGTCGAGAAACAGGGACTGGCCGGCCAGAATCGTCTCCTCGGTACGCGGCGGCTCCGGCACCTCGGGCATCACGATGGCGTCCTCGGCGTCGTTCCAGCGTTCATCTATGCGGGCCAACAATTCGAAAGCCGATTCGCGAAACTCGGCCAGGGTGTCGGGATCCTTGAAATCTTCCTCCTCAAAGCCCTCTTCGAGGATGTAGTTCAGCAGGCTCAGCTCCAGCTCGCCGCGGCGACTCAGCAGGATCACATAGTCGGTCAGCGCTGCGACATCTTGCTTCGGCAGCCAGCGAAACGCCGGCATCGACGTTCCTTTCGCCCCACGGCGAATCACCAACTCGATGTCTTCGCGCCGCGGCTTGAAGTTGTCGGGCGTCGAGGTGAACTTGAACACGCCCGGACGATAGTCGCGGGGCGGTGGATAGAGATACTCGCCAGCCGGCCCCATGCCGTCACCGCTCACGCCGTGACAGCCCGCACAGTACTGGCCGAACAACTCGCGTCCGCGGATCAAACGCTGCGGATCGACGAGGTCCTTGTAGGCAACCAGCGTTTCGACGTCGGCGGCTTCGACGTCGGCGGCCGCGTCGTCTTCCGAATCGGCGCCGTCCGACTCCGCATCTTCGGCGTCTTCCCGGGCTTCTTGCAGCGCCTCGGTCGCCTCTTCGTCGACGATGCGGATACGCGGATCTTCGTACGAGCCGTGGACCGCCGCCAACAACTGGGCGATCTCGTCGCGTTGCACGGCCGGCAACTCGAGAACCTCGTCTCGCAGACCCCAGGCGGCAGGCTGCGACTCTTCACAGCCGGCGAGCGGAAAGAGCAAGAAGGCCGAGACGAGCGGGTACAGAATACGCCCGCGGAACGAGAAGTCGTAACAAGCTAGCTGACGCATAAGTTCGATGCCAATCCGTTGGGCGGTCGTCGCGGCGTCCTACTCCAGCACTCACGAAGTGGCAGTCCAGAACGGGCCGAGCTTCGCGATCTCTTCGCACAGAGTAGGACGGTGCCCAGATTGTTGTCAACCAGCGGGCTACGCGATACCACGGGTGAAAAGCAGAACGAGATGGCGTGTGCGGATTCGCACACGCTTAGACAGGAGCCTACTTCGCTCACCGATGAGAACCGCAATTGCGGTCGACCGACAACGCCCGCGACGTCCGTCCTTCGCGCTTTTCGTCAGCGTTGCCCCTCAGGCAACTTCGCCCCTCAGGCAACTTCGACATCCAAGCGGATGCGATGGGGGCCGACAAGGTGTCGACAACGATTGGCCGCCAACTGTTTCGCGTAGAAGGTCGGCACTCGGCCCGAAACAACGACGGTGTCCGCGTCGATGACGACGTCGAGTCGGCGTAGACTCGGCACGCCTTGCATCGATAAGACCTCGCGCACCCGCTTCGCCAGGTCCCCCGTACGAGGCATATCGCACGGCAATTCAACAGTCGTCCCTTCGGCAATTCGCATTTGTGTCTCCACTCGCATTCGTTCGCCTCCCGCGATCGGTTGCACCGCAACGGGCCCCGCGTCTTTTTTGGGGTGTCCTTTCCCGGGAAGAAAATGAAGGTCGCTCCCAGCTGCCTCCAAAGCGACGCACGCTCGCACGCAGTCAATCAACCTCGCCGATGTCGTCGTGATACGCGTCCTGGACCAGGCGGTTCTCCGCACGCTCGTGTTCGACCAGGCGGTTAATGAACCCGTGGAGCTGCTCTGCGAAAGTCGCTCGCCAGGCAGGCTCCGCCGGGGCATTTTCCACGGTCGTGATCAACTGTTTGAGGTCGTGCGAGAGCATTGGGTGCTGTCGCAGCAGATCGGCTGCCATCGCCGAGAGCCTCGGATCATGTGCCAGAGCGCCGTCCAGGAACCCTCCCTGTTCTTCCATTTCGAAATGGTGATGCATGTCGGAGTCCAAGCCTTTGAGCCGTTGCAAGAGGCGACCGCGGTCTGCCCCGGCCGCGGTCGACCGGAGTAACTCCTCGACGTGCCCGCGCATGCTCTCGTCGATTTGCCGAATCCGCGAAACATCCAAAGCATCTAGCGGTGGTCTGGACATGGCTCCCATCTCCGCCTACGCCACGCTCCATCTTCATCTTGCCGCGCGTCCTCGAAAGCTAGCAGGTTACGTCCCACTCGGCCTCGTGGAGCCGATGCAAGATATGCTGCAGGGCGCCCTTCTTGTCCTGCAGCGTCTGTTGATAGCCGGAGTTCGTGCACCGCCGAATTTCCGGTCCGAGATCGCGGAGGCGACCCTCCACCAACTCGATCAACAACGTCCGATCTGTCCGATCAATTTCTACGAACATGGCAACCTCACTTTCCGCCTCTCACCGGACTTGTGCTGCAACTCGCGCGCCGTTTGTGGTCGCGTTGGATGGGATTGCGCGGCCTTGTCGGGAAGCTCGCAAAATTGAGTCTGCGGACCGCTCGAAGCCGCACCCGAGTCGACAATCCGGTCTCGACCACCAGCGAACATTGTGCCGCCGCCGCACAGCGACCGTGCCGCGGGGCACCATCGAGTCGTCCGCGACGCATCTTCCACGGGCGTGCGCTCCGATTTCCTCAAGGGAAGTCGTCGGGCGGTCACTTTGCCACTTTGCGGCCGCGGGTCGCTTTCTCGCGCTCCTCACGGTCGTCCTTCACGCTAGTCGCGCAGCACCAGCACGGGGCAGTGCGCCAGTCGACAGACCCGCTCGGCCACCGAACCGATCAGTATCCGAGACAATCCCGTGCGACCGTGCGAAGGCAGCACGATCAGATCGGCACGGATCTCCTCGGCATACTCGGCGATCTCGCTACCAGGATCGCCAACCGACGCCCGCACATGCACTTCAGACTCGCCATTCTTCGCGAATCGCTCACGCAGGGCACTCTCGCAGTTCACCCGACGATCCTCTTGCGTCTCGGTTTCCCAGAACAGCTCAGGATTGTTGCTCGGCACGGGCGCCAGCACGTGGATGACGTAAAGATGCCCGTCGTCCTTCACCAGACTCCGGGCTACATCGACGGCCGCCAGCGATTCGTCCGAGTAATCGACGGGCACGACAACGCGATCTTTCGGTAGCCAACTCATTGCAGGTCCTCCTCAATGTCACCCGTTACTCCGAGCGGTCGGCGCGACCACCGGCCGAGTTCAGCGGGCGGCCTCCCTTTGGTTGCCACGAATATATCTATGGCAATCGATGCACTTGATGGTCAGCTCGACGAAGGCGAGCGTGGCCGCCTGCAGGTTCTCATCCTCGGCCGCCTTCCGCAGTGTGTCGGCGGACCGGCGAAAGCCGCGACTTTGCTGAAGATACTCCTCCGTCTGCAGCACCTGCCAACCCTCCTCCAATGTCAGCAGCGAGAGACTCTGGGCATGCTTGGCCATCGCCCGAAAGTCCTCCCGGGTCAGGCTCTCCAGAATTGCCTGGGAGTCGACCAGCTTGGCCTCCATGAACTCTCGCCGCTTATTCGACTCATTCGGCTCCTCGCCATGGCTCGTCAGCTGCAGCAGCGGCAGCAGCAGAAAAACACCAATCACTACGCTCAGTCGGCATCGCATCGCTCAAACCCTCGTTCCGTTCACCGCTTCCAGCTTTCCTTGCGGCGTGCATGTCGACCGACGTCGATCGCCAACCGCTTACGCATCATCCGGCGGCTGCTTCACCGCGATCACGGGGCAGGGAGCCTTGCGCACCACCTCCTCGGCGACGCTTCCCATCAGCAGCCGCGACAAACCGGTCCGTCCGTGGGTTCCCACCACGACCAGGTCCGCGGAGTCCTCTTCGGCGGCCTGCACGACACAGGCGGCCGGATCGCCCAGCACGGTGCGGTGCTCGGTCGCGATATCGCCCAGCCCTTCGAGCATGTCGGCGAACTCGTGCTCGGCCTCCTGCATCTCCTTTTCGGTCGGGGCGGGCCCCGAGAAAGTGGTGTCGTAGGCCAGCGGGTTCTCGACGACATGCAACAGAACCAGACGAGCCTCCGACTCCCGCGCCAATGCCGCGGCGTAGTCCAGCGCCGCCTTACTCGATTTGGAGAAGTCGACCGGGCACAAAATGCATTTCAGCTTCATCTCTTGACCCCCGTCTTTTGAGAGGAGATTATCCAAGTAGGGGTGCAACTTGAGTGCCAATCCGTTCCGACCGTCGGGTGCTGTACGTAGGCGGCTTTCGCGCGCCTGGCCGTCCTCTCGGCGAGCGGTATCGCACATTCGCTGTGACAATCTTACCACTTCGTCGCCTCGCTGCGGGAGCGAGAACGCGGCAAACTCCGCGTTTGTCGCCGCGTGCGACAATTCGACTGCATTGGCATAAGGCTTGCTCGGAATTGGCAATGGATTGAGTGGTCGACACGAGGGCCGGAGCAAGAAACCCAACCTATCGAGCCCTGCGCAGCCAATGAACCAGGCCGATCAGCGGGAGGCCGGCATTTCAGCCATCACCGCCGCCGCGAAGGGCTCATTAACAACGCAGCCATCAATAAGAGGCACGGCCATGGAGAACGGAAACCCCCAGATTGATCTGCTCATCGTCGACGACGATGACGAGTTTCGCGCATCGGTAGCGCGGCGTTTCTTGCGGCGCGGGTTCGCCGTCCAGGAGGCGGAGGACGGGGAGACGGCACTCGACCTGGCCGGCCGTCGCCAGTTCGACGTGGCGATTGTCGACATGATGATGCCGGGCATTTCGGGGCTGGAGTTGCTCCGTCGTTTCAAGGCCCAACACGCCGATTGCGCGACGATCATGCTCACCGGCCAGGCGACGGTCGAATCCGCCGTCGAGGCGATGAAGATCGGGGCCTTCGACTATCTGCGCAAGCCGTTCGCGTTGTCCGAGTTGGAGGTCATTATTCAGAAGGCCTTCGACCACCGACGGCTGGAAAAGGAGAACGTCCAGCTGAAAGAGGTCATGCATCGCACACGCGGATCGCACGAGATCGTGGGCGAGTCGTCCGCGATGCGGGACGTCTTTCGACTCATCGACAAGGCGGCCCCCACCGACAAGGCCCTGCTGATCCAGGGCGAGAGCGGCACCGGTAAAGAGCTGGTGGCGCGCGCGATTCACCGCGCCAGCACCCGCAGCGAAAAGCCGCTGGTCATCATCAACTGCGCGGCCCTGCCCGAGACCCTGCTGGAAAGCGAGCTCTTCGGCCACGAGAAAGGTGCCTTCACCGGTGCGGTGAGCGCCAAGCCGGGGCTCTTCGAACTGGCCGACCGAGGCACTCTGCTGATCGACGAGATCGGCGAGATGCCCGGCTCGCTGCAGGCCAAGCTGCTCCGCGTGCTCGAGGACGGATCGATGCGCCGCGTCGGCTCGCTCAAGGAGCGGAGGGTCGACGTGCGACTGCTGGCGGCGACGAATCGGAACATGGAAACCGAGGTGAAGTCGGGTAACTTCCGCGAGGATCTGTACTACCGCATCAACGTGATGTCGCTGCAGATTCCCCCGCTGCGCGAGCGGCCCGGCGACATCCGTTTGCTCGTCGAGCACTTCCTCGGTCCCCAGTGGCAGATCGAACCCGAGGCCATGCGGGCGATCGAGGCCTATCACTGGCCCGGCAACGTCCGCCAGCTGCAGAATGCCCTCGAGCGGGCCAAGATTCTCAGCGACGACAACACCATCGTGAAGCACGATCTTCCGCTCGATGTCACACGGGGCGCCGCGCCCGATGGCGAGGCCCGGCCTGGCAGCGAGGCGGCCCTGGCCACGGTCGAACGCGCCCACATCGTCGAGGTGCTCCGTCGCGAGAAGGGCAACAAGGCCCGCACGGCGCGGCTCTTGGGAGTGAATCGTCGGAGTCTTTACCGGCTGATCGAGAAGTTCGAGATCACGCCGGCCGAGATCAACGACGGCAGCGCTTGATTACTCTACGACCGCGAATCCTTCGCGAGGCCGGTTCAGCAAGACGCAGAAGCGGCTCCCCTCGCCGACTTTCGACTCGGCCCAAATCTTGCCGCCTTCGCGATCGATCAAGTACATCGTGAAATAGAGCCCCAGGCCGCTGCCGGGGCGATCGCGATGTGCGGCCAACCGGTGGAAGGGCACGAAGACCCGTTGCAACTCCGCCTCGGGAATACCCGGCCCGTTATCGCGAATGGAGACCAGGCATTGCGGGCCGTTCTCTTCCGCGTCGATCTCGATCTTGCCCGGCTTCTTGTCGATGAACTTCGCCGCATTCGAGAGCAGATTGTAGAAGGCCTCCCGCAACCGCGCCCGATCGCCGCAAATGTGTGGTAGCGAAGCGGGAACCGCCACCTCGATCTGCTTGCGTTCCAGATCGACCTTGATCCGGTCGACGACGTCTCCCACCAACTCGTTCAGGTCGATCGTATCGGGCTTCTCTTCGGCATGGGCTCGCAGGGTCGACTGCAAGAGCTCGTCGATCATCGTGCTGGTCTTGAAGATCCGGTCCCGCGCGGAGCGGATCAGCTCCCGAGCCGCTTCGGGCATCTCCTCGCCAAATTCGTCGAGCGTCTCGTCGCACAGATTCGCGACCGTGGCGATTGGCGTCTTCAAGTCATGCGAGGCCAACTGGGCGAAGCGACGCAGATCGTCGTTGGCCCGCCAGTAGAGATCGAGCGCCGTGCGCAACTTATCGGTCGAATGCTCGAAGTACGCGTCCAGCGTGAGCCCGATATCGAGAAAGATCACTTTCATCAAGGACAAGCACGTCTCGGCCGCCTCGCGGGTATCCGGGCCGTGATGCTCCGACATCGTGCGGAATACGTGCTGGACATACTGTCCGTAGCCACCCAGAAACCACTGCGGGCCGAGCCCCACCCGGGCGTGCGTGCGGCCGACGCGAATCCGTTCGGCGACGTACTCTTCGTTCCACTCGGCCGTCAGCAACGAGGCAAAATGCTCTCGCTGCAGGTCGCGCAGCCGCGCGACCAGTTCCGGTTCGTGAAGAAACTGAGCCGTCTCTTCGAACGAGTCGAGATGCTGGTAGAAGGCGTTTACGAAGGCGTCTTCGGTTTGGGAAAACGTCTCCATTAGCGAGCGCAAACGGGTGGCGTCTTCCTCCGACAGACCGAGATAAGCCAGGCGACGCTCAAGGTCGATTTGCTCCCGCTGGTTCAACGGCAACTCGCCGTCCTCCCAGCCACGTGCCCGCGTCGGCTCGACGGACCGTGAGGTTGCCGAAGATTCGTGCTCAGTCATAAGGTGGTCGCTCTCACGGGAACGATTGCCAAAGTGCCTTGTCGATTCAGTGTAGCGAGCAAAGCGAAGCCTGTCAGCAAAGTCCGTGCGCGGCGCGCGTCGAGAGCGCCGCGGCCTAACTCAGGGGACCCTCGTGGCACTATTGAGCCCTGCGCGGCCAACGAACCAGGCCGACCAGCGGGAGGCCGGCATTCCAGCTATCACCGCCGCGGCGAAGGGCTCATTAACAACGCAGCCATCAATAGATACTCACCTCCGCGGTCGCCAACGCTTGCAACACCTGCTCTCGCTGACCGGCTAGCGCGTTGGTCGTATCGACTTCGATCGCCGGTAGTCCGTCACGATCGCGGGCGTCGTCCACCGACTCGGCCGCCTGTTGTCGATGAAGTTCGGGGCGAGCCTCGGAAGCGTCGTCAGCCTTCGCGAGTCGGTGACGAATTCGCTCTTCCGCCACTTCCGCCGGACATTGGCAAGTCACCAGCAGCAGCGGCGCTCCCTGCTTGCGAGCCGTGCGGATCGCGGCATCCTGCGCTTCGCCGGAAAGAAACGTGCCGTCGACCACGGCGACCCTGCCGGCCGCCAGCACCCGCGCCGCGCGGCGAAGCACTTCCTCGTACACTCGCTTGCGCTGTTCGGGTTGGTAGCGCGAGTCCTCGGCCGACTTGCCGCTGGAGGTTCCCGTGGCCGCGGTCGAGCCGTTGCTAACGTGGGGAAAGAGCTCCATCCGCACGACGTCGGTTCGGATCAGCGAAGCTTCGAGAACCCGGGCCAATTCGCAGGCCAGCGTCGTCTTGCCCGTGCCGACCAGCCCGCGGACGACGATCAGACAGGGCTGCGCGATCCGCCGCGCATATTGGCCCGCCAGCGTCAGATACTCGAGCGCCTCGTGATGGGCGGACGCGCCGTCCGCAAGTTCCATTTGCCCAGCGCGAAGCGCCGCCACCTTCGCGCGAACCGTCGCGCGGTAGGCTTTGTAGAAGTTGAGCAGCCGGTCGTCGAGGCGATCCTGGCACCGCTGGGAATAGTCTCGCAACAACGCGTCGCCCACGTCCGCCGCCCCCAGGCGCTCGCACTCCATGGCGAGGAAGCTAAGCTCGTCGGCCACGTCGAGCACGCGAAAGTCGCGATCGAACTCGATGCAATCGATGATCTGGGGATCTCGCTCCAGGTAGATGTGCTCGGGGCGCAGGTCGCCGTGCCCCTCGACGATTCGTCCGTCACAGACGCGCTCGTCGAGCAGCCCCGCCGAGAGGCGCAGGAACTGCCTCTGGGCAGCCCGTACCCGGTCGAGCAACTCGTCCGGCAGATCGTTCTCCATCCGCGAGAGCACCTCGAAGTTGGCCTGAACGTGCGCTTCGATCGAAGCGCGGTATTCTTCGGGGCGCAGGGTAACCGGGGCGAGGCTCTGATAGAACTCCGCCAGACGATCAACCAGCGACGCCAGACGACGCGCGTCGCGCTGACCTCGGGCAATGGCACTCTTCAGCGTCGTCGCTTCGTCGAGACGTCGCATCTTCACCAGGTAGTCGACCACCGGTCCTTGGCCGCGGAGCGTGTGCTCCCCCTTGGTATTGAGGCGGACCGGCACGACGTCGAGGTAGATCCCTTGCGACAGGCGGCGATTCAGCCGCAACTCCTCTTCGCAGGCCTGGCGTCGGGCCTCCGGGGTCGAGAAATCGAGGAAGTCGAACTGGACCGGCTTCTTCAACTTGTATGCGTGGTGATCGGTCAAGAAGACCCAGGAAATGTGCGTCTCACGCAACTCGACGCGCTGCGGCGCGTCGGGATAGATTTGCGGTTCCAGCAGGCTATCAACGATCGATGTCGAAACGCTCGAGTTCATAACCGTCATCTTGCCTCCTGCTCGTGCTCCGCGGGGACGAGAAAAAATGTCCCTGACCGGAAGCGGACTCGTGTCTGCACCCTCGCACATCCGGCCAGGAACCACACTGATTGCGCGTCCATGCTGACTCTTCAACTCGCTAACTCTTCACCTTGATCCGACGAGCTTTCGCCTCTTCTACTTTCGGGAACACGATCGTCAGCACTCCGTCCTTGAAGTCGGCCACCGCCTCCTCATCGCGAACCGCCGACGGCAACGTGACCGTTCGGGAAAAGCTGCCGTAGCGTCGTTCCACGCGATGATAGTTCCGCTTCTCGTCCTGCTCGTCCTCCTCGTCCTTCCGTTCACCGCGAACCATCAGAACGCCGTTGTGGACCTCGACGCTGATGTCCTCGGGCTTCACGCCGGGAAGATCGAGCTTGACCTCGACCGAGTTGTCGGTCTCGGCCACGTCCATCGAAGCGGCCATCGATTCCGCCAGCCAGCTGCCACCTTCGGGCGCCAGGAAGCGATTGAAGAACTCCGAAAAGTCCTCGCCAAAGGGTCTAAACATGCCTCGCGAAGACTGGGGCCGCAACGATCCGCCATCTTTCTTGCTCAACGTTCCTGCCATGGCTTTCTCCTCCTCGTAATCTGGCAAAAAGGGCAATCTGGTAAAAAGGAACTCTACCACCTCAAAAAACCACCGCCCGCGAAACGACCGTTCGTCCGCTTGACGGGCCGAACTCCGCGTTCACTTTCCAATCAAGTTATCTGCAGATTGCGTGCCAAAGGGCGGCCGCTAATTCCCACGCCAAAAACAGGGTCTTAGCCCACCTGGCCCGACGCCGAGACTGTGCCGCACGGCACGCGCGGGCAAATTTGGCACACGGACGAGACAGGCCGTCGCGGCGGCCCCCGTCGCGGCGGCCCCCGTCTCGGAAGCGCCGTCTCCGGAGAAATGCGACCTGCGCTGCGGCCACTTGGCCCTCTGCGGCAAGGCGGCCACAGTCCTACGCGTCGTCATGAGAATTGCCGGCAGATCTTCGTCGCGCGGCAGCCCCAGCACAAACCCGCTTGCCGCGACCGCCAGCGCGGCAATCGCCGGTCAGCGCGGCCTTCTAGGCCCTTAAGCTCACACCTTCCACGAAGCGAGAGGTTCGCCGAAGCGAGAGGCGGCTACTCGCCCGTGCCGTCGTCGCCCGTGCCGTCGTCGCCCGTGCCGTCGTCATCGTCGCTGAGCTTCACCAACGCGTCGATCGCGACATAGCCGCGGACGCCGTCTTCGGTGAGCACCAGGGCGTAGCTGCCGGCGGTCTCGATCAGCGAAACCTCGGTGCCGGCCTCGATGATGC
>QQVP01000103.1 GCA_003389215.1 Planctomycetota bacterium | reverse complement strand
CACACGGGTCTCCCAGACCGGCTTGCAGACCGTGTAGGTGCGGGTCTTCGTTTCCCACACCGGCTTGCAGACCGTGTAGCAGATTTTCTTGGTCTTGGTTTCCCAGACCGGCTTGCACACCGTGTAGTGAACGTTCTTCGTGCGGGTCTCCCACACCGGCTTGCAAACCGTGTAGGTGCGAGTCTTCGTCTCGTAGACCGGCTTGCAGACCGTGTAGCAGACGTCCTTCGTGCGGGTCTCCCACACCGGCTTGCAGACCGTGTAGTTGCAAGTGCGGTGGCGGGTTTCCCAGACCGGCTTCGAGACGGTGTATTCGCATTCGCGATAGTGCGTCTCGGGAACGTGCTTTACGCAGTCGACCGTCTTCGTTTCCCAGACGGGCTTGTAGACGGTCTTGTAGCAGGTGTACTCCTGCTTCTCGTAAACGGTTTCCTTACAGGTCTTCATGACCGTGTGACACTGCTGCTTCGCACCGCAGTAGTCCGCTGCACAGCATCGAGGCTTGCAGCAGCGGAAACGGGCCGCACCGCAGTACGATGCCGCGGCCGACTGCACGGACAGCGCCGTCAGTACAACCGAGAGGATCGGTACTACCAAAACGTTTCTCATCGTTTGTCTCCTTCGTCCACGGATACCAAGCAGCGAACGTTCCTGGGTCGGATGTTGCTTTCGCCCTTGGTGATATTGATCGGACCGACCAATCCACCTGGATTAGCCATTTACCTCAATACGCATAGACATCCATTCCACCTGCACATTGTGCAAATGGCTCAGAACTCCAAAGAGCTCCTGCTTCGTCGTGATTTATCGGCAAGATAGAAAGCTTGCATTAACTGAGTTAGATAAAAGGCATACGTTATTTGAAGGCGAGAGCGCGCTCTCCGGACTCTCCATCGAATGCGTCAACTTTGACGGTCGACCACCAATCGATCGCCTGAGCCAGCACGAACTTGCTCGTCGTGATGGTCGTGGTAATCGTGCCGGATGCGCGGGCTTTGTCGCCTCTTCCCGTTGGCCGACGGGTCGACTTCGCAGCCGGTGGTCGCTGTTTTTTTTGACACAGCCGCTCGCGAGACCTAGATACTCTTGGAGAGCGCTTTTGGCGTTCGTTCCTGCACGGTGGTGGAGTTACACAGGG
Source organism: Planctomycetota bacterium (assembly GCA_003389215.1). Taxonomy (GTDB): domain Bacteria; phylum Planctomycetota; class Planctomycetia; order Pirellulales; family UBA7805; genus MB-PLM-2. The sequence goes on along the minus strand of QQVP01000103.1, from coordinate 20,733 downwards.
AACACCGTCCCGACGAGGTGGCGACGTCGCACCGAACGGTTGGCGACGTGCCCTTGGCCGCTGAAGCCTCGATTGGCCGAGCTCGTCCGCTGTGGGTGGTTTCGAGCAACAGGCTGTCAAGAAAGACAAGAGAGGATGAGAAGTAACATGAATCGCAACCGTAACGCTTTCACGCTGATTGAGGTGCTGATCGTGGTCGTGATCATGGCCGTGTTGGCCGCGACCGTCGTACCGCAGTTCACCGACTCGACGGCCGATGCGAAGAACAACACCGCGCTGTTCAACCTGAACACGCTCCGCTCGCAGATCGAACTTTACAAGGCCCAGCACGATGGGAATCATCCCACGACGCTGAACCTGCTGACCGTCGCGACGAATATCGATCAGACGACCACGGGATCGCCGTCGCTGGGACCGTACCTGCAAGCGGTACCCGAGAACACGGCCAATGGCACGAACGCAGTGAAGGTCATCTCGACCTCGCCGGCCGTTTCGGGCGACGTGACCGCCGACAATGCCGGCGGTTGGCTCTACAGCTCGCTCGACGGTCGTGTCTGGCTCGATCACGACACGCTGTTCGCCGAATAGTCGCGCGTGCTGCCGGTCGATCGGCCCCTTTCACGGCGATCACCGCGAGACGAGACAAAGACAAACCACGGCCCTGGCTGCTCGACGGCGGCGAGGGCCGTTCGTGTGCGCCGACCCGCTGCGCGTCGCGCCCCTGCCCGTGCTAGCCGACCGGGACTTCTCCGTAAATCTCTTGCTCACCTTCGGCGCTTAAAATAGAGTAAGGGGCCCTCGTTACCACCGCGCCGGAATTGGATCGACGCCGCGCCTATGCCCCCCTCCGAGCGAAAGAAGCCAGCCGCCGAGAATGATGCCGCGGTGCCGAAGGCGGTGGTGAACCGTCTCAGCCTCTACCTCCGCGAGCTCCAGCACCTGGTGGCCGCCGGGAGCGCCACGACGTCCTCCGGCCAGCTTGGACAAAAGCTCGGGTTCACCGATGCTCAGGTCCGCAAGGACCTGGCCTACTTTGGTCAGTTTGGTTATCCGGGCGTCGGCTACCGCTGCGACGAGTTGATCGAGGCGATTCGCGGGATCCTGGGCACCAACCGCCATTGGCCGATGGCGATCGTCGGCATCGGCAACCTGGGGCGCGCTCTGTTGGGCTACAAGGGATTTTCGCACCAGGGCTTTCGCATCGTGGCCGGATTCGATGCCGATGCGAGCAAGATTGGCAAGTCGATCGAGGGGGTCGAGATCTTCGACATCGCCGAGCTGACGAACGTCGTCCAACAGCGCCAAATCAAGTTGGGCGTGATTGCCGTTCCCGCCGCTGCGGCGCAGCAGGTCGCCGACCAACTCGTGGCGGCCAAGGTCTTGGGAATCGTCAACTTTGCACCGGTCACGATCACGCTTCCGGAACATGTCAGTCACGTCGGCGTCGACCTGGCGATCGAGATGGAGCAGATCGCATTCGCCGTTGTGAATCGACTTAGCGGAGGCTAAATTACCGGCGTCTTCGCTTCGCGCCTTGCCCTCGGCGGACAGCTTGTCCATTTGCCCCCTCGGCTCGATAATGGCGTGCGACGTGGAAATTGCCCGGTGGTGTAATCGGTAACACTACGGATTTTGGTTCCGTCATTCCAGGTTCGAGTCCTGGCCGGGTAGCTCTCACACGCTCAACGGCGTCCCATCCTGTTCCTCGCATGGCGGTCTGGAACACGCGGCGCGGCGAGAAATCGCGTGTGAATAGCGCCGACTCGGCGGAATCTGGCCGAACCGTTCGGCCCTCGTGGTCGTAGAGAAATCCAGCCGCTTCGCCCCTCCGCGGTACAGGCTCGGCCGCATGTCCAAGAAACTCTGGTACCTGAAGCAGTGTCGCCTCTTCGAGCGACTGCCGCCGCATGAGTTGGACCGACTGGAGGTCGTCGCCAAGTCGCGCGAGTTCGCCCCCCGCTCGCCGATCTACTTGCCTGCGGACGAGGCAGATGCCGTGCTGCTCTTGGCCCAGGGCCGGGCCAAGATCTGCAGCATTACCGGCGAAGGCAAGCAGGCGATCCTGGCGTTCATCGATCCGGGCGAGGTCTTCGGCGAGCTGGCCGTGTTATCCGACGCGCCGCGCGAGGAATATGCCGAAGCGATTGATGACTCGACGGTGGTTCTGATTCCGCGGGGCGAGATGCAGCGGCTGATGGAGGACTACGGTCACCTCGCCCTGAGCGTCACCAAGCTGATCGGCTTTCGCCGTCGCACGGTCGAGCGGCGTCTGAAGTCGCTGCTGTTTCGCTCCAATCGCGAGCGGCTCTGCCATCTGCTGCTCGAGCTTGCGGAGCAGTACGGGCGGCCGGCGGCCGAAGGCTTGCTGCTCGACATTCGCCTGTCGCACCAGGACCTGGCGAGCGTGATCGGTAGCACGCGCGAGACCGTGACCGTCGTCCTCGGTGAATTGCAGAACGAACAGAAGCTGAAGCTGGGTCGGCGGCGCATTACGATTACCGACGTGAAGGCCCTGGCCGCCAGCGTTCAGCACGGCCACATCGGCGATAAGGAAGGACAGTTAGGATACAAACTATCCAGGAAAATCGCCTCGGTGTAACCCCATTAACAGAGAGTTGAACGCCTCATTGCGATACTATTAGCAGACGCGGCGGCGAGCGCGGCGTTGGTACGTTGAGCGCGGCGTTGGTACGTTACAGTTGCCAGAAGAAACGGTTGCCAACATGACAAAAGCAGCGGGTCACGAAGGCTGGGACGATTGTCCGCGCGGTGAGCTTCGCGCGATGGTCGGACAACTGAAATCGGCGCAGCGTCGGCGAGCCGTCGGGCGCGCCGCCTTGGCGAGCGGGTTGGTGCTGCTGGTCGTTACCGGAGCGGCCTTGCTGGCCAGCAACCCGTTCGGCGGTCAGCTTCCCGGCGGCCTTGCCTGCGCTCACGTCAAATCGCTCGTCGCCGAGTACCTGGCTGACGGTCTCGAACCGGACCTGCACGAGAAGGTCGATCGCCACCTGGCCCACTGCGAGGCTTGCCGCAACTTCTACGCGAGCGAACGAGAAAAGGCGAGTCGATTGGATACGGCCACCGGACTTGCGCTGCTGACGACCGCCCCGGCCGTGGGCCTGCTTTGGCTCGCCGTCATCGGCGCGTGAGAGGGGGCATGTGCCGCGGCGCGCTAGAGATCGCAGCAGGGCGGGCGACTGCCGGCTTAGGAACGAGCCGGTCGCCCAGGCGAACGACGCGGAATCTGCATTCCGTACTTCTTGATTCGCCGAGCCAGCTGCTTGCGATCGATGCCGAGCAAGTTGGCCGCCGCGCTCTGGTTATAGAAGGTCTTCTTCAGCGTCCGCTGAATGTGGGCCTCCTCGAGGGCGGCCAACGTCGGCCAATTCTCTTCCTCGTCCTCGCCGACCCGCAAAGACTCGGCCGCCAGTTTCGCCTTCTCAGGCGTCGGCAACGCGTCCAAGACGGCCTCGGTCGAAGTCGGCACCTGACCCTGGACCTCCAACTCGAGGTCCGTGTCGAAGACCCCTTCAAACGCCGTCGGGCTCAATACCGTGCTCTCGTTGAAGACGACGGCCCGCTCCAAAGCGTGCTGCAGCTCGCGCACGTTGCCGGGCCAGTCATAGGCCTGCAACATGGCAATCGCATCGGCGGAGAGCCGCTTCAGCGGCAGTCCGTTCTCCATCGCCGCCTTGGCCAGGAAATGCTCGACGAGCAGCGGAATGTCTTCGACCCGTTGCTTGAGAGCACAGGCATCCATCCGCACCACGTTCAAACGATAGTACAGATCGAGACGGAAGCGGCCGGCGCGAACTTCCTGTCGCAGATCGCGGTGCGAAGCCGCCACGACGCGGACGTTGACCGGCACCGGGGTGTGACCACCCACGGGAACGACTTGCTTTTCCTGCAGGACACGCAGTAACTGGGCCTGCAATTCGAGATCGAGTTCGCCAATCTCATCCAGGAAAATCGTGCCGCCGTCGGCCGCGCGAAAGCAACCGGCCGTCTCGTGATCGGCGCCGGTGAAAGCTCCCTTCACGTGGCCGAAGAGCTGGCTGGCAAACAGACCGCTGGGAATCGAAGCGCATTCGACCGGGATCAGCGGTTTATCCGAACGGGAACTGTGCGCGTGAATCGCGCGGGCAATGAGTTCTTTACCGGTGCCGCTGGGGCCGGCAATGAGAACGTTGTAGTCGTAGGCGGCGACCTGAAGAATGCGCTTGCGAATGCGCTGAGCCCAAGCGGACTCGCCAATAATGTGATCGATGGCGTAGCTGTTGATATACATCGGCGCGTTGCTCATGCAGTAGCTATCCCTCGCCATCTGCCTGTTCCGGGTGGGACTAACTATCCGGTCTGTAACTATCGGGTCTGAGTGGGACGTAACCTCCTCCACACAGATTCTTCATCTGCTGCTGAATACTCATTGTGCCGACGGACCCTGCCGATTGCAATGGTTTTGCGTCATTTTAACGCAATTATGCCGCTGAAATGGCCCGCTGCGACACCATGCTCGCCCCCGCTCGTCGACACAAACCCCAATTATAAAACGACTTATCGAACTCGTTGCCAGAGAGTCGGCCCACGGCCCGAATGGTCCGTTCTCGCCCCATTCGGTCACCGAAAGCGGGCGAGAAGCGGCTCTTGGTGCCAAACTCGTCGCGTCGGTTGGCGATTCCGGAACGCATCCGAGGCGACGACTCAGTCGCCCCACGAGATGCCCACGACGAAGCATTCGCTAGCGCCGCGTAGTGTTCGGCCTTGCTTCGTGGGCGGTCTGGCCGGGACAGCGTCGAACCAGGCGGTGTCGAACCAGGCGGTGTCGAATCAGGCGGTGTCGAATCAGGCGGTGTCGCCGTAAGCTACGCCGCCTTGCCGTGTGGCTGCTCGACCTGGCTCGCATCCGTCGTCGAGTCCTGCTGGTACTCGATCACCTTCGCAAGCGGCAGGCTGCTGTCTTGTCGATCGACGTTGACGCCGTCGGTGACGTTAGCGCCGTCGATGACGTTGGCACCGTCGGCAACGACAGTCGCAGGGATCACCGCAGCGCGAGATTCCGGCTCGGCCGCAGCCGAACTTACCGTCACGGCCACAACGGCGTCGCGACGGGCGTCGTCACGCATTTCTCGCAGGTGCCTGCGGGGCCGTTCGCGAGCGGCATCGAACGCGGTCAACCAGCCGCCTCCACCGCGGCGCCAGCGATAGTGCCGCCGCGAAGCGACACGACGCGGTGTAAAGAAGGCCGATCGCAGCCAGTCTTCCATACGGCTGAAGGCCCGCCAATAGACCGCCAGGGCCAGCCCGACGACGAGCGCAAGCACCAACCCGACGTAGGCCGGGCCCAGCGCCGAGCTGACCAGCACGACGACCGCCCAAACGAGCGCGCACTTTCGCGTGAACGTCACCGGCGTTGCTACCTTCCCTGGTTCGCCGTGAATCGTGCGAAAAAACTCGATCTGAAATTACTTGGCTACCACGGCGGCGCTCGCACCCAGCCACTGGCTGTCGACCGGCTTGCACACGAACATGGTCGCACCGCAGCGGCGCGCTGTCAGCTCCGCGTCGACCGTGTAGTCGTCGCGAACGAGACAAATTGGTTCCCGATACAGGCGTTCGCGGAGCATTTCGCAGAGCTCCGCGCCGCCCAAGTCGGGCAATTCCATGTTGATGATGCAAAGATCCGGCGATTGCTTGCGCATCGCGCGCAGCGCGGCGCCAGCCGTGCGAAAGAAGCTGAATCGTAGCCCTTCGCAAACCGGTTCCGCCAACAGTGCGGCGAAGTCCTCGGGCCTCTCATCGACCACGAAGACCGCCGAGGCCTCCTCTAAACCAAACATGAACATGCTCTCTCCTCACCAGCGGAGATAGGGCCGTCGGACCGCTCGAGCGTGCTGCATGCGCGCTGAGCAACCCTCTGGTCACTGGCGTGGATTCGTTCCGCAGCCCCAATCCGAGACGACGTCGACGCGACTCACCACGGCAATCGAAGTCCGCCCTGACCCAAGCGGGCTATGACCGTCGTCTTCCCTGGCCACAAGCTTTACGCAAAGGAGTTTCGCTCTTTCCGCAAAGGAGTTTCAAAAGCACTTCTTGTGCCAGAAGACTCCCATTCGTTGCGTGAAATACACCAAACCCCTTATCCAATCAAGACTAACATCGACAGCATTTCTCGTGCCCGCAAAATGACCGGGTCGGAGACGGATCGTACGCGGGCGATACCGGACTTCGGGGCGGGTCGAATCGCCCCAAGCGCGGCACGTTTTGAGACGCCCATGTAAGGGATTCTGGCCAGCCTCCCGGCCGCCTGTTGAGGTCGGGTCCACCCGTTGCCCCTGCCGGCGAACTGCGACACACAGCCCCAGAGCGTCGCCCGGCCCTACAGCGACCAAGCCCCGCAGAGATCGGCCCCGCAGAGAGCAGAGATAGGTGGAGAGAGATCGTCGTCCCACCGCCCGAAAGTCCGCGAAAGCTGGGCAAAGCCAGCTCACCCGGCCGGGTGTTTCCCGCCGGCCCCCGACTCCCTCGGCTCCCGGACTCCTTGATCGCGCGGCGAGGGCCGCTCCGGTGCCTCCACACCGTGTGCTGCCGACCTGGCCTCCGCGGTGCCTCTGCCGCTGGCCTCCAATTGACGCTCCGTCGAGCGGATTGCTACCATTATCGATTCGGCACGGCGCACCGGTCCGCCGTGTCGGCTTCGCAAATTCACCGACCGAGATACCAGTATCTTTGCCCAACGTCGGCCAACTTACGGGACCCCGGCAGACTTCGTCTCGCCGAACCTTATCCCCGGCCGGTGTGCCCTACGGCAAGGAAGGAGTTTGTCCCCGTGGCGGAACCACTCGTTAAGAAACTCGTCGAGGCGGGCGTTCACTTCGGCCATCGAGCCAGCCGTTGGAACCCCAAGATGCGGCCTTACATCTATGGTCGCCAGAAGCAGATCCACATCATCGACGTCCGCGAGACGATTCGCGGACTCTTCCGGGCCCAAAAATACCTGCAACAGGTCGCGGCGGCGGGAAGCCTCGTGCTGTTTGTCGGCACGAAGCGGCAGGCGGCCGATCCGGTCGAGCGGGCCGCCAACAGTTGCGGCATGCCGTTTGTCAGCGAACGTTGGCTCGGCGGCACGCTGACCAACTTCCGCACGATCCGCAGCCGCTTGAGCCGATTGGAAGAGCTGGAAACGATTTTTGCGGGCACGGAGCTAGAGAGTTACTCAAAAAAGATGCAGTCTGCATTGTCGCGCGAGCGGCGGAAGATGTTCCGCAACCTGAACGGCATTCGCACGCTGAACCGCCTGCCGGAATGTATCTTTCTGATCGATCCGAACAAGGAAAAGAACGCCGTTCGCGAGGCGCAGAAGCTCGGCATCACGACGGTCGCCCTGATCGATACGGACTGCGACCCCGACAGCGTCGACCTGCCGATTCCCGGCAACGACGACAGCATTCGCAGTATCGAGTTGGTCGCCATGATGTTGGCCAACGCCGTGAATGCCGGCAAAGCCGAGGCGCAGGTGGCCGAACATGAGGCGGCCGAAGGGGAAGAGACCGAGCCGGCCGCACCGACACCGGTCACGGTCCCGACCGGCGATGGCGACGCCGCGTCGAGCTAGGCCAAGCATCGCGGGAACACGAATGGCACTCGCGGCAAGACGTCGCCCGTGGTGCCCGGCAGCCAGAGGCACTGGGAAGTTGGGCGCACGATTTCGCCCCGACGATCGATTCCCTGGCTGCGGCAGTGCGAGTCGAGCCCTCGACGGGCCCCGCAAATTTCGAGTCACGACGGTTGAGAACCCATTGCCAATTGAACATTGACGTGAAGAAGGAGAGATTCCAGCCATGGCGAACGTAACGGCTTCCGCAGTTGGCGAATTGCGCAAGAAGACGGGCCTGCCCTTGATGGAGTGCAAGAAGGCCCTGGCGGCGAGTGACGGCGACGTCGAAGCCGCCATGAAGCACCTCCGCGAGCAAGGCAAGAAGACGGCCGAAACCCGCCTCGGTCGCGATACCGACTTCGGCCGGATCGGCATTTTTGCCGACATGGAGGCGGGCGTCGGCGCGATGGTCGAGGTCCAATGCGAGTCGGCCCCGGTCGCCGGCAGCGATGACACCATTCAGTTCGCCAACGACCTGGCCAAGCAACTCGCCACCGGTCCCGGCGCGGCGACGCCGGAAGAGCTCTTGGCCCAGCCCTCGCCGAGCCAGAGCGGCGTGACGCTGGCCGAGCAGAAGGACGACTTGTTCAACCGCATTCGCGAGGTGTTCAACGTCAGTCGCCTGGTAAGGTTCGACGGACCGTGTGGTGCCTATGCCCATCATGCCGGGCGACCGTTGGCGGCGTTGCTCGAGGTCGAGGGGGGTTCGCCCGAAGCGGCCAAAGACGTCTGCATGCACATCATCGCCAGTGCCGCTTCCGCGGTGACCAAGGACGATCTCGATCCGGAGCTTGTCGCCAAGGAAGTCGAGCTGCAGAAAGACCTTGCCCGCAAGGAAGGCAAGCCGGAGAACATCATCGAGAAGATGATCGACGGTCGCATGAAGAAGTTCTACGAGCAGAACGTGTTGGCCGATCAGAAGTTCGTCAAGGACGAAGAGAAGACGGTCGCCCAGTTTGCCGACGAGCACGGCATGAAGCTGGTCCGTTTCGTTCGCTGGGAGCTGGGCAAGTAGCACGCCGTGGCGCATGCCGCCGCCATCCGCCGCGGGTCGAACGGTCCGTCGCTGCGGTTGGCTGGCCGAGGGAATCTGTATGTCTACAAGCGAGTCGTCCTCCGAACCGCCACGTTTTCGCCGCGTGGTCCTCAAACTCTCCGGGGAGAGTTTCTGCCCCGCGGGCGAACGCGGCATCAGCATGCAGGAGGTGAGCCACATCGCCCTGCAGACGATCAAGGCGGCCCAGACCGGTGTCGAAATGGCCATCGTCATCGGCGGCGGCAACATCCTTCGCGGCGCACAGTTCACCGCGGGCAATGCCGCCATTCAGGAAGCCACGGCCCACTACATGGGCATGCTGGCGACCGTCATCAACGGGCTGGCCTTGCAAGACGCGCTCGAGTCGCACGGGGCCGAGACGCGATTGCTCACCGCGATTCGCATGGACGGCGTTGCCGAACCGTACATTCGCCGTCGGGCTCGTCGGCATCTGGAAAAGAACCGCATCGTGATTCTCGCGGCCGGCACGGGCAGCCCCTTTGTCACGACCGACACGGCGGCCGCCCAGCGGGCCCTCGAGCTCGACGCCGACGTCCTGCTCAAGGCAACCCGCGTCGACGGCGTGTTCAGCGACGATCCGGAGAAGAACCCGCACGCGGTGCTCTACTCGAAGTTGAGCTACCAGTCGGTCCGCGAGCAGAATCTTCGCGTGATGGATTCCACGGCCATCGCCCAGTGCATGGAGCACAACATGCCGATCCTGGTCTTCAACTATCGCAAGGACGGCAACATCGAACGCGCCGTCGACGGCCAGCGTGTGGGAACGCTGGTCGGCAGTGAAGAACTGATCGCCGGCCACCCCGACTAAGACCCTCTCCCGTCCGCCCGTAGGGTAAGGAAAAGCGAGCCATGAATGCCGAGGAAATTCTCTTCGACGTCGAAGAGCGGATGGAAAAGGCCGTCGACGTGCTAAAGGCGAACCTGGCCGGAATTCGAACGGGGCGGGCCAATCCGGGTCTGGTCGACTCGCTGCGCGTCGAGGTTTACGGTTCGCAGACGCCGCTCAAGCAACTCGCCTCGGTGGGCGCGCCGGAGCCGACGCAGATCGTGATTCGCCCCTTCGACCCCGGCACGATCAAGGACATCGAAAAGGCGATCCTGGCGGCCGATCTCGGCTTCAACCCACAGAGTGACGGTCGCCTGATCCGCATCAACATTCCGGCACTTTCCACGGATGTACGTCGCAAGATGGTCGCCCGCATCAAGGAACTGGGCGAGGAGGCCAAGGTCTCGATTCGCAACATCCGCCGCGACGGCAACAAGGAGTGCGACAACGCCGAGAAGAGCAAGGAGCTGTCGGAGGACGAGCGGGACACGACGAAGAAGGAAATCCAGGACTTCACCAAGAAGTTCGAAACGGCGGTCACCGAGGCCACCGCCGCCCGCGAAAAAGAGGTCATGGACGACTAATCCGGGGCCGGCAGCCGTCCGCGCGGTCTCTCTATCCGACGACGCTTCAGGTGTGGTGTTCTCGCGGCGAGCTTGCCCAGAATTCGCTAGCAGCGACAGCAGGCGACTGCCGAGCCGCTTCTCTTGACTGCTGGCGGTCGGCTTCCTAATATCCCGCTCCCGCGCGAAGCCCCCACGGCCCGCGCTTGGCGCCGGCCGCGGGCTTCCCATCGACCAGAACGAAAACGGTTAAGGGAGTAACCGAAGATGTCGATTCGACGCCATCATGCGCAACAAGCAGGCCAAGGACGGATTCGTCGCCGGCTGATCATCTTCATGGCCGGCATGACCGTGGTCGCCACGGCGATTGTCATCCGCTATTTCTCCGGCGACACGAAGGCCGACGCCGCACCCGGCGCGGTCCAGGCGGCCAGTGCCGCGGTGCCGGCCAACGACGGGGTGGGCCCTCCGTCGCAACTTCCCCAATTTGGTCCGCACGATCCGGTGGCGGTGGTGAACGGACAGGCGATTACGCACGGCGACCTGTCGCGCGAGTGCCTGAAGCACTACGGCAGCGACGTCTTGGAAACGCTGACAAATCGCTACCTGATTGCGCTCGAATGTCGCAAGCGCAACTTCACGATCAGCGACGAAGAGGTTCAGGCCGAGATCGCTCGGATTGCCAAGCGTTTTGGCATTCCGGTCGACCAATGGCTCACTATGTTGCAGAACGAGCGTAACATTACCCCCTATCAATATGCCAGCGAAATCATCTGGCCGACCCTGGCACTGAAGCGTCTCGCGTCCGACCGACTCGTCGTTAGCGAAGAAGAAATCCAGCGGGCCATGCTGCGGCAGTTCGGGCCCCAGGTGCACGTGCGGCTGATCATGACCGCCGACCGGCAAAAGGCCCAGCAACTGCACCAGCATCTGGTCAACCGTCCGGAAGAGTTCGCCAAGCTGGCCCGCACGCACTCGAGCGACGTGAACAGCGCCAGTGCCGGAGGACTGATTCAGCCGATCCGTCACTACTCGGGTGATCCGAAGATCGAAGCCGCCGCCTTTGCTCTGCAGGACGGCCAGGTTTCGGACGTGCTCGAGGTAGGCGATCAGTTCGTCATTCTCAAGTGCGAAGGCCACATCGAGGCGCGGCCTCCCTCGCCCGCCCAGGAGCAGGAAGTCCGCCAGGCACTCAGCGAAAGTCTGCGCGAGGGCAAACTTCGCGAAGCCAGCGGCGAGCTCTTCAAGCAGCTGCAGGAGAGTGCCGAAGTCGTGAACGTCTGGAACAATCCGGACCTGCAACAACAGATGCCGGGGGTCGCCGCCACCATCAACGGACACCCCATCTCGATTTCCGAATTGGCCCAGGCGTGCGTCGAACGACACGGACCCGAGGTGCTCGACGGGCAGATCAACCGAGCTCTGCTCGGCAACGCCCTGACTCAGGCAAACTTGAGCGTCACCCGCGAACATCTCGACGCGGAAGTTGCCCGGGCGGCCAAGGCGGCCGGCGTGGTCACCAACAGCGGACAGGTCCACATCGCCAAGTGGATCGAGATGGCCAAAGAACAGCATCAGATTTCCGAGCAGGTCTATTATGAGGACATCGTCTGGCCGACGGTCGCCCTGAAGCTACTCGTGGGCGAGCGCGTGCAGGTCACCGACGAGGAGATGAACAAGTCATTCGAGGCCAACTATGGTCCTCGCGTACGATGCCGGGCGATCATGGTGAACAACCAGCGTCGGGCCCAGGAGGTGTGGGACATGGCTCGCCGCGAGCCGACCGTGGAGAACTTTGCCAAGCTGGCCGAGCAATACTCGGTGCTGCCCAGCGGCAAGGCACTCGGCGGCGAAATCCCGCCGATCCAAATGCACGGCGGACAGGAGACGCTCGAACGCGAGGCCTTTAGTTTGCAGACGGGCGAGATCTCCGGCGTGATTCAGCTCGCTACCTCCGGCCAGCAAGAGCCGCAGTACGTCATCCTGTTCTGCGAAGGTCGTACCAAGCCGGTGGTCGTGGAACGCAAGGAGGTCGAGGACGTCCTCTACGAAGACCTGCTGGAAAAGAAATTCCGGGTCGTCATGGCGAGCCACTTCCAGGAGTTGCGGGACTCGGCGAACATCGAGAACTACATCTATCCCGCGACGGCGGCGTCACCCTAGTTCGCCGCTGGCGAGTTACGTGTCGAGTTCGATCGACGTAAGCCGCAGCCACGACCGGTTTCCGCTGGCACGACTGGCTTCCGCTCTCTGCGCGGGGCGACTAAACTTGGGTTTGGCACATTGCGAAACCCCAACGGGTTCCCTGCGAACCCGCCGCGCCGCGCATGGCACGCGATCTCTCCACCAGCGACGACCCGGTCGACTATTCCCAGCCGTTCGATATCAACGTCGCGGGACGCGTGCATCGTTTGCCGCCCTATCTATTCGGGCGGATCAACGCACTGCTCTACGAGAAACGTCGCGCGGGCGACGACGTCATCGACCTCGGCATGGGCAATCCCACCGATCCGCCCGTCGACCAGGTGATCGACAAACTGGCCGAGGCCGCCCGCGATCCTCGCAACCACGGCTATAGCAAAGCCAACGGCATTGCCAATCTGCGGGCCGAGGTGGCCAGCAAGTATCTGAAGAAGTACGGCGTGCGGCTCGACCCCGATAGTGAGGTCATGGTCTGCATCGGCTCGAAGGAGGGCTTTAGCCACCTCTGTTTGGCGCTGATGGGTCCGGGCGATACGGCGATCATTCCCGCGCCCTACTTCCCCGTCCACTCGTACGCGGTCATGCTCGCCTCGGGCAACGTCATCGCGCTCGAGGTCGCCGACAGCGAGAAGTTTCTCCGCAACGTCGCGTACACCTGCGAACACCTGATGCCGAAGCCGAAGCTGCTGATCGTCAACTACCCTCACAATCCGTCGACGGTGTGCGTGGAGCCGGAGTTCTATGCCGAGGTGGTCAAGCTCGCGCGGCGATTCGGCTTCATGGTCATCAGCGACCTGGCCTATGGCGACGTGGCCTTCGACGGTTATGTGCCGCCCAGCTTTCTGGCCGCGCCGGGTGCCCGCGAGGTCGGCGTCGAGTTCACGACCATGAGCAAGGGCTACAACATGGCGGGCTGGCGAGTCGGCTACTGCGCCGGAAACGCCGACATGGTGCGGGCCCTTGGCACGATGAAGGCCTACTACGATTACGGGCTGTTTACGCCCGTTCAGATCGCCGCGATCGTGGCGCTGCGCCACACCGATGCGGCGGTGGAAGCCCAGGCCAAACTTTACCAACAGCGACGCGACGTCCTTTGCCAGGGTCTCGACCGGCTCGAATGGGAATACGAGAAGCCGCAGGCCAGCATGTTTGTGTGGGCCCGCATGCCCGCCGCCTGGCGCGAGAAGATGGGCTCGATCGACTTCGCGGCGATGTTGCTGGAGAAGGCCGACGTGGCGGTCAGCCCCGGAGCCGGCTTCGGTCCGGCGGGCGAGGGCTACTTGCGCCTGTCGCTGATCGAGAACGAGAATCGCTTGCGGCAGGCGGTTCGGCAAATCGGCCGTTGTCTGGGCGGCTAGAGCGCGTCTCGCCACACGCCCGACGGCCCCAGGTCTATGAAAACGCCCGACGTTCGCGGCTACTCGTCGCCGCTTGATTCGTCGCCGCTTGATTCGTCGCCGGGTAAGTCGTCGTCGTCCAAGCGGGAGCCCTCGTCGTCCGGGCGTGGTTCGCGGAACATGTAGTCCGGATTTTCCGCGTCGAAGTCGCGCTCGCTCAGTCCGACGTTCATCTCCAGATCGAAGTACGTGTATTCCTCCATCAGCCGCGGCGTCTTCTCGCCCTCACGCGGCCAGGTGTAGGCCGCATAGCGGACCGGCACCTGCCAAGCTTCGTCGACGAAGATTCGCGCCATGTGAAAGCGCAGGCCGTCGACGCGACGTGGGTGAACGACCTCGATCATCGTGCAGGGACGCTTATCGATCTTCGCGCCGGAAACGAACCGGACCTTCGCGTCCTTGGCCGCCTCGAGCGCCATTTCCTCGATGCCGACCTCGATCAGTCGTTGGGCCAGCCGCTGCACGCCAAACTCCGTCACGGGGTAGTGATTGCGGCGCATCGCCCGGGGCCCATCAGGCGGAAGTCGCAGCGTGATATCGCGCAAGGCGCCTTCGCCGCCGCGGGTCGCCACCAGGTTCCCGTCGTTCTCTCCGTCGACGAAGAGGACCTCGCGGCCCTTGAGGCGCTTTGGCCCGAGATACTCGAGGTAGACGCCGAACGGCACGACGTCGTTAGTGTCCGTCACGCGCGCGTGACGGACCTTGAAGCTCATGTACTCCTGGGCTCCCAAACGCCCCCGGATGCGCTCGCGACGCACGATCTTCCCACGATAGTCGCGGATGTTCCGCCCCATCGCCTCGTACCGCTCGTAGGCATAGCGAAGCACCGGCATCAAGGCGTGGTTCCGCTGCGCGGGCGTCAGCGAACTGTCGCTGGGCGAAACTCGCAGTACGTGATACCGCGGGTCGGCAAACGGATCGATGAGTCGTCGCCCAGTCGCGTGCGACTGCGCGAAGAGCGAGTCGCTCGCCGCCGCCAGGGTGCCTAGCACGGCCGCGGCAAGCAAGCAGCGAGTCGTTCGCGAATGGATACGGGGCTTAAACATGCACGGGTCCCGGCGGACGACCGGCAACAAATCAAGGCCTAGCGTGCGGCGATACGAAGCTTCAGCCGATTATAACCGCGTCGATCCAGTTCGACGAAGACGCCGCCGTGAAAAGTTGGCATTCAGAGTCGCCGCATTCCGCGCACGACGCTGACCTATACTTACAAATCGTACCCTTTGGCCTCAAAGTCGTTTCGCGTAACGGCGACGCCGATTCTGCCGATATTGTCGACCGTTCACGCCCTACCGGAGTTTCCCGCTCACGATGCAGTCTGCCCAGTTTGCCCTCCACGCCGCGATTGAAGAGAGTCACTGGTGGTTCGTCGCCCGTCGCCAGGTGATGCTGTCAGTCGTGCGCCAGCTGTTGCCGCCCGCAGAGGACAAGCGGGCTGCCGGCGACGACCGTGAAGCTCGTGCCACCGTCATCGACATTGGCTGTGGCACCGGAGCGAACATTGCCGCCCTGGCCGGCGACTATCGCGCGGTAGGCATCGATACCTCGGCCGACGCGATTCACTTCGCCGCCGAGCGGTTTCCCGAGGTCGACTTTCGTGCCGGCTTGGCCCCCGACGACCTGAGCGATTGTCTGCCGCAGGCGAAGCTGGTGATGATGATGGACGTGCTGGAACACGTGCCGGACGACTTCGCATTGCTGTCGAGTATCCTGGCCGCGGCCGCCGAGGGGACCTACTTCCTGCTCACCGTGCCGGCCGACCTGTCTCTCTGGAGTCCGCACGACGAAGCCTTCGGTCACTATCGCCGCTACGACGTGGAACGCTTCCGCCAGCTCTGGCAGGAGTTGCCGGTCGAAGAGCAGCTCGTTGCCCCGCTCAATACGCGGCTCTACCCGCTGATCCGCCTGGTTCGCGCGCTTAATCGTCGTCGTCGCAATTCGACGGGTGACTCGGGCACCGACTTCCACATTCCGGCGCGCTGGACCAACGCGGCCTTGCAGGCCATCTTCGCCGGCGAACGCCACGCGATCCTGCGGCAGCTGGCCCGGGGGCAAAGCGATCTCGCCGCCGGCGAGCCGGCCAGCCGACCTCGCGGGGTTGGCCGACGCGGGGTCAGCCTGATGGCCGTCCTCCAACGCGGCAGCGGCCCGATCGCGCTGAGGCAGAAGCCGGCGACGCTTGCCGACCACTTCGATCCCGAGTGTGGCCAGCTCGTGGCCGCCGGCGTCTGACTTCCCGTCGCCGATTTCGGGTTGGGGAGATTTGTTTGCCTGGTCCGGTTTTGTGACCTAGGCTTCAAATGGCCGATCGTCGACCCCTCATTACGATCCCGCCGGGCAACAACCCGGGGGCATTCGCCCCCGCGCCTTGCCACCGCCGCCGTTCCTAATGACTCCCCCAAAGGAGGCTGCGCGTGTCGGAAAGTCCGTCCCTGGCCCCTGCTCCGGCACTCGACAACTGGCCGAGAATCGCCGAACTGATGGCGAACCTGCGCCGAGAGCAGGCCCGCTTCGCAGGCGAGACGGTCGATCTCTTTGCCGACATCGAGCGGCACCGCGAGCAACTAGGCGTCCGCGAACAACAGCTGGCCGATCGTGAAGACGCGCTCGCGGAGCGCGCGCAGGCGTTCGCAGCAAGCGAGGAAGCCTTCCGCCGCCGGGGCAAGTCTCTCGACAAGCGCGAGGCCGAGCTGGGCCGTCGCGAAGAAGCACTACAAACCCGCGCAGCGGAACTCCACGACCAGGAACTGGCCCTGACCGAACTCGATGACGAGCTATCCGCGCGACGGACCGAGCTGACCGATTCGGAGCAATCGACCGACGGACGCAAGCAGGCCCTCGATCAGCTGGAGGCGGTGCTGCAACGCCAGGCAGAATCGCTCGAGACGCGGGCGGCGGACATCGAACGACAAGACCGCGAGCTGCGGCAGCGCACCAAGGCGCTGGACGCGCAGCAACAAGACGGTGCCCATCAGGAGCACGACCTGCGGTCGCGCCTCGACGAGTTGGACCGGCGGGAGTCGGCCCTGACCGCGGCCCACGATGAACTTATCGCCACGCAGGCCGAACTCGCACAGCAGCAACAACAACTGGCCACCGCACAGGCGGAATTCGAACAGCGGCGTGAACGTCTGGCACAGGAAACGCGGCGGTTCGCCGCGCACCAGGCCGAGGTGGCGGCCGAGTTGGTCGATGCGGCCCTCCTCGACACACAGGCTCCGGGTCGCCCGCCGGCGGAACAAGCGACTTTGGTCCAGCATGCGGACGCGGCCGGGCTGCTGCCAGGTCATGTCGATGCGGAAGCGGCCTTGAACGTCGTCCACGCCGAGACCGCGGATCACGAAGACCTGCAGCATCACGTTGAGGAAATCCTCGGCGGAGATGAACAGCAGACGCGGGCCCGACTGGCAGAACTAATCGAACAGCGCGACGAACTGCAACGACAGCTCGGAGTCGCGCAGATGGTCGGCCCGCAACAGGCAATTGCCGCCTTCGGTGAGCAGCTTGCCCAGGTGTTGACGCGGGGCGTCGCCGAATGCGTCGACCGTGCCGGTCGCGCGCCTGGCGACGGCCTCGCCTCGCAGATTCGACTTATCCAACAAGACGTTGCCCGACGCCGCAGTGGTACCTGAGTTCCTTCCTTCTTGGCAAGAAAACCCGTGACCTTGGTCGAACGCTCACCCGTCCCCGCACCCATGCCCCGAAAGTGCTGCTTTGCTGCTGTTGAGTCGCCCTAGAATCGTCTGCGTTCACCGCGTCAAGTCCGCGCTGCGAAACCCCGTCTTCTGGTCGGGCATCGCCACGGCGAGCGCGGCAATTCTGCTCGTTGGTGCCTGGTTCGTCGACCTGCGCGTCGGCGTCGGCACTTCGCTGGCCTTGATGTTCTGGGCAATCCGGCGTCATCGCGCGTTTGGTTCCGTGCCGGAACCTGTTGGAGAGAGTGCCGCCGCGGTCGCGGGCGACGCCGGCAGCGATGCGCCGGACGGTAACGGCTTGGTGCCGCTGCGAGACACCACGATCGAGAGCAGCTTGCCCCAGTCCATGCTGCGACAACAGCGTTACGCCCTGTTGGTACGTGCCAAGATCGCGGAGACCCTCGATGGCGACCTGCAGACCCAGGCCCACCGGCTGCTGTGGGATCGCATGGGACTGGTGCCGGAAGGCCTGGTCGATCTGGGGACGGCCGCTGGCGGAGAATCGAGTCAGGTCTGGCTCGATCCGGTATTGATCGATCGTCACTGCGTTACGAACAAGGAGTATTTCGAGTTTGTTCTCGCTGGCGGATATCAACAGCCCGCCTTCTGGGACGACGACATCGTCTCCGGGCTGCTCGACTTTGTCGATACGACCGGGGCCCCGGGGCCTCGCTTCTGGGCCGACGGCGCCTATCGTCCGGAACTGGCAAATCACCCCGTGGTGGGCATTAGTTGGTACGAAGCGGCGGCCTACGCCCGTTGGGTCGGCAAGCGGTTGCCGTGCGACGCCGAGTGGCTCAAGGCCGCCAGTTGGCCCATCGCCACCGGAGGCGGCACCCTTGCCCAACGTCGTTACCCCTGGGGAAACACAATGGATCGCACGCGGGCCAATCTCTGGGGCTCCGGACCCAAGACGACCGTGCCGGTGGGAGAGTACGCCAATGGAGTCAGCGTCGGCGGCCTCTATCAGCTGGTTGGCAACGTCTGGGAATGGGCGGCAACGCCGTTTCAGCTGCCGCGTGGCGAGACCGTTCCCGCCGGCGCCGCGGCACCGGTCGCTTCGGGCGAGGTGCCCATGAAGAGCATTCGTGGCGGCGCGTTCGATACTTACTTCGACGCGCAGGCCACGTGTCAGTTCAAGAGCGGCGAGCAGGTGCTGGCCCGCAAGCACAATATCGGATTTCGCTGCGCGCTGAGCGCCTGCGACGTGGCCAATCTGTTCTGCCAAAGCGAGGATGACCTCGAGGAGGCAATGATATGACACCCCTGGTGACCCTGCCGTTGGAGTCGTATCAACTGGCGAAGTACGCCGAGCCGTTGGTCTGTTTCGTGTGCCGCTTCGAGAATAGCTTCGACGCGGAAACCTGTCGCGGTTGCGGCGCCCCCACCGCCCTGACGCACCAGGCCACCAGCCCCAAACGGGCACCCCAAATGATCGCCGTCATCGGACCGCCCGGCTGCGGCAAGACGGTCTACCTCGGCATGCTGCTCGACTTGCTCGCCCGTCGCACCACCGGCGTGCGGGCCCTGGCTCGCGGTGCCTTTTCAGTGACGCTACAGCAGGAGACGGTCGAGGCGCTCGCGTCCTGTCGATTTCCCGAACGCACCGAGAACACTCCCAGCCGTTGGAACTGGGTTCACTGCCAGGTCCACCTGAACCGTCGCCGTTGCCCGCGCGAGATCATCGTGGCCGATCCGTCCGGCGACGCGATTCTCGGCCATCTCGAAGGGCAGGGACATCACCCCGCCGTGTCGGCTTTGTTCGCCCGGGCGGCGGCCGCTCTCGTGCTGGTCGATGTCAGCGAGGTCGAAGCGGGCGGTTCCGACGGCGAGTACTTCGCCGTCAAGGCACTCTCCAGCCTCGACGAACTGGAACGCAAGGGCCGCCGCGCCTGGCGACGCCGGCCCGTCGCCGTCGTGTTCACCAAGGCGGACGTGTGCGAGACGTGCTTCGACGATCCGCGCGAATATGCCGAACTGCACTGTTCGAGCCTCGTCCAGTTCTGCCACCAACGCTTCTCGAAGGTCGGCTTCTTTGCGACTTCCGTGGCCCGCAGCGACACCGGCCCGCTCGGCTCGCAAGTTCCGCTGCGTGTCGAACCGCGAGCCATTGTCGATCCCTTCGAATGGCTCATCGCGCGAACCGCCTGCTAAGGTAGACGGTCGGCGACACGCGAGACCGCTACCTACTGGCGACGCGGCGTGACCTCGACCGCAAGCGCTTCGCCGTCGCGGTCGATGGCCAAGGTCACCGGATCGGCGCCCACGCGATCCATCAAGGCGAGCACATAGTGCAGACCCATGCCGATCCGCATCGAGTCGAGCTGGGTGATCACGTCGCCCACGCGCACGCCCGCTTCAGCCGCCGGCGAGTCGGCCGCCACGCTCGTCACGGGGCAATCGTCGGCGTGGCAGTCGACTTCAATGCCGATCGCGTAGTCGTAGCGATCTTCGTTCATGAACACCTTGGCGAAGGCATCGCGCACGTGATCGATGCGAATGTGCCGCGAGGCGTTCTGCATCGTGGTGATCTTCACGTGCACGTGGGCAATCTGCTCGCCATGGAGGTTGAAGACCGGACCGCCCGAGTCACCCGGCAGAATATTCGCCTTGCCGATGTGAATTTGCGTACCGCCACCGCAGGCGACCTGC
Organism: Planctomycetota bacterium; assembly: GCA_003389215.1. GTDB lineage: Bacteria > Planctomycetota > Planctomycetia > Pirellulales > UBA7805 > MB-PLM-2. Next base: position 687 of record QQVP01000103.1, on the reverse strand, counting down.
TCGACGACCCCGTAGTTGACCGTGTGCGGTCGGCCCCCGGCATTGCCGATGACCATCGCCCGTTGGCCCACGCGAACATCGTCGCTGCGTCCAAGCGTCACGGTCGGCAGCGGCTCGTCGGTCTCGATTTTCAAGACCGCGGTGTCGTAGCTGCCGCCGGCACGACCGAGCACCTTGTAGTCGAACTCGCTGCCATCGCGGAGGGTCACCTTGTGCGAGACGCCACTCACGGTGACGTGCTCGCAGGTCAGGATGTAGCCATCTTCGTGCAAGATGGAGCCGGCCCCGTGCGAGGCCCACTTGCCTTCGTTGTCGCGGCCGATGACCTCGATATTGACCGCCTGCGGGGCGCAGCGCTTGAACGCGGCGCGTTTCGTCATGGGCCGCTTCCGCGCTCGGGCCTTATCCTCGGCGTCGGTGCCGCAGCTGGGTGCTCGGTCCGCGCGCTCCTCCGCCGGTTCGTCGGCCAGCAACGCGGAAGCGGAATCGAAAGACGACGGCTGGCCCGACAAACTCCAGGCGAACAGCAACGCCAGCAGCAGGCGAAGTCGCCATCGGGAGGGCGAGGCTCCCGCTGAGCCGCCGCGCTCTTGCAGATTCCCGGCTCGGCAGGAGCCACGTCCTTCCAACGACCGGCGTGAGATGAGTCTTGGTACCAAGTCCAGGAGTGTGCGCAGAGAAAAGTCC
>QQVP01000034.1:15548-22284 GCA_003389215.1 Planctomycetota bacterium | reverse complement strand
CTAGTGGTGGTGCGTAAGTGAGCGTGGCACCTGGCTGCTTGTGTCCGAAGGCGTGCCTCGAGACGCGGCGGTTGAGAAGCCGCCGGGCCTTTGTGGAGCAAAGGCAGTTCGCGGAGCAATCGCCAACGGCGCAATCGCGCCCCCCTAGCGCGGCTTCGGCGCGATGATGCCTTCGTCGGGACTGCTGGCGGTGGCGTAGAGCTTGCGCGGGATGCGCCCGGCCTGGTAGGCGAGCCGGCCCGCCTCGAGCGCGGACCGCATGGCCACGGCCATTTTCTCCGGGTCGGCGGCATGGGCGATGCCGGTGTTCAGCAGCACCCCGTCGACCCCCAGCTCCATGGCCACGGTGACGTCGCTGGCCGTGCCGACCCCCGCGTCGACGATGACCGGATAGTCGGGATCGTTATCCTTGAGATACTCGAGGCAGATGCGGATGTTGTTCGGGTTCAGCACGCCCTGACCCGAGCCGATGGGACTGCCGGCCGGCATCACGCTCGCCGCGCCCGCCTCTTTCAGTCGACGGGCCGCCACGGGATCGTCCGAGGTGTAGCAGAGCACCTGGAAGCCCTCGGCGACGAGCTTTTCCGTCGCCTCGAGCGTGGCGATCGGATCGGGCAGCAGCGTCTTGGTATCGCCGAGCACCTCGAGCTTGACCCAGTCCGCGCCGGGATTCTCCAAGCCGAGCAGAATCTCGCGACCCAGTCGCGCGGTGCGGACCGCGTCGTCGGCGGTAAAGCAACCCGCCGTGTTGGGCAGCAGCGTGTAACGCGCGCTGTCGATGAAATCGAGAATGTTGTTGCCGGCCGCGTCGATTAGCCGTTCCCGCCGCACGGCGACCGTAATGCAGTCGGTGCCCGACAGTTCCAGACAGCGTCGCATCGCCTCGTAGTCGGCGTACTTACCGGTGCCGACGATGAGCCGGCTCCGCAACGTGTGCGTTCCGATCTGCAAGGGCTCGGAAGCGAGCGAGTGCGTCGGTTGCTCGTCGATCGACATCTTGCGCATCTAACCTCCGCCTACCAGCGTCACGATTTCCAACACGTCCCCTTCGGCCAGGACCCGCTCGGCATGCTCGCCGCGCGGGACCAGATCGAGATTCAATTCGACGGCCACATGCTTCGGCTCGAGGTCGAGCGATTCGAGCAGCCGGGCCACCGTCGTGCCAGCGGCGAGCTGGCGATTCTCCTCGTTGATGACAATTCGCAAGCCGTTACCTCCTGGTCTTTTCTCCCTGTCGGGTTGCCACGGGGGCCGGGCTGCCACGGGGGTGTGGCTGCCACAGGGGTGTGAATTCCACAGGGGGTTGGGGCGACCCAGGGGCGAGGCCGCCGGGGATCGCCTACGCTTTGCTCATGACCGCACCGCCCCCTCGCGGCGCAACGGCAGCACGTGCAACAAGATCAGCTCGTCGGTCGACGTCGTGCCGGTGGCTCGTCGAGATCGTCGTTCGGGTGTGGCATAGGCGGCACAAAGACCCGAGTTGACCTCCACGACATAGACCACGGCCTTGGCGATGCGATCGCCGCCCCGCTGCTGAAGATTGCCGAGCCCGGTGACGAGCAGAAAACGCGGATTCTTCAGATCGCGGTCGCCTGTCGAGCCGCGAAAGTCGTTGGCGATATTGCGTTTGTAGAGCGTCGTGAACTTGGCGGTTTGCCGACTGAGCGCGGCGCCCTTGAGTTCGAGCGTCAAGAAGTCGAGGAAGTAGATCGCCTCGGTCGACTCGTCCAGCTGTCCGGTCGCGATGGCGAACTTGTCGATGCCGTGCGTCGCGGTGGCCTGCACGAGCGTGCCGGAACTTGGCGACGTCAGGGCGACGGTTACCAGGGTTCCGGCGGCGATGCCGATCGCCAGAACCGCCACGCCGACCGCGATCGAAACGACGCTACGAGAGTCTCTGTGCCAGGTCATGACGAGGGCCTCCACCTATCTTTTCAAAGTGCTGAGTTCCGTTCCGAATCGGGCTACCTGGGGGCTTTCACGGCCCTGAGTCATCGTACCGCTTGGTCTCCAGGGATTCCAGACGCGCGGTTCCGCGGCGGCTTGGCAGCAGGTGCGATGTGCGGCGGGGCTTCGGTGCGACGGGAATCGGCGCCGCCGTGCGACTGGAATCTGCGCGCACATCTGCTAAAAAGAGATTCGCCCGCCCGGCGGGTAACCTTCCGCGCGAGCCGTTCGCCGCTAGCTGTCGCACGCTTGCCGGGCCAACGGCGCACCCCCGCGACGAATTGCGGTGCCCCGGACGCGCCATCGAGTTGGGACATTCCTCCGCGGGAGACACTCCCCCCGCGGCGACCGACGTTCCGACCCACTTAGTTCCAAACCGAGGAGATCGAAGACGATGGCCACAAACGGATCGCTGAATCGCAAATTGAGAATGGGGCTGGTCGGCGGAGGCCAGGGCTCGTTTATCGGACGCGTACACTGCACGGCGGCGGTGCTCGACAATCGCGCGGCGCTGGTTGCCGGCGCGCTCTCCAGCGATCCGGAAAAGGCCAAGGCCTCGGCGCCCGACTACGACATCCCGCCCGCGCGGGCGTACGGTTCGTTTCAAGAATTGATCGACACCGAGACGGGTCTGCCGGCGGACGAGCGGATCGACTTCATCTCGATCACCACGCCCAACCATGTGCACTTTCCGGTGGCCAAGGCGGCCGTCGACGCGGGGATCAACGTCGTTTGCGACAAACCACTCACGCTCGATCTGGCCGAGGCGGAAGAACTGGCCGCGGCCGTGCAGTCGTCGGACGTCGTCTTCGCGCTGACGCACAACTACACCGGTTATCCCCTGGTGCGGCAGGCCCGCGAGATGATCCTCGGCGGCGAGCTGGGCGAGATCAACGCCATTCGGGCCGAGTACATCCAGGGCTGGCTACGGACGCGTCTGGAACTGGAAGATCAAAAGCAGGCTTCGTGGCGAACCGATCCGGCCCGCAGCGGGGCCGCCGGTTGTTTCGGCGACATCGCCACGCACGCCTTCAACCTGGGTCGCTACATGACCGGAGTGATGCCGGCCGAGATCAGCTGCAACCTGAAGACGTTCGAAGAAGGGCGACAGCTCGACGATTACGGACAGGCGGTGATTCGCTATGAGAACGGCGCGCTGGGAAGTGTCGTCGCCTCGCAGATTTCGCACGGCCGCGAGAACGATTTGAAGATTGAGATCGACGGCACCAAAGGGGCCTTGGCCTGGTCGCAGGAAGAGCCCAACAAGATGCTCTTCCGGCAGAACGGCAAGCCGCACGCCCTCTATACCCGCGATCCGAACGCCCCCTTCATGAACGCCTCGGGGGCGGCGGCCTGTCGTCTTCCCAGCGGCCATCCCGAGGCCTACTTCGAGGCCTTTGCCAACGTCTATCGCTCGGCCTACGACAACATGATTCTGCGGGCCGAAGGTCAAGGCTTCGAGAAGGTCGACACCATCTATCCGAACGTCTGCGACGGCGTCGAGGGGATGTACTTCATCCAGCAGTGCGTCGCCAGCAGCAAAGAGGGCGGAGCGTGGTTGCCACTACGACACGAATTGGCACGCCGATGAACCGGGCCGACTTCAATCGCCGGCATGACACCCGCGGCCGACGGCAACGGGGACGGACGCTCGTCGCCGCCGCCCTGGTCCTCGTTCCTTTCTTGTACTTGTTCGTGGTGCGGGCCGCCGAGGCCGACACCGCCCGCGCTAGCCGCGGCATGGTCGCCACGGTGCACCCCCGGGCCACCGATGCGGGCGTGGCCGTGCTCGAGCGGGGGGGCAACGCCGTCGATGCCGCCGTGGCGGCGGCGCTGACGTTGGGCGTGGTAGACGGACACAACTCGGGCATCGGGGGCGGCTGCTTCATGGTGCTGCGCACGTCCGAGGGCAAGATCACGGCGATCGACGGCCGCGAAACGGCCCCAGCCAAGGCCACTCGCGACATGTTCCTTCGCGACGGTCAGCCCGACGCGGACCGCAGCACGACCGGCCCGTTGGCGGTGGCGACGCCGGGGGCCCTGGCGGCCTATGCCCACGCGGTCGAGCAGTACGGTTCGCGCGAACTGCGGGAGCTGTTGGAGCCGGCGGCCCAGCTCGCCGAGCAGGGGTTTCCGCTCGATGCGATCTACGCGACGCGGCTCGCGCGACACGCCGATCAACTGAAGCAATTTGCCGGTTCGCGGGCCGTGCTGTTCCATGACGGGCAGCCCTACGGCGAAGGTGACGTCGTGCGGCAGGCCGACCTGGCCCGCACCTATCGAGCGATCGGTCAGCACGGCATCGAGTGGTTCTATCGCGGGCCGTTCGCCGAGCGTGTGGGTGTCTGGATGGCGGAGCACGGCGGCGTGCTCGGCCGCGAAGACTTCGCCGCCTATCGGGCGCGCGAGCGGGAACCGGTCCGCTCGACCTATCGCAATCTGACGATCATCGGTTATCCGCCGCCCAGCTCCGGCGGCGTTCACGTCGCGCAGATTCTCAACATGCTCGAGTCGTTCGAGCTGGCCGAGATGAGCGAGGCGGAGCGCACGCACGTGATCGTCGAGGCGATGAAGCGGGCCTTTGCCGATCGGGCCCATTGGTTGGGCGATCCCGCCTTTGCCAGGGTGCCGCGGGGCCTGATCGACAAGGCGTACGCGCGGCGCCTGGCGGCCACGATCGACCGCTCGCGGGCCACGGTGGTGGAGCGACACGGCGAGCCACCCCGCGCGACCAGGGACCACTTTGGCGAGCGGCACACGACCCACATCGCCGCGGCCGATGCGGCCGGCAATTGGGTGGCGATTACGACGACGATCAACACGTCGTTCGGATCGAAGGTGATCGTGCCCTCGACCGGCGTGATCTTGAACAACCAGATGGACGACTTCAGCGCGGCGCCGGGTGTGCCCAACGCCTTTGGGCTGGTGGGCGCCGAAGCGAACGCGATCGAGCCCGGCAAGCGACCGCTCTCGAGCATGAGCCCGACGCTGGTGCTCGAAGACGACGAGCCGGTGATGACGCTCGGTGCGGCGGGCGGCCCGAAGATCATTACGGCCGTGCTCCTGACGATCGTGGGCCGCTTCGATCTGAAGCTCTCGACGGAAGAGGCGGTCGCCGCGGCTCGCTTCCATCATCAGTGGGTGCCCGACCGCGTGTTTGTCGAAGCGACCTTTCCCAAGGACTTGGCCGAAGCGCTACGGGCTCGCGGACACCAGGTCGCGGTCGCCGAGCACTTCAGCGTGCTGCAGGCGCTTGCGCGTGAGCGAAACGGGGGCGCCTTTATCGGCGTGAGCGACCCCCGCGTGCCCGGCAAAGCGGCCGGCTATTAGGCCGCTACTTGTTGAGCTCGCGGATCTTGAGGTTTCGCCAGCGGACTTGCCACTTCGGATCGCCCGAGACGGAGTGGACCTGGAGGCCGATGAAACCGCTGGCGGTCATGTCGTCTTTCAGGTCGGCCACCGGCACGCCGTTGACCCAGGTCTTGATCGAATCGCCGTCGCAGACGATGCGATAGTGGTTCCACTGACCGTCTTTGAAGGCGGCCCGGGCCGCGGGGTCATCGCGGTCCTTCGAGAGCCAGCCGCGACGGGCTTCGTCGTAGATGAAGCCGGCGTTGCCGTTCGTGGAGATCTCGACCTGGTAGCCGTGGACGCGCCCGTTCTGATACTCCGGCAAACTGAGACTGCGAATCTGGCAACCGGAGTTCAGCTCGGTGTCGACCTTTACTTCGAACTGAAGCTCGAAGTCGCCGTAGTCTCTCTCAGTGCAGAGGAAGGAGTTGGGGCTGCCCTTGGTGGTCGTGCCGACGATCGCTCCGTCTTCGACCGCGTAGGTGGCGGTGCCGTTGATTTGCTTCCAGCCTTTGAGCGTCTTGCCGTCAAAGAGCGAGACCATCGAAGTCGCCGCCGTCGACTTGCAGCAGCAGCGTGACTTACGCCAACGTGGCCAGGCCCAACTCGACTCGCAAGTGAAACCTACGCCGATCACGAAAACAACGAGCACAAGCAGTGCCGGCCGACGACGACGCATCACACAATCCTCCCGCTGGAAACTCAGGGAACTTCATCTTCAGAGCGGGCACTATTATAGTCACGCCGCGAGACCGAATGTACCCAGACACCACGTGGCTCGGCCGCGGCCGGCACGCGACCCGCGCTAGCTGCGCGAGTTGCCCCGCATCACCAGGTAGAGCAGCGTCAAAACCGCCTGCAACGTGGCCGCCACGTAGGTCAGCGCCGCGGCATTGAGCACGCGATTGACGTACACCATCTGCGGCTCGGGCACGATGCCGAGCGAGACGAGTTGGGCCTTGGCCCGCGTGCTGGCGTTGAACTCGACGGGCAGATTGACCAACTGAAAGAAGACCACCGCGCTGAATAGGGCGATGCCGACCCAGATGAGCGACTTCAGGCTGGCGACCAAGCCCACGATGAAGAGCAGCATGCCGATGTTGCTGCCGATACCGGCGGCGGGCACGACCGCGTTGCGAATCGTCAGCGGGGCGTAGTTCCGCGCGTCTTGAATGGCGTGACCCGCCTCGTGCGCGGCGATGCCGACCGCCGCCAGCGAGCGGCTCGAATAGACCTCGGGGCTGAGCCGCAGCACCTTCTCGCGCGGATCGTAATGGTCCGACAGATGGCCGGGCACCTGCTCGATGCGCATGCCGTGGATGCCAGCCGACTCGACGATGTGCTTGGCGGCCGCCGCTCCGCTGAGCGGAGCCGGCATCTTCTGCGCCTCGGCGTAGGTGCTCTTGATACGAAACTGCGCCCACATGCCCAGCAGCAG
>QQVP01000034.1:0-15207 GCA_003389215.1 Planctomycetota bacterium | reverse complement strand
AGCGCCGATCCAACCAATACGTCCTACGCAAACGAGGGGTCGGCGGTTCGCCCCCGTGTTGACCGACTGTCATTGTCGACCGACTCCTCTTGTCGACCGGCGCGCGGTGGTGGGCTGAGGCGCCTGTGTTCCCGCCCAACCTGGACAGCTGCGCTCGCCCCGATATTATGCAGGGGACACCAGCGCCGGGCGTCGCGGCGCAGGGACGCGACTCGCAGGAGGTTATTCGTTTGAAATCGGATGATATTGAGCGAATTGTGACGACGAAATCAGGCGTCGGCGAGCCGCCGCGGCCCAGCGCGCGGGCGACGGGCATTCAATGCCTGGCCGCCGCGACGGTGCTGCTCGCGCTGCTAGCGGCCGTCGAGGGTTGTCGTCCCGCGTCCCAACCGGAGTCCGCCGGGCCGGCTCTGAAGGCCGAAGTCGCGCTGCCGCTGCCCGAGTTCACGCTGACGCGACAAGACAACACCGACTTCGGCAGTGGGGACCTGGCCGGACAGGTTTGGATCGCCAACTTCATCTTCACGCGCTGCGGCATGACCTGCCCCCGGCAAACGCGCGACTTGGTCCGTCTGCAGAAGCAGCTCGCCGACCATCCTCAGCGCGATTCGATCCACTTCGTCAGCATCACGGTCGATCCGGAGTTCGACACGGCTGAGGTGCTCACCGCCTATGCCGAACAGCAGGGGGCGGACCTGGCGCATTGGTCGTTCCTGACCGGCGAGCGGAAGGCGATCTGGGCGCTGTGCAAGGAGGGCTTCAAGCTGCAGGTCACCCCGGGCTCCGCTACCCAGGTGGGGATGCTCATCGACCACAGTGCCAAGTTCGTGCTGGTCGATCGCGAGGGCGTCGTCCGCGGTTTCTACGACAGCGACGACCCGGAAGACTGGCAAGAGCTGCAGGACGCACTGGCCACACTCGTGCCGGGCGATGGCGCTTAGAGCGCTTCTCATCTCCCTGGGGCGTCACGGCGGCTACGGCCGTGCGCTGCTAACGACGCGAGACGCGACTCGGAGAGTTGGTTCGCGGTCTTCTCGCGGGGGCCGACTCGGCCGAGTCCACCCGGGCACCGCTCGTGTCGGTCACGGCGATCGGCGTGGGCAGGCGGACTTCGAACACGGTGCCGCCGTGCGGGGCCTCGACGATTCGTATCGAGCCGTTCATCTTCTCGGTGAGCTTCTCGACGATCGCCAAACCGAGACCGGAACCTTCGGGATGGGCCGTGGCCAGGCGCACGCCGGGCTGGAAGATCGACGCCCGCTGCTGCTGCGGAATGCCCGGGCCGTTATCGACAACTTGAAACCAACCGATCGCTTGCTCGCCGAGCGTCTTGCCACCGCGAATGGCAAGGCGGGGGTTGCGTGCGTCGCAGCCATGTCGGGCCGCGTTCCGCACGAGATTCGTAACGATTTGCTTGAGTCGCTCGGCGTGGCACCAGAGCCGCGGCAGCCCGGGTTGGACTTCGACCTGGATCTCTCGCTCGGCCAGCAGGTCGCGCTGTTCGAACAGGACCGCCTCGACGATTTCGTTCAGGTCGACGTCCGCGGGTCGCACGTCGAGCTGGCCCGTCTTGCCGAGCGTAACCAGATCGTCGAGAAATCGCCGCGACTGCACGAGGCAGGCTTCGAGATGGTTCAGGTTCACGATCGTCTCGTCGTTGGCGACGTCTCCGAGCGAACGGCGCAGGCGGCGGAACGAATCGTCGAGCAACATGAAGTTCGCGCGCATGTCGTGCGACAAAGCCCGCACGAGATGGTCCAATTCGCTGGACGCGGCGGTGGTTGGGGAGGCCGCCGGGCGCGGGGCCGGCTGGCCGCTACGGCGTTCGAGCGCTTGGCGAATCCGCTGCCCCACGTCGATCCGTCGCAGATCGGACTTGGCCAGGTGCTCGCGGGCTCCCAACATCAACGCCCGGGCGACAAGCTGGCTGTCGTCGCCTGCGTCACCGGTCAGAAAGATCGTGGCCGGACGAGAGCGGGTCGCGTTGAGTCGCCGGAGGACTTCGAGTCCGTCGTCGCCGGCCGAGGCGTCGACCAGGGCCAGCTCGACGTCGAATTGCTCGGCAAGCTGAGCCGCCGAGCGGCCGTCGCTGGCTTCGAGAACGTGCGTCCGCGGATCGAACTGCTCGCGAATCAAATCGCGAAAAAGGGCTCCGGCCTGCGGATCGTCGGCGACGATAAGTACGCAAGGCAGGCTGTCGGCGCTGCGCGCCTGCGAGGCCCCCCGCGCGGACGAGTCGCCGGTCCCGATAGCGGCACCGGTCGCCGCGGGAACCGGCATTGCCGGTCCGCCCGCCGCGGGGACGAAACCGGGCGATAGGAGCGACTGGGGCGGCGGACTGCTGCTTTCCATGTTCTGCATACCCAAGAGATCGGCCAGGAAGCCTCACCGACGTTGAACTCAATGACAAAGCGGCGGCATGCCCCCGGGGTGACCCTGTCGGTCGCAGCGGTTTCGCGGGTCGGGATCCCCGCGACCCGTGCGGAAGCGAAAACGGCTCGGCGCGACGATTTTGGCCACGTGAATGAAGATTTGAACCCGTTTTGGCGGCGAAACGGGCGAACTTGGTGTCGCCGCTCTGCGTAAGCGAGATGGCCTCACGATTTGCCTAGTTTAACGCGCTCAACTTCGCTATTCTCAAACCAGAGAGCCTGTTTTCATCTCCGTACGAGTCCGTACGAGGAGCTGTGACGATCATGACCGCGGTGTATCGAGCCCTGGCTTTTCTGACGATCGTCGTTGCTTTGCTGGCCTCGGTGTCTGGATGCACGGAGGGGACGGCCACCGCGGAGCGGACCGAGTTCACCGCTCCGGAAATGAGCGACGAACAACTTCGCGAGCTGATCGACGACGTCTTGCACTTCACCTATACGGGCCGTCGCCTGAACCTGACTCAGCACGCCGCCTGGCAGATCCTGCACGGGGCGCTTCCGTACGGCACGAAGTACTACGTCTACAACGGCGATCAGCCGGTGCCGGCCATCGACTGGGTGCTCGAGGGCAACCCGATGAACGGCTGGACGGTGCGCCACGGCACCGAGGATCTCGACGGCCGCCGCGGCTTGAAGATGGTGCTCGAGTCGGGCTCGAAGACGGGTCAGGGTCACGAGGATCAATGGCTGGCCGTGATTTCCCAGTCGGGCTACCCTTCGGATCACCCTGTGATCTTTCAGGGAGTCGAGTACCAGATTGGCGACATCGTGCGTCAGGCCATGTACGACGTCTTCCAAGGCAAGGAGTGCAGCTGGACGATTATCGGACTGACCAACTATCTCGGCCCCGAGTACTTCACCGAGAACAAGAGCTGGGAGAATTTTGAGGGCCAACAGTGGAATCTGGAACGCATGATCGCGATGGAAGCGGGCGAGGATTTGCACCGCAGCGCGTGCGGCGGCACCCATCGTCTCATCGGCATGATCATGGCCCTGAAGCGTTACCAGCGCGAGACCGGCAAGAGCGACGCGGAGCTGACCGGGGGCTGGCGAGCGGCCCGCGAGAAGATCGAGCGGGCGTTCGTCGCCGCGAAGGAATTTCAGAATCCCGACGCCTGCTTCTCCACGAACTACTTTGTCGGCCCCGCCATGTCTTCCGATCTGGGCGAGCGGATCAACAAGAGCGGGCATACGCTCGAGGTGCTGGCACTCGGTTTGGACGACGAACGCATTGAAGAACACTGGGTGACGCACGCCGTGATCAACCTGTGCAACCTGTTCAACGTCACCCGCGAGTTGCAGCTGGAGTGTGGCGGGTTGTACCACGCCACGCACGGGCTGATGGAGTACCGCGAGCGTCGCTTCGGTCCGTGGGATTACCCGGTCGACGAAATCGTGGGGCTCGACGCCGCCCAGAACACCGCGACCGAGGCGGACGGGGCCAGCGCAGAGCCGGCCGAGATTCCCGCTCCGGCCACAGATTCCAGCGCGGCCGCCAGGGCCCCGATCAGCCGCTGACGCGGTAGAGCGCTTGCCCATTCGAACGCGTCACGGTCACCGCGGCCGGTTACTCCGCCCCTTGGCTATCCGCGCCGTTTTCTTCAGTAACGTCGTGGCCCGGTTCGGTGTCGTCGGCATTCCCGTTTTCCGCGTCGCCGCTATCTGGATCGGCGTCGCCTTCCTCGGAGTCGCCTGGGCCGGCGGGGGGCGACGGGTGGTCGGCCGTCGATTCTTTGCCCGCCGCGTCCGCGGACGTTGAAGTCGGGGTCTCCTCCGTCTGGCCACCATCGTCTGGCTCCCTGAGAACGGCCGCATCTTGCCTGGCGGGTGGCTCGGGTCGTGGCGGCAGACTCTCCAGCGGCGCACCGCCCAGGAACAGGCTCTGCTGCGGCAGGGGGGTTCCGGCCGACTGCGAGAGCAAGCCCGAGAGTCCGGCCTGATGACCGAGCGAGACGGTCAGGTCGCGGTTGTCGTGATAGGTGGTCAGGCCGCCGCCATGGGAACTTCCGTAGATGCCGACACGTGGTTTGCCGTCGAGCGATCGAACGGCGATGACGCCTTCGGAAAACTCCTGTTGCGGATCGCTGCCCAGCCGCATCAGTTCCTTCCGGTTCTTGCCGAGCAGGGAGATGAAGCCGGAGCCTTCACTGGTCTTTTCCTCTCCTTTCCACAACGAAGTGAGGAGGATGCCCAGTTGATCCGCGGCGCTGAAGATGAGAAGTCGACGGGCGGCCAGGTCTCCCCGGATTTTTCCCTCGAAGGCCTCGACGCTTCTCGCCTGGACTTGCACGGCCTGGACTTGCCCGGCAATAACTTGCTCGTGAATCGTGACACGTTGCTCGTTATTGGCATTGAAGATCTTTAGTAGTCCCTGGCTGGTGACGAGGGGCTGGGGCTTCGCTTGCCGAGGCTTGTCCTCGGGCGGCGCCTCTTCCGCGTCCGCTGCTTCGCTCTCGGCGGCTTGCTTCGTTGCGTCCTGGGCGGGCGGGAGGACCACCGGCAAAGTCTCGAGAACCACACGATCATTGCCGTTCTCGTCCAGCAGCGCGATGGCCCCCTGGGAAGCACCAGACAGGCGCAGCGCCGCCTGCTCCTCCGGTTTCAAGACCTTCAACTGGTCGTTCGGAGTCGGCTTGGTCAGCAGGGCAACGCGGGGCCGATCTCGCTCGTCGAGGATCTGCAACCGATTGGCCTGAACGTCCGCGGCACGGATGCCGGCAGTGCTCAGCAAACACTGAATCTGCGAGTTCGGCGCCATCAGGGTGATCTCGGGCCTCGAGATGGTCCGCGTCTTCTCTACGTCGAGGAACTCCTCGCGTGTGTTCATGCGGATGCGCGGGTTGCCTCGGGCGTCCTGGATCTCGACCGACCCGGTGACCAGCCGACCACAGACGACGGTTTCCTGGGGCAAGAGTCGATCTTTCATCGAGCTGCCCAAGGCCAAAAGGAGCAGGGGGTAGACAATCCAGCGATCTCGGTCGGTCATCTCTCGATCTCCGCTTGGGGACGTTACATGCGGTGGCGAACGGTAGTTGCGATTGTCGTCCGGGCTGGGGTCACGTCAAGGCAGCGGCCGTTGCCAGCGGCGGGGTCGCGCGCGCCGCGGGCCGCCCAAGTACAATGGTCGAACTACAATAGAGAGGTGCCGACAGCGAAGTACCGACGGCAAGCGACGCGTCGGCAGTGATCGAGAGGTTTGAGATGGGCGAGCTGTTTCGTTTCGGTGCTCCGTTGTTTTTCACGTGCCTGGTGCTGGCGTGCATTGTGGCGATTCCACTCGGTGCGCTGGGAGACTATCTGTTGGCGCGTGGCCACGAGCAGGAAGAAGACGACGAGCCCGAGGAGCCGACCGAGGGCGACGACCCCGGCGACGTCAAGCTGGCCGCGGCCGACAAAGAGGGCGAGGAAGCGGACGCCGACGAAGACTTCGAGGAACTCGACGACGAAGAGTTCGACTAGTTCGCCGGCCGGTGCGGTTGGCTGGCCTTGAGGGCGCAGCTCTAGATCTGCTGACCGGCGAACCAGGTCAGCTCCTTGGCAATGCCGTCGGCCAGGGTCGCCTGTTTTAGTTCCGCGGGCAGCACGCCCCAGGCATAGGTCTCCACTTCGAAGTGCGCGACGTCAGCGTGCCGGCGGCATTCGGCCAGGCACTCGAGGATCGCCGATCGCGAAGTGCCCAGCCGTCCAAACTCGCTCAGGTAGACCGGCACGTGGAAGTGGATCCGCCAGCTGCTGGTGAGCCGCGTCGCGTCGTCGATGCCCGCCAGGGCCAGCGGCAGGTCTTCGTAGAACTTGGTTTGCCCGTCGGTCGGGGTCACCGTCGTCTGATGCAGGTAGCGATCTTCGGCGAAGGCGCGGAGCTGAGCTACCGCGTCCGGGCGTTGGGCCGGTTCGAGTTGTTGGAAGTCGACACAGACGGCCGACGACACCTGCACCTTGCCGACGCGAATTCCCGCGGCGCGATAACGCTGCAACACCTCGACCTGGTCCTCGCACATCACGACGGCATGGCAGACATCGTGGCAGACGCTCAGGTAACGCCGCACCGTGTCGGCATCATCATCGCTGAGCAGATGATCCTCGAACAGTCGCACCACGTCTTCGGACCGCTGCAGCACACAGCCGGGTTCCGGCTCGAGGGCGAGCGTGATGTGGCGGCCGGTTTCCGCTTCGAGGCGGGCTAGTTCCGCGGCGACCTGACGCAGGTGCGCGGCGGCCTGCTGAAGTTGATCGGTCCCAGGGGCCGGCTTTCCCCAGGCCAGCGGCAGTGTCGAGATGCTGCCCGCCTCGCCGGGTGGCAAAATTCGATCGAGCACGTGGACGAGATCGAGCGTGTACTCGAGTCGCGCCGTCTCCAGCCAGTTCGGCTCATAGACGCGATGCTTCACGACCGGCTGGTGGAAGTCGCCGTAGGGAAAGCCGTTGAGCGTAAACGGCAAGAGACCATGATCGGCCAGCCAGTGGCCAAGCTCCGCGGCGGCCTCTCCCTGACGGAGTGCGCGGGCCGCCGGGGCGGCCAGCCACAGCCCGACGCCCATCTTCTCATCGCCCGGAGCGGCCGGGTCGCCGCCGACCTGCCGGCGCACCGCCAGGGCATGCTCGGCAAGATTCGCCTGCATCGACGCCAGGTCGGCGCCGGCGTGGACGTTCGTGCAATAGCCAAATCGTGGCGGCAAAGTCCCGCACCTCGCTGATAATTCACGACCCAATCACAATCACTTCCGGAGGGCGCCCATCATAGCAGCGCGTGATTGCGCAACCTGTCGAGCGCCACAGGCACGTTTTGACGGAGAAAGCCGCAGGGCGGGGCGGGGCGAGATGCTGACTTGATTCGAGACAAAACGATAGAATAGGCTTGATGGGCTGGAATCAGGTACGCCGTCCTCGGGTGGGGCGCTCGCGGCCTGGGCACGACCAGCCAAATTCGCAGCGAGAGGGCCACCTCATGTGTGGAATTGCCGGAGTCATTTACAAACAACCGAACCGGACGGGCGAGGCCCTGCACAAGATGCTCGGGGGGTGTCAGCATCGTGGACCGGATAGCACCGGTCTGGCGCTATACGGTCCCGACCCGGGCGAGGCCCTGGTTCTGCGAATCTTTCTGGCGGCCGACCTGGCCCGTGACGAGGTCAGCTGGCAGCAGCGCGAAGAGGTGGTGGCCCAGGTGCTTTCCGCTCAGGGCTTCTCGGTCGAATCGACGTGGCGCGACGCGGCCCAGATGCGCATTCGCGGGACGTTCTCCGGCGACGTGCAGAAGCTCAGCTATGCGGTCGAAGACATCCCGGGCGTGGAGATCTTCTCGCTCGGCCACAGCCTGGAGATTCTCAAGGACGAAGGCACGGCCGACGAGCTCGAAGCCCGCTTCGGATCGGACGCCTTTGTCGGCTACCACGGCATCGGTCACGTGCGCCTGGCGACCGAGAGTGACGTGAACCCGTCGACGGCCCATCCCTTTTGGGCGTACGGCTTCGACGACGTGGCGATCGTGCACAACGGTCAGATTACGAATTACTTCAAACTGAAGCGGCGACTCGAGCAGCGCGGCTTTCGCTTTCGCACCGAGAACGACTCGGAGGTGATCGCCGTTTACCTGGCCGAAAAGATGGCCGCGGGCACCTCGATGGAGGAAGCCCTTGAGCAGTCGCTGACCGAGCTCGACGGCACGTTTTCGTTCCTGGTCTCGACGCCCGAGGGCATCGGGTTTGCCAAGGATCCGATTGGGGCGAAGCCGATGGTCGTTTGCGAAACGGACGAGGTGGTGGCGGTCGCCTCGGAAGAGGTCTCGTTGCGAAATATGTTCGGCGCGCAAGAGATCGACACTTTCGAACCTTTTCCCGGGACCAGCTACACATGGTCGAGATCGACGCTCGCGACCGCGACATCCGCGACGTAAATCGGCAGCTTCGGCAGATGGCCGAGGAGCACGACCAGATCGTGCTGCTCAACCCCGGCGCGCGACACAACCTGGCGGTCGGCCTGACGAGCCGGGTCGAGCTGACGGTTCGCGGCAGCGCCGGATACTTTTGTGCCGGGCTGTGCGACGGACCGACCGTGTATGTCGAAGGAAACGTCGGCTGGGGTTTCGGCGACAACCTGATGAGCGGTCGGCTCACCGTCGACGGGCACGCCGGCGCGGTGTGTGGCGTCGGCCAGCGGGCGGGCGACATTCTGGTGCGTGGCAATCTCGGTTCGCGCGCAGCCCAAGTAATGAAGGGTGGCTCGATCGTAGCCCTCGGAAACGCCGGTTACCGGGCCGGCTCGATGATGATGGGCGGCACGCTGATCATCCTGGGCGATGCCCGTGAGGCCCTGGGCGAGTTCCTCATGGACGGCGAGATCTACGTGGGCGGTTCGATTCACAGCCTGGGCGAAGACGCGGTTGAGGCGGAGCTGCGCGACGGCGACCTGGACAAGGTCCGCGAGCTGCTCGCTCGGCACGGACTGGAGCCGCCACAGAACTTGCGGAAGATCATCTCCGACCAGCGGGCTTTGCGTTATGCGGAGTACGAATCGGGCGAGCTGCTCTTCGAGCAGGCCAGCGAGGAGAAGGCGGCCGCCGCGGCCGCCGATGGAAATCGCGACACGATGAATTTTGACTCCGATTGAGTTTCGATCCGAACCCACGGCAATCACGCCGGAGAGCGATCATGGTCAGCGGCAGCGACTATTGGAACAAGGCGATCATCAAGGACATTCGCACCAAGAGCGATATCGGGCGCTATCGCGTGCGCGGCTACGGTGCCTTCAAGCGCCTGCCGACGTTCGACGATCTGACGTTCGCCTTTGAGCCGGGCGACCTCAACAAGCTGGGGGCGATCGAAGACAAGGTCAACCTGCACACGGTGCTGGGAGCGCGCTACGCGGCCAAGCCAATCGAAAACGACATGCCGATTTCGATCTCGGCGATGAGCTACGGGGCGCTGTCGAAGAGCTGCAAGATTTCCATGGCCAAGGGCGCGGCGATGGTTGGCACCTCGACCAACACGGGCGAAGGGGGCATGCTGCCCGAGGAACGCGAGTTCTCGAAACACTTGATCTACCAGATCACGCCGGGTCGCTACGGCTTTTCGATTCACGATCTGCGGCGGGCCGACGCGGTGGAGTTCTATATCTCGCAGGGGGCCAAGCCAGGACTGGGTGGTCAGCTGATGGCCTCGAAAGTGACCGACGAGCTGGCCCGCATCCGGCAGATTCCCAAGGGCATCGACCTGCGCTCGCCGTCGCGGCATCCCGACATCCTGGGTGCCGACGACCTGGTGATCAAGATCGAGGAGCTACGCGAGGCGACCGACTGGCAGATTCCTATCAGCCTGAAGATCGGCGCCGGTCACATGCGGCACGACATCAAGATCGCGGTCAAGGACATGGTCGACATGGTCGCCATCGACGGCTTGCAAGGTGGTACGGGAGCCGCGCCCGAGGTCGTGCTGGAGAACATCGGCATCCCTTCGCTGGCCGCGATCGTGGCGGCGATTGCCGGCGTCGAGGAGATGGGCCGTCGCGACGACGTGACCCTGATGCTGATGGGCGGAATCAAGGATGGCGTCGATGCCGCGAAGGCCCTGGCCCTGGGGGCGGACGCAGTGGCCATCGGGACCGCGGCCATCTTGGCGGGAACCTGCATCGCCTGCGTGCAGTGCCACTCGAACAAGTGCCCGACCGGCATCACCACCCACAAGGAAGATCTGGAAGGACGCTACGACGTCGATCGCAACGCCGAATGGGTGGCCACCTTCCTGCGCAACATGGCGATGGAACTTTCGGCCATCACGCTCGCCTCGGGCAAGGACAACTGCCACGACCTGAACCGCGATGACCTGCGGGCGCTGACGCCCGAGGCCTCGGCGATCACGGGTGTGCCGATGCTGGAGAGTGGTGTGGTTTACGAGCCGGCCGACGTGGGTTCGGCGTCGTGAGCGGCGTGTCATCACGAGGACCCAGTGCCCATTTGGAATGTATCGATTGAGCCGACGCACCTTGAGCCTTAAGTGAGCACGACAGCGGAACGAATCATCGTGGCTGACGAGAAGTCCCCACAATCCGAATCCTCGGCCAAGAGTCGCGACGGGGCGACGCTTTCGCCGAAGCTGCGCGAGGTGCAGTTGGGCGAGGAGAACTTGCCGATCGCCGAGCTGCCGATCGGCAAGCACATTGCCGAGGTGGCGCGGCACTACAAGCACGCCGCGGGCAAGAGCGACACCTACAGCCCCGAAGTTGTCGACATGATCTACCATATGTCGCGCGAAGGGGACATGAGCGACGCGGCGATTCGGCAGTTCGTCGCGGCCAAGTTGGCGGCCGAAGTCGAGCAACCGGCCGGCTCACCCCAGGCCACCTGGGATCAGCTCGTGTTTCTGTCGGCGAACCTGACGCGGTTGGTGATCGACCCCTATCGCGAGAAGTGCAATTCCGAGGTGTCGCTCGGTCCCGATCGCGCGCGTCCGTTGCGGCTTGCCTGGCCGATCGTGACGGGTGGGGTCGACTTCGCCCAGTTGCCGGAACAGGTGCTGGCGGCATTCGCCGCGGGTACGGCGGCCTCGGACCTGGCCCTGATGATTTCCGCGGCCCAGTTGTCCTCGCTTCCGACCGGTGGCGTAAGCGCGATTGCGGTCGTCGACGTCGATGAGCCGCCGCCCGAGTTGGCCCGTGCCGCGGCGGTAGAGATCTCGGCGGCCCGTGCCGATCTACTGACCGCCGAGAAGGTCGCCGCCGCGCTCGCGGCGATTCACGAGCAAACCGGCGGGGCGATTCCCGTCGGCGTGGTCGCCCCGGCGGAGTGTGCTCGACGGGTTGTCGATGAGACAATCGACCTCGAGCTCGATTTCTATGTGGCCGACGCGCAGTGGACCGAGGTCGCGCGGCCGAGTGGGCCGCTGCCCGAGGCGACCGCCGGGCCGGCGATTCGCGTGCTGGCCGACACGGTCGATCGCTTGCGTCATCATTGTCGCGAAGAGACGCGGCAGGTCGTCTATCGCGGCGGCATCCGCGACGGCGCCGATGCGGGCAAGGCGATCTGCTGTGGCGCGACCGCCGTGACGATCGGTCTGGCGGGCGTCGTGGGGCTGGGCCACAAGTTGACCGAGCTCAAGGACGAGGCGACCCTGCTGGAGAAGCTGGCCGCCCCGCTCGATGACGCCGATGCCGCGCGTCGTTTGGCGAACGTGGCCAAGAGTGTGGCCATCGAGGTCACCATGCTGGCCCGGGCGTGCGGCAAGTCAAGCGTGACGAACATGGAGCCGGAAGATCTGCGCTCGATGTCGATCGCGGCTTCCGAGGCGACCGGCATTCCGCTCGCGGGGCGCGACATCCAGTTTCGTCGCTATGGCGAGAACGGCCAGGCTTAGGCTTGTTCGCACCAGCGACGTGAGCTTCTCGCTATTGGATCGCGCGTCTTCGCTGGCGTAGATTGCCGCAGAATTCTGTTGACATCGGCTTGTGATCCGCCAAACTAGAGCGCGTTTAGGATAGGTGTCGCGTCATTGGCGTGGGCGAGGCAAGTTTGGCCACCAGACCGAAGCCGACGAATTGGTAAATTCGTCGATACAGGTCGACGTCGCCAAGCACAGCCGCAGCTAGCCAAGACGCTAGAGATAAACTGAACCCGCTCTAGGGGCCGACAGCGCGGCTGCTCCGCGGCTGATGGCATCGCACCTTCTAGGCGGAAAGGCGGTGATGGACAATCCGGTTGATGCCTTGGTCATCCTGTTCACCGAGTTTTACTACTGGGTGACGGTGGTGATCATGTTCTTGATTCACGTCGGCTTCTGCCTCTATGAAGTCGGCGTTTCACGCGAGAAGAACAAGCTCAATACGTTGATGAAGAACGCCATGTTGATCCCCGTGATCACGGTGGCTTTCTTTTTCGTCGGTTGGTGGATCTACTTCGCGTTTCAGAACGGGCCAGGCATTACCGGCGGGATGAAAGAGGCCCCGCACGCGACTCCCTGGAGCGAGTTGATGGGCACCCACCTGGGCGGTCCGGGTGACGTCGCCGGTCTCAGTGAAGATGAAATCGCCGCGGCTGGGGAGACGAACGCCACCTGGGCCCGTGTGAACGGAGTCTTCTGGGCGGCCTTTTTGCTGTTTTCCTGGACGACCGGCTCGGTGCTCTCCGGCGCGGTGATCGAACGCATTCGCAGCGGGGCGTTCTGGTTGTTGGCGATGCTGGTCGGCGGCGTGACCTGGATCTTGGACGCCGCCTGGGGATGGTCGAACGAAGGCTGGATGGTCCAGCTGCTCGGCTTTCACGATGCCTATGCTTCGTGCGTCGTGCATGCCTTGGCCGGCGGGTCGGCGTTGGCGATTCTGATTCACCTCGGACCGCGGATCGGCCGCTTTCGCGCGGACGGCACACCACGGGTGATCCCGGCCCACAACACCTGGATGGTGATCATCGGGCTGTTCATCATCTACACGGGGTTCTGGGGCTTCTATGCGGCCTGCAACATTCCGATCTTGGAATTCAACTCGGGCGAAGTGGCAACGTTCACGGCGACGACCATCTACGAGACGCCGACCACGCTCAGCGCGATCACCTTCAATTTCATCATGGCCCTGACCGGAGGGATGCTCTGCGCGTACATGATCTCCCACGGCGATCCCTTCTGGACGTTTTCCGGCGGTCTCGGCGGCATCATCACCGCCTCGGCGGGCAACGACCTCTATCACCCGTATCAGGCCTTCTTCGTGGCGGTCGTCGGTGTGTGGTGTGCCTATCGACTGCACTACTGGGTCGAACGGACCTTCAAGATCGACGACGCGGTGGGGGCCGTGGCGGTGCACGGCTATTGCGGCTCGATCGGCGTTATCGTGGCCGGCTTTTTACTGTGGGGTTTCCCCAGCTCGCCGAAGGAGGGCTTCGACGCGGTGATTACGCCCTGGGGCCAGTTCGCCGGGTTCCTGATCATGTTCGTCGGCCTCGGCTTCTTGCCCTGCTTCGTGTTCGCCGGGTTGCTGAAGATGCTAGGTGTGCTGCGGATCCCGCCGGAGGTCGAACTGGCCGGCCTGGACCACGACCTGGTCGTGGACGAAGTGGCCCAGCGGCTCGAGCACGCCGCGGCCGAGCGCGACGAGGTCCGCCAACTGACAGGAGCCTGAGCGATGCCGCTTGCCGAAGTGCTACGTGCCGTGATGCCAACTGCCGAGCAGCCGCTTGCCGCAGTGCCCATTGCCGCAGTGCCCATTGCCGAGGTGCCCGTCGAGGATTGGGTCGGCGAGCTGGCCGATTTGGGGCCGGTCTATCCCTGGCTCGGCAGCGAGATCTGGATGTTCGCCGCCTGTCTTGCCTTCTGTGTTTGGTTTATGATTTGGAAATTCGTCACCGAACATCGCAAGTACGACAGTACGGCTCGCGAGATGGGCGACGGCGACCGCCTGGCCGACGCCTTGGCAATCCACGAGCCGGAAGACATCACCCAGCGCAAGCGACCCCGCGGCGACGCGTCCCCGGGTGGCGGCGATCTCGGGTGACCGAGATTCAGGTCGCATGACCTCGCGCGACAGGGAGTAGCAGATCGATGCCTAGCCGGGATGAAATTCGGAAGCAGATGGAGCAGGACGGCGTCGAGTACCTGCTCGCGCAGTTCGTCGACATTCACGGCGCGGCCAAGGTGAAGATGGTGCCCGCGTCGTCGCTCGACGACATGATCGACTCGGGAGCGGGCTTTGCCGGGGCGGCCGTGTGGGGTGTCGGCCAGGGGCCGCACTCGCACGACATGCTGGCCCGCATCGACCTGGACAGCTACACGCCGCTGCCGTGGATGCCGAATACGGCCCGCTTTGCCGGCGACATCTTCGTCGACGACGAGTCGTTTCCCTACTGCTCGCGAACAAATTTGAAGCGGGTGCTGGGCGAGGTGCGCCAGCAGGGTTACGTCTTCAACGTCGGTATGGAGCCGGAGCATTTTCTGGTTACCCGCAATGCCGACGGGTCGATTTCCCCCTGGGACCCTGACCAGGTCGATAGTCTGGCCAAGCCTTGCTACGACTTTCGCTCGATGGCCCCGGCGATGGATTACTTGCAAGAGCTGACCAGGTCGCTCAACGCCCTGGGCTGGGGCGTCTATCAAACGGATCACGAAGACGCCAACGGCCAATACGAGGTGAACTTCGACTATACCGACGCGCTGACGACGGCCGACCGTATTACCTTCTTCAAGATGGCCACCTCGCAGATCGCCAAAAAGTACGGCGCGATCGCCACGCACATGCCCAAGCCGTTCAGCGATCGCACCGGCAGCGGCCTGCACGTCCACTTCCATTTGGCCGACGCAGAGACGGGCGAGGGGGTCTTCGAAGATGCCGGGGATGCCCGCGGGCTGGGCTGCTCGCAGTTGGGCTACCACTTTGTGGGCGGGGTGCTCAAGCACGCCCGGGCTCTCTGTGCGGTGACCAGCCCCACGGTGAATTGCTACAAGCGATTGCAGTTGGGGGCAGGGCTGTACTCGAGCCGCAGCGGGTTTACCTGGACCCCGGCGTTCGTTACCTATGGAGACAACAACCGCACCCAGATGATTCGCACCGCCGGCCCCGGTCATTTCGAGGATCGGACCGTCTCGGCCGGCTGCAATCCGTACCTGGCCCTGGCCGCCTATGTGGCCGCGGGCATGGACGGCATCGCCAAGGAGATCGACCCTGGCGAGCCGAATCTGGGTAATATGTATGAACGGTCGCTCGCCGAGATTCGCGATCAGGGAATCAAGGTGCTACCGCAATCGCTCTACGAGGCGATTGAAGAGCTGCGCGGCGATGAGGTCATTCGGAATGCCTTAGGCGT
>QQVP01000125.1 GCA_003389215.1 Planctomycetota bacterium | reverse complement strand
GTGGCTCGTCGACAATTGGTTGGCGAGTCGAGTGGCGGCCGGAAACGTGGCGGGGCGTGGCGCAGTTTGGCTAGCGCGTTTGACTGGGGGTCAAAAGGTCGCAGGTTCAAATCCTGTCGCCCCGACTCAAGAGGACAGAAAGCCCTTTGGCGAGAACGTCAAAGGGCTTTCTTATTTCTGGGACTAGACTTACGCCGTCGAGAGAAAAGTTCAAACACACGATTTCGAGCAACCGACGTTTTGCGCGAACATCGGCGCTAAGCCATTTCTCTCGAAGAGTTTGCGAAAGTTCAAACGCTTTGCTTGCTATGTCGGCCTGTTCCCCGCGATCTCGGTCACACGCTTCCAGTCGAAGCGTCAATTCAGCGATGCGATCGCGGAATTCTCGGCTCTTGGTGGCGAACGTGCCTTCCTCGATCTCCTCAAGCAGTCGCAAGTTGAGCAATCGGTCCTGCTGATTCCTTAGCGACGTCAGTTGGCGTTGCAGATCGGCCACGCGATCTTGGCTCTCGTGCTGTTGATCTTTCGTACGGGCACGTAACACACGACCGAACCAGTCACGGAGCCCATCGTCGTCGATGCGAAGGCTGTCAAAGAGTGACAGCACTTGCTCGTCGAACTGGGCTTCGCGAACACGTACGCGGGGATGACCTTCGCGCGTGTACCTGCTGCAGTGGTAATAGATGTACTGCGTGGGACCCCGCTTGGTGTTCTTGGTCTTGATCTCACCGGTCACCGCGTGCCCACAGTGGCCACAGGTGATCCGCTCACAGCCATAGACGAGGTCGTGCGATTGGTAAGTCTGTTCGCCCATGAGCACCTGGACGCGGTCAAACACGGCCCGACTGACGAGGTGGTCGTGTTTGCCGGAATGCCACTCGCCGCGAAAGAAGATCTCGCCGATGTAGGAGCGGTCACGCAGAATCTTGTGGAGCTTGCTGCGGGTAAAACGACACATCGAGGCAGTGTATTCGATCCCGTTGTCGGCCAGGTGTTCGACGAGCGAATCGAGCGTATGGCCCTCGAACGCGTACAGTTCGAAGATCCGCGGTATCTTGGACGCGTGCTCAGAATGGTTTCGAACAAGACTTCGTCCGTCACGGCGATAGTTTTCATAGCCGTAGGTCGCCTTGCCAGGAAATAGGCCGTCCTTCACGCGGCGGGCCAGCCCATCCTTAACATCAATTGACTGTTGCTCGGTGTAAAAAGAGGCCATATTTGCGAGTGTGCGCCGCATCATGCGTCCGGCCGGATTGTTCTCGGTCGGCTGCGTAATGTAAATCACTGGAACGCCATGGTCGATTTCTAGGCGTTCCAGCTCCACGTAATCGAAAAGATTCCGAGCGGCCCGATCGACCTTGAAGAATAGCAGTCCCGCAATCCGGCTAGAATTCTTCTTGGCATAGGCGAGCACCTCTTTGAAGGTTCGCCTTTCGTCAGGCTTGGTCGCCGTCTCAGCGATACGAAACAGCCTTTTGATTGCACCGTTGTGCTTCGCCGCGTACGCCTGGAGGGCCTCCTCCTGGACTTCTAACGAGAATCCTTCCCTCTCTTGCTCCCTGCTCGATACCCTGGCCAGGGCCACATACTGCTTCTTCATCACGGTTCTCCAAGTAGGGCGATGAGTTGACCGACGTCGAGAAGTATTTCGATCGCCGCTTCGACGGTCAAGGATTTTCTATAGTAGGGCTGCCACGTCACGAGCGTATCGCGAATCAGGTCAGCCGATATCCACTCTGGCGTGCCAGGCGGAATCTCAACCGGCACACTAGGTTGCTTGATGGGAACGGCGCTGGACATGTCTCGGTTCGCTTTCCATTGCGAAGTCAGGCCATGACCTTGGACGAGACGGTCATGGCGAACCGAGAGCTAGGCATTTGCGCGCCGGTAAATTGATTTCCACGATTTCAACTTAGGCGCAGACGCAACTCGTTGGCGTACCTAAATTTAGAGCCGTTTTGCGTCATATAAACTAGGGGATCGCTATCTATTAAGGCGTTCACCCATCGTCTCTGAGCGTTCGGCAATTGGGCCTAGATGCCTTCTGCTGCTGAACGTTTTCTGTGCCCCAATCTTCGGGTGCAATGTTCCTCGCGTTGCGGGGCGGTCGTGTTTTCTCACCATGACCGCCCTGCGTGGGCGGTCTCTTATGAAGGAGGTTCTCCCATGATCGCGATTACAAACGATGCAAGTACGCGATTACAGAAGGAAGGGCAGCGGCAGTTCCTAACTATATTGCCGCAAATCGAGCGAAATTTGAGGCGCGAATTTCGCTTTCTCAATAATGAAGCCCTGGATGATGCCATGGCGGAAGGAACCGCCAACTGTTTCGTTGCATTCACGCGGCTCTACCAGAAAGGGTTGCACAACAAGGCCTTTGCAAGGTCGTTGGCTCATTTCGCGGCCCGCCAGTTTTCTTCCGGACGTCGCGTGGGCAATCGGCTGAGCGTCCAGGATCCGATGTCACGTTACGCCCAACGACAGAAGGGCATCATCGTTGAAAGGCTCGATCGTTGGGATCAAGGCGATTGCGAATGGATTGAGCCGATCGCAGTCGACCGCAGGGCATCGATCCCCGACCAGGTTGCCATGCGAATCGACGTACCAGCGTGGTTCGCAAAGCTCAGTCCTCGCAAGCAGAAAATCGCTACGGACCTAGCGATGGGTTGTTCTACGACCGAAGTGGCAGCCAAACACCGCGTGTCGCTAGGTCGGATCAGTCAGTTGCGTCGTGAACTTCACCGATCGTGGTGTGAATTTCAAGGCGAATCGCCTGTCGGCGCTCAATCGACTTGAGAGACGATCTGCAATGGATCGGCATCGCCGTGCGCCTGGTCCGTCTCAATCGACAGCTCTGCGTTAGTAAGCAGGAAGACACCCTACTTTTCCCCCTGAAAAATTGATGAAAGGAAACACTCATGGAATTTGTAGTCTTCATTGTTGTGGCCATCGCCCTGTGGGTGATGTTCTCTGGAAACTCTGGCTCCAGCCACGGCGATGGAGGTAGCCGCCGGCGACGATGCACTTGCCACCGAGGCCGCTGTCATTGTCGATAGCTCAGCGCCGCGGGAGTGGGGGATTCACCTCGCTCCCGCGGACACTAAGGCAGGATGTGTTCAGCCGTCCGCAAATTTTGTCGCCTGAGACCTGATCTAACAGCCAAATCGAACCTGTTTCATCGACAGGCAAAAATTGGTCTTGAATAACATCCGAATAGCTTGATGATGAATCAGGTAGTGGACACGGCGTTCCGTTGGACGCCAGAAAAGGAAATACAATGCCTGGTCAAATCGAAGACATCTACGCGCAACTCGAAATTCGAGAAACACATTACGAGGCCAGTTTCTCGGAAAGCCCCGATCCGTCAGCGCCATTTCAATTCAAGTTGTGCCGAAAACAGACGACGCTTGGCGACGTTATCGTCGATCAGTTTTGGATGCCGATTCCATCTCTGTACGGCCAACGCGGCAGACGTGCGGTGAACCATCAACCGATCGTCGATTTCTATTGGGCCGTCTGCGGCGACCGCGACACCCAAGACGACAGCCTCGTCCGGGAATCCTACCTACTCGCCAAGATCTTGCCCCACGCCCGGAGCAACGGTTCTCGCAAGGTATTCGTCGACTCCTTTCAGTCGGTCCGTGATGCACGTCAACAGCAAGTACGACGTTGGACAAAGGAGTTGAACGAACGTTTGCGATCCTGCCGTACTGAGGAGTATGACGACCTCGCCTTTCAGCGTGCTACGGCTGATCTGATCGGCCCGCCGCTCTACAGTGAAGAGGTCCAGCATCGCTATGCGTCACTTACAGGCGAGTTGTTTGGAGAGGCCCGCGACGCGCTTTGGGAATCGGGGACCGATGCTATCGACTCGATTTTGCAGAGCTGGAAAACGATCCTCGAACGGTATGGACGCCGAGGAGGACATCCGATCGAGAAGCAGGTTATTGACATTCTGTCCTACGAATGTCGAGCCGCACTACATCGTTGTTATTCCACGGTCTGGAGTATTTTGTTGCCGGCGTTGCGAATCAAATACGACATGTCGGATGAATCATACGTCTTTCACCAACTATGGCATTTCGACCGTTGTCAGGAATCAATCGAGCGCGATGATGCCTATTTCCATCTGTTCCACGGCCAAATTTTCGGTTTGCATCCGGCATGCGGGCCACTTCTGCAAACCGAGTGTGGGACTGAGCTGTTCGCCGAGTGGCTAGTCGCCGGAACCCTGCAATCGTATCGACGCGTCCTTCGCGCGATTGCCGTCGCCGTGAACTACTACGGCGAACAATACGACGTTGCCAAGCTTCTCCGAAAGAAGGATGGAGTAATCAAATCCTTCGGCGACATGGTCGAGGTCGAAGAACGCGAGTTTGATCAGGCATCTGGTCACCGCATCGAGAAGGACCTTGAGGAGTGATCTCGCACCCCGATTTCGTCAGCGAGCGTTCCTCCGAACCAAACTAATCTCACCACCCGCTGCCCGGGTGCCTGCGTTTCACGGCTCTTCGTGACGCAAAATGCCAAATAATGGGCATGCCGTAATCGCGTTAACGTGCTTTACAGGCGGCACTTAGGTAGTCCCGCGGGCGTTAAATGCGCGAATGCCTAGCTAATACTCGCGGCTCGTAGTCGCGGGTACGTGGCGTTTGCGCTGCCCCAATTCTTTGGGAGGTAGCCATGCCCCGTCTTAACCGTCCAAGGACCAGCTCTTCTGACGACGCCAACCGTCGTGACAACCATGAACAAGAAGCACTCAACACAACTTCAAAATCAGAACGGCAACCTCCCGAGCAACTCGGCCGCCTTGCGGAACTGGTTGCTTCTGGCGAATTGTCTCTGCCTGTCGATCTGCCTCCAGATCAGCTTGAGCTCCTTGTCCGTAAGGTCCGGCAACGACGCCGTCGAAGATTGGTCCGCTTCATCGCCGACGCGATTGCCATGGATATCCATCGATCGCGTGAACTTTGAAAGAGAGGTGTCCGCCATGTTACGGCGAACATTCGATCCGCAGAAACCCTATAAGGCCGTTTCGTATCTGCGGATGAGCGATCCTAAAATGAATCCCCGCAGCCCGGATCAGCAGGATGCAGAGATTCGCAGAGTTCTTGGAATCTTAAGGTATCCTTGGCAAATCCTGAAAGTCTATCGAGACGACGGATTAAAGGGCGCACTGGTTCGGCGACGGCCTGCCTTCCAACAGATGCTCCAGGACATCAAGTCTGGAGCCGTAAAGGCCGACTTGATCTTGCTTGACACCTCAGAACGACTTGGTCGAACGGACGAACTTCGTGATCTTCGAAGGCAGCTTCGTAACAAGTATGGCGTGTTAATCTTGACCGCACACAGCCAGTTTTGCGATCCAACCACACCGCAAGGCAAGGCGTTCGAATCGTTCGAGGAAATGCGTTCGACCGAAGAGAATCGAGTGAAAGCCCATCAGGTTGTTCGATCTAAACGCGACCTGGTTATTGCAAAGATCTGGCCGGGTGGACCTAGACCATTTGGTCTCAGTCTTGTACCTGTTGGTACCGAAGAGATCGGAATCCCCGGTATGAAAGGCTCACGGTTGGAGCCCTTTCCGCAAGAGGATTGGATCATCAAGCGGCTCTTTGATCGCGCCGCGGAAACGTGTCACGGTCAAACCCGTCTTACTAAGTACCTTAATGGCTGCGACGACATCCCGGAAAAATTCAAACCCTTCAATGGAGCCACCGTGGGACGCTGGCTCGACCAGGAACTCTACTACGGCGACTTCTATTGGCCAAAGAATTGTACGGGAATCGTGAGTGACGTTCGCCGAGTGGAGGCGAATCCGGACGAGGAGATCACTCATGTCTCGGAGTTCTGTCCCCCGATCGTCGACCGCGACATCTGGGACACGGTGCAATCCGTACGAAACGAGCGTCGCCGTCGCACGAAGGCTCAGCGGGCCAACGACGAGAAGCTCATCGAACCACTGGTGCCCGGGGTCAGCCTCAAGTACCTGCTGACGGGCTTGGTTCGGTGCGGATTCTGCGGCGCATCGATGCGACCTTCAATGTCAGGTCGTACCAGCAAATCTGGAAAGACATACTGTTACTACGTTTGTCCGCGATCGATCGACGGCAACTGTGAAAACAAGCAGTCTGTTCCCGAAGAATGGCTGCGCAATCTAGTCGTCGAACGCATTCGGACGCAGCTATTTCCGGTTGATTAACCTTTTGTGCTCGGAGTTAACCGCGTGGTTGACTCCGGGCTTTCTCTATTGGTTCCTATGCAAGAAAGGATTCCGCGGTCATGAACACGCAAAAAGTGAACAATTCGGCTTGGTTTAAGGAATTATGTAACCTCGTGCGATCAGACTTGGAAGGTCGCCGACAAGATAATCACGACCGACGTCCTGCGATGCAGGAAGAACTGGCGGAGATCTCTAGCGAGATTTCCGGATACACGGTCTCATTGAGTAACCCGAAATTGAGTCCGACCGTGCGTTCGGTCCTCGAACAGTCCTTGGAAAAGGCTGTAAAACGACAGCAGGCGATCGAGCAAACCCTTGCCGAGAGCGAGAGCCTTCGAGATGCCGTTGAAACGGTGCTGGATCCAGAGACCGTCGTTCAGCGGCTCAGTCGCCTAGATGAAGTCCTTGCAGCCAATAATCCGTCCATGGGCAACATCGAGCTGTCACTCCATATCGACCGGATTGATTGTTATCCCGACCGGCGAGTCGTACTTCGCACGTGCAAGCTAGGGGCTCTGGCTGGAGCCGTGGAAATGCTGAGTGTCCATGAAGATTCACAGCCACACGACAAGCCGGTAAAGCCTCGACGCCGTGCACGACTGCGAGTTGACGATGGAAACGACGAGGAATGGGAAGCCACTGCTGAATGGTCTGCCGATCCGAATCGTTTCGCTGGTCTAGGAGAGCACTGGTTTGATGAAACAGAATACGTCATTCCGGATCGCCCGTTGCCCTGGGCCGTGGAGAATGCCGAGGCGGTTTTTCGTCGCCGGCAAAAGGCCAAGCTGTCATACGTCAAACTGGCAAGGGAGTTCAATGTGTCACCGCCCACGGCCCGCGCCGCCGTCCAGCATTATCTTTCCGAGCATCCTGACGAAACAGACGACGTCAACTTGCCGCAGGGTGGGCAGCGACCTCCTAAGTTTGACTTGTCCAAGTTTGGGCATGAGGCCCGGGCACTATGGGATGCTGGCACGTCGAAGCTACAGCTTGCCAAGAAATATGAATGTTCGACTCCGACGATCGACAAAGCGATTGCCTGGTCGTACGAACAAGAAGGGCTGCCGATGCCGACACGTCAGAACCGCAAGGAGGCCAAGTTTCGACAGGCACGGCGAATGCTCGATGAAGGTCATCCGCTGGATGACATCACGCGAGAACTTGGAGTTTCTGACGTAACGGCGC
Source organism: Planctomycetota bacterium (assembly GCA_003389215.1). Classification (GTDB taxonomy): domain Bacteria; phylum Planctomycetota; class Planctomycetia; order Pirellulales; family UBA7805; genus MB-PLM-2. The sequence goes on along the minus strand of QQVP01000125.1, from coordinate 14,911 downwards.
GGTCTTACCTGCGGGAATCGTTCGCCAAAGAGGGAAAGCCGATGCCCGATTTACGCCGCCGGCGGGAGACCTAGGCGACGGCGCCGCGGGAAAATACTCCTAACTCATTTTCTTGGAATGAGTTGCGGCGAGAGCATCCCGTGCCAGATTGGTCGACAAATTATCTCGTCTCCCGACCGGTACATGGTCATATATATGTCCGAAGACGAAAGAACTTTACGATCTTGCTTCTTGCCCCGCAGAACGCCAAACGCTGCGTAGGTCCCGGCCAGATCCCAGGTTCATAACCCTTCAAGATGCTCGAAGGTAAATAGGTGCGGCCATGTTGTCGCGGTGGCGACGACTTGTGTAGCAATCGGTACGCGGCCCATCGCGTGCAGGTAGCCGGTGTGTCGCTGAATTATTGTCTGAGCTTGCTTTTTTCAGTTGCGGTTACAATACGTTGGACTGGCCGGAGTATCACGATCGAACCTGGGGCAGGTCACGGAATCTGATGCCATAGGGTGTCAATTCATCGTCCAGAGCCTTACGATAGGCACGAGCCGATTGCACCAACCATTAACCGACATCTTGCTCAAACTCAAAAACCAGATGTGTTCGCATCGCGGACTTCATCTTAGTCGAGAGAGTGCGGCCGTGCTCGCGACCTTGGCAGACAGCACTAACCGTCGCAGTCTCTGTCTCCTCGACTCGCAACCGTGTCCTTTGCCACAAAGGATGAATCCCGACAGCCCCAAGTCGTTTCAATTAAAGACACCTTCATTGCCCCGAACGTTTTGATGGACAAATCTTCGCCGCCAACCCGTCTTCCCTCAACATGCAACGAAGTAAGAGTCGCCAGCGACCGCAAATAGGTCCTCAGGTCGTTCCATTCAGCGTGTGGTAACGCAGGAAGCCAAACATGAATCCTAGCTCGCGGATCGAACATCTGGCCGTCGTTAAGTCCAGGAATGACCGGCAGTGGCTGCCCGCTGGCAGGGTACGACACGGCGACGCGCCCTCCGCACGAGGTAATGCGCACCAAGGCTCTTTCGTTCAATGAGCGCCGATTCCACCACAAATGACAGGCTTGTGCGAAGCCAATCAGCGCTCGTAACGCAACATGCAGACATCGCGTGTCGGCCATCTCCAAGAACTCGCTTCCTGAACTACAGTAACAATTGGTTCAAATTCAACGCATCGTCAACTCAGTGCTCTTGCCTTCGGGCGTACGTATGCCCTCTGTGGTCATGCTTCAAGCTGCCCGCTGTTCGCACCCTGCTCCGGGAAACCCTCGATTCCGACGTCGATCTCCTCCGGGAATTCGCAGTGAGCGAACCGAACGCCCCAAGAGACCAGCACGTAGCTCCAGCCTGTCAGCTCCCAACTACGGCAACTCTTGAGGCTTGATTCGTCGGCCGCCGCCTGTATCGAGTTCATTAACATCTTAAGTTAATCCGCGTTCATCGAACGTAACTCTTCATGCATCCTTGAAGTCTACTGGCCACCTTGTCTGTATTGAACCAACTTACGTGTTGATCCATCAGCTTGCTCGAACCGCGTCCCTAGACTGGACAGCGACTGGTACACGAGATCTCTCCTTACACTGTTCTTCGATTTCCTCGGCTTCTTCCTCAACTACAAGAAGGGGCGGACCTGTACCCGGCTGCCGGTCGGTTCCACCTAGCCACTGCCGTACGGTATCGCCAACATCATCCAACAGGCTGTAAACAACCGGGATGACGACCAGCGTCAGCAGCGTCGAAGTGAGCATCCCACCGATCACGCAGGCACCCATTGGCTGGCGAGTTTCTGAGCCAGCGCCCAGGCCGATCGCGATAGGGATCATACCGGCAATCGTCGAAACCGCGGTCATCAAAATGGGACGCAAACGGACCGGACCAGCCTTAAGAAGCGCCGCTTTCGTTTTCATTCCGGACTCGCGACGGAGTTGATTCGTATAATCCACCAATAAAATCGCGTTTTTGGTCACCAGCCCCATCAACATCACCATGCCGATCATGCTGTAAATGTTCAACGTCAGTCCAGTGAGCGCTAACGCGCCAAGTGCCCCGCCGATGGACAATGGCACCGAAAGCATGATGGTCACCGGATGAATAAAGCTTTCGAATTGAGAAGCCAGTACCATGTAGATTAATACCACGGCGAGCAACAAAGAGAAGATGATGCTTGCAAACGAGTCGGCCATCATGTCACCCGCGCCGGTGAAGGCACTGACCACTCCCGGCGGGAGACCGACCTCTTTCTCAATAGCCAATACATCGGTCATCGCCGCTCCCAGCGCCTTAGACTTTTCAAGGTTCGCCATGATGGTGACCTGACGCTGTCGATTCTGTCGGTCGATCTGAACCGGGCCGGTTCCTTCCACGACCTCGGCGAGACTACGAAACTCGACTAATTGTCCGTCGTCCGTGCGGACGGGCAACGCGGCAATCGCGTCTGAACGGTTCCGGTCTCCCTCGGCTAGACGCAGGCGGACGTCATAACTCTTGCCGCCTTCTTCAAACGTGCTGACCGGTCGGCCACCGACAAGAGTTTGGACAGCCTTGCCCAACAGCTCGATGTTGACTCCCAAGTCTGCTGCCCGTTCGCGATCCGGCAGAATAGCGACTTCCGGCTTGCTGGAGTCATACGTCAGATTGACGTCGACGATCCCTGGGATTTCGCGCATGCGTCGCGTGATTTCAAGCGCCGTCTCTTCCAGCTTCGCGATATCCGGTCCACGAACATTGTATTGCAGAGGGGCAGAACGGAAGCCTCCGCCGGAAACACGCGGGATGTACTCAATGCTGATTTTGGAGTGCGTTAGATCCTCCACACTCTCCCTTGCCAGTCCCATGATGTCGTGTTGACTCATCGGACGCTCCGACTTGTCCGGCAACTGCACCAGAATCATGCCGTAATTCACACGCCCTTCTTGACCGGCTCCTATCGTCGTGTACAGATTCGTCACGTAAGGCAGGTTCCGAAGTCGTTGCTCGACTTCTTCGAGAATCCGGCTGGTCCGGTCAATGGAGGAACCGAGCGGCGTCTCCACCTGAACATTGAACTGGCCTTCATCTTGGGCGGGCGTAAATTCGGTTCCGACCAGTGGCAGCAACATGAGGCTGCCAACAAAAACACCAATCGCGATAACTGAAACCAACCAGCGAAAGCGCAACGAGAACCGCAGCGTCCCACCGTAAAGCCATTCAATTCCAGTGAAGAATCGCTCGACGAGGTTGAACATCAAACCACGCTTCGGAGCAACTTTTAGCACTTGTGAGCAGAGCATCGGGGAGAGCCAGACCGCGACGAATGTCGAGACCACAACCGCAAATGTCACGGTGAGTCCAAATTCATAGAAGAAGCGCCCGACCAACCCATCCATGAACGCCACCGGGATGAAAACAGCGACAATTGCCAAAGAGGTCGCGATGACCGCAAAGCCAATCTCTGAGATGCCGGCCAATGCGGCTGCCATTCGAGACTTGCCATCTTCCATGTGACGAAAGGAGTTTTCCAAAACCACAATCGAGTCGTCGACAACCATCCCGACCGAAATACTTAGCGCCAACAGCGACATCATGTTGAGAGAGAATCCGAACGCGAGCATGAAGGCATAAGTCGTGATGATCGTCACGGGAATCGTTACTGCGGCGACAAACGCCGCTCGCCAATTCCGCAGGAATATGAGGATCACCAGCACCGCCAGGAAACCACCTCGCAATAACTCTCCCTGAGCTTCATTGACGCTATCGGCCACAAACAGCGACAAGTCCTGAGTCAGCGTCATGCTGTAATGCGCTGGAAGGTCTGCCTTGATCGAGGTTAATCGCTCATTGACCCCTGACGCGACCGCCAGCATGTTTTCGCCTGATTGTCGACGGACCTGCAATGAAACTGCCCGCTGACCGTTGAGCCGCGATAGACTGCGGAAGTCTTCCATGCCGTCCTCGACGGTGGCGACGTCCTTTAAGCGAATCGGTGTGGTGCCGCGTGTCGTCACCACAATGTCTTCAAAGTCCTTCGGGGTTGTAATCCGGCCTTTTGTCTTGACGACGAGTTCCCGCGTATCCGCCTCCACTCGGCCGCCGGGATACTCCACGTTTTGCTTTTCGATCGCTTCCACGACCTCGGTGGCCGTCACCTGAAAACTCCGCAAGTCATCGACTCGCAGCCAGATACGGACCTCCCGTTCGCGACCTCCGACAATCTCGACAGCGCCTACGCCGTTGACCCCTTCAATCTGAGGTTTGATGACATCATCGGCAAAGCGGGTCAGTTCTCGGATCGATTCCGGTCCCGCCAGCGTAATCGCCATGATCGGGGCTGAATCCGGGTCGAACTTCTCGATGACCGGCTCTTCGATTCCAATGGGAAGTTCCGCGCGAATGGCCGCAACTTTGTCTCGAACATCTTGTGCCGCCACGTTAATGTCGCGGCCCAGTTCAAACTCGACAAATGTCATCGACAGCCCAGTGACGCTCTCACTGCGCAGCGATTTGATACCACTGATAGTGTTGACGGCCTCTTCGATCGTATCGGTAACATCTGTCTCGATGGTTTCCGGATCAGAACCTTCGTAAAACACCGACACCGTAACGATTGGAAAATCGACGCTGGGAAACAGGTCGATTCCGATGCGGAAATAAGCCACCAAGCCAAAGACGACCATAGCCGCGATGACCATGACTGAAAAGACGGGGCGAGTGATAGAAAGTTCGGAGATTTTCATCGGTGACTACCTCCCGCGCTCGCTGCGGTCAATGCGTGTTTCTGGTTCTCAACCGCCGCATTCCGCTGCGCTGCTGCGGGTTGAACCCGCATGCCGTCGGCGAGGATTGCAGGATCCTGGAGCACGATCCGCTCCCCTTCCGCCAATCCGTCAATCACTTCCGTGACCCCGTTTCCCGCTAGTCCGATGCGAACAGGCCGTTGTGCAACACGCTGTGAACCGGAGTCGTAGACGAACACTTGGGGCTGTCCCCCGAAGTACACCACAGCCGGTGTCGGGACGATGAGAGCCTGAGTTGCGGAATCGACTCCAAACGCCACTTTGGAAAATTGACCAGCCTTGAATGTCCGCTTATGGTTTTCGACCGCGACGCGAACTCGGAATGTTCGTGTCGCGTGGTCGATTTTTTCATTGACGAGGATAACTACTCCGGGCACGGACTCAACGGTTCCCGCAACTTCGACTTTCACAAACTGACCGATCTCAACTCGTCCCAGGTAACGCTCCGGGACGGCAACCTGCGCGATTACCAGACTCAGATCCATCAGTTCCATCAGTTCGACACGTGGTTGCGATGTCACTCGCTCGCCCACATCGACGAACCGGTCCACGATCACCGCATCATAAGGCGCCCGGATGACCGTCTTCCGGAGCCGATCTTGCTTGATCTGCACGTCCACTTCAGCCTGGGACACCAGAGCCCGCAGCACGGCGATCTCTGCCTCAGTTGGACCAGCCTCTGCCTCGGCCAAGTCGGCGTCAGCACGTTCCACTGCCGCCCGTGCCGTGCGAAGTTCGGACTGAATCCGCAAATATTCCTGTTCGGAAGTGGCTCTTTGGCCAATCAGCGATTCCACCCGCTTGAAATCGGCTTCGGCCCGTTCCGCACGGGCGACTGCGTCTTGGCGGGCCGCTTTGAGGCGGCGGATCTCTTCTGGCCTCTTCCAGGCAAGAAGGTTTTCCAAGTCTTTCTTAGTCTTGTGCAGCTTTGATTTAGCGGAGGCCAACTCCAACTCGTATTCAGTAGGATCGAGTTGAAGGAGAATATCTCCCTGAGCTACAGGCTGGCCAAGGTCCAAACCAAGACTCTCAGAGTACTTCCGCCCTTCGATCTCGACATCAATTTTCCGAGGCGACCGAGGGATGGATTGAACGACTCCGTCCACTTCGGCAACCACGATCGTTCGCCGCCGTGGGAGCAAGTTTCCGGTCAATTCAAGTTCCGAGGAGACTGCTCCCCGACCAACGGTGGTCAGTTCAACCGCCAAAACCGGAAACTCACCACGCTGCGCGTCGCGAGTGGCTGTATCGGAATCCGGCGAGCCTTCTCCATCCCAAGGGCGAGTCACGAACAGCAGGCCGATCAGCCCGACCGTCATCAGCAATCCTATCGCCGTGCCGAGCCACTTCCATTTACTTGCCATGCTTCGCGTCCTCCTGTTGAATCAGAATTCCATGGAAGAAGATATTCAGAATGCTCTCGCACTGGCTGGCCAAGTTCGACTTGCGACCGGTGAAGTAGTTGGTGAACATCGTTCCGTAGACCAAGTCGGAGATGACCTCGATGATTTGTTCGACGGGCTGGTCGCGCACAACTCCCGCATCGATCAATTTCCGAAACAATTCTCGCCACGGTCCCAGGTTGGCCTCGCGGTGAACGAAATAGGTCGGTTGCTTCCGGTCACGAAAGTGGGCTCGCTCGTGGATCAGCAACTCGACAATTTCGGGATTTTCGTCGAAGAAAGTCAGGTAGTCACGAACTCCTTGGGCGATGCGTTCCAGTGGATGCTCGGCTTCCTTGGCCGCCGCGTCGACCGCTTGCTTGAGGTTTCGCATCCCGTGGTCTACCGCCGCGAGGAAGAGTTCTTCCTTGCTGGGGAAGTAGCGATAAACGGTCCCCTTGCCGACACCCGTTTTGTTGGCAATTTCCTGGACATCCGCCGCCGCGAAACCGTGTTCCGCGAAGACGGTCGTGGCAGCGTCGAGGATTTCCGCACGACGGCGTCCCTGAAGACTGGAATCCGGAGGGCGACCCATCGGGCGGGCACTTTTTGACGCAACTGGCATGGCAGTAACCTCCTTACGCATTGTTTTATTAACGGACCAGTCCGTCCTCTAATTAGCTATTGTACTGGCTCTCGGTATTGGGTCAATCCCAGCTTCTTGCCGATTGACGGCGAACGGCGTCGTGCAGTCCAATCGAAATGGAGTTGAAGAGGCAGCCCCAGGCCCTCGCGGACGGAACCAAACTGCTGTTCACGATCCCAAAGGAGTTCGAATTGATGGTCAGGCGGCTTTTCGTGCTGTTGTTCGTTGTCAGGGCCGCGTTGTCCTGGGGCATCTATGTCCCAGTCGTCCATCGGGCCGCATTCGAATTGAAGAGCAACCTGCGGGCGTTCATGTTCGTCGGCGCGGCGTATTTCATCGTCGCCGTGTTGATCCCGGCCTTTTCCATCTTTGCGATCAAGTCCGATCCGACCGTCAAGAGCGGGACCATCCCGACCTTTCACCTGCATTCATGCGTTTGGGGGCTAGCAGCCGGGGCTGCTGACGCGGCAGGAGCGCTTTGTATCATCTTTCGCCACCACAAAGGCTGGACCGGGAGTTGCGATCTTCGTGGCGCCTCTTGTCTTCGGCGGCGCACCGATCATCAACACGTTGGCGATGATCTATTACTTTCACCCCACGAAGAGCTTGCCGGGTTGGCGTTTCTTTGCCGGCCTGATTCTGGCAGTCGTCGGCGCGTCACTGGTGCTGATTTATAAGCCCGTTGACAAGCCACACGGAGCAACTTTCATGGACGCCGAGAGTTCGTTGACGGAACGACATCGCGAGGTCGAGCATTAGGCCCTCATCGTACCGCCCACGTGTAGCCAAGACTGAGTGATCCGTCGGTCTTGCCGGTGTATTTCCCAGGTCGCAGCCAATGACACGGCGCAAGCGGAACGCACTTGTACCACGCATTTGTCATTGGACGACACGGCGATGGCGGCGGCTTGGGGCAGTAGCTATCCGGGCAGCACGACATTTCCGGGTACGGCAAAACCAGGCACGGCTTGGGGCAGTGCGTGTCAGGACACCAACTAGAAACCGGAGAGACGCAGGGCGATGGTTTGCGGATGTAATCGACGGGGCAACACCATGGACAATGGCCTACGCCGCCGAGGGCCTTGCTCTGCGGGACCTTTGCAGCGCAAGACGACTCATCGGCAGACGTGATCGCCGGCCCCGCCATCGATAGGGCGACCACAATCAATCCGGCAATGCGTGCCGCGAGAATGGTTTGCCGGCCCTTCATTTTCGGTTCGACGTTCATTCTTCCGTCCCTTCCATTTCTGGCACTGGTTGTGGCGCGGGCAGCACTTCGGGAGCGGGTACCAGCGGCGGGCCGCCGTGCAACTCGGATGAAGGCATTCCACCGGTCGGGGGATCAAGCCGAATTTCCCAGCCGCCGCCCAAGGCCCGAAACAGATCGACGAGGCTTTGAGCGGCGTTGCCACGGGCGACCGCGAGCAATTCTTGCTGGCCAAGGAGTAATTGCTGAACGGTGAATAGGCGATTAAAGTCGATCTCGCCCTCCCGGTACTTGACCTGGGCCACTCGTTCGGCTTCACGCGCCTGGCGGGCGCTTTCTTCCCGCACTCTCACCTGATCCGTGAAGTGCAGATACGCAACGATCGCGTTTTCTGCTTCTTCATTGGCTTGTAGTATCGTCTGCTGGTAATTCGCGACCAGTTGCTGGAATCTGGCATCCTGAATGCGAATGTTGTTCAACAGCCGTCCATAGTTGAGGACGTTCCACCGCAGAGACGGCCCGATGGTGCCCCCGAAGGCACTGCTCTTGAAAATATCACTAAACTGCCCTGCCTCCCACGCCATCATGCCGTTGATCGAGAAATGGGGATAGAGTTCAGACTGGGCAATCCCTATCTCCGCGCTCTGGGCCGCAACCAGTCGTTCGGCGCGACGCACATCGGGCCGTCGCCAAATCAATTCTGCAGGTACTCCCACGGCCACATGATCAGGAGCGCGGGGAATCGGAGCCGGGCCGTCCAGAATGTACGTGAGATCATGCGGGGGCATACCCATCAGCACCGCCAGTCGGTTTTGAGTTTGTCGTCGCTGAATCTCAAAGGCTTTAACGGCCGCCAAGGTATTGCCCAGATTCGCCTTGGCTTGCGGGGCGTCCAGTTCGCTGGCGGCCGCCTTCGCATCCAGCCGAGCCTGTGCCACACGAACGCTTTCTTCTTGAAGGGAGGCATTTTCGCGAGCAACTTCGAGACGCTGCTCCACCGACCGCAGTTCAACGTATGTCGTCGCCACCTCTCCAATAAGTACGACAAGCGCGTCATCGAATTCTTCAACCGAACTGTCCAGCCGAGCGTCGGCGGCTTCAATGGCACGACGATAACGGCCCCAGAAATCCAACTCCCAGGCGAGACTGCCGCCCACTCTCCAATTGCTAAATTGCGGTGCCGCCAGATTTGCGAACGGTGAACTGGCAGGAATTGATGGGAACAGGGCAGTCTCCTGACTGCGCTGCGTACGTGTGTAATCGGCAATGACCTCCTGAACCTGCGGAAAGAGATTGCCTGCCACTACCCCGCGCTGGGCCTGGGCTTCTGCGACACGGAAACCAGCTTCGCGCAGCGTGATATTCTGCGAGTAAGCCGTCTGCACGAGACGGTTGAGCACCGGATCGTTGAAAACCGTCCACCAATTGCGGTAATCTCCTGGCTCACTGGATATCCGCGAGTTTTGCGAGTCAATCCATTCGTCGGCCACCGGTGCTGCAGGCCGCTTGTAGTTGGGACCAACCTTTAATCCATTGTGAAAGTATTCCCGCATACCAGTGCAACCCGACGCGCAGATGAGCGTCAGCAACCACACCGATGCGAGGGCGGCGACTCGCCGTGAACTTAAAGGCATCTTCCGGCCCTCCGTGACCAATCACTCTTCCGCTCGTCGCCCGATTCGAAATGGCTTGCGCGAAACGGCGGCAAATTAGCGGACTGCTTAGTCCGTAAATTACCTATCGGCACTGTGCAACCTGCAAATTGAGAAGAATCCCGTCCCAGCGGTCGAAGGCAGTTCCCGTTGTGAAGCGGGCGAACTGGCGCTGTCAATGGACGGACCTCGGACCTGTCCGTCCAATGACAGACAGCTGTTGCCAGAATATCATGTAACCGTCTACGGAAAAGGGACTTCCGAATGAATGGCCGGCATTTCAACAATTTGTGCGCCACGCTCCTGCTGGCCAATCGAGTCATGCCATCCAGCTCGGCCTTGCGGTTTGACGTGAAATTCATGTGGAAAGCAACTGACTTTCCCACGGAAACATGAACCGTAAATGTCAATTTCCGTTCGACTTGCCGTCATCCAGCCGCCGCCGCAATCCAGCTTTCCAGCCCCGGACGCCGGCTATAAAAAGTTCAATAGCCGACTTGTCGCCCCGCAGAACGGCAATCGCTGCGTAGGTCCCGGCCAGATCCCAGGTTCATAACCCTTCAAGATGCTCGAAGGTCGTTACGCGTTGAATAGGTGCGGCTCCGAAGGCGTGGCGATACCTCTCCTTTCGTTGCGATCTGAGTGCCGTTACCAGTAAGGTGCTCAAGTTTTTTCCTTGTTTGCCAATCCGCAGCTACACTACCTGGGTGATGGCGATCCAATCGGACCTCTATCATTGCTTTTGGGCGCCAAAGTCTACTTCACCTCTGAAGTCCTCTAAACAGCGCCAAGCTTTGCTCCATTGGGCCTATGATTCACGGAAGATCTGATCTAGCGTTTGCAGACACACGATATATGTGTCCGTTCGGTGAAGCTTTCAATTACCCACAATTATTGCGATAGGCTCGATTCTTTGTCGAGGGTAATCTTATCGGTTGGTGCGAGCGTTGCTTGCTAGTATCAGGTTTGGCGGAGGGCCAGGGCCATGGACGGCTGGGTCGAGCGAGAGATTGAGGGGTGTGCATTTCCCGATCAACGACTGAAAACGCGTTTTGGCAAGCTGCTAGGTCAACTCAGCGAGAAGATTGGCGCGGCGTTGCCGACGGCATGCCAAGATTGGGCCGCCACCAAAGCAGCGTATCGCTTCTTTGATAACGCGCGCGTTGATGAAAGCATCCTCCTCGCCGGTCACTTCGCGGCGACGAAGCCACGGATGGCGGCGGCTAAAGGCCCCATCCTCATGCTGCATGATACGACCGAGTTCAGTTTTCAGCGCGAGAAGCCGGAGGCGATCGGCAAGACCCGGAAGCTGCCGAGTGCTCGGATCGGTAGCAAGCCGATCACCAAGTGCGGGCTGTTGATGCATTCCAGCCTGGCAGTCACCACGGCAGGCAAACCGCTAGGATTGACGGCCGTCAAGTTTTGGACGCGTAAGAAATTCAAGGGAACCAACGCTCTCAAAGGCGCCAACGCGGGTACCAAGCACACAGTAAACCACACGCGGATTCCGATCGAAGAGAAGGAGAGCATCCGCTGGTTGGAGAATCTTGAGCAGTCGACCCAGCTTGTGAATCCTGACCGCTGCGTTCACATTGGTGATCGCGAAAGCGACATCTATGAGCTGTTCTGCCTGGCCGAGGAGAAAAGCACACATTTTCTCGTGCGGACCTGCGTCGATCGGGTGGCTGGCACAGGAAGCACGACGATTGCTAGAAAGATGAAACGCGAGCCGATCCAAGGCACGCACCAGATCGAAGTGCAGGACACCAAGCGTCGGCCGATCAAGGTCACCTTGCAACTTCGATACAGTCAGATGACTGTGCACCCGCCGATCGGCAAGCACAAAAAGTATCCGTCCCTGTCACTGACCGTGATTCATGCCTGGGAACGGGGTAAACCGAAAGGTCGCAAGTCAATCTGCTGGAAGCTACTCACCGATCTTCCGGTAGACGACCTGGAGTCGGCCATCGAAAAAGTAGAGTGGTACTCTCAGCGGTGGAAGATTGAAACCTTTTACAAGATCCTGAAATCCGGATGCCGCGTGGAAGAAGCCAAGCTCCGCACGGCCGAGAGGCTCACCAACCTGATCGCCCTGTTCTGCATCATTGCCTGGCGGGTGTTCTGGCTGACGATGGTCCGTCGTACCAATCCAAACACATCGGCCGATGCGGTGTTTACCGAAACCGAAATCGCGATCCTAAATCACGTGGCAGGCAAGTCGGACGACCCTGCTCCTAAGAACATCTCCCACTATCTGATCGTCGTCGCCAAACTGGGCGGCTACCTGAATCGAAAAAACGACGGCCCGCCGGGGAATACCGTCATATGGCGCGGCCTGTCACGACTGACCGACATTCACTTCGGAGTCGAAATCAGCGAAGAACTTGTGGGTAATTGAAAGTCGGTGAAGCTTTCAATTACCCACAACTTTTCCCATATCGCGGCATTCGAGTCGAGGCTATTCTTTGTTGGTGGTGCGAGCGTTGCTTGCTGACATCGCGATTGCTGGAGGACCATCGACATGGAAGTCTGGGTCGAACGAGAGATTGAAGGGTGTGACTTTCCCGATCATCGTTTGAAAACTCGGTTCGGTAAGTTGCTCAGTCGGTTGAACCAGAAGATCGGCGAGACATTGCCCACGGCCTGCCAAGACTGGGCCGCCACGAAAGCGGCTTATCGATTTTTCGACAACCCACGCGTTGACGAAAGCATCATCCTCGCCGGTCACTTCGCGGCGACGAAGTCACGCATGGCGGCTGCCAAAGGACCCCTGCTCATCCTGCATGACACGACGGAATTCAGCTTTCAACGCGCCCGGCCTGAAGCGATCGGCAAGACGCACGTCATTGTAGATCGCAAGGATCGACCAGGTACGTTCACCGTCTGCGGGCTGCTGATGCATTCCAGCCTGGCGATCACTCCCCGGGGCAAACCGCTGGGACTGACCGCCGTCAAGTTCTGGACTCGCAAGAGGTTCAAGGGACTCAACAAACTGAAGCATCGCGTCAACACGACCCGCATCCCGATCGAGCAGAAGGAAAGCATTCGCTGGCTGGAGAACCTGAAGCAGTCGACGCGGCTCGTCAATCCGGATCGCTGCATTCACATTGGCGATCGTGAAAGTGACATCTACGAGCTGTTCTGCTTGGCTCAAGAGGAGAATACACATTTCTTGGTGCGTACTTGTGTCGATCGTCTTGCTGGCACGGGAAGCACAACGATTGCGAGAAAGATGAAGCGTGAGCCTATTCAGGGCACGCACCAAGTCGAAGTTCTGGATGCGAAGCGTCGGCCTATCCAAGTCGAATTGCAACTGCGGTACAGCCAGATGATGGTGCATCCTCCTATCGGCAAGCACAAAAAGTACCCACCGCTGTCACTGACCGTGATCCATGCGTGGGAACGTGGCAAGCCGGAGGACCGTCAGCCGATCGGTTGGAAGTTACTGACCGACCTGCCGGTAGAGAACTTGGAGTCCGCCATCGAAAAAGTGGATTGGTACGCCCAACGCTGGAAGATCGAGACGTTTCACAAAGTTCTCAAATCGGGCTGTCGTGCCGAAGTTGCTAAGCTGCGTACTGCCGAGCGGTTGACGAACCTGATCGCCGTTTTCTGCATTATTGCCTGGCGGGTGTTCTGGCTGACGATGGTGAATCGGACCAATCCAAAGGCTTCTGCCGATTCCGTGTTCACAGAGACCGAAATCGCAATCCTCAATCAGCTGTCCGGCGATCCACAGCAACCAGCGCCACAAAACGTGGCGCACTACCTTCTTGCCGTCGCCAAGCTCGGCGGCTATCTCAATCGAAAAAACGATGGACCGCCAGGCAACATGGTCCTCTGGCGAGGTCTCTCGCGACTCACCGACATTCATCTAGGAGTCGAAATCAGCAAAGAACTTGTGGGTAATTGAAAGTCGGTGAAGTGCATCGTCTTTTTTTGGCGGCTCGTTTGTCAAGTTCATGGTTTTCGCCCCGGCTTGTACGGGGGCATGAACGAGATCCAGGAGGCGATTGATGGCGAATCATCAGCGGGATGTATCGAAGGAGGCTTTTTGACGATACGCGCTCTCTCGACATGCGGCGAGCGAACTTAGCGTGCGGGCGTTCTGCCAGCAGGAGCAAGTGACCGAATCGTCGTTCTACGCCTGAGGGCGTGACGGGCGTCGCGAATGAGACGACTTGTCCTGGCTTCGAGCGCAGGACCGCCTGGGCGAACGGGCTTACCGATGAGATGCGACTGCGTGCGGGATCGGCCGCTGCCTGTCACTCTTGTTCCTTTACGAAGCCGGCCGTTATGTAGGCAGAATATATCTGGGCTGCTGCTTGAGCTATTCTTCCTTTGCTTGGTGGAAGGGTCACTTCAGGTTTTGACATTGACAAATCTCCAGGTCTTGATGGTTAAGTGGTGGTCCGCCAACACCCTCTCGATGGCCTTCAGACTCTCCTGATCGTATAATGGGTAGAATATCGGGATGTCCTCGCGTCCGAATACTCGTAGAGACGTTCCAGCGTATTGGTTGATCGAGAAAAGGTTCCTTGCAGAGTGCGCTCTCCAGGCTGTCATCAATGCCTCGCATAGATTGGGAGTTCTGCGCCCGGGTGCCTAAAGTTGAAGGAGGGTAAGGTCACGGATCCGGATTCACTCACGAACCGTGGTCCGCGCTGGTCGATCTTTGTCTTGGATTGGTTGAGGCCCGCAACTGAAATATCCTATTTAACGGCAAACGCAGCATACAACATGCCGCGGGCCGCTTGGAAAGCGACAAACCTATGAATTGCAACTATTCAAGAAACCGCGCCAACCGTGTTTCGCGCATTCAACACGTCGAAGTGTCGCATCGCCGTACCAATTTGCCGTAGTTGGTTTGGTTCCAATTTCCACCCGCATGCCCCCATTCGACAATTTGCAGGCTATTCCTTGAGGTGATCTAGCCTTGCCGCCTGGATAGTGCCAGCGCAAAATTGAAGTATTCGCGGAGCCCCTGCGAATTACACTTTCTGAGTGTCGGCTCAAAGGCCAATTGCCTCACGTCAATTCCTCCCACTGCGCGGAGCTGATGGGCCACGGGATTTCAGGCAACAGGGTAGTGGCCCCCGCTACAAAAAGTTCTACTGGCGTCCTGTCGCCCCGACTCAAGAGGACAGAAGGCCCTTCGGCGAGCACGTCGAAGGGCTTTCTTATGTTTGCCAGGCATGTTTGCCAACTTGAGGGTGGAAGTCCCTTATCCAACTTGATGGAGGTGAA
>QQVP01000056.1 GCA_003389215.1 Planctomycetota bacterium | reverse complement strand
TGCGCCAGCCGGGGAGGAACGCGACGAGGGCAATCACGCTGCAGACGACCGCCATCCATTGGTGAAACACGGCGTCGAAGTAGCCCAGGTCCAGCATCGGCAGCGAGGCGATGATCAACGGCATCGCGGCGCAGTGAATCGCACAGGCCACCGAGGCGGCGATGCCGACCCAGTCACTCGAGAGCGAGAAAGGGAGACGCGCGCCGAGCAGCGCTGGCCCATCCGTAGTGGTTTCCTGCTGCATGGGTGGCTCCGATCTCCGTTCGTCGTTGTCCAAGCTGGTGAGGGCCGTCGGGCGTCGTTGGTCGGACACCGCGCCCGCCCGACTGGCGGGTGCGATTCATGCATAAAATACACACGTGCAATTGATTTGCAATCCGGGTCGCGGGCGGATTTGGGGAGGACTTTTGGGGTCGTGGCCCGCGTGGGAAAGGCCGGGCGGTCGCCGGCGCAGGCGGTGACGAGCCACGTACCGCCATCGAATCAGCTAAAGGGCCGCGAGGCAAAGCTCGCCAGCGGAAGGCCGATCACCAGCAGAATGCCAACCCAATGGAGCCAGTCGCGGTGGATGCCCCTGGCGATGTCTCGGATCGTAGCAACCAGTGTCAGGAGGAGATCCAGAGGCGTGATCATTGAACGCCATGATAGTCCCGTCGCCGCCAGGCAAAGAGGCCCAACCCCAACATGCCCAACCATAGCAGGGCGCAGGTCGAGGGCTCGGGGACGAGCGACGCCTGTACCGTGCCCTCCAGCCGCAAAGCCAAGGCAGTCGGCACCGTGCCGTCGTTCAATACCTCGAAGCGGATCGTGTTGGCGCCGCCGCGAAACAAACCGAGTCCGATATCGCCGACATTTCGCAAGCTGAAATCGGAGCCAAACGAGACGGGCCGCGTGTAGGCGATCGCGTCGTTGATGAAGACCCGCTGCATCTTGTTGTCGGCCGCAAAGCGAAAGCCCATGATCTCGGCCGTGGCCGGGTCGTAACCCGACATGTCGACCGTCGTGTCGAAGTAGTACGTGCCGGCAGGCGCGTTGATCCCCTGCTCGCCGATCCCCGTATCGACCATGATCCAGCGCGAGTCGAGCGAGGCGGCGTCTCCCTGATAGGGTGGCGGCAGGGGGCTCGACCGCGCGATGGGAACTTCGCCCACCAGGGCAATGCTGCCGGCCGCCACGACAAAGTCGGGGTCCAAGACATCGTTGCCAATCTTCGTCAACGTGCCGTCATCAATCCCGGTGCTGATGTTCTTGACGAGCATCGCGCGGGCTGACGATGCGGCCAATAGCACGATGCAGCAGGCGAGCCCTAATCGAAAGCCATACATGTCAAAGTTGCTCCAGTTCGCGGGACCACGATCGCGTGCCGGTCAGGCGTCGTCGCCGCCCCCGGCTGATGATTCCCAGGCCGAGAAATGCGAGTGCCGCCATCGCGTATGTCGACGGCTCCGGCACAACGATGATCAAGTCGAACGGCACCAGCGGCGAGCCGAGCGCGCGGCTCACATGATTTGTGGAGAGCAAGGCGAACAGCTCGGTAATGTCCATGCCGGTGGGAAACACATTGCCGATGCTGGCCGGTCCGCCCAGCGAGCCGAGCGTCGCCACAAGGTGTTGTCAGCCAACCGCTAGCAATCTTCGGCGGTGCCTGAGGGCGTGATCGCGAGTCGGCACAACTGTCCGGATACGGACAGTTCGGCGGCGGCGGCTGTCCGCGAGCGGACAGTCCTGTCCGAAAGTGGACGGCCGGAAGGCAGGCGTGAAAGAGAAGGCGGCCCGTCGGAGGCCGCGTCGCCCGGCAGGGTAGAGATGAGATCTAGATGGATCGCCGACGCCGGCGGCGGAAGAAAGCCAGGCTCACCAGCCCCAGCGCGGCCAACACGACCGTCGAGGGCTCCGGCACCGGCGTGCCGCCGAGCACGATCAGGTCGAACGGCACCAGCGGCGAGCCGAGCGAACGGCTCACCTGATTGACCGTGAGCAGGTCGAACAGCTCGATCTCCGTCAAACCGGTGGGGAGGACGAGACCAATCGAGCCCGAGCCTGGGGCAAGGGCCGCCTCTTCCAACTGGGAAGTCAGGGCCGTGGTCACGCCGGCCAGGATCGGGGTGTGATTGCCGGGCAGGAAGCTGTTTGTCGCATTCTGCAACGAGTAGCCGATGATCGCGCTATTGTCCGGATCCAGAATCACCTCGCCGGTCGCCGCGTTGTAGATCAAATCGGGAATGTCGGGATCGTCGGTCAACTGGACCTGGCCGCTGAGGTTGAGCGTAAGCGTCTGAGCCGTACCCAACACGTCGCTGAAGCTCAGCTCGTAACTGGCGTTGTAGTTGCCTGGCCGGCCGGTGTCGAACAGGGCTTCGTAGTCGAGCGAGCTGCCGGCGGCGAGACCGAGGAAGGGGGCTAGGTCGGTCGACAGTTCTGCGGTATCGCCGCTTTCGGTCACCGCATCCAAGACGACGTGCGCCGTCGTGCCGGCATCGAGCAGATTGGCCAGCGAGAAATTGATTGGTGCCGGCGAGCTGCCGATGCCGACGGTGCCGAAGTCGAGGTTCAGCACATTGACGTCCGAGACCGCATTGAACGACGCGTTCGACGGCAGCGTCGGAAACACCGGCGCCTCGACCGTGGCCGACGCGCGGAAGGCGGTGATGGAAAAGGCGCCGCTGGCAAAGTCCCCAGCGTAAGCCGCGTTGTGCACGAAGAAATCGATCGTGTTGACTCCGTCTTGAAAGAGGCCAAGCCCGACGTCTCCGATGGGGAAGGCAACGACGGCCTGTTGGACGCCTGGGAACGGGTCGGCATCGTGCGCCAACTCACCATTGACGACGACCGAATCGAATGCATTGTCGGCCGTAACAATCAAGTCGCGAATATAGGCCTGCGAGTAGTCGTACCCTGTTAGATCGACGGTTGTTCGATATCGGTAGAGTCCCAGCTCCCGACTTGTCACCAGCACTTCGTCTTCATCGTGGGAGAGGACGAGCCACTTCGCGCCGGGCATCCCGGCCTGGTCGAGGTACGTGACATGCGGATCTCCCAGATGGAAATCATCCGCGACGACCGGATAGAAGGGCCGGACCGGCGTAGGATCCCAGCGCTGAGGTCCCATCACCTCGTAGTCCGGCTCAAACTCGGAACCGGACATCAGCGTCCCGGTCGGGTTGTCGTAGCCGGTGCTGATATTCCGCACCATGACGGCGTGCGTCGACTGCGCTGTCGCGAAGAGGGCAGTCGCGAAGAGGAGTATGGCGACGCAGGTCGCCGAGAAGCGCGCCCGAGTTGCGGTGAACTTCATCAGCAAACCCCGTGTTCGAAGAATCCTGGTCGCGGGCTTCTCGCCAGCCCCAGGCCACGCCAACAAAGAAAGCTGCCGGGAACCTCGTTCGCCCCAGCGTGCAAATCACGTGGGTCGGCGCGCCGAGCGCCCAACAAGAGTCCTGGCAGCTTCTTGGCTGGTAACGAATTCATCCGATCAGCGCAGTAGCAAATCCTTGTTCAAAGTCGGCGGCGCACCCCCTGGGTGCGTCCACGTGCACCCTCAGTTTAGGCACGCCAAGATCGGCGTCAAGCAGTCGGCGCAATTATCTCGAAATGCTCAGCCGGCGCTATGCCATTTTGGTAGAGCGCGGATGTGCTGAGCGGGCACACCAGCCGCTTGGCTGGCCATCGCAAACCTGCTCAGGCCGCCCTCACCCAAGCACGCTAGCGGGCAATTTCGCGACCGCCGACAGCCGAGAAGTCGTCGACAGGCGGTCTGGGCCGGGGCTTTCGGTGTCGCCTGCGGGGCGCGAATTAGCTACCCTCCGCGACCCATCTTCGGCGGCGCCTCGTGAACCGACCTCCACGCCGGTTTCCGGCGAGGCAGGTCCGACCCGCGCTGCCCACGGCACGATCGCGGCACACTAGCGAAACAACCCAGCAGGAACTCCACGAACATGCAGGCCTACGTAATCAATCTCGCCCCGGCCGAAGACCGCTGGGAGCAAGTCCGCGCGCGGCTCGATGCCGTCGGCATGCGCTACACCCGCATCGACGCGGTCAACGGTCGCGCACTCAACCTGCCATTGGTCGATTTCGACGAAGCGGGTCATCGCCGCCGCACCGGACGTCGTCCGATCAAGCCGGAGATCGGCTGTTACCTGAGCCATCTGCGGGCAATCCTCGAGTTCCTCGACACCCGCGACGAGTATGGCTTGATCCTGGAAGACGACGCCCTCTTGGGCCCCGAGGCGATCGAGGCGATCGACGACGCCCTGGCTTACCGCGACCAGTGGGATATCTTGCGGCTGTCTTCGGTGAATCGCGATCGGTACTGGCCCGCTATCAAGCTCTCCGGCGGTCGGCATCTCGGCGTGAGCCTGACCCGCAGCAAAGGGGCCTCGGCCTACGTCATCAATCGCCGGGCGGCGAAGACGTGGGTTCGCGAGCTGCTGCCGATGCGACTGGCCTGGGACATCGCCTTCGACCTCGAGTTCTTTCAGGGACTGAAGGCAATGGGCGTCACGCCGTTGCCGGTGCGACAGGATGCCCGCTTCGAGACGCACATCCAAAAGGAAATCAACACCCACAAGCTGCCGCGTACCCGCTACTTCACGGTGTTTCCGTTTCGCACCGTGTACGAGACAAAGCGGTTTCTCAGCCGCGGCCTGCAGCTGCTGCGGCTCCGCCTCTGGCCGCCGCAGGCGTTGCCGGTGAGCGACGATCTGCGGCCCATCTCGCGACCTGAGTCGCGGCCGGCGGACGAAGCACCTGTGCGCAGCGCGGCGTGAGGGCCCGGGGCCGCTGAGGCAAACAGGCTGGCCGTCGGCGGCAGTGACGCGGCCGGAAGTCGCCCTTTCTCGCCGATCCGACACCTGCGTGCCGGGAATCGTGAAGACTTGCTGGCGACGCACCTCGCCGCTGAGTCGCCCCTCCGGGCGCCGACTCGCCGGGCTGGGCGGCTTTGCGGCAGGCCCCCTTTGCGGCAGGTCCCGTCACGGCGGCGCGGCTACTTCGCCTCGAGCACCGCCACCAGGTCGTCGCGGAAGTCGGCCAGCGTCGGCGTCTCGAGTCCTTTGACCTTGCCGCCGTCGTCCCAGCGCCGCAACGTGAGGGCTTCTTCGAGAAACTCGTTCTTCTCCATCTCGGCCTTCTCTTCGTCCGACATCTTGCCGCCCTGCACCTGGAAGCTGCGTTTCGAGGCGTCGGACAGCCCGTTGTAGTAGTCGGGATCGACCGTGCAGAGATAACGCTTGGCCGGCACGTGCAGGCGAATTGGTTCGAGTACCGCGGGGCCGAGATAGGGTGCCAGGTAGTCGGCCGCCACTTCTTCGTGATTGAGATCCTCGTCGAGGAAATCGCCCGTGGCGGCATGCTCGTCGACCAGCAGGTGACCCAAGTCGTGCAGAAGCGCGCCGATGACCAGCTCTCGCGAGGCACCGCTGTTTCGCGCCAGGGTGGCACTCTGCAGGCCGTGCTCCAGCTGGGTCACGTTTTCGTCGTAGTTGGTCAGTCCGTGCTCGGCCAGGTAATTGAGCAACAGGTCGGCCCGGGCCTCGTTCGAGGCGCTGACCATAGCTTCCGCTAACGAATGATCGAGCAGATGGTTCATTTTTCGAGTACCGTTTTTCCTTGAAAGTGTCCAATCTTGCTGATGCGACCTTCCGCTTCCGTGCCCGACCCGCTGTGGGCGGCGAAGGTCGCGCGTTTGTCTTCGTAATAGGCGCTGCGCAAGTCACCCTCGGCAGCCGCGTTGTAGGTCAGATAGAGAGCCCGCCGCGATTGGTTCGAGTTGTTGGGTGGGCTCTTGTGGGGCGCGTAGCTGCTGAAGAAGAGCACGTCGCCCGGCTCGGTCGGCGTGGCGTGCCACTCGAGCGTTTCGGCCACCTCCGGGGTGATGCAACCGACGTCGTCGAGCCCGATGAAGCCTTCCTTGTGCCGGCCAGGGCAGAAGAAGAGGCAGCCGTTCTCCGGCGTGTTGGCGTCGATGGCAATCAGGCAGGTGACATGCTTCTTGATGAACTCGTAGGCCGGGGCATCCTGGTGGGCCGCATAGCCGCCACCGCCGGGATACTTGTAGTTGATCTTCTCCTTGTAGAGCACCGCTGGCTCGCCCATCACCTGGCTGACCGATTCAAGAATCTTGCCGCTGGTGAGCAGCTTCTTGAGGCCTTCGTGAAACGGCATGAAGTTTTCGCTCCGCGAGAGGCGTACCCCATGCTCCGTGTCTTCGCGATGGTGAATCCACTTGTCGTCGCTGTCGGGCCAGGCGGCGACTTCATCGACCCAGGCGGAAACCTCGGCCGCCTCGGCGGGTGAAAGAAGACCCTCGACCTTGAGGTAACCGTCGCGATCCCAGACGGCCATCTGCTCGGGCGAAATCCATTCAGACATTTCGGTGTGCTGCCAGGGTGAAAGAATGCGGCAAGGAGCGGGAGGGAGCGGGAGGGAGCGGGAGGGATATCGGCGGAACCGTGGTCTCGGCGAGTGGGGTCTCAACGTACGGGGGTTCTCGACGAACGGGAACGCCCAGCCGTCGACTTCCCGCAAACCGCCAAACCCGCAGTATAAAGGCCTGCCGGGGCCTTTGCCAGTCAGCCGTTGTCCGTGAACGCGGGCGCGAGCGTGCGACAACGCTCATTCGCCAATCAGCCGAGCCCGCACGCGTTGGGCAATTTGTTCGAGGATGAAAACCGTGATGAAAATGGCCAACAGAATCGTGGAGACGTGACCGTAGTCGAACTGTTTCCAGCGCTCGTTCAACTCGACCCCGATGCCGCCGGCGCCGACGATTCCCAGCACGGTGGCACTGCGGACGTTCCGTTCCAAGATGTACTGCCCGTAGGCAAGGAACTGGGGCATCACCTGGGGCAGTACCGCGTAACGAAGCACCTTCAACTTGTTCGCTCCCGTGCTGGCGAGCGCCTCCTGCGGTCCCTTGGCCGCGTTCTCGATGTCGTCGGCAAAGAACTTGCCGAGGAAGCCCGAGGTATGCACTCCCAAGGCCAGGATGCCCGCCCAAGCGCCCTGGCCGTAGGCCACCGCGAACACGAGGGCCGCAATCAACTCGGGAATCGCGCGGTTCATGTTGCAGATCGCCCGGGCCACATTGTAAGAGAACTTGTTGGGGGTGTAGCCCGCCGCGCCGAAGTAGGCGAGCGGAATCGAAATCAGGACCGAGAGAATGGTCCCCCAAATGGCGATCTCGATCGTTTGGACGAGCAGCCCGCCGACGTAGGTCAGGTAACCGATCGGCTTGACCACCGCGTCGACGTAACGCACGACGTCGCCCATCGTGTCCTTGATCGGATACTTCGTGTCGCGATAGGCAAAGGCCGGCAGCGTGTCGGGATTGAACTCCTCGGGATTCTCGATGGGCTCGTACGACGCGATGACGAGGGGAAAGGCCTGGGAGAGAAAGCGGAGCCAGCCCCGCGCAACGCGCGACGATTCTGGCTTACCCCTTACGACGGCCACGATCGCGCGGCCCGAATCGGCGAGGCCTTTGTCCACCTCGCTGCGGTGAGCCGAGATCGCCAACAACACCGCCCCCACGGCCAGCAGCGCGAACAGTCGGGTGCTGTAGACGGAACGGAGCTGCCACTCGGCCGCCGGCTTCGGCGTTGTGGTGTCGTTGTTCATGCGGCCTCCGATTTCCTACCGCCTTCGACTTGACTGGGCATTTGATTTTCCACAGCGACCACGACGCTTGCTCACACCGCCTCGGAAGCGGTCAACGCTCCCAGCGCGACCGGGCCATCATCTTCCGCCGTCTCGCGGGCGGCCCGCGCGCCGGCATAGATGCGGCCAATCATCTCCTCGTCGAGCTGGTCGGGAAGCCCGTCGAAGATGACTTTTCCGCGGGCCAGGCCGACGATGCGGTCGGCAAACTCACGGGCCAGGTCGGGCTGGTGCAGACTGCACATCACCGTGGTCCCGCTTTCGCGCGAAGCGTCGCGCAACAGCTGCAGGATGCCGCGGCTGATTTCCGGATCGAGGCTGGCCACCGGTTCGTCCGCCAGGACCAGCGTCGGGTCGAGAATGAAAGCCCGCGCAATCGCCACACGTTGTTGCTGCCCTCCGGATAGATGCGCGGCCCGGCGATAAAGGTGTTTTTCGCTGAGGCCCACGCGTTCGAGCAAACGACACGCCTTCTGCTGCAACTCCGCGGGAAACAGCGACAACATGGCCGCCGTCGTGCTCGTGCCTGGCAGGGCGCCGGCGAGAACGTTCCGCAAGATCGTGGAGCGCAGCACGAGGTTGAACTGCTGGTGGACCATGGCAATCCGCGGGCGGATTTCGCGATAAGTGCGGGGGACGACCTCGATGCCGTCGAACTCGACGCGTCCGGAGGTCGGCTGCACCATGCCGTTGACCAGCTTGAGCACCGAAGACTTGCCGGCCCCACTCGCGCCCAGAAAGACGCAAAACTGGCCGGCGGGAATTTCTAGCGTAAGATCGTCGACCGCGACGGTGCCGTCGGCGAAGCGTTTTCTGGCCGCTTTGAATCGGATCATCGCGAGCGCCCCGGAGTGGGGACATCGGAGGTAGGATCGAAGAGTTCGAACCGGCTCTCGAACGGTCATCGTTAGGACACCACGGGGGGGACGCCACGGGGGCCGCTGCGCCTGGGCCGGCGAGACCGGCATCGGCTCGGCTAGTTGCCTTCGGCCGCGCGACGAATCATGGCGTCCTTGAGCTCCTTGGTGACCGCGTCGAGTGGCGCCATCGCCAGGTCGAATCTCTCCTCGGAAAAATCTGGGTTGTAGCGATCGATGTTCTTGCCCGCGTAGCCCTTGAGGCTCCTCAATTCGACGTCCGGGTGCTCGTGGATCTCGCGGAAGGCGGTCTTCAGCTGCGTCTTCGTCTTGTCCGCCAGGTTGCCGTTCATGGCCAGCGGTGGCGAGGGAATCGGCTGGCTCTTTTGGACCAACTTGAGTTCCTGCTCGCTGAGCTTGCCGTCGTCGACCGCCTTCTTGAAGCTGTCGAGCGAGGCGCATGCCCCATCGACGTTGCCGCTCACGAGGGCCCGCAGCGCGTTGGCATGGTTGCCGGCCAGCACGACGGCCTTGAGGTCTTGGGCCGGATTGACGCCCGCCTCGAGCAGCATCGCCGCCGGATAGCTGAAGCTGGACGTCGAGCTGACGTCGCCAAAGGCGACCGTCTTGCCCGCGAAGTCCTCGAGCGAGTCGATGCCGCTATCGGCCCGCGCGTAAATGCCGGAGAAGTACTCCGACTTGCCGTCCCGCTCTTCGACCGCCAGCAGCTCCACATTGGCCCGCTGCTTGGCAATCTGATAGGAGACGGCTCCGAAGAAAGCGATGTCGACCTGGTCGTTGGCCATCGCCTCGACGACCGCGTTGTAGGAGCTACCCACGCGAATGTCGAAATGCAAATCGTAAACCTGGGTGATGCCGTTGAAGATCGGCTCGAAGTCGGCTCGCGTGCCGTCTTCGGTTCCGCCGTCGGCCGGCACCAGCATCACCCGCAGCGGCAGCTCCGCGGAGCCATCGGGCAGGCTCTCCGTGTCGGAGCAGCCGACGAGGCCCGTCAAGACGAGGGCCGCCCACAAGAGCAGAGCGAAGAACAGGCGGACGGGTGGCGGGCAAAAGGTGAAGTGCTGGCGGCGACGTGCGTTCATCAGAATTGGTCTGTCCAGGTTCCATGAGTGAAGCGAAAACCGTAGCGAAAACCGGGTTCGCTGGCACAGGATATCAAGGAAGTGTGAGCGTTTCGTTAAGATAGGTGCGGTTTCTTTGAATCCACGGGTACGCTGTGAATCCTGAGCCCTCTGTGCGACGATGGAGTCGGTCCAAGGCAACGTCGCTCGGTCGTGCCGGGCGATGCGAAATTCACGGCGAAATTCACGTCGGCGAGAACCCGCCGCTAACCACGCATGCTCCAGCCTTCGCGCAGCTACGATCACGCCGGCATCGTCGACGGCAAATGGGTGCTTGGCGTATCGCGCAAGGACCGCATCAGCCGCGTCGCGCTCTTGACCCTTCGCCATCGCCTGGCGCTGGTCGAGAGCGGACTGCCGCTGGCCGCCCAGCACGCCGCGGAAGACGTCGAGCACGTCCATCGCCTGCGGGTGGCGACAAGACGGGCTGTGGCAGCGGTGAAGATGTATCGTGAGCTGCTGCCTCGCAAACGGGTCAAGAAGCTGTTGTCGCAATTGAAGGAGATCCGTCAGGCGGCCGGCAAGGCCCGCGATCTCGACGTTCTGTTGCGCGACACGGCGGCCGCTCACCGGCTCGGCGACGACGATGCGATCTTTCAACGGTTGATGGTCAGCCGGCGCGAGGCGCAAGAGCCGATCCTGGCAATCTACGACCGCCTGCGCCATCGTGGCTCGTTGAGCCGTCAAATCGATCGGGTGCTGGCCCGTTTGGAACGTCGCACCCGGCGACGTCGCGGCGACGACGTCCGGTTTGGCCAGTGGGCGCGGGGACGACTCTCGGCGAGCCTGAAGCGATTCTTCGCAGCGGAACCCGACGACTGGCAAGACGCTCAGGCTTTGCATCGCTTTCGCATTCGCGGCAAGCAGCTGCGCTACGCGATGGAGCTGTTGGCGGGCGCCTTTCCCAAGAAGCTACGCGAGCAGCTCTATCCGCAGGTGGAGACCTTGCAGGAGAAGCTGGGCGAAATCAACGATCATTTCGCCGCCATCGCCCGCTTCGAGTCGTGGCAGCGAAACGCCGCCAGCAGCGAAGACCGCGAGCGATTCGAGCAGTTGCTCCAGGCCCGTCGGGCGACCGTGCAGCAGGCACAGCGCCAATTCGTTTGCTGGTGGGAGGGCGTGCGACGCCGCGAACTGCGGCGTTCGTTCCGAGCCCTGCTGAAGGCGTGAGCGGCCGCCCCGAAGTTGCCCAATTCCCGCCCCGATGGCTTGCCCTGACGACGAATGCGCGAGCCTAAGCTCCCGTCGCGGACGTCGACTGCGGAAAGCGGTGGCGATTGACCAACAGGTCCCACCAACCGGCGCGGCGGAGGTTGCTGCTTGCGGCGGCCAATACGTGACGCTTGCCGCGTCGCGTCTGAACGACGATCTCGTCTTCCAGGGCGTCGACCACGAGCCAGAACTTGTCGACGACGTAGGTGTATTCCTCGCCGCGTCGGGCAGGATGGACCGACTTGGCACGCGGCCCGGGTCGCGTGCTGCGCTTCGGTTTGCGGTAAACAACCCAATCGCCCGGCTTGTATGCTGGAACCTTCATGACGATGTGGAACTCTCTCGGCTGTCGTGCAACGGACCTGGGGGTACCGCAAGCCACCAAGGTAAGTCTATGCCTCAAGTCAAGTGTGAGTCAATTGAAATGTGAGCTTCTTGCGTTCGACGCGTCGCTGGTTTGTGCCGGAGTGCTGGCAGCGAACTAACTGAAGCTCTCGCCCCCACCGACGAGAATCGTACCGACGAGCTCGTCCTCTTCGATCACGTAGCACTTGCCCAGCGACGGATCGAGCAGGCCGCGCAGGCCGAGATGCCGCTGGTCGGAACGGACCAGCTTGCGGGTGGAATGAGCCAAGGCACAGAATTGCCGTCGGTCGACATATTCCATGTCAACCGGCGAGACGACCTCCCGTAGCAGGTCATCCCGCAGCAGGCCCGACTCCGACTCCAGGCGACTCGCAAACGGAGCTTCCATAGCAGTTTCCTTCTCGCCAAGCGTTTGGCCGCCGAATCGTGCGACGCTCCGTCCCACGACCGCAGCCCGTTCGTACTTACCAGACACGCAGTGACTTTCGTTCTACCGTACGGTGCTAGCAAAGCAAGCCCTGGCTGGCGAAGAAGGTGCCGATCCCGCGCGGAAGAGCGGGAAGGCCGCGACCGATCGATGCCTTCTTGCGCAAGGTCGCGGCTTACGCCTGCGAGGTTGCCAGCACGTCGCCGCCGACCGCCTTGAAGCGGTAGCCGACGCCGCGAACCGTCTCGATGAGCCCTTCGTGCGCCGGGCCGAGTTTCTTACGCAGGGCGCGAATGTGAACGTCGATCGTCCGTTCCAAGACATACGGATCGGGACCGAGGGCCGACACCATCAACTCGCTTCGCGCGAATGCCCGACCGGGCTGCCGCACGAGACTCTCCAAGAGCCGAAATTCCGTCTTCGTCACGTTCAGCTCGCGATCTTCGACCAGCACGCAATGGCGCACGCGATCGACCGTGACGCCGTGGGCCGTGACGATGTCGCGGTCGGTCGTCACCGTCTCGCGACGGCGGAGCAAGGCCTTGATTCGCTCGAGCAGCGCTTTGACGCTGAAGGGCTTCGTCACATAGTCGTCGGCCCCCATGCTCAGCCCGACGATTTCATCGGTCTCTTCCGCCTTGGCGGTGAGAATCAAGATGAGCATGTCGCTGGTGGCCGAGTCGGCCCGCAGGCGGCGGCAAATTTCCAGGCCGCTCACCATCGGCAACATGAGGTCGAGAATCACCAGGTCGGGTTCGAGCAACCGCGCCTGTCGCAGACCCTCGCGACCGTCGGTAACGATCGTCGCCTCGAAACCCGCCTCGCAGAGGTTGTAGCGGAGAATCTCCGCCAGCGAGGTGTCATCTTCAATGATCAGGATTCTTCTGGCCGTCATGGCAGGTCAAAGGGTTCAGGGGGTGGGGGTTGAGGGTGTGACTGGCAAACGAGCGAGCCGGGCGGCCCCCACCCCGACGCGCGCCACCGCGAACCGGTTCGCGAACGCATCGGCTGGGGGAGATGATCGGTATGGGTCTCAGGGGCTTGACCAAAGGAAGCAACGACGACCCGAACGCCTATTTGGGCAGGGCGGTCGGATTGGGTTTGTGACGGGCAATCTCTCCCTGCACGAGGAACACCACATCCTCGGCAATGTTCGTCGCGTGATCGGCAATCCGCTCCAGGTGGCGGGTCGCCGAGAAACACTGCAGGGCCGGCTCGACCAGTTCGGGCTGGGTCCGCATCACTTCGCGCAGGCTGGCGATCAGCTCGACGTTCATCTTGTCGACCTCGTCGTCGGCGTCGCGAATCTGCTCCGCGGCCGCCACGTCCAATCGCACGAAGGCGTCGATCGCCTCGCCAACCATCGCGATCGAGCGCTGCGCCATACGGTCGAGCAGATCGGGGATGGGAAACTCCGGAAACAGGATCAACTGATCGGCACGCTCCGCGATGTTCACGGCCAGATCGGCGATCCGTTCCAGGTCGTTGTTGATCTTGACCACCGCCACGATGCGGCGAAGATCGATCGCCACCGGCTGGTGTAGCGCGATGATCTTGAGGGCCTCCTCCTCGATCTGCACCTCGCGCTGATTGACTTGGACATCGCTATCGATCACTGCCTGAGCCAGGTCGGAACGCTGCTCGCGGAGGGCCCGCGTGGCCTTGAGGATCATGTCCTCGACGAGCGCCGAGAGGCTCAGCAGCTCGCGCTTGACCTGCTCCAAGTCGAGTTCCAAGTGTTTACTCATGACTTCACCTACCGCAACGGAAAGGGGCACGACGCCGCCGAACGAGGTTCCCCTCCCGGGGTCGTGCTAGCACGTAATTGGTACCATTCGCCACGGCGGAGCGTCCATCCCTGCCGTGGCCCAAAAATACGGAACGCCTGAATTCACACAATCTTCACAATCATCGACTCTTGTCGATACCCCGCAGAAAGCCACGAAGCGGTGCAAAGGCCGAGACCGAGGCAGCTCAGGCATCCGCCATCAACCAGCGCCTGGGAGTAGCCAGCGTCTCTGGGCAAGTGGACCAGCAGGGAATCAGGAAGGTGAATGAAAAGATCGCGACGTCGACGTTGGTCCCGCTCTCGCCGCTTCCGTCCGCCGGGTCCGCACCGCCGGGTCCGCACCGACATGTTGGCCGACAGGTTGGTCGGCTGTGCCGTCCAAGACGATTTACGGGCGAGCCGCGTGCTCGCGGAGACCGACGCCATCTCTTGGGCCACGCGCACATGGGGGCACGAGTTCGACATCGGCAGTGGGGGAAGCTGCGGCCGGCTCGCGCAGCAGCCGGGACCCCGCGGATTCGCCGAGGCGGGTACAGCTCGGGCGAGCGACCCCCGACCCCGTCCCGCGAAGCCTGCGATCTGGTATCCTAACGGCGCCGGCCGCCGGCCGAGCCTGGTTTCTGAATTGGACCAACTTGGGAAGTGACGCTCGTGGCAGATGCCGAACCGACAACGTCCGCGCGGCACTGGATCGGCTTCGATCTGGGGGGCACGAAGATGCTCTCCGTCGTCTTCGACGACGAGTTCCACGCCCTCGCGCAAAATCGCAAACGAACGAACGGCAATGAGGGCGTCGAGGCCGGACTTGACCGCATCGAGAAGACGATTGCCAAGTCGCTCGACGAAGCCAAGCTGACGGCCAAGGATCTCGCCGGCATTGGTATCGGCTGTCCCGGCCCGGTCGACCTGGAGGCCGGCATCCTCTGCGAAGCTCCCAATCTCGGCTGGGAGGAAGTCCCGCTGCAAGAACATCTGCAAAGCAAGTTCAACTGTCCCGTGGTGGTCTGCAACGACGTCGACGCCGGGGTCTATGGTGAGTATCGCTTTGGCGCCGCGCGGGGTGCCCGCTGTGCCTTGGGAGTGTTTCCGGGTACGGGCATCGGCGGCGGGTGTGTCTATGAGGGCCGCATCATCCGCGGCCAGCGGCGCTCCTGCATGGAGATCGGTCACATCCCGGCGACCGCGCTCGGACCACCGAGTCCCGAGGGCCGTCGTGGCACCTTGGAGACCTTGGCCAGCCGATTGGCCATCGCCGCGGCGGTGGCGCAGGCGGCCTACCGTGGCGAAGCCCCACACGTCGTCGAACTGGCCGGGACCGACCTGGCCAAGATTCGCAGCGGCGTGATCGCCAAGTCGATTCGGGCAGGCGATTCGATCGTCGAGGAGATCGTCCGACAGGCCGCCGAGGTGATCGGACGGGCGGTTGCCGCCGCGGTGCTGATGATCTCGCCCGACACGATCGTGCTTGGGGGCGGTCTGGTCGAGGCGATGCCGGAGCTCTTCGTCACCGAGGTCCACGACGCGGTCGCGCGAAACGTGCTCGACTCGTTTGCCGGTTCCTATCGCGTCACCGCCGCCGAACTGGGCGACGATGCCACGGCGATGGGAGTGGCCGCCTGGGCCCAACGCGAAATCGACGCATAGGGGCGCGGGATGGCGATTCGGGCGCCCCAGCGGGCTCGGACTGAAGGCCCGTCGGGCTGTAAAACCCCCATTTGGCAGCGGCTTTCGACCATAATGTAGAGTTAGTGAGGGTGCATTCCGCACGCCTTTCGACGGAGCCGATCTGCCATGAAGTCGATGACCACGGAGACGACCGCCGCGGCCGCCGCACGGGGCGATGTCGCGCGCCCGGTGGCGGTGATCGACGTCGGCTCGGCCTCGATCCGGATGGCCGTCGCGGAGATCGGATCGGGTGGCCAGGTACGGCATCTGGAACGGCTCGCCCAAGCGGTCAATCTCGGCAAAGACACCTTCACCCGCGGGACGATCGACAAAGCCACCACCGAACATTGCGTCGAGGTTCTGAAGAGTTACCGCCGCGTTCTGGAGCAGTATCAGATTACGCGGCCCGAGCAGATTCGCGTGGTGGCCACCAGCGCGGTGCGCGAGGCGAGCAATCGTCTCGCCTTTCTCGATCGCATCTTTATCGCCACGGGCTTCGACGTCGAACCGCTCGATGAGGCCGAGGTGAGCCGCATCACCTATCTTGCCCTGCAACCGCTGCTCAGTCGCGAGCCGACGCTGGCCGCGGCCGGCACCATGGCCGTGGAAGTTGGCGGCGGCAGCACCGATGTCTTGCTGCTGCGCGGTAGCGACGTGCTCTATTCGCGCATGTTCCGCCTGGGCTCGTTACGGTTGCGACAGGCGCTGGAGACCTACGATACGTCGGAAGGACCGGGCCGGCAGATCTTGCAGTCGCGAATTCGCCAGACGATGGAACACCTCCGTGGCCAAATCCCGGAGAAGGGCCCGGTACAGCTCGTCGCCCTGGGTGGCGATGTTCGCTTCGCCGCGGCCCAGCTGGGAGCGGCTATCGGGGAAGATCAGCTCGGCGAAATTTCGGTCGACCAGCTCGAACAACTCGCCAACCGCGTGCTGGGCCTGTCGGTCGACGACCTGGTACGGACCTACCACCTGGCGTTTCCCGACGCGGAAACGTTAGGTCCGGCCCTGCTCTCCTACGTCGAACTGGCCCGCACTTTCGGGCTCGAGCAAATCTATGTGGCCGACGTCAACCTGCGCGACGGGCTGCTTCGCGAAATGGTCGCCACGGAATCGTGGACGCAGGAGTTTCGCACGCAGATCGTCCGCGCCGCGGTCGCACTCGGCCGCAAGTATCAGGTCGACAAAAAGCACGCCGAACATGTCGCCGAGCTCTGTGGTTTGCTGTTCGCGGCCCTCCAGCACGAACATCAGCTCGACTCGCGTTTCGAGTTGTTGCTACAGCTGGCCGCGCGGCTGCACGAAGTCGGTTTGTTCGTCGGCACCCGCGGCTACCATAAACACTCGCTCTACCTGATCTCCAACGCGGAGATGTTCGGCATGAGTCGCAACGACCACTTGCTGGTCGGTCTGATCGCGCGTTATCACCGGCGGGCCAGTCCCAGCCCCTCGCACCAGGGTTTCGCGAACCTGGATCGGAAGCGGCGCGGCGCGGTGGCGAAGATGGCCGCCATCTTGAGAATTGCCAAGGCACTGGACGAATCGCGGAGTCAGCGGATCCGCGAGTTCCAGTGCGCCCAGCAGGACGGACGCTTCGAGATCGTGGTATCCGGTGTCAGCGACCTGTCGGTCGAGCAATTGGCGATCAAGGAGAGCGGAGGCCTTTTCGAAGAGGTCTTCGGCCAGAAGGTGTTCCTCCGCCGCACGGCGGCCACCGGTGGATAAAGCGATGACGAGTCGAGCAGCATGAAGACGGAACCGACACGATTTACGAATCGCGAGTTGAGCTGGTTGGAATTCAACCAACGCGTGCTCGACGAAGCGAAAGACGCGCGGATTCCGTTGCTCGAACGGCTCAAGTTCCTCGCCATCACGGCGTCGAACCTCGACGAGTTCTTCATGGTGCGCGTCGGCGGCCTGGAGATGCTGGTGCAACAGGGCAATCGGCGTCTCGACCCCTCGGGCCGTACCGCGGAAGAGCAGCTTGAGGCAATCGGCCAGCGGACCTTTCGCATGACGGCCGATCAGTACGAGTGCTATGCCGAACAGATCGAGCCGGCCCTGGAAGACGCCGGCATTCGCCGCGTGGCGGCCGGACAGCTCACCGATCGCCAGGCCAAGGCGCTCGCGGAGATCTTCGCCTCGGAGATCTACCCGGTGCTCACGCCGGCGGCGGTCACCTCGGGCGACGACTTTCCGCTGTTGATCAACCAGACGATGAACGTCTGCGTTCACTTGTCGCCGTCGGAGGCGGAGCCGGACGTGCCCCGCTTCGCCATCATTCCGATCGGCCGCAGCGTCGCCCGTCGGCTGACTTTGCCGGCGGAGGGCGGCTACCAGTACGCCTTGATCGAAGATGTCATCGCGCTGCACGTGGACAAGTTCTTCCCGGGCGAGGCCGTCGTCGAGGCGGTGCCGTTTCGCATCACCCGCAACGCCGACCTGGCCGTCGATGAAGACTCGGCCGCCGATCTGTTGGCGGAAATGGAAAGCGTGCTCGACGCCCGCAAGTTCAGCCACTGCGTGCGGCTGGAGCTTGCCGAGGAGGCCTCTGCCGAAACGCGGGCCTTCCTGAAAGAGGTGCTCGATCTGCGGGATGACAGCGTTTACTCGGTGCCGGGCCCGATCGACCTGGCGTCGATGATGGAGCTGACCAAACTCGACGGCTACGACGAGCTGCGTTACGAGGTCTGGAAGCCGCGTCAGTCGCCACAGGTCAGCTCGGCGGCCAGCATGTTCGAGAACATCGCGGTCCAGGATATTCTGCTCTGCCATCCGTTCGAGAGCTTTGAGCCGGTCGTGCGCCTGCTCGAGGAGGCGGCCGAAGACCCCGACGTGCTGGCGATCAAGCAAATCCTCTACCGCACCAGCCGGCAAAGTCCGATTGTCGCCGCGCTGCGACAAGCCGCCCTGAACGGCAAACAGGTGACCGTCGTCGTCGAGCTGAAGGCCCGCTTCGACGAGGCCCGCAATATCGAATGGGCACGCAATCTGGAACAGGCCGGCGTGCAGGTGATCTACGGCATCCGCGGTCTGAAGACCCACGCCAAGATCTGCATCGTGGTGCGTCGCGAACCGCAGGGCATTCAGCGCTATCTGCACTTCGGCACGGGCAACTACAACGAGTCGACCGCCCGGCTCTATACCGACATCAGCTACATGACCTGCGACGAGCAGTTGGGCATCGACGCGACCAATTTCTTCAACACGATTACGGGCTATTCTCAGCCGCAGCGCTTCCGCAAGATCGAAGCCGCCCCGATCGGACTCCGCGAGCGGATCATTCAGCTGATCGAGCATGAGATCGAACGGAAGCGTCAGGGGCAGCACGCCCACATCATGGCCAAGATGAACTCCTGCGTCGATCCGCAGGTCATCGAGACGCTCTATCGCGCCTCGCAGGCGGGGGTGAAGATCGAGCTCAACGTACGCGGCATCTGCTGTCTGCGGCCGGGCGTGCCGGGATTGAGCGAGAACATCACGGTCGTCAGCATTATCGACCGCTTTCTCGAACACAGCCGGATCTTCTATTTCCACCACGGCGGCGACGAGCTGGTGTTCATCGCCAGCGCCGACTGGATGCAACGGAATCTCGATCGGAGGATCGAGCTGTTCGTGCCGGTCGAAGATCCCGCGGCCCGCTCGCGGTTGATCAACGTGCTGACGACCTGCCTGAGCGACAATGTAAAGGGACGCCGGTTGCTGGCCGACGGCGGTTACGAGAAACCGACCGGTCAGTTCGGACCGGACGCGATTCGCAGCCAGCAGATTCTCTATCGCGAGGCCAGCGAGGCCCAGAAGCGGGCCGAGCGGGCCACGGGAACGGTCTTCGTGCCGGAAACGGCCCGCGCCGCTCCGGTCACCCGCACGACCGATCTGCAGCGCATCGCCGCGGAGACCGATCGCAAGACGATCCTGCTCCTGAGGCACGCCAAGTCGAGCTGGAAGGAGCAGGGCCTGGCCGATCACGAACGGCCCCTGGCCAAACGTGGCAAGCGGGACGCTCCCGCCATCGGACAGCTCGTCTATCGCAAGGGGCTGGTCCCCGATCTGATCGTCAGCTCGACGGCCAAGCGGGCTCGCAAGACCGCCAAGCTGGTGGCCGAGCATTGCGGCTATCGCAAAGAGGTCGTGCTCAGCGACGATCTTTACCTGGCTCCGCCCGCGGAATATCTGGACCTGCTGCGCCAGTTGCCCGATAGCATCGGTCGCGTCATGTTGGTCGGACACAATCCAGGCATGAGCGACCTGGTGAACGCGCTGGCCGACGTCGATACCGAGTTTCCCACCGCCGCGCTGGCGCAAATCGAACTCGACGTCCCACGCTGGCGCGACCTCGAGCCGAAAACCAAGGGCAAGCTGGTCGATCTGTGGCTGCCCCGCGAGCTCTCCTGATCGCGCTCGATTTCTTGGCCGGCGCTCGACGTCGGCGTCGGGCGGTTCGACGTGTCCGACGAACGGGGTCGCGCGCTTTGCGACTGCATTCAGTGCCAGCGACAAGGAGACGATTGGCGCAAGAGTTTTCGGTCACGATGCTTGGTTCTTGCGCCGTGAACGAATCGCTGCTCACGACGTGCTGGGCTCGTTCCGATATGAGAGTTAGAGCGCTTTTCATTTCCCTGTCGTGTCTTCGGCGGGCTACGACCGAGTTTGATGTCGTCGACCTGCATCGACGAATCGTCTGGATTCGCCTGCTTCGGTCTCCTTGTCAAACTTGCCTCGCTATCCGCCGAAGACGCGACATCGATCTGAAGAACGCTCTAGGCTCGTCGCCGTCGGCCCATCCTGAATCCCTTCCCGCGCGTTCCGAAACGAGGACATCCGCGATGAAAATCCCTTTCTTGGCGCGCCGCCCGGTGTGCCTGGCCACCGCTCCCCTGGGCATCGTTGTCTTGACGTTGCTTTGCACGGCGCTTTGCACTGCCAGCGTCGCACAAGCCCAGAACTTCGTACCCGGCACGGGCCACTTCCTGCCGCAAGTGGGAGACGACTTCGAGGATCCCGAGTGGAGCTTCAAGATGAACTGGCCGAAGAGCAGCCGGAACATCGACGACCGCACGCGGAATCCGACCGGAATTTCGAAAAACCGCCGCTGGTACGAGGGCGTCAAGCGCGGCATGCCCGACCACATTCGCCGCGTGGAAACGCCGGAGGGAGGTCTCGAAGGTAGCGAGGGTGCGCTGCTGTTGCAGTCGATGCTAGTCGGCATGCCGAAGAGCCACACGTACAAGATGCAGCAGGACGACTTCATCGCGGACGTCAAGTACATTCTTCGCGGCGCGATTCCCGCATCCCGCTCGCCGAGCGTGGTGACGCGGGTCTACGTACCGCCGTTCGACCAGTGGGAAGAGCGCAACGGCTGTTCGTTCGCTTTTCGCGCGGCGCTCGAGCCTCGCTTTCCGCGACCCAAGTCGCGCGAGAACTGGAACGAGCCCGACACCTACTGGCCCGGCTTCTTGATCGACTTTCAGAGCAAGGAAAAGGGCCACGACCGCGACGCGGCCTTCATTCGCGTGCGGGCACGATCGTCGGGAGCCGACTATCGCAAGGTCGAAATCAAGGAGACCGGTTGGTGGACGTTCGGCATGTCGTTCTCGCCCGACGGTTATGTCCACTACTACGTGAAGAAGGGCGTGGAAGATCTCACGGCCGAAGATCACATCGCCTCGCACCTTCCCTACGGCAGCCGCATGAAGGAGTTCAACACCTTCTTCTTCAACGTCTGCAGCTACGACGACGGCAAGACCTGGTCGACTCCGTGGATCGTCGACGACCCTTCGGTCTACGTGCGTCGCTAGCGCCACTAGCGACGCTGGCGGCGAAACGGGTCGACGCTTAAGGACGGGTCGCAAGGGCGGGCGAAATGCCTTGACGTCACGGGCCGACGCTGCGCACAATCCCGCCCCGCTGTCCCTACCTTGCTGGCCCCATAGCTGTCCGGCAAGCGGCCGTGTTGGCCTGTTGCTGCGCACGCTCGCCTGTCCGGCTCTCCGATTGTTCGTCATGAAACGCCGCCCTTACCTCTCGCTTTCGATCGCACTGACACTGGTCGCCATGTGTGGGTGTCGTTCGCCTTATCACGCCGACCAGGACGCCTTTACCGGCGGACTGATTGGCTCGGGCATTGGCGCGGTCATTGGCAATCAGGCGGGCAACACCGCCGAAGGTGCCATCGTCGGCGGAGCCGCCGGCGCGCTGCTTGGCAACGTCGTGGGCGAGCAGAAGGACTACATCGAAGCCCAGAACCGGGCCCTGATCGAGGCCCAGCTCGGCCAGGCCGTGCGGGCGGGCGTGGTGACTCACGACGAAGTCATCGCCATGGCGCAGGCCGGGGTGGCCGACAACCTGATCATCAACCACATTCGCCACCATGGCATCACGAGTCGGCCCGACGCCAACGACCTGATCCGGCTGAGCAACTCGGGTGTCTCGCCGTCCGTCGTCCAGGCCATGCAGCAACCGCCGCCGGTGGCCGCCGTGCCCGCCGGTCCCGCCGCCCAACCGGTCATCGTGGAAGAGCACTACTACGGGCCGGGCTTCTATCCGCGACGCCCCTGGCACCATCCGCGTCGCTATCGCCACGGGCCGCGTTGGAACGTAGGCGTTGCGTTCGGGGGCTAGAGCGCGTCTCGTTCAGCTCTAGCGTCTTGGCTAGCTACGACTGTGCTTGGCCAAGCCCGGCGTGAAAGAACCGCTTCGACGATCTTCTGGCGGCGTTGAGCGACCCGTGCCTAGCGGGTATAAGTGGCCGCATGATTCGCCTTGGCCCCCGGCAAGTTGTTTCGCCTCCGCTGCGTCTTCCGCTGCTCATCACCGGCATTGCCGGCGTGGCGGGCTACAACGCGCTGGAGTACTTTCGTCGCCGCTACCCGGGCCGGGTGATCGGCATCCGGCAAGTGAATAACTGGCGACTCACCGGCGACGGCATCGTCGCCTGCAACGCCGAAGACCCCGACCGGCTCGCGGCCCTGTTCGATGAGTATCGCTTTGGCTCGGTGCTGAACTGTGCGGGCAACTGCGCCTTGAAGGCGTGCGAACTCGATCCGCCGCTGGCCTGGCGGACCAACGTCGAGGGCGTGCGCAACTTGCTCACCGTCATCGCCGATCGCCCGGTGCGGCTGGTTCATCTGTCGATCGACCTGGTCTATTCGGGCAGGGGCGACGGAGGTCACGTCGAACCCGACCCGACCGATCCGGTAACGGAGTATGGCCATACGATGGTGGCGGCCGAGCGAATCGTGGCCCTGGCCCGGCCCGACGCGGCGACGTTGCGAATCTCGCTGCCGATGGGTGTCAGCTTCAACGGACACGCGGGGGCGATCGACTGGATCCAGTCGCGGTTTCGCAAGTCGCTGCCGGCCACGCTCTACTACGACGAGGTGCGGACGCCGGCTTACACCGATTGCCTGAACGAGTTGGCCGAGGTGATGCTCGGCAACCAGCTGGCGGGACTGTTTCACGCCGGGGGGCCGCGGCGGCTGAGCCTCTATGAAATCGCCCAGATCGTCAATCGCGTGGGCGGCTACGATCCGAAGTTACTCGAAGGCTGCGATCGCGGCGAAGCGGGGCCAATTCCACCTCGCGCCGGCAACGTCACCATGAACTCGGCGAAGCTGTCCGCGGCACTAGGCTACGATCCGCTCGACCCATGGCCGCTCGATCCGCAGTGGATTCCGACCGATCGCGACTGGCATCGACAGCGCCCGCGTGGCGAGCAAGGATCGCCGCTCCTGCTCGAAGAGGTGCTCTATCGCAATCCTCGGCGGACGGCGCTTGTGTAGGCGGCGCCTCCGCACGACGTCCGAACGGCGATACGCTTGCTGGCGACTAGAGCGTGTCTAGGATAGGTGTAGCGTCATTGGCGTAGGCGAGGCAAGTTTGGCAAGGAGACCGAAGCAGACGAATTGGTAAATTCGTCGATGCAGGTCGACGTAGCCAAGCACAGCCGCAGCTAGCCAAGACGCTAGAGATAAACGAGACGCGCTCTAG
>QQVP01000013.1 GCA_003389215.1 Planctomycetota bacterium | reverse complement strand
GGGGGGGACAGGTCCAAGTTTTCGGACAACGCGATATCAGAATGGATGTATCAGGCGGCCGAAAATTGGACCAGACCCCGGGAAGCGCGCCGAGTGCGTGCTCCCCTCGCGCCCTGTCACATTCTCGGCGTTGAAGTTTCCGCGCCGCTCGCTAGGTTGAAGTTGGCTGCCGCCTCTCGACCGCCGTTGCCCACAAGGGCGGCACTGGCTTCGGGAGGGCGAAGCATGTACGGGAGGGCGAGGCTCCCGCCGAGCCGTTCTGGTTGCCAGGGTGCGGGAGGGCGACCAAGGGGGGGGACAGGTCCAAGTTTTCGGACAACGCGATATCAGAATGGATGTATCAGGCGGCCGAAAATTGGACCAGACCCCGGGAAGCGCGCCGAGCCGTTGTGATTGCCAGGGTTACCAAGGCGGGGGCGGGGGGACAGGTCCAAGTTTTCGGACAACGCGATATCAGAATGGATGTATCAGGCGGCCGAAAATTGGACCAGACCCCGGGAAGCGCGCCGGGTGGCACTTCCGCCAGTGCGTGCGCCACTCACCTGCTGGGCAGCAGGGGGCTTTCCTCTCAGAACGTCAAGGTGGGTCAATTCCTCCTGATCGCTAGAGCGTGTTTCGGATAGGTGTCGCGTCGTTGGCGCCGGCGAGGCAAGTTTGGCCACCAGACCGAAGCAGACGAATTGGTAGATTCGTCGATGCACCCTCGACGTAGCCAAGCACAGCCGCAGCTAGCCAAGACGCTAGAGATAAACGAGACGCGCTCTAATGGGTCATTTTGAAGTGATTGTTCACACCCGCGTCGCGCCGTTCGAACGACCGCTCCGCACGAGGGAGTTTTTGTCGCCCGGCTCAACAGACCCCGGCAAGAAACGTAACCCCAAGAGGCTCACCGCCTTGCGACGCCATTGCGTCGTCAGCGACGTCGCGCTAACCATCGCCTGCGCAAGAGGTTTGAGTTTTTTCGCCCTCAGTCCGTTTTCGCGTGCCGCAGCGAAAAAACTCGGCACGCCCGGCGACGATGCACGCGTTCCTTGTTCACCGGACCAGGATGCAGGACGGCCGCGGCATGGCGACCGAGTCGTCGAGCCGCTCCAGCGATCCGCTGTCGCGATCGATGCGAAACAGCGTCACGCGATTGCCCGGCATGTTCGCACACAACAGCAGCTCGCCACCCGGCGTGACGGCCAGGTTCTGGGGACCGGCCCCGCCGCTGGGCACGATGTCGAGCAACTCGAGTCGACCCCGCTCGTCAATCCGATAGCAGGCGATCGAATCGTGGCCTCGATTCGTGCCGTACAGAAATCGTCCGTCGGGCGTAACCTTCACGTCGGCCGTATAGGTTTGTCCTTCGTAGTCGGCGGGCAACGTGGCGATCGTCTGTTGAGATTCGAGCGTCGCTGTTTGCGGATCGTAGTCGAACAGGGTGATCGTGTTGTCGAGTTCATTGATTACATAGACGTGCCGGCCGTTGGGATGAAAGGTCAGATGTCGCGGTCCGGCCCCCGCTGCCGTGCGGGCGAAGGGCTCGGTGGCCGCCGTCATGCGGGCCTCGGCCGGCTCCAACTGATAGACCAGCACCTGGTCGAGACCCAAATCGCCCACCAGGGCGAAGCGATTGTCGGGACTGATTACGATCGAATGGGCATGCGGACCTCGCTGCCGTTTGGGATGCACGCTCGAACCCTGATGTTGAATCCGTACGCGGGCCGCGCCGAGCGAGCCGTCCTCGGCAATCGGCAAGGCCGCCACGCTGCCATCGCCGTAGTTGGCGACCAGCAAAGTGTCGCCCGTGGTGTCGACATCGACGTAACAGGCCACATCGCCGCCGGAGGGTTGATGATTCAAACGCTTGAGTTGTCCGGTGCGACCGGCCAGTTCGAAGGCCACGACCGACTCGGTCGCGTCACTGCCGTGGCCGCCCGGTGCGTGCGTGGCATAGAGAAAGCGATCGTCGCGCGAGATCGCCATGTAGAACGGCGATTCGATGTCGGCATTGCGGGCCAGCGGCTCAAGCTTCCCGACCGCCGGATCGAGTCGAAAGGCGTGAATCGCGCCCCGGCGTCCCTCAGCAAAGGCGGAGACGAACACCAGCAACTCGTCCTCGGCCGCCGCGGCAGTGGACGCCGTAAGTGGCGCGGCCGCGAACAAGAGCGAGAAGAACTTGGCCACCAACGAACGAGCCTGCCACGCGTACGGACGCGGCCTCGCAGCAATGAGACTCGTAGCGTCGCGATCCAGGAAGCGGTGATGCATGAGGATGGGGACTCCTACGAACTATTGAGCCCTGCGCAGCCAATGAACCAGGCCGACCAGCGGGAGGCCGGCATTTCCGCCATCACCGCCGCCGCGAAGGGCTCATTAACAACGCAGCCATCAATAGTACGGACTGCCGAGACGGCTGCGAAGATGCCGCAAGGCCTGCCCAGCGGCGACTTCGCGGTCAGTTTACCAGCGCGACGCGGTGGTTCACAATCTTGGCACTTGCAGAATCAGGCAGAACGTCGCTGCTGTCGCGTTTCCTGAGACCACACCGCTGACCAACGCCGAGCCGAACATGACGATTCGCCTGCCGCATCTCGCCACGCTGCTCCTTCTATTCGCCACTCTCGCAATCGCCGAGATCCCGACCGCGCTCGCCCATCCGCCGGGTGAAGCTGGCGAGCACGATCATCATGCCCAGACCAATGTGGAGGCCGCCAACACCAGCGACGCCGATGCGGCCGTCCTGGCCCGACAGGTCGAGGCCCGCAAGAAAGCCCCGACCGGCATCGTCCTGCCGCAGATCGAAGGGCCCACGCCCTGGTCCGACAAACCGGTCCTTGACGATCCGAACCGCTTTCAGATCGCCATCATGACCGATCGCACGGGCGGTCACCGGCCGGGCGTGTGGATGAAAGGGGTGCGGGCCGTCAACCGGCTCCGCCCCGACTTCGTGATGTCGGTCGGCGATTTGATCGAGGGCTATACCGAGGACCAGGCCCAGGTCGAACGCGAATGGCAGGAGTTTCTGGGCTTTATCGAGAAGATGGAGATGAAGTTCTTCTTCGTGGCCGGTAACCACGACGTGACCAACCCCATGATGCACCGCGTGTGGCGCGAGCACTTCGGGCCGACGTACTACTCGTTCGACTACAAGGGCGTGCACTTCATCTGCCTTTGCAGCGAGGATCCGAATTTCCGCATCGGTGACGA
The DNA here is from genome assembly GCA_003389215.1 of Planctomycetota bacterium. Taxonomy (GTDB): domain Bacteria; phylum Planctomycetota; class Planctomycetia; order Pirellulales; family UBA7805; genus MB-PLM-2. Next base: position 20,849 of record QQVP01000013.1, on the reverse strand, counting down.
ACAACTGGAATGGCTGGCAGCCGATCTGGAGAAGGCGCGGGACGCTCGCTGGACGCTTGTCTTTCTGCACAAGCCGCTGTGGTTCATCTCCGAACGCTACATTTCCTTCGGCATCAAGGACGGGACGAACTGGAAGCCGGTCGAGAAGCTGCTCTACGGACGAAAGCACACGGTCTTCGCCGGGCACACCCACTTCTACTCGGAGTTCCATCGCAACGGCACCAAGTTCTATCAGTTGGCCACCACCGGCGGCGGCTCGCAGCTGCGCGGCGTGCCCTACGGCGAGTTTGATCACATCATGTGGCTCACCATGGAAGATGACGGACCGCGGGTCGTCAACTTGCTTCTCGACGGCATCGTGGCGGCCGACGAAGTGACCGAAGAGAAACTGGCCCGCTTTCGCAACTTTCTCGCCCAGGCCAAGATCGAGGTCGCGCCGATTCTGCTCGACGAACAGCGCGAGGGCCTGACCGAAGGTCGCATCGACGTGCGGCTCACCAACCAGTTCGATCGGCCGATTCAGGTGGCAGGCAAGATCGAGGGGCTTCCGCTCCGCGGACTCACGGTCGATCCTGTCGAGCTCGAGCTCGAGGCGGGCCCCGGCGAAAGCAAGTCGCTTTCGGTGAAGGTGCAATTCGGCGAGACAATTCCCTTTGCCGAGTTGGAACAGACCGTCTTTCGTGCCCAGGTCGCCTCGGTGTTGACGGACGACGAGGCAGCGGCCGCCGACGTCAACCAGGCCGACGAGCCGGTGCGGCCCCTGCGAACCGAGCAGACGGTGCCGGTGGTAATCGATCGCCGCTATCCCTGTGCGACGCTCGCCGCGGAGGTCTCGATCGACGGCGATCTCGATGAATGGGGCGAGCTGGCGCATCGCACGCCGACGCCGCCGGTACTGCTCGGCCCGGCCGGTCAGTGGCAGGGCAACGACGACGCGTCGCTCGCCTTCAGCTTTGCCCGAGACGATAAGTTCCTCTACCTGGCCGCGCGGGTCACCGACGATCGCGTGCTGGACAAGGACGAACTCATGCTGATGATCGACGGACGGCCGATCGCGGTGCGCTCGCGACAGAACTCGTTCTTTGTCGGCTGCTATCGGGCGATGTTCCCGGCGGTCGAGCGGAACGGCGAGTTCGATGTGTTCCAGTTCAACGAGCGGCCCACCAAGTGTCGCGCGGCGGTGAAGCGTGTCGAGGGCGGCTACGTTGTCGAGGCCGCGTTGCCGTTGGAGCTGGTCACCGGTCCGCAGGGCGACGACTGGCATTCGTTCCAATGCACGCCCGTGGCGTTGGACGTCGACGATCCGCAAGAGCAGCCGGTCGGCGTCGCCTGGCGGGGCACGCAAGCGCTGCGACGGAGCAACAAGAATTTCGGTCACTTCGTGAAGATGGCTCCGTAGCGCGGTCGGGGGCGGTTCGCGGGCGACGCGCCTGCCGCGACGTTCCTACGCCCCATGTCGCGGCGCATAACGAGCGGCCCCTCGCGCCCACTTCACGATTTCGACTGTGATCGGTTTGATCACACAATTGGGTCGGGGAGCTGTCCTCGGCCCGTTCGTGGCGCTCTAGCTGTCTCTGGGCCACGGCACGTAAGTCTTTTATAAATAGGGACTTAAGGCGTTCCCGGGGCAGAAAACGCGATTCTTTCGCCCGGCTTGGCACGCCCGCTGCGTTTCTCTCCTCCCGTTCGCAGCGAGGCTCGCTACCGGCGACTCGAAGCGAACAACGTGGGTCCGCTCGGTCGGTGGCTTTCGCAGCCCCGGCGTCGGGCCGACACACAACGATCGCGTCATAACCTTCATTTTCAATCGAGCCGAGAGAGGAGAATCTCATGCAGATGGCAACTACGACATTGGCCGTCCTCGTCACCACCGCAGGCCTCGCGTTTGGCACGACCACCGCCGAGGCAGGTCGCTACGACCACATCCAGAATGTCTCACAACGTCTGGCCCGCCAGACGAACAAGTTGGCCCGCGACTTGCGGCAGGAATTCCGCCACGTGCGTGAGTACCGATTCCTGGTGCGCGAGGCTCGCGAGCTGCGCCTCCTGGCGTCGGACATCGACCACCTCGCCTTCGCCGGTGGAGACCTGGTGCACATGCGTCGAAAGCTGCGGGTGTTCGAGAACCGCGCGGCCAACTTGCGGGCGTCGCTCTGCGACATCCAGCCCTTCGGTCGCAAGGTGCAACGAGTGCAGCGAACCGCGGACCAGTTGCGAAACAGCATTCGTATCGCGCTGCGGCACCAGCATCGACACTACCACCGACGCGTCGGCCGACAGGTGGTCGACCCGCGCGGACAGGTCGGCTTCACGGTCGGCGGCCGTCGCTGGCAGGTGAACCTGGGAGGCTGGCTGTAGCCGAATGGCTCTGCAAACCAACCGCGGCTCGCCACCGCTTTTCGCCTCCTTTCCCCATGGCGAGCCCGATCATGACGGGCTCCGGTGTTCGCACCGGGGCCCGTTTTCTGTTGCGCTTCCGGCGGGGGCACACACCGCCCGTCGTGGCAATCCACTCGGCCGCGACGCTTTGTCGCTTGTCGCAATGTCGCGTGACGCACGCGATCACGCCCGTTGCGAGTTGGCGCACCGCGATCGATAATGACGTTGCTGATTCTCCTCCTGACGACCAACCCAGCCGTGCCGTACCGTCAGGAACTTGCCGTCCATGAAACAGATCATTGCCATTGTGAAACCCTTTCTGGTCGAGAAGATTCTCGACCAGCTCCGCCGTGCGCCGCTCGAAGCATGCAGCATTCGCGAGGTGAAGGGCTATGGGCGGCAAAAGAGTTACCTGGACGAGTATCGCGGCAGCGAGTACTCGATGGCCTTTCTTCCCAAGGTCGAGATCACGCTTTGGGTCGACGACGCGCGTGTCGACGAGACGGTTCGCAAGATCGTCGAAGTAGCCCGCACGGGGCGCATCGGCGACGGCAAGATCATGATTCTGCCGGCGGAGCAGGCGGAGATTCCGCTCGCCTAGCAAAACCAACCCAGAGCGCCGTGCCAGAACCGACTCCGAGTGCGGCCCGCCCGACGTGCTGATCTCAGCGTGCCAGGTTCATCGACCCGAGCGGGCCAGATCCAGGCATCGCTCGAAGTGATCCCGATTGGCCGCGGTGAGTTCTTCGCAGCGTTTTAGCAACGCCTCGCCCGAGGCGATTCCGCAAAGCCGCGCCAGCTTCTTCAGGTCGCGTTCGTCGGTGGGCAACTTGTCGTGCGCGATGGGGTTCATCAGCTGGATGCGCGACTCGACGGTGCGCAGGAATCGATAATTCGCAGCCAGATCTTCGGCGATCTTCGCGTCGAGATATCCGGCATCCGTCAGCTTGGCGAGTGCCGCCAGCGTATTCGGTTCGCGAATCTCCGCCTGCGCACGCCCGTGCCGTAGCTGAAGCGTCTGGACCAGGAATTCGATGTCGACGATGCCGCCGCGGCCGCGTTTGAGATTGCCGCGACCGGCCGTCACTTCGAGCCGCTGCCGCATTTCGACAATCGCGTCGACGTCGCCCGCTTGCCAGTCGTGGTCGAAGGCCGCTTGGGCGACCGCCTCGTTGACGCGGGCCTGGGCACGTTCGTTTCCCAACACGGGACGTGCCCGACAAAGGGCCATGCGTTCCCAGAGCTGCCCGTCGCCCTCGGCGAAGTAGCGTTCAAACTCGGCGAGCGACGTGGCCAGTGCCCCACTGCGACCGGTGGGCCGCAACCGCGGATCGATCTCGTAGAGCCGGCCGTAAGGGCCGAGCTTGCCGGCCGTCTTGATGATCCGCTGGCCCAGCTCGTCGAAGAAGTGCTGGTTCGAGGTGACCTCGCCGGCTCGTCCGTTCTTGCGATGCTCGGTGCCCCCTTCGGCCTCGAAGAGAAACACGATGTCCAGATCGCTGTGATAGTTCAGCTCGCGACCGCCAAACTTGCCCATCGCCAGAATCACCAGCTCGCAGACGTGACCGGCCCGCGGACCAAGGTTCACGATCGGCTCGCCATGACGCCGGGCAAGCTTCTGGTATTCCATCTCCGTGATCAGTCGCAGGCAGGCCTGGGCAATGTTGGCCAGTGCCGCCGTGGTGGCTTGAATGTCCTCTTTGCCCAGGATGTCGCGTACGCCGACGTGGAGTTGCTTGGCGCTCTTGAAGCTATGCAGGATCGGCTCGGGGTCCTCGGCCGCGTAACACAATTCCACGACCTGCTGCTGCAACGAGGCGAGCCGGGGCAACCGATCGAGCACGAGACTGTCCATCAGCTCGTCGATCATGCCGGGATTGCTGACGAGAACGTTCGAGAGCATCGGGCTTGACGCGCACAACTCGACATAGAGCTGCAGCGACGGCTCGTTGGCACTGAACAGCTCCCAGAGCACGCCCTTGCCGCCGAGCGAATCGCTCACCTTGCACAGGTTCAGCAGCGTGGCGTCGGGATCGGGCCGTTCGGCAATCGCGCGAAGCAACTGCGGAGCGATCGCCGCCAGGAACATCCGACAGCGGCGCGTGGAGAGAAAGCGAATCTTCTCTTCGGACAGGTCCATCAGGTTGTGATACGCCTGCGGCACGTCGTCGAATCCGTACTTGCCCAGTACGGCCGCGATCTGCTCTTCGGCCGGCTCGGGGTCGAGCACTAGATCGACCTCGGGCTCGGCGGGGGCGTCGTCGCCAAACGCCTCGTGCAGCAGATGATCCAAAACCTTGCGATTCTGCTGCGTCTTCAGGCGGTAGTCATCGCGGAAGGCCTCGTGCGCGGCGCGTCGCGGCGCGTCGGCGTAGCCCATGCGGATGGCAAGCTTGCGGACCTCGTCGTCGTCGGCCGGCATGGTGTGCGTCTGCAGGTCGAACATGATCTGCAGCCGATGCTCGACCTGCCTGAGAAAGCGGTAGTTCTCATCGAGCAAGGTCCACTCTTGATGCGTGAGCGCGCCGACGTGCTCGAGTCGGGTCATCGCCTCGAGCGTGTTTGGCGTGCGGACCTCGGGCAGGTCGCTACCGTGAAGCAGCTGCAAGAATTGGATCGAAAACTCGATGTCGCGGATGCCGCCGCGACCGGTCTTTACATCCAGCGCGTCGCCCCCTTCGCGATGCGTGCGCTGTTCGATGCGTCGCTTAAGGGCCTTGATGCCCGTGATGTCCGCCAGGCCGAGATACTTGCGAAAGATCCACGGCTCCAGCCGGGCGAGAAACTCGCGACCGAGGGCCAGATCGCCGGCGATCGCACGGGCCTTAATCATGGCCTGCCGTTCCCAGGTCCGTCCGCGAATGTCGTAGTAGCCGAGGGCACTCTCCAGACTCATCGCCAGCGGTCCACGGGAGCCTTCGGGACGGAGTCGGAAATCGACCCGATAAACGGTGCCAAGGTCGGTCGGTTCGGTCAGCAGCTTCGACATCTCGCGAACCAGCGCGGCGAAGAACTCGGCGTTGCTTTGGGGCCGCGGTCCGTCGGTGCGGCCTTCACGCTCGTAGAGGCAAATCAAGTCGATGTCGCTCGAGTAGTTCAGCTCCTCGCCACCCAGTTTGCCCATGGCCAACACGGTAAAGCCGACGGCATCGCCTGCTTCGTCGCGTGGAGTGCCGTGCTTTTCCTCGAGCCGACGACGCGTCGCCTGCAGGGCCGCCTCGACCAGGGCATCGGCAAGATAAGAGATCTGCCGCGTCACCGTATCGAGCCGCTGCTGGGCAATCAGATCGCCGTAGGCGATTCGCAACGTCTCGCGACGCTTGAAGCGACGCAATGCGGCCAGCACGGCCGCCGGCTCCGCGAACACCGCGACCTCGCTGGTGACCTCTTCGACGAGCGACTGCCGGGCCGCCGGTTTGCCCTCGGTCATTCGCAGCAGATCGAAGCTCTCCGGGTCGGAAATCAGCACGTCGGAGAGATGCTGACTCGTCGAGAAAATCCGCAACAACTGCGGCAGGGCCTCGGCATCGCGCTCGAAGAGCGACGCCAGCGAGAGCGGGTTGCGGGCGGCGACGACAAACCGCTCCAGATTGTTCAGAGCCCGATCGGCATCGCTGAGCGTCGGCAGATACTCGGCGAGCTGCTCGCAAATGACCGACATCAGGTCGAGCGGCAGCCCGATGTCGACCATCGTGGTGAGATTGTGATGCCCGCGCACGGCATCCCGAACGCCAAGAGATTCCAGCCAGGCCTCGCCTTCGCCGGGCTCGTCCAGACAGGTCTGCAGACGGTCCAACTTCATATCCGTCATCGTAGGCGGGACGACGCGCGGCCTCAAGAAGTCGCCCGATGGGCGGGGCGAAACGCCGGGCAGTACCGCACGCACGGTCGCGCGCTCCGAGCCCGCTCAAACCGAGAGCGAGTAGACCTCGGGACCGACGTGGTCGGTGACGACCTCTCCAAAGAGCGTGTGGGCGTTGGCATCGTAGATGGTGACCGGCACAAAGCGACCGATCAGCCGCCGCCCGCCCTGAAAGACGACGATGCGGTCCCAATGATCGCGACCGGTTAGCTGAACCTGTGGAGCGTCGTCCTCGCGTTTGGCCGCCGATTTGCTCACGCCTTCGACCAGCACTTCGACCTGGACGCCGATGCGGGCCTCGTTGTCTTCTTGACAGATCGCGTTCTGCACGGCCAACAGCTCGTTGTTCCGCCGTCGCTTCACCTCTTCAGGAACGTCGTCGGCCAGCCGCTCGGCACCCTTGGTACCGGGCCGCTCGCTGTACTTGAAGATGAAGCTGTTCTTGAAGCGACACGCCTCGACCAGTTCGACGGTGGCCGCGAAATCGGCGTCGGTCTCGCCACAGAAGCCGACGATGAAGTCGCTCGTCACCGCCGCATCGGGAATCGCCTCGCGAATGCGGGCCATCATCTCGCGATACTGGTCCACGGTGTAGCCGCGCTTCATGCGACGGAGGATCGCGTCGGAGCCGCTCTGCGCGGGGACGTGCAGGTAATGTGAGACCTTCGGCAAGCTGCTGACCGCGTCGAGCAGATCGTCCGTCATGTCGCGAGGATAGTTGGTGACGAATTTCAGGCGATCGAGGCCCGCGATGTCGCTGAGCTGGTAGAGCAAGTCGGCCAGTCGCGTGGTGCCGCGATCGTCGCGATAGGAATAACTATTGACGGTCTGGCCGAGCAGCGTTATCTCGCGACAACCTTCGTCGGCCAACTGCCGGGCCTCGGCATAGATCTCCTCGGGCCGGCGACCCTGCTCCGGACCGCGCACCTTGGGAACGATGCAGTAGGTGCAGAACTTGTCGCAGCCGATCTGAATTCTTACGAACGCCTGGTAGGGCGACGGCCGCATCTCGGGCGAGCGGAGCGGATCGTAGCTCTCGAAACTGTCGGCGACCGAATCGCGTGAGCCGGCCTGGCGCTCGAGGCTGACTTCGAGCTGCGGCCCGCGACCGGCGCGGACGTCTTCGATCAATTGCGGCACCTGGTGCAGTTGTCCCGGTCCGACAACCAGATCGACGTAGGGTGCCCGCTGGAAGACGATCTTCTGATGATTCTGGGCCATACAGCCCAAGACGCCGATGACCTTGTCGGGATTGTGGCGCTTGGCATGCTTCAGGCGACCCAGGGCGCTGTAGATCTTCTCTTCGGCATGTTCGCGGACGCTGCAGGTGTTGAAGAGAATCGTATCGGCCCGCTTGGCCGAATCGACCAGTTCGTAACCCTGACGACGCAGCGCGGCCACGACCAGCTCGCTATCGAGCATGTTCATCTGGCAGCCGACAGTCTCGATGTAGAGCTTCTGAGTCATCGGGGGCATCGGCGAGGAAAATCAGCAAAGAAACTTGGGACGCGTCGGGGGCGATGGCCGGCAGATAGGTCGAGAACGCAGACGGGCCCAGGACTAGGCTGCCCGATCTCTCTTACGCGCCTCGCGGCGGCGCTGCCGGGCCGCTTCGTAGGCCTTGCGCTGCTGTTCGGCCCGCAGCTCGCTGCGAAATCTCTCCGTCAGTTGCTGACGCCGGTTCGACATCAGCCGCACCAGCGACATCACGGCCACGTACGCAGCGATCAGCAGGAGCACCACATCCCAGCGACCCCACATCGCAACTCACCTCCGTGCTGAGCTTCCCTCCCTGGACTCGCGCCGCGCGAAAGCTCCGCCCCCGGCGATGAACACCGAGGCCACGTCGTCCGCGGCGAAGGAGGGCATCATAGCACGCACCGCCGCCGAGCCGCCAGCGGAGTTCGCCCTAAGCCGGGCCGAACCGGTCGCCTGCTTGCACGCGATAACCGTTGAGAAACTCGGCCGTCGATAGCACGCGCTTGCCCGCGGGCTGCAGCTCGACGAGGGCCAGAACTCCGTCGCCGGTGGCCACAAGCAGCCGCTCGCCGACTTCCAAGATCTGGCCTGGCGCTGCCCCGGCAGTTCCGGAAATAGCTTCGCCCGAGACAACCTGAGCGGCGGGTACCGAGAGTCGCAGCGGCTCGGCTCCCTCGCGGTGCCAGTGGGTAAAGGTGCCGGGCCACGGCTTGAGGGCGCGGATCTGGTTGAAGATCTGCTCGGCGGTGCGCGTCCAATCGATGTCGCCGTCACTCTTCTTCAGGCGGGGTGCCCGGGTGACGCTGGCGCGGTCTTGCTCGATCGGCTCGAGGTGTCCGGCGGCGATCGCTTCGACGACCTGGAGCACCAGCGGTGCCCCCAGTCGGGCGAGTCGCTGTTCGAGTTCGACGGCGTTCTCCTCGGGGCCGATGTCGACCCGGTTCTGAGCGACGCACGGTCCGCCATCGACGCGCGGAGTCATGTGCAAGACCGTGTTTCCGGTAACCGTCTCGCCGTGATAGAGGGCCCAATTGATCGGCGCGGCGCCTCGATACTTGGGCAACAGCGAAGCGTGCAGGTTAATGCCGCCGTGCGGTGCCAAGGCAAGCACCTGGGGCGAGAGAATGCGTCCGTAATCGCAGACAACAAATAGCTCGGGCTGCAATGCGACGAGCGATGGATGAGCCGCCGGATCGTTGACGTCAACGGGGTCGAGGATCGGCACACCGCGAGCCTCGGCGACGGTCCGCATGGGGTTGGGCGGCGGACGCTTGCCGGACGGGAGCGCCTTGGTAACGAGCGCCGTCACGTCGTGCGACGATTCGAGCAAGGCCTCGAAGGTCGGCACCGCGTAGCCGCCCGTTCCCATCATGACGATTCGCATGGCCGTCCTTGTGATCGAATCCCGCTGACTCGTGGGTCGTTGCTCGCTCGCGTTGGGTAGGGCTGCCGGACTGCGAGCCAAATAGCATCGCGCCGCGGCTAGCAGTATTTCTCTTCCAGCGAGGCCAATCGGTCGGCGATTTGACCGTCGCCAGGAATCTCGCCACGGTCGCGCAGGCCGTCGAATGTCGACTTGAAGCTGGCCAACGCGTCCCGCACTTCCACCTTTGCGGTCTCGCTCAGGCGATCGATAAACAGGACCCCGTCCAGGTGATCCGTTTCGTGCTGCACCACTCTCGCCAGGAGGCCGTCCAACTCCTCGGTAACCTGTTCACCCTTGATGTTGTACGAAGTGCAAACGACGCTCTTGGGTCGCTTCACCGGTGCGTAGAGGGCCGGCAGGCTCAGGCAACCCTCTTCCGCCTCGTCGCTTCCCTTGGGGCGTTCGAGGACCGGGTTGATGAAGACTCGCTCTTCGGCTTCCTCGTCTTCGCGTCCCTGTGCGTTGACGACAAAGATGCGTAGCGGCAAGTCGACCTGGTTGCCCGCCAGTCCAATGCCGTCGGCGGCGTACATCAAGTCGAACATCTCGGCGATCAGCCGTCGCAGCTCCGCGTCGACGCGCTTGATCGGCTTGCTCTTATGTCGCAGCGTGGGATGCGGATACTTGATGATTTCCACGAGAGCGGCTCGTTCGTTCGCAGCGAGAAGCACGGGGTGAGAGAGGGTGTCACCCAAGGTCGACAGCCAATTATAGGGCGGCCCGGCGCGTTGTTCCGAGAGGGCCTGTGCCGTGCTCGGACCGTGCCCGTGGGCACATCCGCCGGGCAGCAAGCCGCGTCCCGCAGAAGTGTTGCTCGTCGTCGGCCGGCGGCCTAGAATTCCCGGCGCGGAAGGCCCTCGCGTTGGCGTTGCGGACGAGACATTCATGAGCAAACTGGACGACGAACTACGCGAGTGGCGCGAGAATGACGCCTCGCGTTGGCATTTGCTGACGACGTGGTCGGGCTCGACGTTGCTCCATTTGATCTTGTTCTTGGTGCTGGTGTGGATGTTGCGACCACAGCCACTCGGGGTCGTCGAAGAACCGGCGCGAACGACGGGGATCGTGCTCAAGGCGATCACGCCGGAAGGACGTCACTTCGAGGGTCCGCGCGACGACGTGCCGCAGGACGCCGATTCGGCCGACGCGACCGCGGCCTTGGCCGCCCTGCCCAATCAGCAACAGGCCCCGGTGAATCCCAGCGACTGGTTGCCCGACCGCAGACCGGGAGCGGGCCCACCGCCCAGCGACGCCGCGGTCGGTGGGGGGAACGTCAACATCTCGGGGGCAGGTCCGGGACGTCGGAACATCGACGGGGGTCAGGCCCGCACCTCGATCTTCGGCATTCCCGGCGAGGGATTCAAATTCGTGTACGTCTTCGATGCCTCGTCGAGCATGGAGGGGCGTCCGCTCACCGCCGCCAAGCGCGAGCTGCTGGCGAGCTTGGAGAGTCTCGATCGGGTCCATCAGTTTCAGATCATCTTCTACAACAACATCCCCTCGGTGTTCTCGCCGTCGGGCGTTCGTGGCAAGTTGAACTTTGCCACCGAGGCCAACAAGGAGTCGGCTCGAAACTACATCGGCCGGATCACGGCACAGAACATCACGATGCACGAGCCGGCCCTGAAGCTGGCCGTCGACATGCAGCCCGACGTGATCTTCTTTCTCACCGACGGCGAAGAGTCGCCCCTGTTGCCCGGGCAGTTGCGGCGACTTCGTCGCGCGAATCGTGGCGAGGCGACGATTCATGTAATTCAGTTCGGCCTTTCGCCGCCGACGGGGGACAACTGGCTCAAACAGCTGGCCCGCGAAAACCGGGGTCAGTACCAGTTCTTCAACACGCGAGACCTGGTCGCCCCTTGAAGCCACAAACAGCCCGCTCGTTCACACGGAAGCGTTCACACGGAACATGGTTAACACGGACCTCGTCGCCGCCGCCCTGCCCCTTCGCTTCGCGTGGTTGGCGGCGCTGGTCGTCGTCGTCTTGGTGCCGGTGGTCGATTCGCGTGCCGCGGCCGCGGACACGGTCTGGTATCGGACCGGCGGAAGCGAGTCGCGCGAGGCCCGTCGCGGGGGCAAGATCGTCCAGTACGACAATGGTGGACTGCGGGTCGAGACGCTCGCCGGGCGGGACGTGACGATTCCGGCCGAGCGGGTGGTCCGCATCGAGTACGACAAGACGAAGGCCCAGCAGTCGGCCGAAGAGGCGTTCGCCCAGGGCGACTTTGGCGACGCCTATCGCTACTATCGCGTCGTGCTGCGGGATCGCGACGAGCGGCGCGACTGGGTCCGCAGCCGGGTGATGGCCGACGCGATTCGCTGCCGCATCGCCACGGGCGATTACGACGACGCAGGCGACTTGTTCGCGCGCCTGGCCGAGCGCGGGGCCGACCTGGTGTACTTCGAGCAAATTCCGCTCGCTTGGACCGCCGCGGCGACCGTCAAGGAGCGGATTGCCGAAAAATGGCTCAATCGCTCGGAGGCCGCCACGGTGCAATTGTTGGCCGCCAGCCACCTCACGCGATCGTCGCAGCGGGACCGCGCGTTGGCCCTCCTGCGTGGCCTGGCGGCCCATGAGAATCGCGATCTGGCCCGACTGGCCAGCGCCCGGCTCTGGCTCACACAACTTCCCACCGCCACCGAAAGCGACCTGGTGCGCTGGAAGGCGACTGTCGAGAAGCTGCCGGAGCGACTCCGCGTCGGGCCCTACTATGTGCTGGGTCGCGGTTACGCCCTGAAGAAACAGTATGAGCAGGCCGCGCTGACGCTGATGCGGGTCCCGGTTCAGTTTCCGCTCCATCGCGATCTGGGTGCCGAGTCGCTGTTGATCGTGGGCAGTGCCCTCGCCGAGCTTGGTCGCGCAGACGAGGCGGAACGGGTACTTCGCGAAGTTGTCGAAGACCACGCGGACTCGCTGGCCGCTCAAGAGGCGACACAGCGGCTCGGCCAACTTCGAGGCACTCCCTAATCGGCAATCGACGTGGCCTCGGTGCCTGGCCCTCGGTGCCTGGCCCTCGGTGCCTGGCCCTCGGTGCCTGGCATCGTCGCGTGGCTACGTTTCGCGACCGCGGCAAAGTCCTCGCCGTATCTCTCGGGCTTGCCAGCGAACGCCGCGATAACGGACAATCGAATCCGTGGCACGCGGAACCACGTTCCTAATGTTCTCAGGCAGGCACGGCTTCTTGTCTCACACAACGACCACGCACACGACGACGAACGCGGCGGACCGTGATCGGGCAGCCCCACGGCCAAGGTCGCGCAGCCTCGCCGTGAAGGCAGTGCGCCTCATGACCTGGATTGTCGCGGCGGCAATCGTCGCCGCGCTGGTCGTGTCGCTGGGAAACGTTGCCGCGCTGGCTGCCGATGAGCCGGCCGCGGGAGCAGCGGCGGCCGACAACCAGGATGCCACGGCTCAAGAGAGTGCCGGCCTGTTCGAGATCATCTTCTCCGGCGGCTGGACCGGCTTCCTGATCATTCTCGTCCTGCTGGGGCTCTCGCTAACCGCGGCAGGGCTGGCGATCGAGCATCTGCTGTCGATTCGTAAGGAGGTGATCATGCCTCCGCGACTGGCCAACGACGTCCAGGCCCAGCTGCTTGCGGCCCGCGTCGACAAGGCCGAGGAACTCTGTCGTCAGCAGCCGAGCTTCCTGGCCTTTGTGTTGCAGGCCGGTATCGCCGAGGTCGACGGAGGTTGGACCGCGGTGGAAAAGGCGATGGAAGATGCCGCGGCCGAGCAGGCCGCCCGGCTGTTTCGCAAGGTCGAGTACCTCTCGGTGATCGGCAACATTGCCCCGATGATCGGACTCTTGGGCACGGTGACCGGCATGATTTTCGCCTTTCAAGAGGTCGCCAACACCCAGGGTGCGGCGCGGGCTCCGCAGTTGGCCACCGGAATCTATCAGGCGCTGGTAACCACGGTGGGCGGACTGCTGGTGGCGATTCCGTCGCTGGCCGCGTTTGCCGTGTTTCGCAATCGGGTCGACCAGCTGGTGGCGGAAGGCTCGTACATGGCGCAACACGTCTTTCTGCCGTTGAAGCGGCGGCGAACTGCGCGGAAGTCGAGCGCCGCTCCGGCCGGGGGAGTTCCCCCCAGCACGGCGGCGGCACCTCCGCCCGGCACGACCGCGCCGCCACCTCAACAGTAGGGAACCACGATGCGACCTGGAGCTTACGGCCGTCGCGGTGGCGTGCAGCCCAACATGACGCCGATGATCGACGTCGTCTTTCTGCTCATCATCTTCTTTCTCGTTTCGAGCCACCTGGCCCGGCAGGAAGTGCAGGCCGACGTGTCGCTGCCGACGGCCACCAGCGGCGAAGAAGATCCGCAGTCGTCGCGCAAACGGGTGACGATTCACCTGGTCGCCGACGGCGAGGACTACGAGATCCGCCTGGGGAGTCTGCCGATTCAGATCGAAGAGCTTCCCGATCTCTTGGCCGCCGAGATCGAGCGGGCCAGTGAACCGCTCGAGGTGCGCATCCGCGGCGATCGTACGGTGCCGTACCAGTATGTGTCGCCCGTGCTGGCCGCCTGTGCCCGCGAGGGAATCTGGAACGTGACGTTCGCCGTGTTGCGGCGCGAGAATGGGTCCTGAGGGATACGAGAGACAGCGATGCGAATTCCCAGCTCCCACCACGATGCCGCGGGACGTACCGACGCGACGATGACGCCGATGATCGACGTCGTTTTCCTGCTGCTGATCTTCTTCATTTGCACTGCCAGCTTTCAGCTCAGTGAATACCTGTTGCCGAGCAGCGTGCGGGTCGAGCCCGGAGCGGGTACGGTCGAGGTGGAGGTCCGCCCCGAGATGGAAGACCTGCAAGAAGTCGTCATCGAGGTCGACTACCGCGGCGGGGCCCCGACGTGGGTCGTCAACGATCAGCCGGTCGCGAGCCTGGCCCGATTGCGGCAGATGCTCGCCGCGGTGGCCGAGGTCGATCGGGCGGTGCCGGTGATTCTCGACGTAACCGAGGTTGTCCCGCTGGGCGACGTCATCGACGTCTATGACGTGGCCCGCATGACCGGGTTCGATCAGATTCAATTCGCCGCCGCCGTATAATTCAAGCGATTCGGGCCACGAGTATTTCGGTCGACGGGCGGCCCGTGTCTTTGGACGGCTGCCTGCGTCTTTGAACCACATCGCGCCACGCCCGACGGGACGGGATCACGAAAAGGCAGGATCGGCAAGATGAACGCGAGAGCCGCAATACCAATCGCCTTGGCACTCTCGTTGGTGCTGTCGGCGGGTGCCGCCCGGCCCTGCCTCGCCGCAACGGGTCTCTCCGCGGTCGACCAACAATTCATCGACGGTCTGCTCGCTCGCGAACTCTTCTCACTCGCCGAAACGTTCTGCCAGCGCGAGCTCGCGCGGGAAGATCTTGGCCCGCGACGCCGCGCGGAGTTGACGGTCGAACTGGCCCGCACCCACGCGCTGCGGGCGCGACAGATGCCGGCGGCCACCCGGGACGCGGCCTGGCAGAGGGTCTTCGACCTGCTGCGCGATGCTCGTGCCGACCAGGCCAAGAGCCCCTTCTTGTATCTGGTCCGGCGACAACACGCGCTCGTCTACTTCGCCCGCGGTGAGCTAATCCGCCAAGAGGCCGAGGTGCTCACCACGGCGCAGCCAAATCGGGAACGGGCGCGCGTGGACTTGCGACAGGCGATCGCCGAACTGAAGCGCCTGCTGGCCGATCTGTCGCTCGAGATCGCCACGCGGAGTCGCGCGGCCCGCGAGTCGGAGACCAAGCTCGCGCTGAACGAATTGCGAAACTTGCGGGCCCGCGTTCGCTTTCATCTGGCCGAAGCGTTGGTCAGCCAAGGGATGACCTATGCCCGCGGCAGCAACGACCGCACGAATTCGATCATGCAGGCCCGCGACGAGTTTCGCACCCTGGCCGAGCGCGACGAGCCGGTCGATTGGGCGAGTCGGCTGGCACTTGCGCGGTGTGACCGGATGTTGCAGAAGTATCCCGAGGCGCTCAAGCGACTCGCGATGTTGCAGTCGAAGGTGCCACCGAGCGTGGCCGCAGCAGCGCGGCTGGAGCGGGCGCGGGTGGAACTCGATCGGGGTCGGGCAACGGCCGCCCTGGAGATTCTTCAGGAGCGCTCGCGCGACAAAGGACTTGCCTCCGAGTGGGATTTCGAGTTGTTGCGAACGCTGTTGACAGCCAAGGAAAGCGAGCAAGATCCCGCCCAGCGCAGGCGGCTCGACTTCGCCGCAGGCGACGTCATGCGCCGCATCGAGGCGCGGTACGGACTCTACTGGACCCGGCGTGCCGAAGCGCTGCTCGGTCGACATATCGCCGCCAGCTCCGACAGCGAGGATGCGGCCGTGATGGCCCGCGCGGCCGCCAACTTCTATCGCAGTGAGAAGCTGGACGAGGCCATCGCCACCTACGACCGGGCGGCGGCCCTGGCTCGCGAGAAGGACGACGAGCAGCAGGCTTTCGATCTTGCGTTTACCGCCGCCTCGATCGAGCATCAGCGTGGCCGCTTCGACGCCGCGATGAAGCGCTACCGCGAACTGGCCCTGGCCGACGTCGAACACGCGCGGGCGGCCGAGGCCCATCTGCTCGCGACGTTCGATGCCGCGATGCTGGCGCGCGGTGCGGGAACCGGTTCGACGAGCGCGGCGGCGACCGATCGTGCGGCAATCGATCGCTACGTCGAGTTGCTAGAAGAACACCTTGAGCACTGGAGCGAGGGCGAGACGGTCGAGCAGACCCGCATCTGGCTGGCCGGCGTGTTGGCTTCGCGACGTGCTTGGTCCGAGGCGCTGGCACACTTGCGGAGCGTACCCGCGTCGAGTCCGTTGTACGGTGAAGCGGTGCAGATAACCATGCAAACTCATCAGGCCCACCTGGCGTCGCTGCGTGGCAGCGCGGTCGAGCGTCGGCGCATCGCGCGCGAGGTGGCCGCCGACTACGCGCGACGACTCTTCGGCAATGACGGCCAGCTGCCGACTCCACTACGCGCGATCGACCGCAACGTGCTGCTCGCCTGGGCCCGCACGCAACTCAAATTCCTCGAGGAGGGCTACGACGAGGTCGAACAGCAGTTGCGACGTGCGCTGCGGGACGCGGGCGACGCGGACGATGCGTGGCGGACGTCGGCCGGCATGCTGTTGGTGTGGTCGCTGGCGGCCCAGCCGCGGCGACTTGCCGATGCCGTCACGGCGAACCAGGAGATCACACTGCCCGCGCAGGCGGAGGCGGAACCGCCGCAGCAGGGGCTGCCGAACCTTGGCGTCGAAGCGGCAGATCTGACCTTGGCCGTCGACCGGCTGCGACGAGCTGCGAGCGGGGCCCGGCGCCGTGATCTCGCCCAGTTTCAGCTCGCGCTGGAAACGAAGTTCGAGGAACTGTGGTCCGGCGTTGCTGGCGGTCTGCAGCGGCGTCTGGCGAAGGCCGAAGCGGCGGCCCTGGTCGACGCCGGCGAGGTGGCCACCGCGGCGGTCGAATATGCGCAGCTCGCCGCAGCGCTGCCCGACGACGCCGCAGTTCAGCTCGGCTACGCCCGAATTCTCTCGCACCGCGACATTGCCACCGACAAGGACGCCTGGCAGCGCGCCCTGGCTCAGTGGCGACTGATTGAACGGCGGTCGACGAAGGCGACGGCCGACTGGTTCGACGCCAAGTATCATCAGGCCTTGGCCCATCATCGCCTCGGCAACTCTGCGCAGGCGTTGCGGATTCTCAAGCTGACCGCAGCGCTCCATCCGGAGCTGGGGGGTGCAGAAAGCCGGCGGCGATTCGAGGCCTTGCGGGCCGAGTGCGAGAACGGTTGATCGCAGAGGGTTGGCCGGGGGGATGGCCGGTCGGGTCTGCGCGGCGACTCTAGAGCGTGTTTAGGATAGGTGTCGCGTCTTCGGCGTCGGCGAGGCAAGTTTGGCCACCAGACCGAAGCAGACGAATTGGTAGATTCGTCGATGCAGGTCGACGTAGCCAAGCACAGCCGTAGCTAGCCAAGACGCTAGAGATAAATTAGACGCGCTCTAAATGCAGAAGGGATCGCTCGCACCCAAGGGGCGAACGCCGCCCCAGATTGCGGTCAGAGAAACCGCGGCACCGAAGATCATCAAGAGTGTGGTCGGCTCGAACATGGTTCCGATCTCCATCCCGCAAGAAGTGAGGGTTGCTCCGCTTTTCGCAGGAAAAGAAACGCACGGACCGTGCCAAAGTCGGGAAGCCACCATCGATCCGCGCGCAAGTTCAAAGCGCACGTGGGCTTAGCCCGATGCGCGGGGGGCGGTGCGGCAACCTCGCTAGCAAGCAATTGCGTGATCAATTTGATCGGGGGCAAATCAAGCGCGCACCACCGACTTCCGATTGCGCAAGAAATAAGGCAGCTTGTCGTCAGGGGATAACGACAGCGGCTGCCTAAGACTGCTCGGACGAGCAGCGGAGGTGGGGAAAACGTTGCTGTTTTGTCGCTTGTGGCGGTCCGCCAACGGCTGCCGCTCAGGCAAGCCTTGCGGGCCCGCTAGGCGTTACTTCCAGGGAGCGCGTACGGGGTACACGCCGAACTGCGTCGTGTCGCTGGGCCAATGCGGCGTCGGCAGGAAGGCGTTGCCGTAGGCCGCCTCGGGACCGGGGTACGGTCGCGCGAATTGGTGACACACCTTGGTCACCCGCGTGTTGCTGACGCCCCAACCCATGTTGGTCGTCAGTTCCGCGGTCGGCGGCAACACCAACGCCACGGGAGCGCCGTACTCGGTGTGGTAGTAGTTGCAGTGCCACGGTCGCGGGTGGTAGCGCTTGCACTGGCCGAAGCAGTATTTGTAGCCGTTGTCGCTCGACGAGCGATACGACTTGCTGCCATAGGCCTGCGGATAGCCGCCCTGCGACGCGTAGGACTTGCCGCGACGATGGCCGCGTTTGCCGTGGCGACACTCTTCGGCCATCGTGCTGCTGACCGTGGCCAGGCTCAGTGCCACGAACAGCGCCGTGCGGAGGATTGATTTCATCGGGGGATTTCCTGTCGGGGTTCCTAACCGCGGCGTGAAGCGGCGTGAAAGGGATGCCGGAACGTGGACCGGCCTTGGGGCACAATGCCGGTCCACGTCGGCAAACTCGCGGGGAAATGGCGGGTAGGCTGTGGGCGACTTAGTGGTACCAGATCTTCGTGCGCGTTGTGCCACCATGACGATGCACGCGTGTGTAGACGCGGTGATGGTGGTACATGAACTCGTGCGGGTAGAAGGGCTGGTACGTGATGTACGTGTGGCCGACCCAGGGTGGCGTCGGGTAAGGCGCCAAGTGCATCTGGGCCGGGTGATGGCCGTAGGGGCCACCTCCAACGTAAAAGTTGTAGAGCAGGTCCTGGCTCTCGACGGAATAACCACAGTCAGCGGCGGTCGCTTGACTTCCGGAATCGAAAGTCGCCGTCGCCCACAGAGTCGCCATGGCAATCACCAATGCGATGCGGCCTCGCGTCATGAGTCAGCTCCTGGTGAAGAAGGGGAACAAGTCGGTCACCTCCGTCGGGTCATCTCGAAGGTGTCGCGACCTCGTGCGGAGGGACAGTTTCGTGCGGTGTGCTCGTCGCACTCGACTGTCCAAAATCATCTCTCGGCAGTTGTCGGTCCTGCCGGTGAATCTTTATGTGAGGGATGTTCCAAATGGCCCGTTTCGCGAGACTCTGCGGGCGAATCCGCCTCGCGAGCTGCCCTTACAACGGGTATAATCCGCACCGCCCGCAAAGTTTAACAGGCGCACGGCACGGCCCGTTCGCGCCGAGCCAGGCCGCGATCGCGCCGGCCGCCGGCCGAGTTCGCGCCTTCCGTCGGGCGTTCCCAAATCGAGTCCCCCGATCGACGAGTTTTCAGATGGACGAGTCCCCAGATCGAGTCGACCGCCGGTTTCGCTGCGGCCCAGGTCGAGCGGCGTTGAACCAGCCGCTCTCTGGCCAGACAAACCATGCCCGAAGGAGCGTCGTGTGGCGAAGGTGAAGCGCAAGAAGGTGAAACGGAAGGGGGCCACCTCGACGCGCGGGAAGGCCACGGCGACGCAGAAGTCGCCCGCAAAGAAGCCCGCCGGGCGAAAGCCGGTGAAGAAGAAACGTCGCGGCACCGCGGCCGCCGGCGCTTCGACCAACGGATCCGCCCGCAACGGACCGGCCGGCGACGGGCACACCGCGCACGTGGCCGCCTCGGGCAAAGTTGCCCGCAAGCGCCGCGCCACGGCCCAGTCGATGGCGGCCGGCCAGCGCGACATCTCGGTCAGCGAGTTCTTCGCCAAGAACCGCCACCTGCTCGGCTTCGACAATCCGCGCAAGGCCCTGCTGACCACGATCAAGGAGGCGGTCGACAACTCGCTCGACGCCTGCGAAGAAGCCGGCATTCTGCCCGAGATCTGGGTCCACGTCGAACAGACCGGCAACGCCCGCTACAAGGTCGGGGTTCAGGACAACGGGCCGGGCATCGTCAAGAAACAGATTCCGCTGATCTTCGGCAAGCTGCTCTACGGCTCGAAGTTTCATCGCCTCAGGATGAGCCGCGGACAGCAGGGCATCGGCATCAGCGCCGCCGGTATGTACGGCGTGCTCACGACCGGCAAGCCGGTCAAGATCAGCTCGAAGACCTCGAAGCGGAAGCCGATTCACTACTACGAAATCCAGATCGACACGAAGAAGAACAAGCCGGAGATTCTCAACGGTCGTGGCGACGGCGTCGACATTCCCGCGGGGGCCAAGGGCGAAGCCCTGATGCGCAACAAGGGCATCGAGTGGGCGGCCCGCTACGGCGACGATCCCGAAGACCCCCAGGCCAAAGAGGTCGTCAGCGGCACGCGGGTCACGATTGAATTGGAAGCCAAGTATCAACGGGGGCGCGGCAGCGTCGACGAGTATCTGGAACAGACGGCGATCGCCAACCCGCACGTGACGATTCACTATGTCGATCCAGAAGGGACCACGACGTCCTACCATCGCTCGACCGATCAGCTGCCCACCGAACCGAAAGAGATCAAACCGCATCCCTACGGCGTTGAGCTGGGCCGCTTGATCGCGATGCTCAAGGAAACCGACACCTCGACGCTGGCCCAGTTCCTCACGCAGTCATTCTCCCGCGTGAGCCCCGCCGTGGCTCGCAAGATTTGCAAAGGGGCGGGTGTTTCGGTGCGGGCCAGCACGCGGAAGATCGGCCGCGGCGAAGCCGATCGCCTGTACCATGCCATTCAGGAAACGAAGATCGCCGCGCCGCGCACGGACTGCCTTTGCCCGATCGGCGAGGAGCTGATCCTCAAAGGGCTGCACCAGGTGGTGCCGGGCGAGTTTTACGCGGCCGCCACGCGACCGCCGAACGTCTACCGCGGCAATCCGTTTCAGATCGAGGTCGGGCTGGCCTATGGCGGGGGGGCGGCCACCGCGCAGATCACTCGCGAGATGCTCGTCGAGCTGCTGGGGCAGACCGATCTGCGGACGATGCGGCAGTTCCTGATCCACACCTTCAACGGCATCGGCAACGAATCGGCCGACAAGCTCGTCAAGGCGGCGCAGCTCGGCACGCGTCAGTCGCCCGGCAAATTGAAGCCGAAGGAGATCGACGCCCTGCACGCGGCGATGCAGGAGGTGAACGTTAGCGAAGATCAGACGATGAACGTGTTGCGCTATGCCAATCGCGTGCCGCTGCAGTTTCAGCACGGGGCCTGCGCAATTACCCAGGCCGTGATCAACAACAACTGGCGGAGCTACGGGCTGAGCCAGTC
>QQVP01000054.1 GCA_003389215.1 Planctomycetota bacterium | reverse complement strand
TGGACGACGGATAGATGTTCACGCCGCGGATGATCATCATGTCGTCGACGCGGCCGAGCACGCCCCCCTCGAGCAGCACGAAGCGATTCTCCCCGTCATGTTGCCAGGTCGGTCGCACCAGGTCGCCGGTGCGGTAGCGAATGACCGGTGCCCCGTGACGACCCAGCGTCGTGAGCACCAGCTCGGCCAGATCGCCCTCGGCCGCCGGCAAGCCGGTCTCGACCGAGAAGAACTCGGCGATGAACTCGCTCTCGATGACGTGCAATCCGCGACCGTCGCTCCTGCCGTAGCCCCACGGTCCCACCTCCGTGGCCCCGCTATGGTCGACCACCCGGGCCGCGAACGTGCTCTCGAGTCGCTGGCGGATGGCCGGCACCGAAGCGCCCGGCTCGCCGGCCAGGATCAAACAGCGGACGTCCAGGGCGGCCACGTCGATGTTGTGCTGGGCGGCGACCTCGGCCAGGTGCAGGGCATAACTCGGCGTGCAAAACAGGCAGGTGGCCCCGCTGGTTCGCAACATCTCGATCCGCGAGAGCGTGCCCATGCCACCGCCCGGCACGACCATGCAATTGCGCCAGGCCGCGGCGTCGAATCCGAACCAAAAGCCGATAAACGGTCCGAAAGAGAAGGCCAGGAAGCAAACGTCGTCTTTGGTGACCTCGGCGGCGTCGAGCACATATTGCCAGGCATCGACGCACCACAGCCAGTCCTCTTCCGTATCCATCACGACCATCGGTCGGCCGCGGGTCCCCGAGGTCTGATGCCAGCGGACGTAGGCGTTGCGGGGCCAGGTATGGTTGTTGGCCAGCGACTGATTGGGCCCGCCGGCCAGTTCTGCCTTGAGCGTGTACGGTAGTTGGGCCAGCTGGTCGAGCGACTCGAGCGGAACCGACACGTCCCGGAGCTTGTCGGCGTAGAAGCGATTCGCCGGCAGGATCGTCGCCAACAGGTTATTGAGTCGCTCTAGCTGATGGGCGGCCAGTTGATCGGCGTCCATCCGCTCGAAGTTTCGTCGTTCGATCGCAGCTTCGGGGCTTTCCATGCCGCGCATCATACCGCAACCGAGTTGGCGTCGACAGGTTCGACGAAGTCCGATGCGAGGGCCATACGCGCGACGGCGAGCGGCGTGGCAAGACGCGGCAGGCGCGCGGTCACGGTTGCCCAACTTCGCGCGCTCGACCCCATCCCCCGCCGCCGGGCGTCTCGATCGTCAACACGTCGCCGCGCTCCACCTTGAAGCTCACTTGCGGGGGCAGCTCAATCTTTGTGCCGTCGCGGCGCTCGAGGATCGCCCGGCCCAGAGCCCCCGGCTTGCCGCCGGCGATTCCGTAGGGGGGATGGGGACCGCGTCGGGTCGCCAACATCGAGACCTCCAGCGACCGCAAGAACTCCAGCTCGCGGACCACACCCGCCCCGCCGCTCAACTCGCCTGCGCCGCCCGAACCGCGGCGGATGGCGAACCTGCGCACGCGGACCGGAAACCGCTGCTCGAGTACCTCGGGGTCGGTGATCCGCGTGTTCGTCATGTGCGTGTGCACCGCGTCGGCCCCGGCAGCCTGCGGCGTGGCCCCGCTGCCGCCGCAGATCGTTTCGTAGTAGCCAAACTCCGCATCGCCGAAGAGCAGGTTGTTCATCGTCCCCTGGCTGGCCGCGGCCAGACTCAGGGCACCGAGCAAGACGTCGACCACTCGCTGCGAGGTCTCGACGTTGCCGCCCACCACCGCCGCACAATCCTCGGCCACCGCGGCGGCAGGGGGATGGAGCAGGCCCTCGGGCAGGACGATCTCGATCGGGGCCAGCACGCCTTCGTTGAGCGGGATGTCCTCGTCGATCAGGCAGCGCATCACGTACATCACGGCCGCGGTGACGATCGCCCGATTGGCATTCAGATTGTTCGGCAGCACCGGGCCACTGCCGTTAAAGTCGACGCGGGCACGATCGCCCGTGATCGTGACGGCGACCTCGATGGGCGCGCTGGCAATCGTGACGCGGTCCCGTGATTCGCTCTCGTCGGGAGGCTCCACGTAATCGAGGTAATCGACGAACGTGGCGGTGCCGTCGGGAAGCTGCTTGAGCGCAGCCCGCATCTTCGTCTCGGCGGCGTCCTGGATGTGTCGCGTGTAGGCCTCGACGACCGCAACGGAGTAGCGCCGGCAAAGTTCGCACAGGTCGCCCACGCCCTGGTTGTTGGCCGCCACTTGGGCCGAGACGTCGGCCAGGTTGTGCTCGACGGCGCGGGTCGGATAGGGCGCGGACGTGAGCAACTCCCTGAGCGCGTCGAACCGCGGCTCGCCGGCGGCGACCAGACGGAAGTTGCGAATCAACACGCCCTCTTCCGCCAGGTTCCGCGAGGCCGGCGGCATCGAACCGGGCGTGATTCCGCCGATCTCGGCGTGATGGGCCCGGCTGGCGGTGAAGAACAGGATCCGCTCGCCCGCCTCGTCGAACATCGGCGTCACCACGGTGACGTCGGGCAGGTGCGAGCCGCCGCGGTAGGGATCGTTGGTGAGAAACACATCGCCCGGCCGCATGTCGGGGTTGTCGGCCAGGATGCAGCGGACCGTCTGGCTCATCGCCCCCAGGTGGACCGGCATGTGTGGCGCGTTGACGACCAGGTCGCCGTCGGCGGTGAAGATGGCGCAGCTGAAGTCGAGCCGCTCCTTCACGTTCACGCTGGTCGCCGTGTTGCGCAACGTCACGCCCATTTGTGCGGCGATCGCGGCGAACTGGTTGTTGAACACCTCGAGCATGATCGGATCGGAGGTGGTCGAGACCTGCGCGGGTTGGACGTTGCCGCCGTCGGAAAGCAGCAGCTCGCCGCCGGTGTAGACCTCGGCTCGCCAGTCGGGATCGACGACGATCGTCGAGTTGTCTTCGAGCACGATCGCCGGTCCCTCGATGACGTCGCCCGGCTGGAGTTGTTCGCGGCGATAGACGGCGGCCGTGTGGGGACGTGCGTCGAAGTAGATTTGGGTTTCCGCTTGTGACGTTGCGGTTCGGGGCGGCGCCGGTCGCGACGGCGGCAGCGCTTCGGCCCCGCGGCCGATCACCTCGACACGGGCGGCCACCACCTCCAGTGCCCGACCGGCATGACGATATCCATAGAGTTGCTCGTGTTCGATTTCGTAGGCGGCCGCGTAGTCGCCATCGGCAGGGCAGGGGATCGTGAGGTAGTTATCCAAGCCTTGGTAGCGGAGGTCGAGGGCCCGACGCTCGCCGATTTCCTCGGCGGCGACGCCTTCGGCGAGCAGCTGCGAGCGGGCTTCGGAAGCGAGTCGGGCGAAGGTCTGCGCTAATGGCTCTTCGATCGCGGCATCGTAGGGTCGATAGAGCCCCGCCACCGCATGGCGTGTGACCTCGGCCAGGCCGGTGCCCCAGGCGCTCAAGATGCCGGCGTCAGGGTGGAGCAGCACCCGTCGCATGCCGAGTTCGCGCGCCACCGCACAGGCATGCTGTCCGGCAGCTCCGCCGAAGGCGACCAGGACATAGTCGCGAACGTCGACCCCTTCGGCGATCGAAATCGAGCGAATCGCCGCGACCATGTTGGCGTTGGCGATTTTCAGAAAGCCGTCGGCCAGCTCGATCGGACGATAGCGATGGCCGGTCTGCCGCTCGATCACGTCGATCAATTCGTCGAGTCGCCGCGCGGCGGCCGCGCGATCGAGCGGAAAGGGAAAGTACTCGGGCAGAATCTTGCCCAGCGTCAGGTTCACGTCGGTAACGGTCAGCGGACCGCCACGTCCGTAACAGGCCGGACCCGGGTCGGCACCCGCACTGGCGGGACCGACGACGAGCTTGACCCCGTCGAAGTCGCAACAAGAACCGCCTCCGGCAGCGACTGTCTCGATGGCCATCATCGGGGCCACGATGCGAACGCTCGCCTTGACCCCTTCGTAGACGCGGCGAAACGTGCCGTCGTAGCGGGCGACGTCGGTGCTGGTACCGCCCATGTCAAAACCGATCGCGCGGACGGACGTTTCGTCTGCGGCGACGGCCGCGGCGGCCCGCGCAAAGCCGACAACCCCGCCGGCCGGTCCCGAGAGAATGCTGTCCTTGCCAGAGAACTCATCGCCGCGGACCAGGCCACCCGCCGAGGTCATCAGTCGTAGGTCGCCGTCGGCGAGCTTTGCGCGAAGCTGGTCGACGTAGTCGCGCAAGATCGGCGTCAGATAAGCGTCGACGACGGTCGTGTCGCCACGAGCGACAAGCTTCACCAGCGGGGCCGTCTGGGCCGAAGTATCGACGTGGCGGAACCCGACCTCCGCGGCAATCTCCGCCACGCGGGCCTCGTGCTGCGGTTGGGCATAGCCGTTGAGCAAACAGATCGCCAGCGACTCGATGCCCTGCGCGCGCAGTTGCTGAAGGTCGCGACGTACGGCCGGTTCGTCGAGCGGAGTGAGAACCTGGCCGTCGTGCGTCAGGCGTTCGTCGATCTCGAGCGTGACCGCGAACAATGGCTCGCGTTTGACGACAGAAAGCTCAAAGAGCGCGGGCCGGTCCTGGTCGCCGATCCGCAAGATGTCGCCGAAGCCGCGCGTCGTGACGAACGCCGTCGTCGCACCGCTGCGCGTCAACAGGGCGTTCGTACCGCGGGTGGTGCCGAGTCGTACCCGCACGCCGGGCAGCGATTCGCGCAAACCGAGTGAGAGCAGGTAGCGAATCGCCACGAGCGGCGCCGGTTCGCCGGAGGTCAGTTCGTAGGTGACCGGCTGCGACGGCTCGGCGAGACTCAGCTCGAGCGGTTCGGCGAGCCGCAGGGTGCCGCAGTCGGCGACGAACTCGGCCACGTTCGCCTCGGCCAGGCAGCGGCCTGCGCTGTCGCGGAGTCGCAGCGTGTAGCCGTCGAAGAAGTGGGCCGGATCGGACGCTCGCTGCGGATCGACGAGCGTGCGGCAAGCGGCGTCCAGGTGGCCCGCACCCTGGAACACCCCGCTGCTGAGCAATTTGCAGCGATGCAGCGTCCCGCGATCGTCGCGGGCAATGACGTCGGTGAACGTGCCGCCGACGTCGATCCAGAATTGCCAAGGCTCGCCAGGCATGGTCGCAGCATCGCTTTCGCCGCGGTCGTGGCGGCTTGTTTCGGGTCGTGCCCGTCGCCGGCCGCACTCGGGACAGATCGCACGGGAGGCTATTCTCCGCCCAGCGAGAAGAGCCGCGTCTCGGTGCGCAAGTACATTCGTCCGTCGGCGATCGCCGGGGTGGCGTAACTGCGCTCGCCGAGTTCGTTTTCGGCGACCAGCTCAAACTCCTTGGCCGCCTTGAGCACCACGACGGTCCCGCTCTCGGAGATGCAGTAGATGAACTCGCCCACGCGGACCGGCGAGCCGGAATACGCGCCGCCGACACGCTCGCGCCAGTGCACTTTGCCGTCGGCCGGGCCGAGACACGTCACCACGCCGGCGTCGTGCCAGACGAACAACATGTCCTGATAAGCCACCGGGGTAATCACGTAGGGGGCCGACTTGCGAACTTCGTAGGCGACCTCGGCCGACCGACCTTCGCTGCCCGGTCGCACCGCCACCACCGCGTCGCCGTTGCCACCCTGGCCGGCGGTGCCGAACACCAACCCGGCCGCCACGACGGGCGAGTTGACGCAACGCTTGACGAACACGTCGGACGCCGACCAGAGCACTTCGCCGTTGCGCGGATTCAGCCCACTGATGCCGTGCTCGGTGCTGTGACAAATCACCGCGGTCTCGCCGCTCGGTGCGGTGTAAATGCAGGGCACGGAATAGGCCGCCTTGCCGCCGCCACCACGGGGACTCTTCCAAACCTCGTCGCCGGTGCGTCGATCGAGCGCCAACAGGAAGCTGCTGCCGTTGTGATCCTTGGTGACGATCACCATGTCGTCGTAGACGATCGGCGAGCTGCCGTAGCCGTGGGCACTTTGGTAGCCGCCCAGGTCGACCCGCCACGCTTCGGCGCCCGTGTCGAGATCCAGGGCCACGACGACATACTCGGCGGGCGTGGCCCAGGTGAAGTAAGCCCGCTGGCCGTCGAGCGCCGGGGTGCTCGAGGCATAGCTGTTCTTGCGGTGCAGCCGATGCGGCTGCGTCTTGAACGACTTGCCCCAAAGCTCCTTGCCGTCGAGGGTGCTGCGGCAGGAGATGCGGCGCGTGGCGGTCTGCGTGTCGCCGGTCGTGATGACAAGGCGGTCGCCCCACACCACGGGCGAGGAATGTCCGGACCCTTCGAGATCGACGACCCAGTTGTAGTCAGCCTCCGACCACTTGACCGGAATCGTGGTGGCATCGCTCTGGCCGGCTCCGTTCGGTCCGCGAAAGCGCGGCCACGACTGGGCCTCGGCCAGATTCGCCGCGGACGCCCATGCCGCGAAGACGAACATCGCCAGGCCGACGCCGGCGGCCATGCGCGGGCGGCGACCGTTGTTGGTGTTTCTATCAGGATGTGGCAGCGCGACGTGCATCGTCATTCTCTCTTCAGGTGCCTGCTTCTCGTAGCGGGGCCTGCTTCTCGTAACTCCAGCTCTTACTCGTGAAGGGGACCGTGGCCGCCGGGCGTTCACCGTTCGATGTCGTATTCTTCCAACTTCCGATAGAGGGTGGCGCGACCGATGCCGAGCAACTTGGCCGCCTCGGCCACGTTGCCGCTGACCCGCTGCAGGGCCCGCTGAATCAGCCGCACTTCCCAATCGCTGAGCCGCAGCGATTCGATTTCATCGGCGGCCACTTCACGCAGGCCCAGGTCGCCCGGCTCGATCGAATTGCCAAGGGCCAACACGACCGCGCTGTCCATCACGTTGCGCAGTTGTCGCACGTTGCCGGGCCAGGAGTACGATAGCAGCTTCTCCCGGGCCGCGTCAGAGAGCACCAGGCCCGCGCGGCCGTGCTGCAAGCGGTAGTGATCGAGAAACGAATCGACGAGCCGGGCCAGGTCTTCGCCCCGCTCGCGCAGCGGCGGTACGTCGAGGGCGAAGACGGTCAGCCGGTAATAGAGGTCCTCGCGAAACTGCTTCTCCCGCACCAGGGCTTCCAGGTCGCGATTCGTGGCGGCGATGACGCGGACGTCGACCGAGACCGGCTCGGTCGATCCGATCGGCAGGAACGAGTGCCCCTCCAAAATGCGCAGCAGCTTGGCCTGCCCCGCGGGCGTCAGCTCGCCGATCTCGTCGAGGAACAACGTGCCGAGATCGGCCTGCTGAAAGTAGCCCTCGTGATCGCGGTCGGCCCCGGTGAACGAACCCGCCTGGTGGCCGAAGAGCTGACTCTCCATAAGGTCGGCCGGAATCGCCGCGCAGTTGACCGAGAGCATCGGCCGATCGGCCCGCGGACTCGCGCGGTGAATCGCCCGGGCGACCAGTTCCTTGCCGGTGCCGCTCTCGCCGCGGATCAGCACGCAGCCGGTAGCACCGGCGACGCGCTCGATGCGGGCCTTCAGCTCCTGCATGGCGGGGCACTCGCCGATCATCTCGTCGTAGCCCGGCGACTGGGCCACGAGTTGTTGGAAATCGGCTTGCAGGCTCGATTGCTCGCGAGCGCGGGCCAGGGCCGAGGTGAGGATGTTGGCCAGCGAGAGCGTGAAATCGAATTCGGTTTGGCTGAAGCGTTCGAAGTCGCGATAGACGTGCAAGGCGCCGAGCAATCGCTTCTCGTGGCGCAGGGGGACACAGAGCGCATCGGCAAAGTGCTGCAGGCTGTCGGCCTGCTCAGCCTGCCGCTGATTGGCGATCCAGACGGCGTGCCCCTGCTGCACGACGAGCTCGGTCAGCGAATCGCTGAGCTTGACCTTGTCGGCCGCCTCCTGAGGAATGACCATCTTCGGCTTCAGCTTTCCCTCTTCGTTGACCCACAGAAAGCCGACCACGGCCGCCTGGGTGCGGGCCTGCAGCAGCTCGAGCGATTGGCGCACCACCTCATCGGGATCGGCGCAGCGGAGGAGCTTGATGCTGAGCTGGTAGAGGACAAGCAGCTCTTCGGCGTGCGCTTTGTCCGTGAGCGCCGCCAAGGCGAACTCGTCGACGTCGCTCCAAGACATCTCGTGGTCGCAGACAATCGTCTGCGTGATGTGCCCGCCCTCGGAGACTTCCGTGGTCGGCGGTCCGACCGATTCGCAGAAGGTGAACTCGGTCGAGCCGACGCGGATCTGGCAGCCCTCGGTCAGCGTGGCGTCGTCGACCTTCTGGTCGTTCACAAAGGTGCCGTTGCGACTGCCGGCGTCCTTGACGAACCAACGCTCGCCGTCGAAGTGAATCGTGGCATGCACCCGCGAGCAGAGCGGATCGGTAAGCACGACGGCGCACTCGAGTCCGCGACCCACCCGATTCGCCCGATCGGGTTCGAGGCGGAAGTTGGAACCGGCGCGATTTCCGAGCGTCATCTTCAAATAGTGGTACACGCCCACCAATATACCAGCATCGAGACCAGCAAGGGGGCGTTAACCCACGTGGTGGGCAGTGGTTCCGAACCAGGAGTCCGTCCGCTTACCCTATCTGCACTCGTGAGAAAGGTGAAAATGCGCTCAACCTTGTATGGTTGGGTTTGCATTTCACTTTTTCAGGGCGGAGGCAGGGATGTCACGCAAGTTTCGGGAGTGGTCGACGGATCAGAACTGGTTGTTTCCGCCCTCGCCGCAGGATTGGTTGCCGTCGGATCATCTGGTTTATTTCCTGCTGGAAGTCTCTGAGCAGATTGACATTTCGCCGATCGTGGACGATTACGACAGCGTCCAGGGTGGCCAACCGCCGTTCCACCCTCGCATGATGTTGGTGTTGCTGTTGTATTCGTACTGCGTGGGGGTGTTTTCTTCCCGCAAGATCATGGCCCGCTGCCAGACGGACGTCGCCTTTCGGGTGATCGTGGGGGAGGACCTTCCCGCCTTCCAGCGAATCAGCGAGTTCCGCCGCCGGCACCTGGAGCAGATGCAGGGCGAGTGGAGTCTGGTCTGCCTGACACACAATCTGTTGAAGATCTTTAGAAGCGGTGCGCTGGCGGCGAACTGAAGACGCCCGCATCAGGGCCAGCCTCGGCCACTTCGCGCGAATCAATCACATCCGCGCCACCGCAAACCACCCAGCTTCCAAAACAATCCCACCAAGCGCCCAACGCAAAGAGTCACACCAAGCGGCTTCTCGCCACACAGGCTACTCGTCCATCACCACCAGCAGTTCCCGGACAGACTCCTAGCAGGCTGCCGGCTGGCCGGCGACCGTCAGAGATACTCCTGCCAGCCCCGTTCCTCGATCAGCTTCACCAGCTGGCGGATCGATTCCTCGCTGCGTCGATCGGCGACCAGCGTCGCGTCGGGCGTCTGCACGATGATGCAGTCGGATACGCCCAGCGTCGTAATCAGGTGATCGTCCGTGCCGCGAATGATGCAACCGCTGGTATCGATGCCCAGATGCTTCGCGTCGACCGTGTTGTTCGAGGCGTCGACACCTCGGAGCCGCTCGAGCGAAGGCCAGTTGCCGACGTCGTCCCACTCGAAGGGGGCTTCGATCACGACCACGTCGGTCGCGTGCTCCATCACGGCGTAGTCGATCGAGACGCCCTCGATTGCCGTGAACTCTTCGCGCAGCACGTCGGCATAGCGGTCGCTGCCCGCCGCCGCTTCGATCGCCTGCAGGTGGGCGAACATCTCCGGCTGTCGCTGCTCGAGCTCCTTGAGAATCTTGGCCGCCTTCCAGACGAAGATGCCCGCGTTCCAATAGAAGTCGCCCGAGTCGAGATACTCTTGGGCCGTCACCGCGTCGGGCTTCTCGCGAAACTGGGCCACGGCAAAAGCCGGTGCGTCGCCGTCGGCCACCGTCAGGGCTGTGCCCCGTTGGATGTAGCCAAAGATCTCGGCCGGATACGTGGGACGAATGCCAAAGGTGACAATGCGGTCGGGAGCCGCCTCGACGAGCGCGGCCGCCTGCCCAATCGCCGCGCGAAACGCCTCGGGCGTTGGGATCACATGATCCGACGGCATCACCGCCATCACGGCGTCCGGATCATCACGGGCCACCTGCAGCGCGGCCAGACCAATGCACGGGGCGGTGTCGCGCTTGCAGGGCTCTCCCAAAATTCCCTCGGCCGGCACCTGCGGCAGTTGGGCCGCAATCGCCTCGACCAGCTGGTGATTCGTCACGATCAGCACGTTCTCGGCCGGCACCAGGCCTGCGAGCCGGTCGACCGTGCTCTGAATCATCGTCCGCTCGCCGGCGAGACGGAGCAGCTGTTTCGGTTCGAGTTTGCGACTGGCCGGCCAGAAGCGGGTGCCCGCTCCGCCGGCCATAATGATGGCGTGCAGCATAGTCGAGATGTTGGCGGGTTCGGGTTTCAGGTGTCGGCAACGTTGGCGACGCGACGGTGCCCGCGAGAGGCAGGTTGCTCGCAGGTTGCCCGCTTGCGTCGCCGCCCAGCCTAGCAGAAATAGGTGTCGTCCGACACGACCGTGCCGGGCGCGACGCGCTCGGCAAGCTGCTCGGCGTCGAGAGCGAACAGGGGGCTGATTTCCACGATCGTCTGCTCGTCGACCTCAGCTCCGACCTGCCGCAGCCAGCGGCGATGCAGATCGGACATCATCCGCTGGACATACTCGGGCGACTCGAGCGGCGCGCCGGGAGCGTTCTTCAGCGCGGCAAACGTGTCGTCCGCTGCGACCTCGACCGACAGGCTCTCGCGGGCCAGCGGAAGCAGATCGAAGATGAACTGCTCGAACTTCACCGCGTTCGGCTCGGCGGGTTCGACCGGCTCTCCGCCTTCGCCGAGGTGGGGCACGCGCTTGATCGCGCGGTGAAACGGCAGGCCGACGTCGCTCTCGGCGACGCGGCGGAGGAAGTCGACGCCAAACATGTGCACGGCAATGCTCCCGGCCCAGAGCTTCAGCGAGCCGTCGTCGTTGCGCCACTCGGCGGCCTCGTCCGGCAGGTCGCTATACTCGATGATCTGGGTCCGCTCGTCGACCCGGACGACGTTGCCCAGCTTCTCCTGCGGCGACCGCTTGCCGATCACCTGCAGCGTGTACTCCGACTCGGCGAGCAGGTGGTAGCCGATGAACTCGGGATCGCAGACCGTGGCCAGCGGATTGTCGACCTGGAAGTAGAAGATGTGCTCGATGCCGCGCCGGGCCAGATCGGCAAACGCCTCGCTGCGGCGCAGTGCTTTGACGGTGCCGCCGTGACCGTCGGGGCTGAGGAACAGCCGGTCGCGACCGGCCAGCAAGAGCTTTCCCGTGGCCGCGTCGACCGCCGGCATCGTGCCCTGGCAGAAGACGAACACGTCGTCGGCCGCGAGCCCGAAGCGATCGTGTTCGTCGAGAAACCGCCGCGTCTCTTGGTCGGTCACGGGGCTCGTCATCACGTACAGCGGTACGGAAACGCCGTAGCGCCGCGCCGTGGCCCGGATCTTCTCGATGTGAATCTGCAGAAGGCTCGCGCCGGAGATCGGCCCGATCTTGTAGAGACTCTTGGGATGGGCGAAGCCGAGCCGCGAACCCTGGCCCCCGGCGGTCACCAGCACGGCGACCTGGCCCTCGCGCAGGGCCGCTTCGCCCCGCGCGCGGGCCGCCTCGGGTGAGAAGGGATTCTGATCGCCGGCCAGGCGAATGGCGTGGGGCGGCTCGGCCCGACGGGCCAGCTCGGCGAAATTGACCGCGTCGCTGCCGGTGCGATAGAGCGAGTCGACCAGGTCGAGATCGATGTCGGCCAGTTGCTCTGCCAGCTGTGCACGACCTGCCGCGTCGAGCTCGTCCCAAAAGGCGAGCACGTGCTCTTGGCCATAGCGTGCCAGGCGCGACTCCAGCGCGCGCTTGTCCAAGCCGTCGGCGGCCAAGCTCTACCCTCCTTGGATGAAACGGTAGGCCAGGTAACAGAGCAGCGGAAAGAGCACGAAGATCGTCAGGTAGGTGAAGATCGTCGTCCAGGTGTGGCGGGGCCAGCGGGCCATCGTGCGGTTCTAACTCGCGTCACGCAGCTCGGTCGCCGAGAAACGCAACAGAGCGGTCGCGCTCTGCCGTTCCGAGCGATCTCGCTTCAATTCTACGCGGGCTCCATAGGGCATCAACTGGGCGTGGCGAATCTCGACCGCCTGGCCGTCGGCCAGCGAAGTCGCCAGCTCCGGTCGCGTTTGAAACGGCGGACAGAACGCCAGGTGCACGACCTGATGCTGCTGACCTTCGTCGAAGGTGGCGCGCACCCAACCATGGCAGACGTCCTGACCCTCGGGCGTGCGCAGGCGAATCATCTGCTGCGAAGCGTTCTCGGGCGGAAAGTGCGGCGCCGGCACGACGGGCGACGTGTCCGCGGTGTGGGCCGTGTC
Source organism: Planctomycetota bacterium (assembly GCA_003389215.1). Taxonomy (GTDB): domain Bacteria; phylum Planctomycetota; class Planctomycetia; order Pirellulales; family UBA7805; genus MB-PLM-2. Next base: position 15,045 of record QQVP01000054.1, on the reverse strand, counting down.
GAAGCGAAGGTTCCGCCGCCCTGCGGTCTCGCCCGTGGAAGCCGCCTGGTTGTTCTGACGGGTCGGCAGCAGCATGCCGAGTGAGAGTGCGACGGCGACGCCCAGCGGGCTCCACAAGGCGACCAGCGCGGTGAATTCGGTGCCCGGCAGACAAAGCGTCGCGAGCACCACAGCGGTGGCCAGGTGCGGCAACAGCGACCAGGCGGCCAGCAGCGTTCGTCTCATTGCTGGGCGAGAGATCCGCGTGGCCCAACGCGGGCCTCGCGTGCCGACCAGTGCGGCAAGGGCGGCCAAGCCGAGCAGGGTGCCGGCCACGAGCGCCACGGGCCAGCTCAGCGGTGTGCCGAGCGCCCCGTCGAAGCGGCGCCAGGCCAACAAGGCGGCCACGCAGACGAGCAGCGCAATGATTGAGAAATAGCGCGTCGCGTCGCCCGGCAGATAATCTGCCGAGCTGCGCACCGGCGCGCCGACAAGACGCGTCTTCGCGAGCTGGGCATCCATGCTCCGCCCTCCCTTGGCGAATGTTGGCAATTCACTTCGCGACGGCCCGGCACGACTTGCGAACCGACACGATTAGCTGGCCGCGGCACCGGCTCCGGCTGCTTCGGCCAACTCGGCCGCGCGATCGGTCTTTTCCCAGGTAAACTCCGGCTCGCTTCTGCCGAAGTGACCTCCGGCCGCGGTCTTGTGGAAGATCGGCCGACGAAGATCGAGATAATCGATGATGCCGCGCGGCGTCAACTCGAACACGTCGCGGACGATTTCACAGATGCGTTCGTCGTCGATCCGGCCGGTCCCCTGCGTGTCGACGTGGACGCTGACCGGCTCGGCCACGCCGATCGCGTAGGCCAGCTGCACCTCGCAGCGTTCGGCCAGGTTGGCGGCCACGATGTTCTTGGCCACGTGACGGGCCATGTAGGCGGCACTGCGGTCGACCTTCGTGGGATCCTTGCCCGAGAAGGCCCCGCCGCCGTGACGTCCCCAACCGCCGTAGGTGTCGACGATGATCTTGCGACCCGTCAGGCCGCAGTCGCCGTGCGGACCGCCGACCACGAATCGGCCGGTGGGGTTGATGTGGTAGAGGATGTCGCCGTCGACCAAGTCGGCCGGCAGCTCCGGCTCGACGACGTTCTTGATCACGAAGTCGCGAATCTCGTCGTTCGATACCTCGTCGGAGTGCTGGGTCGAAACAACGACCGTGTGAATTCGCACCGGTCGATCGCCTTCGAATTCGACGGTCACCTGGCTCTTGCTGTCGGGACGCAGCCAATCGACCTCGCCCTGCTCACGGGCCTTGGTCAGGCGGTTGAGGATGCGATGCGAAAGCGCGATCGGCATCGGCATCAGCTCGGGTGTGTCGTTGCAGGCGTAGCCGAACATCAGGCCCTGGTCGCCGGCGCCCACGTCCTGGCTCTGCGACGTCTCGGCATCGACGCCCAATGCGATGTCGGCACTCTGCTTGTCGACCGAGACCATTACGGAGCAGGTATCGGCACAGATGCCCATCTCGTCGTCGGTGTATCCGGCGCGACGGATCGCGTCGCGGACCACCTGCTGGTAGTCGACGATTCCTTTGCTCGTGATTTCACCGGCGATGATGGCGACGCCTGTGGTGACCATCGTCTCGCAAGCGACGCGACTGTTCGGATCCTGACTCAGAAAGGCGTCGAGCACGCTGTCGGAAATCTGATCGGCCAACTTGTCGGGATGGCCCATGCTTACCGCCTCACTCGTAAACAGATATTTGCCAGCAGCCACGTATCGCTCTCCCGGTTGGTGTTGGGTCGTCGACCTCAGATCGCCGACGACTACGAATCGCCGGCGGCATGGATCAAACCCGCCATTATAAGCCGGCTGTTGACCGTCCGGCAACTCGCCGGGCCCACGATTTTGCCGCCGCCCGCGCACCGCAAGAAGCGGTCCTTACGCAGCTTCGCGCTGCCTGATCGACGTACTCTCCGCGGAGGGCTCAAGGTTTAACAGACGGTCGACCGTGACCTTCGTGGCCCCCGGCCCCGCGGCCACGACGGCGGCCGCGCGAGCGCCAATTTCCGCCAGGAACGAAGGCTCCGACAGGCCGCGACGGACGAATTGTGCCAGGGCCTGCCGGTCCTCGACGACCACGGCCGCTCGTTGTGCGAGCAGGTTCGCGACCACGTCCTGGAAGTTACGCGTGTGGAGACCGAAGCAGACCGCCGCGCCGTAGGCGGCCGGCTCGATCATGTTCTGGCCCCCGTGCGGAATCAGGCTGCCGCCGACGAAGGCGATATCCGCCAAACCCCACACGGCCGACAACTCGCCCACCGAGTCGACCAATAGGATCCGCGCTTTGTCTTCCTTCGCGCCGCTATCGTCGCCCCTGTCGTCGCCCTTCAATTCGCTGCGCCGTTGCCAGGACAAGCCGCTGGCGTCCAGTTCGCGGGCGACGTCCACGAACCGCTCCGGATGACGCGGCACCAGCACAAGCCGCAACTGCGGGTATTCGGTTGCCAGCTCACGATAGACCTCCACCGCCGCGGTCTCTTCGCTCGCGTGGGTGCTGCCGGCGACCAACACGACGTCTTCGGGCCCAACGCCGATCGCGCGTCGCAGCGCCAGAGTGGCCGGATTGTGTCGGTCCGATTCGAGTCCGTCGAACTTGATCGAACCGGTCACACAGAGGGCTGCGTCGGTGGCACCCAGCTCGCGAAACCGGGCCGCGTACGTTTCGTTTTGACAGGCGATCAGATGCAACTGACGCAGCAGCCAGCCGATCAAGCGTCGGATCCGTCGGTAGCCAGGAAAACTTTTGTCGCTCAGGCGTCCGTTGATCACCGCCACCTTTGCCCCCCGGCCATGCGCCAGGCGAATCAGGTTCGGCCACAGTTCCAACTCGGCCAGCACCAGGTAGTCGGGGCGTACCCGCCGCAAAGCCGTCCGGACCGACCAGGTGAAGTCCATCGGGCAGTAGAACGTCGTGTGCTGGGGAAAGCACTGGCGGGCCAGCTCGCGTCCGGTGCGGGTTGTCGTGGAGATCACGACTTCCCAGTCGGGGCGGCGGCCGGCCAGTTCGCGGACCAGCGGCACCAGCACCTTCACCTCGCCCACGCTGACCGCGTGCAGCCAGACGCACTTCGCCTCGCCCCCGCGACGCGGCACGCGACCGAGCAGTTTCTCGGCAAAGCCCTCGCGATACTTGCCCTTGCGGATGGCCGCATAGATCAGCCCAGGGCTGGCGAGGGCGAGAATCGCCAAGTAGACGCAGTTCAGCAGATAACCGATCACGGCGTCTTCCTTTACGCGATCGTGACGGACACCAGCGGGCGTCAGCCCGCCATCTTGCGCAGGCAGCAGTTCTTGTATTTCTTGCCGCTGCCACAGGGACAGGGAGCGTTTCGCCCCACGCGTTGTTCGCGGTTACGAATCGGCTCCAGCTTCTTCTGCTCCGAGCCGTCGTAGCTCTCGTCCTGGCCGCCACCTTCGGCCGCCATGTCGCGCACCGACTGGGCCTCTTCGTGCACCGCGGCCGATTCGACCCAGGTCGAAGAGACGAACTGTTCGTCGAGTTGCTCCATGCGAAACACGAGATCGGTCACCCGCTCGAAGATCGACTGCCACATCTCTTCGAAGGTCCGCATGCCTTCGCGCTTGTATTCCACCTTCGGATCGACCTGGGCATAGCCGCGCAGTCCGATACTGCTGCGGAGGTGGTCCATGGCCAGCAGATGGTCTTTCCAGGCCATGTCCAACAACTGCAGCACCAGGGCCCGTTCCATGCGGCGAATTTCGGGGCAGAAGCGGTCCTGCAGGGCTGCGGCCAACTCGGTCTCGACCGCTTCGCGATCCATTTCGGCGAGCCGTTCGGCGGTCAGTTCGGCATCGATCGAGTCGCGGGCCCAGACGGCCAGCTCTTCCCGTTTGCGCTCGGGCACGTCGGCCGTCTCGGTCCCCGGCGGGAAGAGCGACTCGATCCGGTTCTGCATTTGTTTGGCCACACTTTGCGATCGGGCATAATTCTCGCGGCTGCGATCGAGCAGCAGGTCGCGAATCTCGTCGCGCTGCCGGCGCTTCAGATCGTCGAGCGAAATCTCGGCCCCGAAGCGCTCGTGGGCCCAAGTGACCAGTCGTTCGCGGTCGTAACGCTTCTGACCGCCGGCGTCGCTGACGGTGTAGTGCAACAGGCCGGCCATTACCGGGAACTCGATTTCCCGCTGGGAGTAAGCGGCCGAGGCCTCGTCGATGATCTTGGTCTCGAGCTCTTCCTGCTCGAGCCCCCGGCACTCGTCGAGGTCGAGCTGCAGGCCGAACTTGTTGCGGACCCAGCCGACCATGGTCAGCAGCGAAAAGTCTTCTTCCAAATAAGGGGCGCCGTCCGAAAGATCGATCTTCTGAATCGACTCGCGGGCCTTCTCGATGAGCAGATCGGTCACGGCATCGCGGCCGATTTTCTTCAGTTCGCGATCGCGGAGCGAGAGGTTCCAGCGGGCGTTGGCCGTTTTCGCCAGGGCCTCCCACTTCCACTCTTTGGGTTCTTCTTCCTCGGGCAGGTTCTCCTCGACCGCGTCGAGCACCTGGCCTTCGGCAATTCGCTCCGCCTCGTTCTTGGCGTGCTCCTCCGCGGTGCGGAAGTCGGTGTTCGTGAAGTCACGGGCGTCGAACTCCGCGCCCAGGGCCTTGCCGGCAAAGGCGGCAAACGATTCGCCGCCGAACTCCGGTCGCAAAATTGTGGTCAGGTTTTGCCGCACCTGCGAGTCGATCATCTCCAGGATCAACGTCTTGCAGTTGACGCCGTCCAGGATGTCCTGGCGATAGCGGTAGACACGCTTCCGCTGCTCGTCCATCACCTCGTCGTACTCGAGCAGATTCTTACGGGCTTCGAAGTTGCGTTCCTCGACCTTCTTCTGGGCCGCTTCGATGCGCCGCGAGACCATCTTGCTCTCGATCGCCTCGCCTTCTTTCATGCCCAATCGCGTGAGCACGTTCTTGACCCACTCGCCGGCGAAGATCCGCATCAGATCGTCTTCCAGCGAGAGGTAGAAGCGGCTGCTGCCGGGATCGCCCTGGCGGCCGCTGCGACCGCGGAGCTGCAAGTCGATGCGCCGTGCCTCGTGGCGTTCGGTGCCGATGATGTGCAGTCCGCCGAGGTCGCGAACCGTTTCGCCCTCGACGTCCATCTTTTCTTCGCTGCGAATCTTGTCGACCAGGGCGTCCCATTCTTCGCGCGGCACGTCGAGCCGCGTCTCGTAACGATCCTGGAGCTCGGCCCAGGCCATCGTCTCCGCATTGCCGCCGAGCACGATGTCGGTACCGCGGCCGGCCATGTTGGTGGCGATGGTGACCGCGCCGCGACGACCCGCCTGGGCCACGATTTCGGCTTCCCGCTTGTGCTGTTTGGCGTTGAGCACCTCGTGCTTGATGCCGCGTTTTTGCAACAGGTCGGCCAGCCGTTCACTCTTTTCGATCGAAACGGTACCGATCAGGATCGGGCGGCCGCGCTCCTGGATGGCCACGACCTCGTCCTTGGCGACCCGCTGCGGCTTGGTGCTTCCCTTGGGCGTGAACTCGAGGTGGCCGTTCTGCTCGCCCTTGATCGAGCCGATCACTTCGCTGCCGTCGGAGAGTTCTAGCGTGTCCCACTTGTTGAGCCGTTCGATCTCGTCGGCGATGGCGACGTACTTTTCCTTTTCGCTGCGATAGATCACGTCGGGCGACTCGATCCGCTGCAGCGGCCGATTCGTGGGGATGGCCACCACGTCGAGCTTGTAGATCTTCCAGAACTCGCCCGCCTCGGTCAGTGCGGTTCCGGTCATACCGCCGAGCTTCTTGTAGAGCTTGAAGAAGTTCTGCAGCGTGATCGTGGCCAGCGTCTGTGTCTCTTCCTTGATCTTGACCCCTTCCTTGGCCTCGACCGCCTGGTGCAGACCGTCGCTCCACTGGCGACCTTCCATCAGCCGGCCCGTGAATTCGTCGACGATGATCACCTGGCCCTCTTTCACGACGTAGTTGACGTCGCGCTTGTAGAGGTGGTGGGCCTTCAGGGAGTTGTCGATCAGGTGCGGCCATTCCATGTTGCCGGCCGTGTAAAAACTTTCCACGCCGACCAGGCGTTCCGCCTCACGGACACCTTCGTCGGTCAGGTGGGCCGAGTGCTCCTTCTCCTTCACCGAGAAGTGCTCGTCCCGCTTCAGCTGACGCGCCACGCGGTCCGCTTCGGCATACTTACGCGGATTGTCGTAGGCCGGGCCCGAAATGATCAGCGGCGTACGGGCCTCGTCGATGAGGATATTGTCGACCTCGTCGATCAGCGCGAAGTTGAGCGGGCCCTGCACCTGCTGCTGATGCTTCGCAAAGCGATCGTCGCCGCGGGCCGCCATCTTCATGTTGTCGCGAAGATAGTCGAACCCGAACTCGTTGTTCGTACCGTAGGTTATGTCGCAGGCGTAGGCCCGTTGTCGGGCCGCCGGGTCCATGCCGCTTTGAATCGCTCCCACCGTCAAGCCGAGGCCCATGTAGAGCGGACCCATCCACTCCATATCGCGGCGCGCGAGGTAGTCGTTGACCGTAATGACGTGGACGCTGCCGGACAGCGCGTTCAAGTAGGTCGGCAAGGTGGCCACCAACGTCTTGCCTTCGCCGGTGACCATTTCGGCGATCGCCCCGCTGTGCAGGATCATGCCGCCGATCAACTGCACGTCGTAGTGACGCATGCCCAGGTAACGCTTGCCGGCCTCGCGACAAACGGCAAAGGCCTCGGTCAACAGGTCGTCGAGCGTTTCGCCTTCGGCCAGGCGGCGGCGGAAGATCGCCGTCTGCTCTTCGAGCTCCTCGTTGGACATCGCCTCGTACTGCGGCTCGAGCGCCGTAATCGCGTCGACCCGCGACTGCATTCGCTTGACCATGCGAGCGTTCGACGACCCGAAGACGTTCGTGATCGTCCGTTCGAACGCTTGCAAGACACCGCTCGCGGCGGCACCGATGCTTTCCCAAATCTTCTCGAGTAGTTGTTCCATGTCGTTACTCGGCGGCGTCGTTGTTCCCAGGCGCGCGTCAGCGAGCCTCGGGGTCGGAAAGAGAAAGCCAGGGGGTGGCTGTGGTTGCGTGCCCAGTTAGGCCGGCCCCAGTTAGGTCGGCGGGGGAACCTAACACGTGTCCAGGTGAAAGTTTACAGCTGGCCCGAAATAGGGTCAACAACGAATCGACCCGGCGGCGCCCGTTTGCGGCTGGCGACGCACGCGAAATGCATCACCGTCCGCGGACACGGCGGCCGTTGCTGGCATCGGGCGACCCACGTCGGCGGGCCCGGCCATGTCGCGCGCCGCTCGTTTCGACATAATGGGACCCGTGGAAAGAGAAATACGCACCATCGAGTTTCCCGGCGAGCTGATCGTGTTGGGAACCGGTACCTCGGTCGGGGTGCCGGCAATCGGCTGCGCGTGCGACGTCTGCAAAAGCGACAATCCGCGCAATCGCCGCACGCGCTGCAGTCTTGCTCTGGGCCTGCCCGAAGGCAACCTGCTCATCGACACCACGCCCGACATGCGGCTGCAATTGCTGCGCGAAGGTATCGGCGTGATTCACGCGGTGCTCTACACGCACGAGCATGCCGATCACTTGTTCGGGCTGGACGACGTGCGGCTGTTCCCCTTCTACCTCGGCCATCCGTTGCCGCTCTACTGCGAGTCGCACGTCGAAGATCGCATTCGCCATTCCTTCGACTATGCGTTTACAGGCCGGCCGATCCACGCCGGTGGGGTGCCGAGCGTCGAGTTTCGCACGATCGCCACCGAGCCGTTCGAGATTCTTGGTGCCCGCTGCATTCCTCTGCGGCTCGAACATGGCCGCTTCAAGGTGCTCGGATTTCGCTTTGGCAACGTCGCTTACTGCACCGACACGAACGTGATTCCCGAGGCCACCAAGTCGCTGCTGCAAGATCTCGACGTATTGATTCTCGACGCCTTGCGGAACCGTTCGCACCCGACGCACTTCTCGCTCGAGGAGGCGGTCGCCCTGGCCGCAGAACTGGGGCCGAAGCAGACCTACTTCACGCACATGTGTCACGAGCTCGAGCACGAGGCCACCAACGCCAGCCTGCCCGAAGGCATGGAGTTGGCCTACGATGGTCTGAGAATTCCGCTGCGCTAGGGGGTCTGAGAATTCCGCTGCGCTAGGGGGCTCCGGCGGACGCTTCGCTCGACGCTTGCGGTTTCCGCTTCGCGAGGAGGCCGACCGTGAGCCGGGCCTAATCGCTCTCGGTTTCGCGGCGGATCTGAGCGAGCTGCTCGCCCGCGGAGAGCTTGACGAAGTCGATCGTGACCGCCATCGCCTCGTCGAAGTAGTAGTCGCGCTCGACGACCGGATTGTCAGCTTCGTCAACTTCCTCGGTCTCCTTCTCCGTCTCGTCGTCGAGCTCTTTCCGCTCCGCCAGATAGCGTTCTTCGTTCAGCGTGATCCGCTTTTCTTCCTTCTGTTGCTTGTAGCGGGCGATCCGCTTCCGCACCTTCGCGAAGTCGTCCGAGGCTTGCAGCCGTTGTTCCGAACGGGCACGCAGCTGGGCGATGTCGATGTCGTGAATCATGTCGGCGGCATCGAAGGGAGCCGGCTCGACGCTGTCGAACGCCATCGCATACTGGAGATCAGCCTCGCCCACGTCGAGGTGCGTGGTCAGCGAGGGCAGCTCGACGTCGGAGAGGACGCCGCGATTCTGCGTGCTGTCGCCGCTGGGGCGATAGAACTGCTGAATCGTCACCTTCAGGGCGCCCCAGTTCGGCGCCGAGCTGGCAAAGCGAATCACCTGCTGGCCCAGATCGAGCAGGTTCTGCACGGTGCCTTTGCCGTGGGTCGTGTAGTCGCCGACGATCAGGCCGCGGCGGTAGTCCTGTACGGCCCCGGCGAAGATCTCGCTGGCGCTGGCGCTGAACTTACTGGTCAGCACCACCAGCGGACCGTCCCAGGTCGTTCCCGGCACGACGTCGTCGTACTGGCGCACGTCGCCGTCTTCGGTCTTGATCTGCACGACGGGACCTTCGTCGATGAACAGCCCAGTGAGGTTGATCGCCTCGGTGAGCGAGCCGCCGCCGTTGCGTCGCAGGTCGACCATCACCGCGTCGACCTCCTGGGCCTTGAAGTCTTCCAGCAGACGCTTCACGTCGGCCGTGGTGCTCTTGTAGTTCGCCTGCCGACGCCGGCGGGGATCCATGTCCATGTAGAAGCTGGGCAGGTTGATGACCCCGACCTTGTAGGGCGTTCCGTCCGGCTTCGAGCCGTCTTCGATCACTTCGCCGCGGGCGGCATGATCTTCCAACTTGATCTTGGCGCGGGTAATCGCGTAGATCTGCGTTTCCGAGTGCTTCTCGTCGGTCACTTGCAGACGCACGACCGTGCCGGCCTTGCCACGAATGCGATTGACGACATCATCCAGTCGCATGTTCACCACATCTTCAATCGGTCCCTCGGTGCCCTGGCCGACACCGATCACGCGATCGTTCGCCTTCAGGCGTCCGTCCTTGTCGGCGGCGCCGCCGGGAATGATGCGGTGGACGACCGTCTCGCCATCTTCCGACTTCAGCGAGGCCCCGATGCCGTCGAGTTGCAGGCCCATCATGATTTCGAAGTTCTTCAAGGCCTTCGAAGACATATAAGACGTGTGCGGGTCGTAGCCTCGCGTCAGCGAGCTGAGGTATGTTTCCAGAATGTCCTCGTTATCGGCCTGCTGCTTGTAGCTGGCAAAGCTGCGGTACCGCTTGAGGATCTTCTCCCGGGCCGCGGCCGGTTCCACGTCGTCGACGCGCTGTCGCAGCAGGTCGTACTTGATCTGGCGACGCCAACGCTCGCGGGCTTCCAGGGCGTCACGGACATACGGGCGGTTGTCGAAGTCGGTATCGAGGTACTCGTCCTGGGTAAAGTCGTGCTCGAGCTTGACGAGCTCGTCGACCATCTTCACCCGTTCTTCCAACCGCGCGAGAAACACGGCATAGACGTCGTGGGCAAAGCGAACGTCACCCCGGCGGACCTGATCGTCGAGGTCGTCTTGCCAACGTCGGAAGGCCGCCACGTCCGACTCGTAGAAGTAGAGCCGCATCGGGTCGAGCGTCTCGAGATAATTGTCCAGCATGCGGCGCGACATTTCGTCGTCGAGCTCGTGACGAGAGAGATGGCGTGCCGGCAACAGGTCGGCCACCACCGCCGTGACTTGCCGGTCCGCACGCTTCGGTCCCTGCGGGTTCGCGTAACTCCCCCCGGCCAGAATCGCCAGGATCAGGACCGCCGCGAGCGACGAAATGGCAGGCAGGATGAAGCGCGAGCTACGCGAAGCCGGGGTCGTCGAGACTCTCATCAATCACGTTCCTCAAGATCGCGGGCGCGGAAACGGTCCACCGTAGCGAAGCTAAAGTGTTTCCGCAAAAGGAGTTAATTTTTGACGTGGTATATTATACAAGTTCGTCGTGCTCGGCAAGGCAGACTCCTCGCCCCGAGACGACCCGCATGACGCGATTCGCAACCACGGCACACGGACACGAAGGCGGCCTTGAAGCCGCTGCGACAAGGGCTTGCGCGGCGGACGAGGGCAACGCTGGGCAGGGCCTCCGCCTGCCGCCTGCTAGCAGACTGCCCGTTCTCGCGGTCTTTCGCAGCGGACCCAGGCGTCAAGGTCGCGCGCGGTTGCCTAACAGACACTCTCCGCGATTGCGTGATGACGCGAGATTCCGGCCGCCGAAGACACCCAGAGCGTGTGTAGTCCTGCGCGCCGCCCACCGCACGCGGGACTGCGCCTGGCCCTCTTCGCTGGCCGAGGTACCGAGTCGATGCGTCTCTTGCCACCTGCGACCCGTCTGGACCGTGTTACTAGTGTTTCCTTGTTCCTGACGGGCGGTCTTTCCGCGAGCAGCAGCAGTCGCCGCGCTCGCGAGAGCCACGCGGCCGAACTCGACCGTCTGGTACGTCTCGTCGCGGCCCACGAGCTGAGCGTGACCTGGGGATCGAGCCCGTCGCGTTTCGGCGAGCTGCGGGAGCGTCTTGACGGTATCTCCGCCGTGCAGGAGTTGGCTCTGTTGGGCGAAGCCGACTGGCTGGCCCCCAACCAGACGCGGGGCGGCATCGTCCGCCGTTTGAACGAGGCGACCGCCGCCGCGGAAGAACTGGGATTCGAGCTAGGCAGCTTGCTACTCTCAGGCGTGTCGTTGCAGTCCGACTTCGACCTGCTCGCCAAACACGGCGTCAACCTGGTGCTGGTCGACACTTCGATCTCGAACGACGCGACCCGCACCCCGGCGGACGGAGAAATCCGCACGCTGCGTTTCGGCCTGTGGCAGCTTGCCGCCACGACGCGGCTTCCGCACGAAGGATCGCGGCTGTCGCTGCTGGCCGGTGGCCTGACCCGTCAACTCGACCGCGCCATCGGCCGGGGTGAGGCCGTTCACCTGGCAGTCGACGTGGCGAAGATCTTGGCAGACGCGGGCGCGCTGCGCCAGTTCGAGCAGCTGCTGGCCCAGTTGGCGCGCCAGCAGAAACAAGGCTCGACCCGCGTGCAGACCCTGCGGCAGATCGCGGCCGAACTGGGCACGTCGCGGTCGCGCGCGGGGGCCACGTCCATTCTGCGCAAGGAAGCCGCCTAGAGCGCGGCCGTTGTGGCCCGGCGCGAAGCCGCGGGACCGTGCGCGTGAGGCTGGCCCCCAAGGAGGCTCTCGGGGCGAGCGTCTCAATTCGTCTGCCGCAGGGCCGCCCAGCCGAGATAGGCGACCATCAGGCCCCCCAAGACGAAACCGATGTCGAGAGACGACGGGCCCCCAAAGGGAAGTCCGGCGATCGCATCCAACAAGAAAATGAAGGCGATCAGCAAGCCGGAAACAAGTCCTGTGAGGCACATCGCGTGGGACATGGAAGCCGAGAACGAAAGATCGAAGGGGGACGCGATTCGCGGAAGTGATTTAGTATAATTCGAGGGTTAACTACCCTCCAGGCAAGCCGCTCGGAACGGTCGAATCCGCTACCTCGTTTTCCCGCCACTCGGCGCTTTCGTGTCCCATGGCCCAAGAGATTAACGTACAAACCGATCGCTGGCAACGGCTCCGCGCGGCGATGCCCGTGGCGCAGAAATGGATCTACCTCGATCACGCGGGCGTCGCGCCGATCTCGGCGCCGGCGCGCGACGCGGTGCTCGAGTGGGCCGACGAGACGACATTCGACGGGGCCAGCAATTGGTCGAAATGGGACCGCGGAGTGCAGCAAGCGCGGCGCACGGCCGCCACGATGGTGGGGTCCTCGGCCGACGAGATTGCGCTGGTCAAGAACACCACGGCCGGTATCTGCGTGGTGGCCGAAGGTTTCCCCTGGCGCGAGGGCGACAACATCGTCGTGCCGGCCAATGAGTTCCCCTCGAATTTGTACCCTTGGATGATTCTGGAGGAACGCGGCGTTGAGACGCGGCGCGTGCCGGTCGACGGCGGTCGATTGGACGTCGATCGGATGGCCGCCGCCTGTGACGAGCGAACGCGGATTGTCTCGGCCAGTTGGATCAGCTATTCGAGCGGCTGGCGCAACGACGTCGCCACGCTCGCCCAAATGGCCCACGACAAGGGCGCGCTCTTCTTCCTCGACGCGATTCAAGGGCTCGGTATCTTTCCGCTCGACGTGGAAGAGACCGGCATCGACTTCCTCGCCGCCGACGGGCACAAGTGGCTGCTCGGCCCCGAAGGCGCGGGCGTCCTGTACGTGCGACGCGAGCATCTCGACTTGCTCGCCACCACGGGCGTCGGCTGGAACAGCGTGGTGCATGCCCGCGAGTTCGGTAAGATCGATCTCGATTTGAAGCCGAACGTGGAACGTTTCGAAGGCGGCACGCAGAACCAGGTCGGCTTCCTGGGCCTGGGTGCGAGCCTCGATCTGCTCGTCTCGCTCGACATTGCCGCGATCGCCGAGCGGATCCTGGAAATCACCGAGTTCACTTGCGAGAAACTTCGCGAAGCGGGCGCGGAGATTGCCTGCTCGCGCGAGCCAGGTCGGGCCAGCGGCATCGTCTCGTTCACGCTGCCGGGCGTCGAGGTGGAAGGCGCCCGCAACCGGATGCTCGCCGAGGGAATCGTGCTGAGCGAGCGTGGCGGACGGCTGCGGGTAAGCCCGCACGCCTATAATACGGAAGAGGAGATGGAGCGCGTCGTCGAGACATTGCAACGCGGCACGTAAGGCTTCCGGGCGGACAATTTTCTCCTTTGGCGCGGCGAGTAGACGCTATGGCGACCTCTTCCGATTCGCGGCGCGCCGTCTACACCGGATCGTTCGACCCGGTGACTTTGGGCCACCTGAATATCATTCAGCGGTGCAGCCGGCTGGTCGATCGGTTGATTGTCGGCATTGGCGTCAACGTCGAGAAGCAGTCGCTATTCACGGTCGAGGAGCGGATCGATCTTCTGGAACGTGCGACGGCCGACCTCTCCAACGTGGAAGTCCGCTCGTTTTCCGGCCTGGCGGTCGTCTTCGTTCGCGAGTGTCAGGCCCGCGTGATGATCCGCGGCGTCCGTTCGCTTTCCGACATGGAATCGGAGTTCACGATGTCGATGGCGAATCGCAAGCTGGACAGCGACATCGAGACGGTGTTCCTGATGGCGGACGAAGAGTATTCGCACGTCTCGAGTTCGCTGATCAAGCAGATCGCCTCGCTGGCCGGCAACGCGGAGCTGCGTCGCTTTGTGCCTGAGGTCGTCGTCGAGGCCCTGCGGAAGAAGCTGGCGTCGCCCTCGACGTGAGACGCCGGCGGCCAGCGCGTCTCGTCGCAGCAACCGGGCCCGGCGGAGCCCGTGGTGATCTAATTCTCGCTCGCGCCGTCTTCGTGGTTCAGATGGCGACGCAGAAAACGGGCCCGCTCGATATTGCGATCGGCCGTGTCGAGCTCCGACCCGTTGATCTTCTGCAGATGGGCCGGCTGCGTGCGAATGAAGAGCTCGTTGACGATCGGAATCTCGACGTCGGGGATCAGCCCGAGATTCACCCCCATCCGCACGCTGGAGAGCAGGTGCATCGTCTCTTCAGAACTGATCGTCTGCGCTGTGGAGAGAATGCCGAACGCGCGGCTGACCCGATCGTGCAAACTCTCTTGGCTCTCCTGCATGAGGAAATCGCGGGCCCGTCGTTCGTAGTCGATCAGGACGGGCACGACGTCGCCGACCTGCTTGATCAGATCGAGCTCGCCGCGGCCGAGCGTGATCTGGTTGCTGATCTGATAAAAGTCGCCCATGGCCTGCGATCCTTCGCCGTAGAGGCCGCGCACCGCCAGGCTGATCTTCTGCAGGCTGCGAAAGACCTTCTCGATTTGCCGGGTGATGACCAGGGCGGGCAGGTGCAGCATCACGCTGACCCGCATGCCGGTGCCGACGTTCGTGGGACAAGCCGTCAGGTAGCCGAGCGTATCGCTGAAGGCGAAGGTGACCCGTCGCTCCATGCGATCGTCGATATCGTCGATGCGGTTCCAGGCGTTCTCCAGGTCGAACCCGCTGTGCATCACCTGAATGCGGAGGTGGTCTTCCTCGTTGATCATCAGGCTGACCCGCTCGCCGGCGTCGATGGCCACGCCACGGGCTCCCTCGCTCTCGGCGTGCTCGCGACTGATCAACTGGCGCTCGACGAGAAATTGTCGATCGAGGCCGCCTAGTTCGTTGACGTCCAGATAGGCGAGCTGCGACTCTTCGTTGATCTCCGCGACGCGCTCGCGAAGCACCTTCTCGATTTCCGCCCGGTCGAACTCGGTCGCCCGACTGATAAAGGGAAAATCGGCCAGGTTGCGGGCCAGACGGATGCGGCTGCTAATGACGATGTCCGACTCGGGTCCCGACCCGCGGAGCCACTCGCCGCTGCGATTTGTCAATTCGTTGAGATCCACGCCAAAAGGTCCGCTCACATCGTCGTTCCGCCGGCCGCCCGCCGCAAGGTCGCGGCGCCGTTGCGTTCACCGTTCTTGTTCGTCACTGGGGTTCGGGGGGGTCGACCTCTTCCGCTTCGGGTCCCCCTTCCGTCTTGGGTCCTTCGTGGGCGGCCTGCTCGCGACGTGTGCTCGCTTCGGCGCCCTCTTCGGCGCCC
>QQVP01000130.1 GCA_003389215.1 Planctomycetota bacterium | reverse complement strand
GCCGGAGCGATATACGGAATCCGATCGGGACGCGGCGATCGCCCATCTCGACGCGGACGCGGTCGAGTCGCGACCGTTTTTCTACTCGCTGCCGCGGATGCCGCCCTATCGCGAGTTCGCCCGCCCGCTGCCCCATTCGGAGCGGATGGCGACGCGGGGCATTACGCTGCCCTCGTACTTCGCCCTGGGCGAAGCCGAGATCGACCGTGTCACCGATTCGCTGATCCGCTGGCTCGCTCGGCCATGAGAATCGCCCTCGTCGTCACGGACCTGAGCAATACCCGCATCGGCGGCATCTCGCGGGTGGCGACCGAGCTGGGTCGCAACCTGGTCGCGCTGGGGCACGAGGTGGTGGCCTACTTGCTCCGCCGGCCCGAAGCCGAATCGCCGTCGCAGCTCGACGGCATGCAGCTCCGCTACATCGAGCCGTTTCGCACCATCAATGCCGACTATCCGGTGGTCGGCTTCTCTCGCCGGGCGTTTGCCCGCTTGCTCGACGACCTGGAGCGGGAATCGTTCGACGTGCTGCAGTCGTTCAATCTCAATTCGATCGCCCTCACGCAACATCATCGCCAGTTGGCCGAGCGGAAGGTCGCCACGGTGCTCGCCTGCTACGAGACGATCGGCATGGACGTCTGGGCCAAGTGGCAAGAATTCCGCTCGTCGCCGTCGCTGCGGACGCTGGCCCAGATTGCCGGCGAGTCGTACCTGATGGGGTTTCACGAACGGCGCTACCTGCGCTTGGCCGACGCCATCGTCACCGAAGACGAGAACACCCGTGCCGCGCTCGCAAAGATGGGCATCGACACGGCGCGGGTTCATCTGGCCCCCAGCGGCGTCGACGTCGCTGCCGCCGTGGCCGCGAACCCGCCCGAGGTGCCGACGCCATGGCGTGAGGGGGGCCCGGTGATCGGCTACATCGGCCGCGTCGATCCGCGCAAAGGCGTGCAGTATCTTCTCGACGCGGTTGCGCGGGTACGGGCGACCTTTCCCCGCGTGCAGCTCGTGCTCGTCGGCGGCAGTCGCCACGGTTACGACGACACGATTCGCAGCGTCATTGCCCGTCATGGGCTCGAACAGCACGTCCACGTACTCGGTCGCGTGCCGGGCGAGATCTTGCCGTACTACAAGCTGATGGACTTGATCGTGATTCCCTCCCTTTCCGAAGGCATTCCGATCACCCTGGGCGAGGCAATGGCGAGTCGCGTGCCGGTGGTCATTACGCGTTTGCC
This sequence comes from Planctomycetota bacterium, assembly GCA_003389215.1. GTDB lineage: Bacteria > Planctomycetota > Planctomycetia > Pirellulales > UBA7805 > MB-PLM-2. The sequence goes on along the minus strand of QQVP01000130.1, from coordinate 26,163 downwards.
GGGGGTGGTCCCGTTCGTGCAGCCGGCCGACCTGGTGCACTGGGCCGACATTGCGTCGCCGGCTTCGCTGGTCGAGGCGATTACGACGTCGCTGCAGCAATCGGATCGCGAAGGTCAGATCGAGCGTGCCTTTGCCTTCATCAAACAGTACACGTGGCGCGCCGTGGCGGAGCGTCATGCGGAGGTCTATCGCACGGTGCTGCGCAGTGGCTCGCCGGCGCCACCGCTCGTTTCCCGTTGAGAGACCTCGGCGTATGATGTATGTTCGAGCCGACACGCAAAGGGAAGCACGCTGCTTCGCGCGCGAGACGCGAAGCAGACGGCCGCGAAACTGACGACCGCGAAGCTGACGACGACGATTCGCCCCGCCTTGGATAACGCATGAAGAAGGCCCTGATTACCGGCATCACCGGCCAAGACGGCTCGTACCTTGCCCGCCTGTTGGTCGACAAGGGTTACGAGGTCTATGGCACCTATCGCCGCGCCTCGACGCCGAACTTCTGGCGGCTGCAATATCTCGATGTGCTGGGCGAGGTCAAGCTGATACCGGCCGACCTGGCGGACATGTCGTCGTTGCTCGAGGCGGTCAGTGCCGCCGAGCCGGACGAGATCTACAACCTGGCGGCCCAAAGCTATGTCAGCGCGTCGTTCGATCAGCCGCTGTTGACGACCGAAATCGACGGCACCGGCGCGGTTCGCCTGCTCGAGATCATTCGTCACCTGAATGCCAAAATCAAGTTCTATCAGGCCTCGACCAGCGAGCTGTACGGCAAGGTCGTCGAAAGCCCGCAGAACGAAGAGTCGCGCTTCTGGCCGAATTCGCCGTACGCCTCGGCGAAGCTGCTTTCCTTCCACAATACCCGCGTCTATCGCGAAGCCTACGGCCTGTTTGCCTCGAACGGCATTCTCTTCAACCACGAGTCGCCGTTGCGGGGTCTCGAATTTGTAACCCGCAAGATCACGAACGCCGTGGCCCGCATCAAGGTCGGGCTGCAGGAGAAGCTCTACCTCGGCAATCTCGAGGCGAAGCGCGACTGGGGCTACGCCAAGGAGTACGTCGAGGTGATGTGGGCCCTCTTGCAGCAAGAGGAGGCCGACGACTTTGTCTGTGCGACCGGCGTCACGCGGTCGGTTCGCGAGTTTACCCAGCTGGCCTTCGAGATTGCCGGGCTGAATTACGAGGATCACGTCGCGACGCATCAGCTGTTCATGCGTCCGCAAGACGTCGAGTTGCTGCAAGGCGACTGCACGAAGCTCAAGCAGGCGATTGGCTGGTCTCCGCAAACCACGTTCGAAGAACTGGTACGGTTGATGGTCGAAGAAGACATCCGGCGCTGGCAAGACCATCAAAGCGGTAAGACCTTTCCTTGGGACGCCTTCAACTACGCTGACGACATGACGCTCGTCCAGCGTCACGTATAAAACACGCGGGCGTCCACCCGACGGCCCTTTCCGCCCATGTGCCATCCGAACTTCTTCATCGTCGGTGCGGCCAAGAGCGGGACCACTTCGCTCTATGAGTATCTACGACAGCACCCGCAGGTGTTCCTGCCCGATATCAAGGAGCCGGTCTACTTCGGCGCCGACCTGGACTTTGACACCGAACTCTGCATTCGCCCCACGATCCACAATCGCGCGGCGTACCTGAAACTCTACGAGGGCACCGAGAGTTATCTGCGGCGTGGCGACGCGACGGTGTGGTATCTCTATTCGCAACTGGCCGCCCGCGAAATCCACGAGTTCGACCCGGACGCGAAGATTATCATCATGCTCCGCAATCCGCTGGACGTGATGGTCGCCTTGCACCAGGAGTTCCTGTGGGATTGCAACGAAGACCTGGTCGACTTTGCCGAAGCGATCGCCGCTCAGGATGATCGTCGTCAGGGGCGCCGCCTGGGCTGCACGACCCACTTTCGTCAGGGCCTGCTCTACGAAGACGTCGTTGCCTATGCCGGGCAGGTCGAGCGTTACTTCGACGTCTTTGGACGCGAGCACGTTTGCCTCATCGTCTTCGACGACCTGGTTGCCGACGATGCCGCGGTGTTCGCGCGGGTCAAAGAGTATCTGGGGCTCGATATGGCGTTCGAGCCGCCGCGCCGTCACATGAACGCCCGCAAACCGGCACAGCTTCGGCGTGTGAACCAGTTCTTTGCGGCGCGTCCCCGGCTTCGCAAGGCGCTCTTCAGCAATGTCTTTTCTCAAACGGCCAAGCGGGCCGCGATCGAGGTCGCCACGCGGCTGTTCCGCCGCCCGAATAGCGACGCGCCGCTCGATCCGCAGTTCAGGGAGGAGCTGGTCGAACGCACGCGACCCCAGGTCGCGCGGCTCAGCGAGCTCATCGGGCGCGACCTGTCTCACTGGTGCGACCCGGTGGCGACGTCGCCTGGTGGTGATGAGGGCGTTGCCGGCGCAGGCGACTAAAATGAAAATCGCCGGGCGGCAATCTCTGCACGCTCGTGGATGGCGTAACTCACCCGGATGACACGCATGTCGTATCACATCGGCGAGCAGTTCGAGAAGGTCGTGTTCGTCCTGTCGTCCGGTCGGACTGGCACGACGGCCATTGCTCGCTATCTGGACGAAGGCTGTCGCGGCGTCCGCGCGCTGCACGAACCGACGCCCTCGCGGACGCTGCGGATCGCCTCGGGCCGCTATCTGGCGGGCAAGCAGAAGCCGAAGGACATGATTCGGCTGCTGTGGCGAGCCCGACACAAACTCTGCGGCGAGATCGACGAGGCGGTGTACGTCGAATCGAATCCGTTTCTGTACGGATTCCTGGACGCCCTGGGCGAGGTTTTCGATTCGCCACGCGTGGTGCACGTGGTGCGCGATCCGCGGACGATGATCCGCTCGGCGCTCAACTTCGGCGCGCAGCGGGGGCTGAAGTGGCTGGCCAACACCTTCGTGCCCTATTGGCTGATCAAGCCGGAACACTTGCACTTCGCCCCCGAGCGACGCTGGCGGCAAATGTCCGCCGTCGAACGGATCGCCTGGTACTGGTCGGTCATCAATGCGCATCTCAACCGCGGCGAGGAGCTCTATGGCGAACTCTATCGGCGGGTGCGCTACGAGGATCTCTTTGCCGAGGATGGTGGCGGCGTCCGCGAGCTGATCGACTGGATTGGCCTGGAGGAGCGGCCGGGCGAACTCGACAAGCGGATGCAGCAACGGATCAACGAGAGTCGGCACGCCGAACTGCCCGAGTGGCCGGCCTGGCCGGCGGCCGATCGTCAGGCGGTCGAGCATCACTGCGGCGAGTTGATGGGGCGCTACGGCTACGTCGAATCGACGTTCGAAAGCCATCGCGTCGACGGTTGAGCGTCGGGCGAATCAATGTGCGACGGCGCCGATTTGCACGCTCGGCCAATTTGCACGCTCGGCCAATTTGCACGCTCGGCCAATTTGCACGCTCGGAGGGCCCCGAGCAATATAGTATACTGAGACCTTCAGCTAGAGCGCGTCTCGTTTATTTCTAGCGTCTTGGCGAGCTGCGGCTGTGCTTGGCGACGTCGAAGGTGCATCGACGAATTTACCAATTCGTCGGCTGCGGTCTCCTTGCCAAACTTGTCTCGCCGGCGCCAAGCACGCGACATCTATCCTAAACACGCTCTAGCAGGCGGGAACAGCGGAGCGGTCACACGATGGCCGTTTCCAGGCGGCAGGGAGGACACTGCTGGACGCCATTCTGCGCGTTCGGTGAGGACGGACATTCGATGATCGAACGCTATGAGCGAGCCGGTCCAAGTTGGCGATCTGGGCGACGAAAGCGGCGGTTCCGTATGGACCCGTCAGCGTCTGCGTAAGGTCTTCGCCCTGCTGGTGCTAATCGCTATCGGCATTGCCGCCGCCCGTTCCGACATCGACATGCTCGAAGCACTCGAGCGGATGCGGACTTCCAACGTCTGGATGCTGGCCGGCATGATCGGCGTGTTCATTGCCACGCGTTGGTTCAACGGCGAGGTACTCCGCCAGTCGCTCAGCGTGCTGGGGCACCATATCGAAAAGTCGGAGGCCTTCTACATCACGATCGTGCGGACCTACGGCGGTCTGGTCGTTCCCAAAGGCGGGTATGGGGCGGCCGGAGTCTATCTGAAGATGAAGCATGGAGTCGACTTCGCCAAGAGCGGCTCCCTGCTGATGCCACTGATGCTGCTGCAGTTCGCGGCCATCGGTCCGCTTGGTGTGGCGGCCCTGTTGCTCCTGCGGTCGCAGTACGGCGTGCCCATCGACGGCTGGTGGGCGACTTGCTTCTGTCTGGTTACGGCGCTCGGCGTGTCCGTCTTCTTGCTGCGCACGTCGGTCCCCGCCGCCTGGGACGGGAAGGTCGGGAACTTCCTCCGGCGCGTCGGCCAGGCGTGGCAGCAGATTCGCGGGGACGGCAAGCTGGTTGCCCGGCTGTTGACGCTGCACGTGTTGCTCATCTTCCTGCGCGCGCTGCGGCTGCAATTGGCGCTGTATGCCGTTGTTCAGGACGTGCCATTTCTGCCGGTGCTGGTCGCGTCGCTGTTGGCCGACATCGTGTTCTTCATCAGCCCCACGCCCAACGGCTTGGGCACGCGCGAGTGGATCATCTGTTTCTTCTTCGCCACGCTGCCGCTGATGGACCCGGTGATCGACGACACCCGCGTCGCTTCGGCGGTCGGACTCGATCGCATCGTGACCACGTTGCTGGTGATCATCTTCGCGCAGATCGGCCTGGTTCGCGTCGCCCCACCCGAAGAGGCGGACAACGGTGCCAAACCGTCCCGGCCATCGGCTGCCGATGCGTCGTCGGCCCAGCCGACGCCCGCCGGGCAAGCATCGGACAGCACGCCGGCGGCCCGCTAAACTCCGCCCAGCTTCGTGCTAGCGACTAGCGGTGCCCCGGTGCTGGCGGATCGGAAATTCGTCTCGTGAGGCTGAACCCGAGGAGACGATAAAGAAGAAACCAGACTTTCTGCGGTCCCTGCCGGCCGCGAACTCGCAAAACGCCCGCCCGAATCCGTCAGGGGAAAATGCCATGGAGGCACTCGAACTATCCGGTTCCGTCCAGCAGTGGGCCGACCTGATTCTGATCTGGATCGGCTTCGGCACGCTCACGGGACTATTGGCCAAGGCGATCATGCCGGGTCGCGACCCCGGCGGAGCGATTGCCACGCTCTGCATGGGCATCGGCGGGGCGGTCATCGGCTGCGGCGTTTTGACCTACTTCTGGGAAGGCGCGCGGGTGACGCCGATCAGCCCCATCGGCTTCTTGGTGGCGACCGGCGGGGCCTTCATCCTGCTCTTCTTCTACCGGCTGTTGGGCGGCTACTGGTTCGTCGAAGGCGAACTGCCACGTCGCCGCTATGCCCATCGGCCCGCGCGTCGCGGACGCCGCTACGACACGGCCGTCTACGAAGACTAGCGCCTGCTCAAGAAGACGACCTGCTTCGACCAGCACCGCCGCGCGGTGCCTAGTTCGAGAGTTCGTGGGACTGCCCGTCGACGACGCGCTGCTGCGTCCGCCATGAGGTCAATTTACGCGCGTCGTCGACGAGGGCTGCCACGACTTCAATGGTTCGATTGCTAAGGCCAGGGCTTAGCCGGTCGCCACGACTACCTCGCAATCGAGCTTGGCGACGGTCTGACTCTTGGCACGATTTCGGGCCGCCGCGGTGCGGGCCCGACGCGTCAGGAATCGATTTCCCCGCGAATCGCCCGACGGCTCGCAGTGCTCGCTCGCCGGGGACAACGCGATCGTGGAGTCCGTTTCCCCCGACCCGATCTCGTCGCGGACGATGCGGACGTTCGGGGGGGCTTCGATCCCGATCACCACGCGATTGTTGGCAATCCGGGTGACCACCACGGTCGTCTCGTCGCCGATGGTGATCCGTTCGCCTTTCTTCCTGCTCAGTAACAGCATGCGGATGTCCTCCCGGGCTTGCTACGTTCTGGACGCTGGTGCCTAAGATTGGGTCAGCTTTCCACCGCCGCAGGACCGTCAAGTTGCTCCCAGCTTATCGTGCTCCGGCTCTCGCCTTGCGCGGGCGTATTCTAGCAGTACTAGCAGTGAAGATCGTGTTAAGGTTGCTTGGAGTTTGTATGAATTCACCCAACTCCAAGGCCCGCCTGCTTCTGCGCAAGAAAACAACCCTGCCCTGGCCGGAACCAGGGCAGGGATGGTTGTGCTGAGCGTCGTTGTTGTCGCGACGTTAGCCGGGGAACATCGCCAGGAACATGCGGCTCGGACCGTCGTACGTGAAGTAGTAGGTCTGGGCTCGGTTCCAGTCGACGTAGCTGTTGTAACGCACCAGCGGCAGGAAGCTTCGCCAGGTATTCATGCCCGGCCGCAGGTCGCCGTCGAAGCGAATTTCAATAGGCGAGTGCACGTACGATCCGGGGAAGGTGAAGCCGGCCCAAATGCCGTAGCTCTGACCCGGGGCGAGCCGGACGCTGTGCCAGGCACCACCGCCGATGCGGTAGTCGAAGCCGATTTCGATGTCGGAGGTGTTGACGATTTTGGTCATGGCCACATTGTCGGCGGCGTGGGCGGCGGGGGCGGCGAAGGCAACCAGAGCGATGACGGCCAAAGCGGCGAGGATCGAGGACTTCTTGAACATGTTGCTGACTCCCGTGAAAAGTGTGCTGAAAAGAGAGTAAGGGGTTGTTTCCTACCCCGTACATGTTCCGACCCGCCGCGAACCCCACACGCCGGGCGAGATTTTTCGAGTTTTTTTCGGCGGCCCTCGCCTTCCGCCCCGGGCCGTCCGGTAACCCCTTATGAAGCGGCGGCTTAGCACGCACCGGTCGGCCCGCCAGGCCGGGCAACCTTGACGGTCGGGCGGACCACGCAAATCGCCGCTCGGCGGACTGGCCGCCTGCCTATGGACGGGCTTTCAAAGCCGTTCTAAAGTAGGGGTTGAGTCGCTCGGGCACGGTATTTTCCGGCCCTCCGCGGTGGCTCGAGGCGGTCGCTCGCCCTCGGGTCACGGCGACTCTGCGGGAACAGGTGAGAGGGGCAAGTTAACAGTCACGTTGCGCCTCTGCCGTGCGGCATCGGTCGAGTTCTTCGCACGGCGAATGGCGCCCACCATCGTTCCCATTTTCTTTTCAGCGCGATGACCAACGACGACGTTAGTCTCTTCATCACCAAGCTCGGCGACGGCGATGAGGTGGCCGCGCAGGCCATCTTCGACCGCTACTACGAGCGGATCGTCAAGCTCGCCCGGCGTAATCTGCGGGCTGGTCGCGGTCGCGAGGCCGACGAAGAGGACGTCGCCGTGGGGGCCATGCACAGTTTCTTTCGCGGGGCGCGCGAGGGCCGCTTTCCGCAGCTGGAAGACCGCGAAGACCTGTGGAAGATTCTGGCCACGATCACGATTCGCAAGGCCTCTGCCCAGCTCCGCCGCGAGCATGCCGCCCGCCGCGATCAACGGAACGTGCGGGGCGAGTCGATCTTTATCCGCAAGGATCAGGACGACGGTCGGCCGGTCGGCTTCGACGGCAACATGGGCAACGACCCGACGCCCGAGTTCGCGGCCCTGATGGCCGAGAAGTGCGACGAGATGCTCAACCAGCTTGACGACGACTCGCTCCGCGCCGTGGCCCTCTACAAGCTACAAGGCTACACGCACAAGGAAATCGCCGAAAAGCTCGGCAAGGTCGAGGAAACCGTGAATCGCAAGGTGAAGCGAATTCGCGAGCGCTGGTCGGAGGTGGCAGGCACGTGAACGAGCGCCCTCCGACCGACGATCGATCTTCGGCCGACGAACGTCGGGGCGGGGGGCGTGCGTCCCGTTCGCTTGGCAGCGAGATCGACCTGGCCTGGGACGAGTTCGAAGAGGCCTGGTCGGCAGGTCGCGAGCCGCGGATCGAAGACTATCTCTCGCGCGTCGACGAGTCGCAGCAGTGGGAGCTGCTTCGCGCGCTGGTCAAGCTCGAGATGGCCCTCTTGGAAAAGAACGACCAGACGCCCGACACCGAGTCGTATCGTCAACGCTTTCCGCAATTCGACGAACAGCTGAATCGCGAATTTGGTGCCACCTCGCACGAGAGTCCCTACGGGCGGCAGCTGGGCGACTATCGCCTGCTCGAGCGGCTCGGTGGCGGCGGCATGGGCGACGTCTACAAGGCCGAGCATGTCCGCCTGCACAAGACGGTGGCGCTGAAGGTCCTCGCCGCGCGGGCGCTCGGCGATCCGCATGCGATCGCTCGCTTCGAGAATGAGATGCGTCTGATCGGCCGCTTGGAAGATCACCCCAACCTGGTCCGCGCCAGCGACGCGCGCGAAGAGCAGGGCGTCCACTTCCTGGTGATGGAGTATGTCGACGGAATCGACCTGGAGCAGCTGGTGCGACGGGTCGGTCCGCTGCAGCACAACGCGGCGTGCGAGCTGATTCGCCAGGCTGCGGTCGGGCTCGAACACGTTCACCGACACGGCCTCGTGCATCGCGATATCAAGCCGTCGAACCTGATTCTCAACGGCAGCGGTCGCGTGAAGATCCTCGATCTTGGCCTGGCCCGGCTGCAGAGTTCGAGCCCGGAGTCGACCCGGCTGACCCGGCCCGGGTTCGCGCTGGGGACGGTCGACTACATGGCTCCCGAGCAATGGGACGATTCCGGCGCCGTCGACATTCGAGCTGACATCTACAGTTTGGGCTGTACGATGTACTTCCTGTTGACCGGCTCGGCTCCGTATAGCGGTTCGGAAGTCAGCAGCATCAAGAAGAAGCTGCTGGCCCACGCGGCGGCACCGGTGCCTTCGATTGTCGAGCGGCGCCCCGACTGTCCCGAAGAGCTCGATTGGACGTTGCGCAAGCTGATGGCCAAAGAGGTCGACGAGCGGGTCGATGTTCCGGGCGAGGTTGTGGAAGCGGTGCAGGGATTTGCCTCGACGGAGGCGCTCAAGTCGGTCCTCACCACGGAGACGCTCGACCGACCCGGCACTTCGGGACATACGGACGTGGTCACCAAGTCGGCCCTGACCGACACGGAGGAGAAGCTCGACCGCCAGTATCCACCGACGGTCGGCCGCATCGAAAAGCAGCCTGCCATCTCGGGGCACTTTTCGCGACGACGTTTCGTCGCGGTAATGGCGGGCCTCCTCTTCGTCGGGGGGGCGGCGGCCCTCTATCTGCAAAGCCGCCCGCCTGGGCCCCATCCTCAGCGCGCCGATTTGGGCGCCCTGCCGGGACTGAGCGGCGGGTGGTGGTTCGACGAGATGCCTTGGTATTCGCCCGGCATCCGCCGCGAGTTGATGCATGCCCTCGACTCCGGCGAAACGCTGGTCGGCAAACAGTCGTTGCCGGCGGTTCTCGATGCCGTGCGCGAGAACGACGCGGTGGAGGTCTACGACGATCTGAAGGAAGTCTCGCGGGTGCTCGTCCAGCGTCTTCCCGGCGAGGCCGGCGGCGAAGGCGACGTCGTGCGCAACTTGCTGAACATCGACCCGGCCAAGGAAGACGAGGTCGGCATCCGGCGCGAGTTGGATTCCCTGGTCACCTCGCTGGAGCAGCGAGAGCCGCGGACCGCCACCGAAGAGCATCTCTACGCCGCCGTCCAGCACAAGCGCGGCCGAGAGCATTGGGGCGCGGCCCGGAACGCCTATCGGTCGGCTCTTTCCTCGTACGAGACGGACGGCGAGAACGAGCTCTACGCGGTTTGCGCCGTCGACTATGGCCGGCTCTGTTGCGACGAGCAAAACTATCGCGAGGCGGTGACCTGGTTCCAGAAGAGCGAAGAGAAGCGGATCGCGGCGGCGGCCTGGCAGGTCGACAAGTATTGTCAGGAGGCCGATGCCGAACGGCGACGCGGCTACTACTACCAGGAGGCGGCCCTCGAAAACCTCGCACAGGCGAGGAGCGCCTCGCGCTCCGCGCTGGCCGACGATCATCCGCTCAATGCCTGGATCTACGAACGCAAGGCCTGGGCACACCTCGATTCCTGGCAACTCAGCGCAGCTCGGGCCGACTTCGAGGACGCGCGGCGAATTCGCGAAGGCCTGCGCGACGACGAGTCGCTGGTACGCGTGCTGTGGATCCGACAAGGGCATGCGATGATCATGCACTTCGAGGGTCACGAATCGGCCGCCCGCGCGGCCTACCAGGCGCTCGAACACGACATCGATCAGGATCTGGCCGGCGGTTCCGGCGTTGCCCGCCAGCGGCTTTCCAAGCGCCTGATGTCGATGTTTCGTCAGCGTCGCCCGAACATTCAGGAGCGGCTGGCGGATGTCTTTCTCTTCGGCCGCGAGCCGAATTACGGCGAAGCGGCCGATCACCTGACCAAGGCGGTCGAATGGGCCCGCGACGAGGGCTTTGCCCACGACCACCGCGCTCCGGCGCTGGAGATGCTGGAATACAAGCGGCTGCTGGCCGAGCTGCTGGCCGGGCGGGTCGAAGCCGACGCGGCTCGCCAACGCTTCGATCGGCTCTACGTGCCGAAAGTGGAGCCGCCGACCGAGATGCCCAAGCCGCTGCGGCTGGCACGGCAGTTGGCCGGGTTTCACCTGGCCGTGGCCGAAGCGGACGACGAGTCGCTGCGGAAGGCCACGGACGAATTGGTCGAGGTGGTCGAGCGGGTGATTCGCAACGGCGACGTCGGTCGATCGCATCTTGAACTGCTGCTGCTTTCCATCGAGTCGCTCGCCAAGTCGGAGCAACTCGGCGACCGCCGACACGAAGTCGGCAAGTGGCTTGCCGCGGCGACCGAGAAGACGGGTCGCCGTGACGGGCAAATGGCCAACTATCTGCGCCGCTACCTCGATCTGGCCGATCCGGACCATTAGAGCGATTTTCATTTCCCTGTCGCGTCTCGGCGGGCTGCGACCGCGTTTGACGTCGTCGACCTGCATCGACGAATCTCCTCGATTCGCCTGCTTCGGTCTCCTTGTCCAACTTGCCTCGCTATCCGCCGCAGACGCTACATCGATCTGAAAAACGCTCTAGCGATCTCTCTTCTCGTTTACCGTGTGACCCGCCACACGCCCAGGGCAATCAGCACCGCTCCGACGATCAGGTTCGCGCTGACCGGTTCGCTCAGGATCAGCCAGCCCAGGGCCATGCCCAACAAGGGCGTCGTCATGCGAAAGACGGTCACCTCGTTGGGCGAATGCCACGAGAGCAAGTAGGTCCAGATCACCACGGCCAACGACGAGACGCACAGGCCCGAGTAGGCCACCGCCGCCACGCCGCGTCCGGTCCAGACAAGATCGATCAGCTCGCTCCGCGTCCAGCCAATGCCCAGCAGCAGCGGGGCGGCGATCAGGGCCGTCCAGAAGACGACCGGAATCGGCTGCACGCGGCGGAGCATCGCCTTGATATACGTGATCTTCACGCCCATCATCACCGCCGCAGCCAGCACCAGCCAGTCGCCCCGTTGGTTGCCGATGCCGCTGATCCAAATTCCCGGCGCGAACACCGCCAGCAGCCCGGCGAAGGCGATCAACAGTCCCACGATCGTCCGCCAGGTAAAGGGAAAGTCGGGCAGAAAGTGGTGACAGATCAGCGCCGTAAAGAACGGGAAGCTATTGATGATCACAATGCTCTTCACGCTCGTGGTCGCATCCGTGCCCAGGGTGAACAGCGCTGTTTGAATCCCCAGCAGCACCGCGTGCCCGAGCAGCCACGGCACCCACGGTCGGGCGATCCAGAGCGACATCCGCATCACGAAGGCGAACAGACCCAGGGCCACGCCGGCCAGGACGAAGCGGAGTCCCATCACGACGAACGGCGGCAGCTCGCCAAGGGCAACCTTCACCGCAACCGATTGGCCTGCCCACAGCAGCGAACATCCCAGCGCCATCGCGGTGGAGACCAGCCCGACGGGACGTTTGCGCAGCAGCAGACTCGCCGTGGTCGGGGGCGCCGCCTCTTCAATCGAACTACCTGAGCTGCTGACCATACACCGCCAATTTGGATTCGCTTACCGCGACACGAACACCGCCTGGACCAGGCCTGCGCGACCGACGTTGGTAATCGGTTCGGGCGAGACGCGGGAAAACAGGCCCCGGTACCTGCCTCGGATGATACCTAGAGCCAGCGTCAAATACATCGGCTGCACCGCGAAGATTGCCGCTGCTTCGTCCTGCCGCGGAGCCACCACAGGCAGCCGGACCGACTCGGCATATTCCTGGACCACACAGGGCAAGTCGTCGCGAATCTGGCAGGCCGCTTCCCACTGCTCGGCCGTGGCAAACTTGCCGACCACGACGCGGAACCCGCGTCCCTCGTTGGCCGGCTTGATGACGAGCTGTTCGCGATGGGCGCGCACATAGGGAAGCAAGTTGATCGTCTCGCCGTTGCGCGTCGTCTTGCCGTCCGCCAGCGGCACGGTCCAAAGCACATGGTCGGCGACGAGCTGCCGTTCGCTGGGGCTGAGCTCGGCGGCGAATGTCTCGTCGGCCAATACCGTCAGAAGGACCTTGTTCTCGGCGATGGTGGCGGCGGTGAGGTTGTTGACTGAAACCACGGTGCCGCTCGCCAACGCCTCAAGAAACCCGGCGTAGCGCTGCTCGAAGCCGGCAGCCCAATTGTGATTCGGACTGTCGGCCGTGCTGATGCGAATCTTGTTGTAGGTCAGCGACAGCGTCCGCCCGGCGAGTTGCAGTTGGCCGTTGCGAAACCCCAGCTCTGCCGCGGGCGCGATCACCGCCTCGCGACCTCGTTCGGCGAAGAGGCCCGCGAAGAGTTCCAGTTCGTTCTCCAGGCCGTTCTCGTCGTTCACCAGGCCGATCAGGTTCGGCTCGAGGCCGGCCGCTTGTTCCACGGCCAGCAGCTCTTCGATGAGGGCCGTTTGCGGAATCGTGCCGAACGTCTCGCCGACGTCCGCATCGAGGTCGAGCATCGCCAGGGCCGGTTGCACCGCCGCCGAGAAGATCTCTCCGTGGCAAAAGCCCGCGGGACAGCAGGTATTCAGCTCGATGATTTTCACTTCGCCGACGTCGGTCACCACGGCGTCGTAGCGGCTGTAGCCTTGCCAGGTATCCAGGCCGGGCGTCCGCTGGCCCAAGTAGGGAAACAGCCGCTGGTGTTTGCCGAAGTAGCGAAGCAGGCGGCCCTCGTCGGCCAGCACCCAATCGAGTGCGCGTTCGACGATCGCATGCAACGACTCGCTGATGGCGGCGAGTTGGGCCACGCCTTCTTGCTCGAGCGCAAGAGCCGACACCGCCGCGGGCATGGCCCGCGAGCGTTCGAAGTTGGCTTGCCCCGCGCGCAGCGCCTGCTGGGCCGTGTCGGTCGCGGCGGCAAAGCGTCCTGGGTCGGCGGCGGCCACCTCGGCCAGCTGGGTATGCAGGTCGCGCGTGCGTGTCAGGTCGAGCATAGGCGGTGGGGCCGCTCACTCTGAGCGTGGATTTGCTTTCTTTCAGCGCCGGTGAATCGTCGGTGTCCTTGATCGATACGCATAGCAATTCGCGTTCGCGGGCGATTATTCCACAGACAAACCGGGCCAGCCAGTCGAGGCATTCGCTCGACCGGCCGGCCCGGCAGTGCAGAGGGATCAGGTTCGGCCGCCGCCGAGGCGACCGTGGAAATCGAATTTCGCAACAAGGGCAACAAGGGAAGCAACAGGTTCTGGGAACGGGTCGTCCGACGCTGGTCGGCGACCCGATGGGGGCGGGAAACGGATGACGACGGGCTGAGCTTTATTGATGGCTGCGTTGTTAATGAGCCCTTCGCGGCGGCAGTGATGGCGGAAATGCCGGCCTCCCGCTGGTCGGCCTGGTTCATTGGCTGCGCAGGGCTCAAGAGGCGATGCCGAAGCGGCGGTTGAAGCGGACGGCACGGTGTTGCGCGTACCAGGCTCGCTTGGCCCTGTTCGGCGAATTGCGGCGTTTTCTCTTTCCGTCTGGCATCGTTCGTTTCCTTTCCTACTGGGTACATGTTCCAGAGCGAAGGAAACCCGACATGCGCAACAACGTTTTTTCGAGAAACTCCGTGCGGCAGCCATAAGTGCAATCTGAGCAATGGAATAGGCGCGATCACTTGGCCCCTGAGCCGGCCGGGCATCGGCCCGCTCGGCAGGGCGGCCTGGGTTTCGAAGCGGCGCTCGCGCCCAACGCAGCACGGCCGCCGAGAGAGCCCGAGGACTCGCTCGCCGGCCGCGGCAAGGCGAAGCAGAGTTTGATCGCCACCGCACGCGTGGCGGTTGGTAAGGGGGAAGGAGCGCCTGGACATCCCTGTCCAGGCTGCGGGGGGACGGAGCAGCGGATCGATTTAGCGGAAGCAACGGATGACGGTCGGGGTCACGTAGACCGGTGTGCGGTAAACCGGACAGGCGGTTCGGATCACGGTCGGCGTCGTGTAGACCGGGATTGTCGGCGTAATCAGGTCGACCACGGGCACCGCCGGAACCGTGTGAACGGTGTGCACGGGCGGGTGGCAAACAACCGTCCGAGAGACATAGTAACGGGCGGCGTCGGCCTCCGGGGCGGTGACCGCCATTCCGGCGATAACGAGTGTGAATACGGCGAGCGGCAGGGCGAGTTTCTTGAGGGAGTTCATGGCACGTTCCTTGGGGGAAGAGGGGAGGGTGTAGTGGGTTGGCTCGCCCTGGCGTGGGCGGCTCTAACCCGTACATGTCCGGCTCGTGGCCGAACCCCACACGCCCGCCGAAAATTCCCAAGATCTTTTCGTGGCCCGCGCTGCCATGGTTTACCAAAGCGTTTTCTTCCGCGGAGTTTTTTTCGCTGGGGGCCGAAATTCGGACTTCGCGGCAAAAAACTCGAAGTCCCGCCCGCCGCTCCACTTAGCGACGCGCGAAACAAGGCAAGTTGGTGGCGGAACTTCATGGGCGCCTTGGCGTTAGGTTCTTGATACGGCTCCGGTGGGTGGGCGGCAAAAAACTCCCTCGGTTGTCGTGGGATGGCATCAGGCTTCGCGCGCGTGAAGCGCGCGGATGCCCAACCTAGCAAACGGGGGTCCCATTCCCAAACGAGTTTTGTGCCACCCCGGGCCACCCCGCGTCACGTCGTCGATCGGCCCGGAGTGTCCTCCGGTCGGGGTGCCTTCGCGGGCGTGCCGGCGAGCAACGCGGCCGAGCCGCGGCCGAGTTGTTCGAAGGTGGCCACCGCGTCGCCGAATTTCATATCGGTGGCCTCGACCTCGTCGGCGGTCAAGATCACCACGCGACCCGACCACGGATCGGGCGAGCCGGGCAAGTAGACGGTGACCAGACCGTCGTCGCTCCGCTCCGTTTCCAGGCCGATCTGCAACGTGCCGTAGAGACGCACGAGGACCGGCTTCATCCGCGGGCGGTTCTCGTGACCGCCCACGCTGCTGGCCATCTGATCCTTGATGATCGTGTAGCGGGGAAAGAGCAGCAGCAGGAGCCGCTCAAAACCCTCGGAGATCCGCTTGCCGATCGTCCGCCGCGCCAACACGCCGGCGGCGAAACAGATCAGCAGCAACACCGCGATGGCCAGCAGCACCAGCAGGGCGATGCCCCCCGGCGAGCGAAACGGCAGAAACTCGCCGAGGAACTCCGCAATGGTGAGCACGATCGGCACGACCTGGCCGATCAAGGCACCGATGACGATCAACGGCAAGAGAAACAACAGCCCGCCGATGGCGGTCGTCGTCAAGAAGCCGCGCTTCGTTTCCGTCGTTTGCTGATCGGCCATGAGCTCCCGCGTCACCGTGTCGCCTTCGCGACACCTCCGTCACACGCTAGAGCGTTTTCAGATCGATGCCGCGTCTTCGGCGGATAGCGAGGCAAGTTTGACAAGGAGACCGAAGCAGGCGAATCGAGGAGATTCGTCGATGCACCCTCGACGACGTCCAACGCGGTCGTAGCCCGCCGAGACGCGCCAGGGAAATGAAAAGCGCTTTAGTACACCAACGGCTGAACCGTCGGACCCCAGACCGATTGCCGCCAGGCACGTCGCCATCGCCAGCCGAAGAGTCCCGGTCGCACGGCCGGCGCGTAGTAGACCGGCTGCGGCGCGTAGTACGTTGTCACGGGGGCGTAGTAGGTGGTGTAGGGCGTCGCCGCGGGTGCGTAGTACGTCGTCTGCGGGGCGTAGTAGGTAACCACCGGCTGGCAGCATTGGGCTCGGGCCGGGCCGGCAAAGGCGAGCCAACCGAGAACGAGGACGGAGCACATCAAGAGGCGTTGCATGAGGGATGCCTTTCACTGAGGGTGCGGCGGACGTCCGGGAACGGCTTCCCGGGGTGCCAATCTGTACGGGCTTGGAAAACGAAAACCACGAAGCCGCCAGTCTCGCCCAATCCTTAGACGTGCGTTCCCGGATAGCGGTCCGTAAGTGCTGCCGGGCAATCCCTATTGATGGCTGCGTTGTTAATGAGCCCTTCGCCGCGGCGGTGATAGCTGGAATGCCGGCCTCCCGCTGGTCGGCCTGGATCATTGGCTGCGCAGGGCTCAATAGACGCGACGTAGCCGCTAGCCTAGCACGTTTTTCCGTCGAATCAAAGCAGCCGGATGGGTTCGGGGGGCGCTCGACCGGGAGTTTGGGCAAGCGCGGCCGCGAAGGGAAGCGCGGGTCGAAGTCGGGCGTCCGTGCCAGCGCGCGTAAGCGTGGGCATTGCAGCTCGCACTATCGCCGCGTGGACCAGAGCATCACGCCGCCGAGAATTGTCAGAACACACCACACCCACCATAGATCTGCTATCCACCCACCCGGAGGGACGTTCATCAACCTTAGCGCCAAGAGCAGCAGGGCAATGGTCATCACGGCCACGGCCGCCCGTCGTCTTGCCACCATCGACTTTGTCCACAGAGACGTGAGTCCGTAGCAAGTCGCCATGAACAGCAAGCCTGCCAACGAACCGTAGAGGACCAGGAGCAGGATGATGGCGACGAGGCTGGACAGGTCGACGTACAAAGCAAAACCAATCGTGGGTGGCACGGACAGCCGATTGTCGGCTGTCCGTGTTGCGAAGCAACAGGAGGATCCCACCTCGCGGAAAGTGGAAAGTGTCGTCACCGGGTAAGAAGTCAACGCCCTCGTGCGACCTCTCGTGCCTGCGGCACACGGACAACCCAGCGGGCTTGTCCGTGCCAGCATCGCCTTGTCGCTTCACTGGCTGACAAGCAGCCAGTGCCACCCGCCGTTCACTACCCCCGCCGCTGCAGGAACAGCCGCACGCCCTTCTTGTTCGACGTGACGATGTCGACCAGGCCGTCGCCGTCGACGTCGGCCGTTTGGAACTGCGTGCCGGGTCCGCTGTCGTCGTCGAACTGATGGCGAATCCACTTGACGCTCGTGCCACCGTCGGCGCCCTGTTCACGCCGCTGCTCGTACCAGCAGAACACCGCCGGCTCGTCGCCGCCGGGATCGCCGCCGCCGTGGGCCCACCACCGCTTGCCGGTCACGAAGTCGGTCAGGCCGTCGCCGTTGATGTCGGCCACGCAGACCGCGTGGGTTTGCGAATAGCTGGTATCGATCTCGTGAGTTTGCCACGTGCCGTCGGCCAGTTGCTCGTGCCACCAGATGCCGTAGCTGTGCGGACTGCTGGAGAGCACGTCGGCGTCGCCGTCGCCGTCGAAGTCGTCGACGTGCAGATGGGCGGCCCGTCGCTCGCCGTCGCCCGCCTCGCCGAATTCGGCCGGGTGAAACTTCCACAACGCAGCGCTCGCCTCTTCGCCGCCAGCCGACGCCGGCGATTCCCACCAGCCGTCGCTACAGAGTACATCGACACGACCGTCGCTGTTGACGTCGCCCACGCCCAGGCCGTGGTAGTACACCCGACAGCCGGGCGCGCCCTTGCGCGAGATGGGTCGAATCGTCCAGGCGGACGTTGCGTCGGCGGCGCGGGCGATGATGCCCATTTGCCGCTCGGGGCCGTTGGCTTCCTGGGTACTGGGGGCAAAGGCGGCGATGATCTCGTTGACTCCGTCGCCATCCATGTCGGCATAGGCGGGGCTTTCGTTGTTGGTGACCGGCATGGCCAGGTGCTTTTGCCACTCGCCGCCCGCGGCGCCGGGGTTTCGATACCACCAGGTCGGCTTGCTGGGAAAGTCGACGACCAACAGGTCGATCCAGCCGTCGCCGTCGAGGTCGTCGGCAAAACAACTGAAGGCGTTGCTGTAACCCTTCGGCTTGTAGTGTGGCGGGCTGCCGAGCACGGCGTTGTTGGCCGAAGCGGTCTCCTTGGCGATCGTGTGCATCTTCCAGTCGGGGGCTTCGTACCAGACGAAGCCGGCCGCGATGTCGTTGAGGCCGTCGTTGTTGAAGTCGGCCACGGCCACGCCCTCGCTGCGAAACTTGGCGTCGAGCTCGACCTCTTCGAAGCGAATCGCCGCTGGCTTCTCGTGGTGATCGGCCTCCGCCTCGCGCGTGAGAGAAAGGACGGCGACGGCCAGCAGTCCACACGGGGCGACCGCCAGCAAGACAAACAACAGGGCCATAGAGCGTTTCAAGAGAAGTTCCTTTCGCTTGCCTGGTCGTCGGAGTTGCAGGTCGGGAATGCAGGTCGGGGAAGAGATGGTCGCCGCGGAAGTCGCGGAGATTGGCCAATCCCACGATTCATCGTATGGGGTATCATAGCAGCCCGGTAGGGAGCGTGCGCGGCGGAGCGTGCTGCCGTGTCGCGTGCGGACGTGCGGTGGTCGCGCGCTGGGACTTTGCGCCCGGCGCAGGCGCGGTGCTGTTTCCCCTCGGGCCAACTCCAACAGAAGGGCGAACTCCAACAGAAGCCCCAACTCCAACAGAAGGGCGGGACCATGGTACGAATTCTGATTGCGGCGGCGATTGCGGCGGTGATTTACCAGGCCTGGCTGTTTTCCTCCTGGATGGTCTTGAATCTGCACGGTGGCACGCTCGAGCCGCTACCGGATGCGGCACCGGTGACCGAGGCGCTGCAGAGGCAGGACCTGGCCGACGGGGTCTACGTGCGTCCGTTCACGGAGGATTTCGGAGAGATTGGCGATCCGGAAAGCGAGTTCACTCAACAGCACCTGGCCGGACCGATCTTCACGATCTACTTTCAGCGCGAGGGTGGCCCGCCCATGCCGCCCCGGATGTTCGCCATCGCCCTGGGCATGAACTTCTTCGCGGCGGCGGTTGTCGGCGCGCTGCTCTCCTGCACCGGCGGCTGTTGCCGCGGTTACCTGGCCCGGGTCGGCTTCGTGCTGGGCATCGCGGTGTTCGCATCGGTCGTCACCCACGGCGCCTATTGGAATTGGATGGGCTTTCCCACGCATTACACGGCGATCTTCATCGTCGACCTTCTGGTCGGCTGGACCCTGGCCGGGCTGGTGATTGCCGCGCTGGTACGGCCACCGGCGGAGACGAGCCCCGAAGCGGCCGCCTGAACCGCGCCTGGGTCGGTTGGCGACAAGCGGTCCGCCTGAGTTCCGGAAGCCAAACCCCGAGAAGGCAACATGAGCAAAGAGCTGACCACCATTGCGATCGCCGATCTCGGTTTCGCGTTCTTGCCGGTGCTGGTCGTGTGCGTGATTCTGTATCGCTGGTCGCACAATGTGCGGGGCGCGATCGTGGCCGTCTCGCGAATGTTGGCCCAGTTGCTCGCGGTGGGGTACGTGCTGGCCTTCATCTTTCGGACCGACCGCGCGCTGGTCGTGTTGGGCACGCTGGCCGTGATGTTTGCGGCGGCAAGTTGGATCTCGCTCGGCCCGGTGCGCGAGGAGCGCGGGCGGCTGCTCGCAAAAGCCCTGATCTCGATCGCCCTGGGCGGGGTGACGACGCTGGTGCTGATTACCCAGGGCGTGCTGCGGCTCGATCCGTGGTTCGAACCGCGCTACATGATCCCGCTGGCGGGCATGATCTTCGCCAACGCGATGAACGCCATCAGTCTGGCCGCCGAGCGGTTCACCTCGGAGCTGCGCAACGGGCGCGACTACCTCGAAGCGCGTCGCATCGCCTACTCGGCCTCGTTGATTCCGATTACCAATTCGCTGCTGGCGGTCGGCATCGTGGCCATTCCCGGCATGATGACCGGACAGATTCTGGCCGGGGCCTCGCCGCTGGTGGCGGTCCGTTACCAGATCATGGTGATGGCGATGGTATTCGGCTCGGCCGGAATTTCCTCGGCCTGCTTCTTAAGATTCATCCGGCCGCCCGACAAAGCGGACGTGATTGGCAAGGCGGCCGAGACCGCCCCGACCGGCGACGCCGCGTGACGCCCGCGGTCGACCAGGACCGGCTAGCGCCGTTGCCTACCAATCTTGCGTGGCGTCTTACCGATCTTGCGTCGCCAGCGGCGTCGCTCGCACGTCGAGTCGCCGCCACTGCGGCTCGCCCTCGACGATCTCGATCACCTGGTCGACCGGCAGGTCTTCGAACACCTGGGTCTCGCCCGTCGTCGGCCAGAAGACCTCGAGCCGCGCCACCCGTTGCGACTTGCCGAGTCCGAACGTCTGCCGCAACGGATTGGCGCCAAAGCTGCCCCCGCTGCCGACCTGGCGATAGATCGAACGCGCGGCGGGCTGTTCGAGCCGCACCTGAACGCGAACGCCGATGGCCGCCCGGTTCGACGTGCGTCCGACCAGCCTCACCGTGAGCCAATGATGGCCGAAGCCGGGATTCTCGTAGACCGCGTCGTGAAAGGCGTCGCCCGGATAGGCCCCGCCCATCTGTTGAAAGACGTCCAGGTCGCCGTCGCCGTCGAGATCGGCGAAGGCCACGCCGTGTCCCTTTTGCAAATGGCCAAAGCCGCTGGGCGTTGTCACGTCGACAAACCGCTCGCCGCCGCGATTCAGATACAACTGGTTCGGCACCAGATGTTCATAGCCCGGGTCGCCCGTGCCGAGATAGAAATCGAGAAAGCCGTCGCCGTCGAGATCGCCGAAGTTCGAGCCCATCGGCAACATCGGCGCCGTGAGCTGGCGGCTCTTGGTGACGTCTTCGAAACGTCCGCCGCCGACGCCTCGATACAGCCGGGCATGCTCGTGCTCGAGCGGCTCGCCCCGTTTGTAGGAGCCGACGACGGCCGAGTTGCCCGAGTAGCTGCTGGCGAACAGATCGAGCCGCCCGTCGTTGTCGAAATCCCAGAACCAGGCCGGAAAACTGGAGTAGGGCCGCGTCACGCCGAGCTCACGGGCCACGTCGGTGAAGGTGCCGTCGCCGTTGTTGCGATACAGTCGGTTTGGCTCCCCGTTGTTCGAGACGAACAGATCCGGATCGCGATCGTCGTCGTAGTCGCCCCACACCACCGCCTTGGCGAAGCGGTCGTTCGTCACGCCCGCGGCGGCGGCCACGTCGCTGAAGGTGCCGTCGCCATTGTTACGAAACAACTGGCAGGCCGCGCGATACTCGGCGGTCGTCTCGTTGCCGATATAGACATCCAGGTCGCCGTCGAGATCGTAGTCGGCCCAGGCGGCTGTCTGCGTGGGGTAGGAAAACTCGCCCAGCCCCGCCATGAAGGTCACGTCGCTAAAGGTGCCGTCACCGTTGTTGCGCAGCAGCGAGTTGGGATACTGACCCGCCTCGCCGCACCAGGCGCCGCGGAGCACCAACAGGTCGAGGTTGCCATCGTTGTTGTAGTCGGTGGTGATCAGATTCAACCCGCCCACGATGCCGTCCAGCCCTGCCTTGGTCGCCTGCTCGCGAAAGGTGCCGTCGCGCTGGTTGCGAAACAGCTGCAGCGGTCCCCGCACGTCCCACGTCGACGTGATGATGTCGAGATACCCGTCGCCGTCGAAGTCGTCGACCGCGGCCCCGCCCGCCATGTTGAACGAGCCGACCCGCAACCGCGACTCGACGCGGCGGAACTGCGGAAACTCGATCTCCGCGGCGAACTGTTGTGGCTCGATGCGATACTCGTCCGGCACCCCCTGGGGATAATCGCCCAACGTCATGTAGGCCACATTCAACAGCCACAGCGACGAATAGTAGCGGCGGTCGCGCGGGCTGGTCGCCAACAAATCGAGGAAGGTGCGAATCGCCGCCCGCGAACCCCGTGGGTCGGTGTGAATGCCGCCGCCGCGAATCGGCAACACGCAACTCTCGGCCGAGTAGCGCTGGCAGCAGTTCCGATCCTCGGCGAGCCGCATGTAGGCCACGCCCAGGCGAAACCTGGTGCCGGTCACCAGCTCCGGCGGCAGCTCCACTTCGGCCAGCAGCGCTTGCGCCCGTTCGAGATGAGCGACCGCCTCTTCGGTGTTGCCCAAGAGCATCTCGGCGTTCCCCAGCGCGAAGGCGATTCCCCACCGATCGCGCGGCGCGGCGGTGTCCGGCATCTCGGCCAGAATCTTGCGGAGCTTGCGGGCCTGAAGTGTGCCCTGGTACGGATCTTCGTCGTCAGCCCGCCGGGCGGTTTCGGCCAGCGCCGCGACCATCCGCTGGTGGCTGGCCCGACTCGCCTCGTCGACCGCGATCACCTTCGGCGGGGCGAGCGCGGCGCTGGGGGCGGGCACGTTGTTTGTTGTTGTCGAGGCGTTCGCTGTGATGGCGGCGGCGTCGGGTGTAGTGGTGGCCGCTGGCTCGTCGTCGTTGTTGTCTTCTTTATTGTCGTAGTTGGTTGCGCCGCTGCAGCTGGCCAGACAGGCGGCGCCCACGACGAACACGAGGGCGAGCGCGCAGCCACGACCCGGCGGTGTTCGCCGGTGGCGGTCGGCTTGTGTGGCCACGGAGTCTGGCATGACGTGCTCGAAAAAAGGGGGGCTATTGATGGCTGCGTTGTTAATGAGCCCTTCGCGGCGGCGGTGATGGCTGAAATGCCGGCCTCCCGCTGGTCGGCCTGGTTCATTGGCGGCGCAGGTTTCAATAAGGCCTGAGAGACTCTATCTTACGCTTGTCTCAAGCCAGAACATAACCGATGATGACGCCGTCAAAGCCGACGCTTGGGCACCGTCCTGCATCGCGGACTTCTTGGGCATGCTTCGATGATCCGTTGGTCCCTTCGCCGCTGGATTCAGTTTCGTCTGCGGACGCTGTTGGTCTTGGTGACGCTGTTGGCGCTGCCGATGGCGTGGCTGGGCGGGGAGTATCGCCAGCGCGAGCGCGAAAAGCAGATCGTCGCCTGGGTCAGGGCGAACGGCGGCTATGCCACGCTTCGTCAACCTGAGCACACTCGCTGGTGGAATCGAGCACTCGACCGGTGGCTCGGGCCGGTCGTTGTCGGGGTCGGATTTTGGGAGAAATCGCAAGTCAAAGATCTGTCGCCGCTGGTGGAACTGCAGGATCTCCGCTCCCTATATCTTGACCATGACGCGTTTGATCTGTCGCCGCTCGTGGCGCTCGATCGCTTGGAGATGCTCCAATTGTATGGGCAAGCGGTCACGCAATTGCCAAAATTTGGTCCGCTGAAACAACTTCGTCACGTGATAATCCACTCGACGCAGATCACCGATTTGACGCCTTTGGGCACGCTGTCGGGCCTCGAGTGGCTCGACATTTCCAAATCGCCCGTGGTCGACATCTCACCGCTCGAGCAGCTCAGCAAGTTGCAAGTGGTTTCTCTCGTGGATACTCCGGTCGAGGACCTGGCTCCTTTGGGGAAACTTCCCAGGCTCGAAAGGCTGGAAATCAGCAGCGTGTTGATTGTCAGCAGCGAGCCGAACTATACGATCACAGTCTCCGATTTCGCGCCGCTCGCCGGCCTGACGAAGCTCCGGACCTTGGTAATCAACAACGTGCCAATACGCGAGCTGGAGTCCTTGTCCTCGCTTACCCAGCTCGAGCACTTAGCCCTCATGAATCTCGAAGGCATGGGCGTCGAACCGGGCGACTTTCACCATCTGAAGCAGCTGACGCGGCTGAAGCGATTGAACCTTTCCCACTCATCGATCGACGATCTCACACCGCTTGGCGATCTCCGCGAACTCGTCGTCCTCGATCTCGGCGGGGTTCCGGCTCGTGACCTCGCACCCCTCGAAACGCTGACGGCCCTGAGGCACGTTCGGATCGACGACAAGATTGTCGACGATCCGGCAATCACACGACTTGCCGAGGCGTTGCCGCAATGCCAGGTCCATTGCGTCAGTCAAAGGAATCCGAATCGCCATGAAGACGTCGAAGTCGAATTGTTCGCTTTCCCTTATCCGGACTGAGGCTGGCTTGGTTCTTGGCGTGCATGTGGAGAACGACGGCCTGCCTGTTACGCACGGGCGGAGCCAGCGCCACCCAAAGCCAGACAGAGCGACGCGTTGCCGGTAGCCCGACGCGTCAGCGTGGCCCGCACTCATCGCACGGGGTCGAGACAGGATGAACCGAATCGACACGGTCTTTAGACAGGATGAACAGGATCGACGGGATCGAATTGCCCTTCTGCGGACCCTTTGGTCCTTCAATCCTGCGATCCTGTAATCCTGGCCCAATTCTCTGCCCGACAATCTCATCGGGGCGCCATGGCCACGCTGGTGTGGCCACGCGCCTCGTCCGCGTTGTAGTCCGACGCGTCAGCGAGGGACTTCGTCGTCTACGCTTCGGCGTCCCCCACTCACGTTTCGGGCTTCTTGAATCGGTGGAGCGCGAGGCAATTCTTCGTCCGACGGGCTTCATCGCCGCACACCGGTATAGCATCGCCCCCAAGACGACGCGTTGCGATGCCCGTTGCGGGGCACCTAGAATGAAGCTGCCGGCGGGTGCCATGTGCCTCCTCCGGGCGCCGGGATGCCAGGTCCACCCTCGGGTGGACATGGCGGGTTACGGACACGTATTTTTCGAGCACTGGCGGAGCCAGTGCCACTCGACACCGAGTACTCGCGTAGCCGGTGCCACCCTATGCCTGCCCCGCGCCCGAGCTGAACATCCCATCGCCAACCACGAACAACCCCCAGCGCTGCCATGAAGACGAACACCACCGAGGGTCCCACGCGTCGTGATTTTCTGAAGACGAGCGGCCAGGTCGCCGCCACGACGCTCGCCGCGGCCGCCGCCCAGCCGGTGCACGCCGCCGAGGATCACACGATCCGCCTGGCCCTGGTCGGTTGCGGAGGTCGAGGTTCCGGAGCCGCCGTCGACGCACTGGCCGAAGAGAACGGACCGCTCAAGCTCGTCGCCCTGGCCGACGTGTTCGAGCATCGGCTCACCAGCAGCTACCAGAACCTGGCCAAGATGAAACCGGAGCAGGTCGACGTGCCGGAGGAGCGACGTTTTCTCGGCTTCGACGCCTATCGCCACGCGATGGACGCGCTGCGCCCCGGCGACGTCGTCCTTCTGGCCACGCCGCCCGCGTTCCGCTGGGTGCACTTCGCCTATGCCCTCGAGCGGGGATTGCACGTCTTCATGGAAAAGCCGGTCACGGTCGATGGGCCGTCGACGCGCCGGTTCTTGGAACTGGCCGCCCGGAGCGAGAAGACGAACCTGAAGATTGGCGTCGGCCTGATGTGCCGGCACTGCGAAGCCCGCGAGCAGCTCAAGGAGCGACTCGACGCCGGCGCGATCGGCGACATCTCGGTGCTCCGCGCGTTTCGCGTCACCGGGCCGGTCGTGCAGGAATTTACCAAGCGAAAGCCCGAGGGCATGAGCGAGTTGCTGTACCAGGTGCAGCGGTTTCACGCCTTCCTGTGGGCCAGCGGCGGGCTGTTTAGCGATTTTCTGATTCACAACATCGACGAGTGCTGCTGGATGAAGGGGGCCTGGCCGGTCGAGGCGAAGGGCATCGGCGGGCGGCACTACCGCGAGGATTACGTCGACCAGAACTTTGACGTCTACTCGGTCGAGTACACCTTCGACGACGGCGCGAAACTGATCGTCAACGGTCGCAACATGCCGGGCTGCGACAACGAATTTGCCAGCTATGCCCATGGGACCAGCGGCGCGGCGGTCATCAGCACCGCGGCCCACACGCCGGCGCGGTGTCGCATCTATCGCGGGCAGAAGTTCAACAGCGACGCGTTGGTTTGGCGCTATCCCGCGCGGCGAGAGCCGAATCCGTATCGTCGCGAGTGGGTCCACCTGATCGCCGCGATTCGCAACGACCAACCCTACAACGAGACGCGGCGCGGGGCCGAGGCGAGCCTGATCACGTCGATGGGCCGCTTTGCCGCGCACACCGGGAGGACGGTCACACGGGACGAGATGCTGGCCAGCGACCATGAGTTCGCGCCCGCGGTCGACCAGCTGGCCCTCGATTCGCCGGCGCCGCTGTTGGCCGACAAGGACGGTAAATATCCGGTACCGCAGCCGGGCTTGATTACGGAGCGAGAGTATTAGGGTTTGCCCGAAGTGGCCGGCGATCGCCGGGGCGAGCCATTGCCGAGAGCGCCGCACAGCCCCGCTGCGGCGAAAAGAAGAAATACACCCCTCAGGATTCGAACCTGAAACCTTCGGTTCCGTAG
>QQVP01000073.1 GCA_003389215.1 Planctomycetota bacterium | reverse complement strand
GGAGAGGGTCAAAAACCGGTTGCCAATTCCGACTCGTCGAGCGTCACTGATCGGCACGCGCTCGATTAAATCCTGTTCCGATCTAGCAACGCTGACACCCGGTCGACAGGGGGTCGCCGCGCGAAACCTAAATTAGTCGACTACGCGCGTAGAAGCTTCTGTGAAAATATCGCGGGACGCGGGTTCGATTCCCGCCGCCTCCACTTTTTCTGACCACTGGCGGCTTGCATCATTTTGTTGCAAGTCGCCTTTTCTTTTGGTCTTATGAACGTAGAATCTGTCGCTCGCGTGACACGGATTTTTGCGTCGATCTCTATTTCTCCGATAAGAACGGGGAAAAGTTTCCGACAAGCGTCGCCAAGTTTTCTTACAAGCCCAAATTGCGATTGAAAAGATCATGCCGACACGCACTCGAAAAGAATGGAACCGAGCCAAAAGCGGCCAGTATGAGCGGCAGCTCGGTTGGAAGCGAAGCCGAAACGGGATACGAGTTCAGGCTAAGTTCTTCCTCGGGACCGACACCAGGGAAGCAAAGCAGCGAGATGAGCGACTTCGCATGCTTTGGAGCTTGGTCGAGGACCGGAGCCCAGAGCGTCCTGCCCTATGGCCATCGGATGCACTCGACGTCGCCAAAGCGATCGCCAAGGGACAGGGTGTCGTAGAAGTCGACAGGCTGATCGGCTTGGATACGGAAGACGGCTTGGAACCGCCGGGCAGCTACGCTGCTCGAATCCACAGCCTTCAGATTCACTACCCCGTCATGCCGTTCAAGCCGAATGACGTGGAGGCCTATTCTCGTGGACTTCAGAAAAACGCGTTGACAGTCTCAGGTTTTCAGCACACGAATCGAATAGCTGAGGCGATGAACAACGACTTGATGGCTCACCTGGTCGGCCCTCAGTCCCCAATGACTGCTCCTGTCGGTGGTCCAACCTTACACGAGGCAATGAGGGCGTACATTGAATGGCTCAAGATTGAGTATTTTGACGCAGAGAGTAGACACGTCACCGCTTGGGGAATGGGACAAATCAAGCAGATGCAGCGGCTGATTAAACATCACTCCGATGTGCCATTGTCCGCGTTAGACTTCAACATGCTTGAATCCTTAATCGGATACTGGCGCCGGCGGCCTATTAGAGAGGGATCTGACAAGCAGATTGCGTCCTCGACAGCTGGCAATCACATCAAGCAACTCAAGGTGTTCAGTAGCTGGCTTCATCGATCACCGGAGTATGAATGGCGGAAGCCTAGAGATTTCGATAGCATTTCTTCAAAGATTATGACCAACAGCGAAGATTTCGTTCAGAGCTCCGAGCAGGTTGAGACATTTTCGCTAGATGAATTGGTGTTGATCAACAAATATGCTACTCCTTTCGAGCGCATTCTCGTCTTGCTCGCTTTGAATTGCGGATTCGGAACCGCAGAAACAGCTACTCTGACTGTCAACGAGCTCCACCTTTTTGAGGCGCTCGACAAGCGCACGCAGGTCGCGCTGAACTTTGAATCGTCGAACAACGACTCATTCATAAAGCGAATACGCCGAAAGAACAAAGTCTATGGTGAATTTATTCTTTTTCCACAGACTGTCATCGGCTTGCAGTGGGCGTTAGAGCAGCGTCGTCAACAACCAGGCTTTTGTTCGAAGGCGCGGCTTCTTCTAAATGGAAAGCACGAGCCGTTGGACAAACCGACAAAGGGAGGACATCGAAATCAGCAAATACCTAACGCCTTCACACGCCTACTAAAACGCATCACAGCTGATGGAAACACAATCCGCGAGCTTTCTTTTGGTAAACTCCGAAAAACCGCGGGCAACTTGATCCGTCAAGTATCCGATGGCGAAATCTCCGAGATATTCCTTTGTCATGCAAATCCGGTTCGCGCTGGCAATCTGCTCGATGTGTATACGAACCGCCCGTTCGGAAAGGTGTTCCGAGCGATTCAGGAGGTTGAGAGACTGTTGCAACCGGTCTTTGAAGCCGCCGGACCAGAGCCATTTCAGGCCGGTCCTCAAGCATACACACCTCTTAGCACGGTCGAGAGAATCTATGACATGCACGAGACTGGCGCGAAGCCCAGGGCAATCGCAGAAGAACTGGGGGTGTCCGTTTCGACGGTTTATCGGCAGCTACGCAAGCGTTGATCTGGTTTAGGTGGGCGTCGAGTAGATCATTCACGCCTCGCGCGCGTTACCGGATAGAGTCGTGCTCGAATCAAGGGTGTCTTGCCACTTGGTTAAGTCGCCGGATTGCTGACAATTGGACCAGCGTCAGTAAGTCCCTATAGCACTTCGGGCCGTACCAATGCCACAACCTCCATCGGTAAGTACCACCCAGTTCAAGAATCGCGTCAGGTCAAGTCTTCGGAACTTGAATATGAAGGCGGTAACGAGCGATCAAAAAGCCCAAAGACTTAGGGCGTACCATGCAATCGGATCCGTCGTTGCAGAAGTTGTCCCAGGCCGTGCAAGTTATGGCGATGACCGCCTATCCAAGTTGGCCGAGGCGATCGGTTACAAGGCCGCAGCCTTGACCAAGCTGCGGGCGTTCGCCAGTTGCTACAACCAGCAGGACCTGAGCCAACTCTGCAAGCTCGCCGACCACGTGAGCTGGAGTCATGTCCAGCTGCTCTTATCCATCTCTGACAAGTCAAAACGGACAACCCTGCAGCAGAGCATTGTCAATAATGGCTGGTCGAAGGAGCAGCTGCGTCAGGCGATGAAAGCAAAATCGACGGATCGTCACGCAGGAGGGCGGCCGTTGTCTCGGCCGACGGATCCGGAAGCTGGGCTTCGGCAAATCGACGAAGAAAGTGAACGCTGGATTCGGTTATGCCGTGAGATATGGATGGAGGGAGGCAGCTCGCTGATCGCAACCTTAGATTCCTTGCCGGTGACGCGAAGAACCGACAAACTGCGGAAGCAAGCACTCAGCTCGATTCAGAAACTGAGAGCGTTAAAGAAGGAGTGCGGAATCTTACAGAGAAAGCTGGAAAAACTGGCCTAGAGTTGTTCGACAATCCGGTCCAGCCGCGGATAGGTCCGCTGAACTCGCTCCCGCCAGTCGTATTGCTCGTCGAAAGACATATCCGTGTACTCGCGCTTGGCATCTTCAAACTTCTTGCGAGCCGGATAATCTTGGGTCGACTTATCCTCATCCTCAAAGTACAGCTTGGTCTTCGCCATCGCATACGCGGCCGGCGAGTCGTTGTCGAGCTCAGCCATGACTCGTACAAGCGCACCCATCAATCTGTTGAACTCGCGAGGACGTTTGCGGGGCGACATCGTTGGATACTTTTCCATTAGCTCCCATTCGTCCGTCCCGTCGTCGGCAACTGAATCCTCAGATTCATCTTCATATACATCCGGGTGTAAATCACCGTATTTGTCCTCGTAGCTCCCCAGTCGCCAGCCGCGATCAATCCAAGAACGTAGTTCGTCCGCGATTTCGGCGATCGGCATGCCGTGATTCACCAGGACAGTACTCGAAAGAAAAGTGTTCCGATCCACGTCCCATGTGAGTTCTTTTATCACGAATCCCATGGGATCAGGGCAGTCATCGAACTGATTGCTGTAGATCGCTAGGCCCGGAAACGGAGCAAAAGGTAGCTCAATCGTCCGTGTAAGTTTGATTCCGCGCCCGTTTTCCGTCATAGGCGGGACGAAGAATATCGAAAGATCAAGTTCGAGTTGAAACATTCTCGGACGCGAGTCCCAGTTTCTGTTGAAATCGGACGACTGCTAGGCGACTGGTAAACCACTCTCCTCCATCGACTTCTGTTTCGAGGATGGCGCTGTTGAGCCCTTTTGTACACCATATCTTCAGGATCTCGGTGTGATTGCGGAGACTTTCGCTATCCTTGGCTGCTGATTTAGACCAAATCATTGGCACCGCACTTTCTAGCGGGATGCGTTCCTCTCGACCGGCGAACAGGTTCGAGTTGGGGCGATCGGTCCATTCGATGCCCTGTTTTGCCAGAAGGACGGTCAGCATCTCTTTAACTTCATGCAGCTCATCTCGCATGGACAAGATATCGCCATTTGCGTCACCCTCTGAGTTCATGCCGTCTCTTTTCATGTGGGCATACTAGCGCAATGAAAGAAAACCTCTCATCTCCAATGATTGATCGACAACTTGGTAGGTCACCCTGCCGGTTGTGGTCGGATCTTTCTGCCATCCACTTGCTCCTCTAAGGATGAATTTGCCGAAGAATACCGAGGGACGCTCGGCAATTGTCCGGTTGGAACAATCTGGCCTGGCTTCTGATTCCAATTCCAATAGAATACATGACTGGGGCTAACTTCCTTGCAGAACTGCACTTATATACAAGAACCGCCATGCCGTCAAAGAAGCGAAACGGGGAAAGTATCCGTACATTTGACATGTTTTGTGGCGGTGGCGGAAGCTCTCGCGGGGCGGAGATGGCCGGCGCGACACTTGTTGGTGGTCTCGACATGTGGGACGTGGCGGCCAAAACACATTCGCTCAACTTCCCCGACGCTAAGTCGTATTGCATGAAGGCAAGTTCTCTAAATCCCCAGCGCGTTGTCGACGAAGTCGGTATCGTTGACCTACTTCTTGCATCACCGGAGTGTACGAGCCATAGCGTCGCAAAAGGCAATAAGCCCAGGTGTGAAGAAAGTCGAGCTACGGCTTTTCAAGTCATACGATTCGCTAAAATTCTTCAGCCACGTTGGATTGTCGTAGAGAACGTCATGCAGATGCAACATTGGCATCGATTTGTGGAGTGGCGAAAAAAGATCGAATTACTTGGCTATAATTCTGCTTTCGCAGTGCTCGACGCTCAGCGGCATGGGACGCCTCAATCTCGTCGACGGTTGTTTTTCGTAGCGGATCTACTTCAAGAACCACGACTCCCGAAGCCAGGAAGACTCACGAAAAAGACAGTTGATTCTGCAGTGTTAGGAAAAGGAGAATCTAAGAGTAATCCTTGGGAATTCTCGCCGGTTCATAATTCGCGTCGAGCAAAGGCGACAATTGAGCGAGCGGGACGTGCGATCGATGAATTAGGCAAAAAAACACCATTCATCATGGTCTACTACGGGACGGATGGTGCAGGTGGCTACCAGACGATAGATCGTCCGCTGCGCACGATAACGACACTCGATCGTTTCGCGTACGTCCGCCCCAATTATCGTGGTCACGAAATGCGGATGCTACAACCGCCCGAGCTTGCTGCCGCGATGGGTTTCCCGCGGCATCACAAATGGCCAAAAGTAAGCAGGCGAGAAAGAATCAAGCTAACGGGAAACGCTGTCTGCCCAAGGGTTATGCGGGATGTCGTGAAGTCCTTGACGGCAACTTGCTGACCGCACATCAGTTGACGGCGACGTAACCTACACGAGAGGCGTGGGCAGCAAACCATGACCGGATATCTGAAGTAATGTGGTGCCTCAAGCATACAACTGCTTCTTCCAGTTTCAGATCTTCGAATGGAACCGCGCAAAGCTGGCGCGCGTTGAGGACGATCTTATAGGCGCCTTCCAGGGATAAATGCGGATTTTGAATCCAAATAGGTTGAACCTCTTTGGAAAATGCGCGACTCTCAGCCGGTAGTTGAAGTTGTGTTTCCATCTCTTCGTCTTCCAACTTGATTAGAATTCCACCAACGAGACGAGAAACTGGACATTTGTTTTGCGCAAAGTCGCATGCAGGCGTCAGTTCCACCATACATGGTTTTGACGCCTGTTGCACCTGTCTAATAAATGGTTTGTTATCTCGGTGGTCAGAATAGACGTCGTATAAAAATCTTCGGATATCACGTGCCTCTTGCCCGATCGGGCAAAGTTTCCGTTCGCTTACTACGAATAAGCATCCTGGGCGCAGGCTGCTTGGTATGCTTCCCAGTAGTACTTCATTGAGACGAGATCGCTGGTGCAGCGACAATCTGTTCCTGCGAATTTCACCAACAGCTTCATGCAGGCTTTCAGTGTGGTCTGCCGGCGTAGTTGCTGTAGCGCCGAGACTCTCAGTGGCATCCTGTTGAACTGCACCAAGCCCAATATACAGGGCGTTCATGGCGCTTTGAGGATCACTTATCCTCTCGTCAGCGGATCCAACTGCGACCGCGGCTAGTATTCTGAGTAATTCTTCGTCGCTACCGGATAGCTGGAGCAGAGTTGTTGTTGCCGAAGTCGTAGCACCGTGAATATCCTGTTCCCATGATTCAACGCATTGACGCCCAGGCATGGCGGAAGTGATTCGCGAAATCTCTCCG
Organism: Planctomycetota bacterium; assembly: GCA_003389215.1. Lineage (GTDB taxonomy): Bacteria > Planctomycetota > Planctomycetia > Pirellulales > UBA7805 > MB-PLM-2. Next base: position 22,459 of record QQVP01000073.1, on the reverse strand, counting down.
AGCAGAAGATCAAGATCACCACTGTGAGAGATTGCCAACTTATTTTCGAAGGGTGCGACGAACGCCGGCTGAAGGCCTTGCCTATCAAGTTCTTCTTTTAGGAAATCAATCTCCTCAGAGTGTTTCGTCCAGCAGATAATACCCGTGACATGCGGATCTACCTGGACGGATTTGGACAAGACCTCAACTGTGTACGGTATGTAGTCTTTCGCTTCGTCTGTCGGAAGCAATTTTAAATCAAGGAACACCAATCGAATGCCCACGTGAGGCGAGTCCGGCAGGCTCCCCTTTTCATCGCCCTTGACGTAAACAGAGCCTATTCCTGCCTTGCCTAGAGCCTCCAGCAAGACGAGGGCCTCGTTCTGGTCTTCATCGATTACGACAACCCTTGCTGTATTCATGCTTCCTTCTCGAACTCTAGTAGGAGGATTGCGCCATTAAATTCGCTGGGAAGGGAAATGTCACCTTGTTCCGGAAAAGCAAGACGCCCCGATTGAGTTTTCATAATTTCTTCCGCAAGATGCAAACCGAGTCCCATACCGTCGGGTTTGCGGGTAAAGAATGGCATCGTCAGGTATTCAAATGGGTCAGAGAATCCGGGACCATTGTCCGCGACGACGATTCCCGGTTTCCCAGTAAGTTCGAATGAAGTTCCTATGTATAGGCGTCGGTCTCTCGCCTTCGTTCCTAGCCAATAGATCGCGTTGTCGACGAGGTTCATCAAGGCCGTAAGAATCAGCCGGCGGTTCGCGCGAACGAAGAATGATGGGTCTCCCATCTCAATGCCATTTCTCGTTGTGATGCTATGGCGGTCAAAGCGAAATCTCCAAACAAACAGGCAGTTGTCGATGAGCTCCGAAATATCAACTTTGCTCTTTCCGCTTTGGCGAGTGAGCCAAGTCAAGGTGTCGACCATATCGGACAGCTGCTTCGCCATCTCCCTGACCTCGGCCGTCTGATCACCTCGCTCAATTAAGGAATACAATGTCCCGATATTCTTGTCGACCTCGTGAAGGATGATAGACAAATTCAGTCCAGCGCCAGCGGCTGTCAGCAATCGGTCGAGAACCTCTCGATATTGCACATCGATCTGGTCAATGAATTTCTTCAGGTGTTCATTGTCATCCTTTGGCAGTTGAAGTTCGTCGATCGATTCACTTAGGGCCTGCAAATCGCTGAGTACGGGTTCCTTCTTTTTTGCCTTCGTATATGCCCGTCGTATGCGTTCTTTATCATGATTCCGTTCGGACTCTGCCTGCTTGACAGCAAATTTGATCGCACGACAAAACATCACGTATGCTTGATTCTCAACAAAACCCTCCCGATTAGTCTTCTCAATCAGATCCTGGCTTTGATCGAGTTTCAGTCGAACGACTCCAATAATCTGGTTATTTCCAATTCGTTTCGTTGGCACATTTACCCGTCGTCCGCCTAGATCAAGCCAGTCGTTTCCGGGCTCGCCAAAATCGTAAACACGAACCCCGTCCCGGTAGACACGTACACCCCCATTCTGATTTAGGAAATCGGTGAGTGTTTTCGAATCGCCACTCATGAGTGCGAGAGTGGTACGATCTCTGTCAAACACATAGAAGTCAAACTCAATCAGCCCAATCTTATGCGAATCCAGGAGGATAATTCGTTCATCTTCCTCGGCGATTCGCTCATCGTCCATTCCTTCAGGCAGCTGTGGAAACGGCACGCTGACACTGGCCTCCTTGCGCGATTCGACGCGATCCATTTCAGCGGGAGGTCGAAATTCATAGTTGTAAGTGATTTTTCCGTCATGAATGCGACCTTTGCATCGAAACAGAGCGGCTCTCATCACCTGCTTCGGTGTAAGCAGACCCGTTAGCCATTTACCAGGATCCGGCGCCAAAGTAAGGCTGGCTTCAAATGATCCCGGCCCAGCGATTGGAGAGCAGATAGACGTGGCGGCCCGATGAAGGGCTCGCACCCGTCGTCTCGTCCAAGGACGTTCTCGCAGGTTTGTTATCGAAAGGCGCGTACCGTGCTTTCGCCCTGTAAAAACCTGAGGATCCCGCGCTGAAACCTGAACAGCGACAGCTTCCAAAGGCTCATCCGAGTCGAATGACCTCCAGTCGATTGTCACGACAACTTCTTTGGAATTCTTTGCGCGAGTTATCATCTCAACCTGATCACCTAACTTATGGACAGCAAAGCGACCAACTCCTTTCTCACCAAGAGGAAGACGATGAAACTTCTTGGTTCGTGCCTTCTTATCGTCTGAATCCTGGCGCTGACTAAGGCGATGACGAGTACCAGGGCTCAGCCATATACTATTTATGGTCTCAAGGCTCATGCCTTCTCCGTCATCCTGAATGACTACGCATGCGTCTTCTCGATCCTCGTGGACGTGTTCCAATCTCACGTCACAACGCGTCGCGTCAGCGTCGTAGGCGTTTTTTACGAGCTCAAAAACTGCGATGCCCGCATCGCGAATCAATTGATCGCCCAGCAATAGCATCAACCGTGCGCGTGGCCGGAAGATAGGCGTCTTTGTCTTGGCCATACCGTATTCCTGTTTTGATGAATATGAAGTCCTGTTTCGATTGGTCAGCCAATTACGAACTTATCACGAGGCTATCGCGAGAATCGACGATTCGATCAACGCAATTCGCTGGATCATGCTCGACTTGATGCTCCCATATCCTCAAGACAACCCATCCCATGCGGCGTAATTTCCGAAAGTTGCGCTGATCTCGCCGGCGTGTTGTTTCGATTTTTTCCTGCCATTTCTCGGACAGCTTATGTTTCCAAAGTGGAAACCGCCACCCGTGCCAGAAATCGCCATCGATAAACACCGCCAACTTAGCTCTACGAAAAACGATATCCGGCCGGCCGGGAAGTTCTTTCGCGTGTTTAGCAAAATATATCTGGCGTCTGCCCAGTTCTGCGAAAATGATTTTTTCCGGGCTGGTGTTCTTTCCCTTTATTCGTGCCATCACGCGACTGCGAGTTTGTTTGGAAATGATGTCCCCCCGATGCGTGCCGGCTACACGGCCGTTTCGAGGAGCCCATGTTCGATGCCCTGCCTTGCGGCGTGCGCGAGTTTTTATCGGAGTAGCAGTCATTTTCCAATTTGCATGAATTCGTCAATGATCGAAATATCGCGGTTAGTAATACTGCCGGATATAACCATACGCCCGGTCGAAGAGCTCCTGGTCGCCGTGGAGCTTATAGCCGAGTAGAACCTTTCGCAGAGCTTTTCTCACCTCTCGTTCGCCGCCGGACGTATTCTGCCAGCCGTCGAAGCGGACGATCCGCACGATCTCGTCGATGTCGTTCACAATCCTCTCGACGATGATCGGTGTGTCCTTATTCTTCACTTCGTTGAATAGTTCTGTCAGGGCTGCCTTGGCCTGGTCCTGCTCATCTTTAGGAGCAGTCTCTTTCTCTGCTGCGACCACGTCACGAGCTAGCTGGAGAATCTTCTTTAAGAAGGTCTTGCTATCGTCCAATCCCTTTTCGTGTCGCTCACGGAGTTTCTCTAAACGCTCGCCCAGTTCGACAAACTTCGGATCGCCGGCATGCTTGCGAAGTCGGGCGACCAACTTCATTGCCACGCGGGTCGCATGCCCCTTCGCCTCCTCGATTGCCTCAATTAGATCGGCGTCCATGATCAACGCATCTAGGTCGTCGCCGATCGATTCTAGGTGCGTTTGCTCGTGAATTAACTCGATCGTCTTGGCGCCCAGAGCATGCCACAACAGCTTGCCGTGGCCACTGGCCGGTTTTAATGACTCGTACACGTGAGACAGCCAACGATAGTCGGTTTCGTACGCATTGAGGCTGGCGTCAGGTGAGAGTGCTTCCCAGAGCCTTGCCACGACCGAGAACTCCGCGGCATACTCGTCACGCTTCTCGTTGTTTGGCAAGCACTCTTGCGCAGCCATCAGGCCTTCGTATCCCTCCAGCGTCCGGTCGATGCCTGGGAAAAACGACAAGCACTTCTGCACCCGCTCGGGCAGTTCCTTTTTCAGCTCGTCCAAATTGGTAATCACCATCTGGACCGCCTTCTCGTCAAACGCCAGCGCCTTGGCCACATCGTCAAAGATGCCGATGTAGTCCACAATCAACCCGTGACTCTTCCCCTTGTCAACGCGGTTGGTACGACAGATCGCCTGGAGCAGGTTGTGGTCCTTCATCGGCTTGTCGAGGTACTGGGCCTGCAGAATCGGCGCGTCGAAGCCCGTCAGCAACTTCGAAGTGACGATCAGCAGGTCCAGCGGATCGGCAGGATCACGGTATCGATCCAGCAACGCCTCTTCGGCATCTCGATCGCGCCGGTAAGGGGCGTATTCATCCTCGCCCGAGGATACCGACATCACGACGTCGGACATCTCCGGCTCGCCAGTAATGTCGTCAATCGTCTTCTTGTATAAATCGCAACACTCGCGATCGAACGTGACAATCATTCCCTTAAAACCGTTCGGCTGCACCTTCTCGCGGAAATGATCGACGATGTGCTCGCACACGCCTCGCACCCGCTCAGGCGATTTCACCAGCACGGCCATCTTGGCTGCCCGCTTTGCCAGGTCATCGCGATCCTGCTCACTCAGATCTCCGGTGATCTGCTGATACGCCTCATCGACCGCCGCCTGGTCAATGCGGAGCTTGATGTCTGGTGCTTCAAAATGAAGCGGCAGCGTCGCGCCGTCGCGGATCGACTCCTGAAATGAATACCGGGTCAGATAGCCTTGTTCATCCTCGTCGGCACCAAAGGCATAGAATGTATTCTTGTCCGCCCTGTTGATCGGCGTACCGGTCAGGCCAAACAGGAAAGCGTTCGGCATCGCTTCGCGCATCTTGCGACCCAGATCGCCCTCCTGCGTCCGATGGGCTTCGTCGACCAGAGCGATGATATTCTTACGGTCGTTCAGCTGGCCGTTCGCCTCGCCAAACTTGTGGATCGTGGTGATGATCACCTTCCTCACATCCTGGGCGAGCATCGTCTGCAGATCCTCACGGCTTTCCGCCTTGACCATATTAGGCACGTCCGCCGCGTTGAACGTGGCAGTAATCTGAGTGTCTAGGTCGATCCGATCGACGATGATCAAAACGGTCGGATTGCCTAGCACCGGATGTAGTCGCAGTTTCTGCGCCGCAAATACCATCAGCAGCGACTTGCCGGACCCCTGGAAATGCCAAATGAGCCCTTTCTTTACACGCCCCTCGACGACTCGCCGAACAATTAGGTTGGTGCCTTCATACTGTTGATAGCGACAGATGATCTTGATGCGGCGGTGCTTCTTATCTGTGGCGAAGATGGTGAAGTTCTGCAGGATGTCTAGCACCACTTCCGGACGGAGCATGCTCTCTACTGTCTGGCGGACGTCTGCAAGAGTCCCACGTTCGCGCGCTGCTTCGCTAGCGGGTATGGCACTGATCTCAAATTTAGCGGGCTGTTCGCCGAGTCGGCTGTCGCCGGTTGACGGCACTTCCAGTCGCCACGGGCCCCAGATCGTCAGCGGCATGCGGATGGATCCGTAGCGGTAGGCTCGGCCGTCGCTGGCGAAGCTGAAGATGTTGGGCACGAACATCGCCGGGATGCTCTGTTCGTAGTCGTCGTGGATCTGGCTGGCTCCATCGACCCACGTTACCGCCGGTCGCACAGGTGTCTTGGCCTCGCCGACGACGACGGGCAAGCCATTGATCAACAGGACGATGTCAAAGCGTTTTTCGAGCTGGCCAACCTTGTACGTCCATTGATTGCAGATGATCAGTTCGTTGTTCTCAGGGCTCTCGAAGTCAATCAGCCGTACGGTGGTATGCTCGCCGTTCTCACCGAACGGCATCGTCTTGTCGTTACGCATCCACTCGGCGAGTGCTTCGTTGGATCGGACCAGCCCATCGTTTTGGACGGCCAATGGAATCGCCCGGAGCTTGTAGATCACTTCGTCGGCCCGATCGGGCTTTTCGGCGATTTCGGGATTGAGTCGAATGAGCGCCTCGCGGAGCTGTGACTCGACGAACACCTCTCCCGCCTGCCGTGGCAACTCGGGCCCCGCCACATACCGCCAACCGACCCTCTGACAGGCGTCGAGGATCATCTGCTCGATGGTGTTGGCTTCGTTAAACATCGGCTCCCGACAGCAAATTGCTGCTTAATGACTTGGCAAGCGCGATCTGCATCTCCAACGACTGTTTTGCACGGGAAACTGCATGATGCAGGGACATCAACACTTCGATGATACGGAGTTGCTCGTCGAGAGGCGGAACCGGAACCCAGAAATGCTCAAAGTCTCCGATATTGAGCCGCACCTGCCTTGATCCCTTGAGATACCTGCAAACAAACCGTTTACCGAAAGGCGACTGAAGGTATGCCAATAGAAATTCCGGCAACATCTTCCGCTCGTCGCAGGAGATACGAGCGGACGTCTGAGTAAGATTTGCTTCTTCCCCCCAGTCAGGCACGATCGCTACCGCTCCTGTCGTTACTCCGACGATACACATGATTAGATCACGAGGCGAAAGAAGCGATCTTCGATATTGTTGATGAAGACTTGGATTCACTCGGAACATAGTAGACTTATCGACCCAACCATTGATGAAGTCCCCGCCTAATACCATCAGTACACCGCCCGGGTCACGCTCTCCCGGCTGGACAATTCCATACGTTATAGGCGAGGCTTGTTTTACCACGGACGGAAGGCGGCAGACGTCCCAACTGCCTGGAACCCTGCCGATTTCACTGTTCTTAGTTTTGCCTTTCGACATGCCGCAAGTAACGAGATGGGCCGCGACCGCAGCTTGACAATTCCGAGCCGCGTCCAATACTTCACGTTTCGATGCGACCGCCTCATCTGCTGTCCAAAGGATTTCGCAGATGCGGCGCTGCTCCTCCCTTGGTGGCAGTCGGAGCTCGAATTCTCTGAGTTGACTCCACCGTGTTCGTGGCGATATTGATCCTGACGACGTACCGAGAGCATGCTCAAAGAAAGCATCCGACCGCACAATGAAAGGTAGCAGTCCCGACAGCAATTCGTCAGTTTTGGGCTCGAATGTCAGGATGTCACTTGAACAGATTCCATCGAATTCAGCGATGACGACTTTACGTTGGTATGCTCGGCGTTTGCCAAAGAGAACCTGGCCTTTGCGGAATCTCTTGGTAAATGACACATCGTCCTGGGTGAGGTCACCCCACTTCGTGAGGTGCAGATGGTCAGGCTCGATATGCTCTAAGCCGACGAAGCGATCCAGGCCCGCATCTAAGGGGTTCTTTTCAGACTCTTTGACGTCACGAACAACGTCTCCGAATTGAACTATTTGCCAACTAGCTGGTGGTGTCACGCCTACAGAATTCAGTTTCGTTGTACTCGTGGTGGTCATGTCACAGCACCAGGGAATGATCCTCGGATAAATCTCTTTAGCGACGTTGAGAGCGCTCGGTCGTACAGGATTGACCTAGATCGAACTGTAAGCGGCAAATCATGTGATTGGACGAACATATCTCGTATTTGACCTTCATTAAGTTGCTCAAATGACTCGCTAGTGAGCACATTCGACTCTGTCGCCGGATGCGGTTCTTCCGTCTGCGTTAGTTCTTCGTAGTTGACAAAGAAAGCGATAGCTTGGGAGCACGCCAGATCGGAAAAGAGCGCCGCGCTTATCATTTGCGGCATGTCACCTTCCCCCGAGCGAATGTCCGGCACATGTGTTTCCACATCGGCTTCCTGCTTCATCGCGAAAGCTGTCCTGTACAGGAGTGAACCATCAGCTCTTCTACTCAGCAAGAAAACCTGAACCTTGACCAATTCGATTTCAGGATTAGCAATTGTCTCAGCAACGATGACCGGATTTCCATGATTTGTCTCGATGTTTGATATCATGAATCGCAGTGACTCTTCTAACGCCATTTCGTTGCTCCTTCCTAGCGAACATGAATTCCGGCAGCACCAAGCGACACTACAAGAGCATCCATCGATCGTCGTAGCTCATTTGAACTCTCTTGCCACGCCTCGATCGTCGTGGACAACGATGTCGGTTCCTCACTTGGGCCACTACCATTCGACGACTCCGACCGCACGTACAAGGGGATACTCAAGTTATGTTTTTGAGCACGAACCTCTTCGAGCGGCACAAGTCGTGAGAATCCTTCCACATCTTCCCTGCCTTCGTAAGCTGACAAAATCCGGCGAATGTGCTCGTTGGTCAAGAAACTCTGCGCCCGCTCACGGGCCAACTCGTTCACGGCGTTGATAAACTTGATTTTTCCTTTCCGCTTACGCGGCTTGTTCATGTGGCAAACAACCACGCAGGCTTCCATCGGCGAGTTGTAAAACAGGTTCGGTCCCAGGCCGAGCACACACTCGATCACGTCGTGCTCGACCAACTTCTCTCGCATATCGCGTTCTTCATTGCGGAACAGCACGCCATGTGGGAATAGGATCGCACAACGGCCCGTCTTGGGATTCATGCTCTGGATGATGTGTTGCCAAAAGGCGTAGTCGGCTCTGCCCTGCGGCGGCGTGCCATAGATATTGCGGCCCCAGGGATCGGCGGAGAAGGCATCACGATCCCACTGCTTAATCGAGTACGGCGGATTGGCCAGCACCACGTCGAACTGCCGCAGGCAGTCACCCTCGACAAATTTCGGATTGGAGAGCGTGTCGCCCCGAACAATCTCGAAATCCTCGACTCCGTGCAGAAAGCAATTCATACGGGCGATGCCCGATGTCATCAGGTTTCGTTCCTGCCCGTACAGCCGCACATTGCGCCACTCGTTCTTCTGTCGCTGCAAATGAGTAATGCAGGACAGCAACATGCCACCGCTGCCGCAGGTGGGATCGTAAATTGATTCGCCCGGCTGCGGCTGCAAGAGCTCTGTCATGAGATGCACAACGGTCCGGTTGGTATAGAACTCGGCTGCGGTATGGCCAGAATCGTCGGCGAATTTCTTGATCAGATACTCGTAGCCGACGCCTAGTTCATCCTCTGGGCAGTTCGCGATGGAGAGGGTCTGCGAACTGAAGTGTTCGATCAGTTCCTTGAGTGTGCGGTCTGGCAGGCGATCCTTATTGGTCCACTGAGCGTCGCCAAAGATTCCGTACAGCTTTTCGGGGTTGGCCTTCTCGATCCGGCGCATCGCATCCTGGATCGTCTTGCCGACGTTCTTGCCAATCTGGCGGACGTTATTCCAATGCGCATCTGACGGAATCTGAAAGCGGTGATTTTCAGCGAAGGCGGCGTAGCCCTCGTCCCCGTCCGATTCAGCCAGCGCGGCGGCGTACTCCTCGTCGTACACATCGCACATCCTCTTAAAGAACAGCAGAGGAAATATGAACTGCTTGTAATCGCCCGCATCGATATACCCGCGCAGCAGCACCGCCGCCCCCCACAGATATGATTCCAATTGTGATTGGGATAGCGATGCGTTCATTCCAACAAACCCCATAGGTTCATTTGCTCGGTCAATCGCGATTCGGCCTCACACGCCGATTTGAATGCTTGAGATAAGCGTGTAACCGCTTCAGGCATTGACGGCACTTCAAATTCTGAGTCAAAGTAAAGCGGCAGACTCAATTTCCAATCGTTTTTCTCAATTTCTTCCCGGGACAACATCTTGGCGAGGTTATCACGGCCAGAGTGCTCCCGATATATGTGGTGTATTTCCTCGACATGCGTTGGAAGGAGTTCGTTTTGGGCGCGCCCACGTCTAAACTTGTCTGTAGCATTGATAAGTAAAACTTTCCCGCGGTGCTCTTCGGGCTTTCTTTGGCGAAACACCCAGATGCTCGCGACCAGGTCACTTCCATAGAAAAGATTCGGTCCAAGTCCAACGACGGCGTCTAATACATCCATCTCAATCAGTTTCTTACGGATACGTCCTTCAGCGCCAGCGCGGAATAATGATCCATGCGGAAGTACTACCGCCATGCGCCCTGACTTAAACGACATTGACTTGATCATGTGTTGCACCCAGGCGAAGTCGCCATACTTTGCTGGCGGTACTCCGGCAAAATTGCGGCCATGCGGATCGCTCTCCCAAATCTCTTTGCCCCATTTTTTCAGTGAAAACGGTGGATTAGCGATGACACAGTCGAAGGTGGCAAGATTGTCTCCGACATGGAACGCGGGGAATCGCAACGTGTCCTTGCGGATGATCTGAAAATCCTCGACCCCATGCAGGAAGAGATTCATTCGTGCGATTGCCGAGGTAGTAAGGTTCTTTTCCTGACCGAACAGCTTGCCCCAGAGGGTTCGTACGTTGCCGCCGGCTTCGCTGACGTGATGGATCGCCTCGATCAGCATGCCACCGGTACCGCAGGCGGGGTCGTAAATCGTTTCACCTTCGCACGGGTCGAGGATCCGCACCATCAGATTGACCACGCTGCGAGGCGTGTAAAATTCACCTGCCTTTTTGTTCGTGGCGTCGGCGAATTTCTTGATCAGGTATTCGTACGACTGGCCGAGCACATCGGCGCGCGCTACCGTGTTGCCGAGTGGCAATTTGGAAAAGTGTTCGATCAGGTCACAGAGGAGTGCATCGGAAAGTCGATCCTTGTTCGTCCATTGGGCATCGCCAAAGATTCCGTAAAGCGTATCGGGATTGGCTTTCTCGATTTCGCGCATTGCGCGCTGCAGGGCCTGGCCGACGTTTGTCGTTCTGGCGCGGACGTCTTGCCAGTGGCAATCTTCCGGTATCTGAAAGCGGTGATTCTCTGGGAAAAGAGCGAACTGCCGATCCCCGCCCGATTCTTCGAGCGCCTCGGCCATCTCCTCGTCGTAGACGTCGGAGATGCGTTTGAAGAAGAGGAGCGGAAAGATATAGGTCTTAAAGTCGGCCGCATCGACCGGACCGCGCAGGATGTTTGCCGATTCCCACAAGTGGTTCGACAGCGTGGAGATGTCCAGTTCAGCGGTAGCCATCCGACCGGTCCCTCACTCGAATTCGTTTATTTCATCGTGGCTTCCTCTTGCTGCCGGACTTCTCGACAGCTTTGAGAAACGCTTCCAAGTCTTTGCGGCGGAACATGCGGTAGCCGTTCGCCGGATTCCGATGCACGGGAATCTTTCCGTTCTCAGCCCAGGTGCGAATCGTGTTCTGAGAAACGCCCAAGATTTCCGCCGCCTCGGCGGTCAGCACGTAATCACGTAACTTCAGCACGGTGACTTACCTCCTCTGGGGGCGGCCCCAACCAGCCAGCAAGTCTACCAAAGCCTTCAGGGCGAGTTAAGTAGCGGGCTGTTCACTGTTTGCGCTAAACAGGGCTGACTTTTAAGTCATGTGGAATGTGAAGGCGCGTTAGCCATCGCAACTGTGTGAAATCGCGCGTTTCGGGCCGATTTGTCGCTGAACAGCGGCCCGTGCGGGATTCTCTTTCGCCTCGCGATGGTCGCGGGCGGATTGTGTTCTGACACAGACCGCCGCGCGCTTGGGCGGTCGCATTCCAGGAGACTTCTCCATGTCGATCGTTTTGAGCTGTGAACTCGACCGCGATGACCTGCTGCAACTCGGAAACAACGTCCTGCCACATGTTGAGGCTGACAGAGAGCAAGACGTTGCGGCGATCAACCGATCGCTGGCTGTGTTTGATGATGAAGTCGACGAACTCGACTTTGACTGAAGACTCAGTAGGCCCGTTTCAAACCAACCCTAAAACAATGGAGGAACAATTATGCCCAATCTACTTCTGCATTGCGGTGCCAATCACGTGGAGCGCGATCAGCTGGCAGACACCACGACACCGGAGCCGACAAAGACCTGGCAACCGATTCCGCACCATCGGCTACTCGACCAGGTCGAGTCGAGTCTGGGCGGTCATGGCTTGCGGGTTGTCAATGAGGCGCATGCGCTTTGGGGCGGCGGTCAGCGCTACTTCGGATTGTTGGAGCTGGCGAACGGTCACAGTAAGACCGACTACTCACTCGTCCTCGGTTTGCGGAATTCGCATGATCGCGCGTTTGCTGCCAGCATTTGTGTCGGCTCGGCAGTTTGCGTGTGCGACAATTTGAGTTTCAGTTCCGAGGTGGTGATCGCCAGACGTCACACCCGCTTTATCCATCGGGATTTGCCCGGCGTCGTGAGTCGCGCGATCGGTCAGCTCGGCGAGTTGCGAGTGCATCAGGACACGCGCATCGACACCTACAAAGAGACGGAATTCACAGACGAACGAGTTCACGACCTCGTCATCCGTGCGATTGACGCCCGTATTGTCCCGCCATCACAGGTGCCAAATGTACTGCGTGAATGGCGCGAGCCGCGGCACGGCGAATTCGAACGAGCAGGCAAGACTGCCTGGCGTTTTTTCAACGCCGTGACCGAAGTCGTGAAGGGTCGCAATCTCGCCGCTTTGCCGCGTCGGACCCAATCGTTACACGGCTTGGTCGATACCGCCTGTGGACTCGCGGTCTAAATCGACCTTTCACTCGACAACCCACTCAAGAAAGGAGAATATCGATGCCACTCACCCTAAATGTTGGCGTCAATCGAAAAATTGGCGAAGCGAACTACGGCTCTCGCGGCGCGAGCGTGAATCTGCAACTCGAACTCGAATCCGACCTGGTCAAACAGCCGGGTCGACTCCGAGACCGTATCCGCCAATTGTTCGATCTCGCCAAGCAATCGGTCGAAGAGGAGCTGCATGGCAACCGTCAGCAACTTCCATCGGGCGACGGCAACGGTTCGCACTCGCCGAATAGAAACGGTCGGTCGGCCACGCAGAGCCAACTGCGCGCCATCCACGCGATCGCCGATCGCCACCGGATCGATTTGACCACATTGCTCCGCGAAGAATTCGACGTCGCCCAGGCGAGTGAACTGTCGGTCGCGTCCGCCAGCCGCTTGATTGATCAGCTCAAGAGGCAGAACAACGGAACGGGAGGTCGACGATGAGCGTGCTGGCGATTGAATCGCCCAGCGACATCGCCAGCGCTCTGACCGGGCGGGACTACATTTCCTACTCGGCGATCAGCACCTACCAGGCATGCCCGCTTCGATATTACTTTCGATATATCGCGAAGCTGCCTGAGAAAACCGTTTCCGCTGCCTTGATTTTCGGCGGCGCAATCCACCGGGCCGTCGAGCTGCATTTTCGTGAGGTGATGGCCGGCAACCCGGCGCCGGATCTCGACATGATGCTGGCCGAGTATCAGACGGCCTGGGCGGAGCGGGACGATAGCGTGCAAGTTCAGTTCGGCAAGGGAGAGTCGCTCGACACACTGGGCCAACTGGCCGAACGGATGATCGCTGCGTTACAGCAGAGCGACTTCGCGGCGGGCGGCGGGAAGATCATCGGTGTCGAGGAGGAGCTGCGGTCGTCGATTGTGCCCGGCTGTCCTGAATTACTGGCGCGTGTCGACTTGATATCCGAAACGGAAGATGAACTCATCGCGACGGACTTGAAGACGGCTCGCAGTCGATGGAGCCAATCTCAAGTCGATTCATCAGCCGGACAGTTGTTGATCTACAGCGAGCTGGCCCGGAATCTCGCGCCAGGGAAAAAACTGCATTTGCGATTCGTTGTAGTCACGAAGGCCAAGCAACCCAGCGTCGATTCTCATGACGTCGCCGTCGATCCGGCACGCATCGTGCGGACCAAGCGAACGGTTCAACGAGTTTGGCAGTCAATCGAAGCGCAACAGTTCTATCCCGCACCTTCGCCACTGAATTGTGCGGCGTGCCCATTCAAAGAACCCTGCCGTCGGTGGCAGGGCTGAACTAGGAACAGAAGACGAAGGGGAGGAGTTTAATGGAGAATCTTTTTCTCGGAGCAGCGTTAATCGGAGCCGGATACGCGATCCACCGTCACGCAAAGAGGGTTGGTTCGCGCAAAGGATTCGGCGCAGGCCGCCGCCGCGAACGTAAACGGAACAGGCGAATTGCCAAGCACCGCCGAAGATAGGAGCTAAAAAGAGGGCTGGGTCGGCGTCAGGCCGGCCCAGCCTCCGTTTTTTTCTTAGCCTTTGGAAAAGCCGTGCATAGGTGTCGGCAACTGCTATTCGCCGTTGTTCAATTCTTCTTCAAGTCGTGATATGAACTGAAGATCCTTTTCAGCGTCCTTCATGCGACCAAGCCTTCGGTAGCATTCGGCACGGATTTGATACGCCTGAACAAACTGGGGAGCCATACGAATGATCGCGTCCAGATCCGATACCGCTTCTGCCAAATTGTTCGATTCAAGTCGAATCATCGCACGAAACAATCGAGCTGGCAAAAGATTGGGCCGTCGCTCAAGGACGAAATCGGCATCTAAAACCGCTTTGTCAAGTTGCGAAGCTCTAAAACGAACAGCCGCTCGGTAGAGCCGGACGACAATATCGTTCGGGCGAAATTGGACAGCTCGCTCGATGTCCTCTAGAGCTTGTTCCGGGCGATCCGTGAAGGCGTAAACAGCTGCCCTGACCGCGTAGGCTTCACCGGCCTCGGGATCGATCGCAATGACACGACCACAGTCCTCTAAGGCATCGTCGAATTTTTGTAGGTTGACTCGCGCGATTGCTCTTTGCGAAAGAGCGTCCCATAATTCCGGATCCTCATTGAGCGCAAGCGTAAGCTGGACTTCTGCCTCAGCGTTTCGGCCGCTGGCCTGCAGGACCTTGCCCTGCAAGCAATACCATTCAGCTTTTCGGGCCGGATCAGCCTTGAGTGCCAAATCCCCATCTGCTCGCGCAGCACGGAATTGACCGTTGACCAGATTTGCCTCTGCACGAGTAAAATAGGCGTCCGCGTCGTTCGGGGCTAATCCTAGAGCACGATTGCAGTCTTGAATGACATCGTCAATTCGTCCGACCGCAAGGCGGGCCATCGCGCGCAGAGCAAACGCAGTTGGGATTTCATTATTAAGAGAAATCACTCGATCACAATCGGCCCTAGCATTCTCGTACTTGCCTAATTCAATGTATGCCTCGGCTCTGTCAAGAAGCGAGTCAATATCGTTAGGATCGTGTTGGATAATGATACTTAGATCGCGAACGGCGACCTTGAAGTTTCCTGTGTCCAAAGTGCGAGCAGCATTTGCCCGTAGTTCTGCAGTTGGTTTACGCCCAGCCTTCGTCTCCTGCTCTTTTTTCCTGTTAAACTCTCGAACTGCCCGTATTGCCTGTTCAGCTGCCACAGGATCATAATTTTTATTCCGTTCGGGGTCGTTCGCGACGAGGATGACCCCTCCGATGACAAGAAGGCCGACGAGGGAAACAGCTATCGTCTTCAGCAACAGTCCCCTGGGGCTGGTGGATTTATCAGGCTGCTTCTCGTCCTCCGAAAGGCCATTCATCCGCTTGTCCTCACCATTCGAACTTGATCAAAAAAAGAGGGCGCCGAAACCAAGACTGCCCATCCTGCCCCCGCCAGGAGGCATCGTGAAACAGAACCTGGCCCGACGCCCCTTTCGGGGCGCGGACGACAGGAACTGCCTTCACGAATTCAAAGGCCGTTGGGCCTAAGCTGGCGGATTTGGATGGAGCAGCACCAGACGCACACGCGTCGTTCAAAATGTCAGTTGATAATTACTCGTTCAGAAATTTCTCCTTCTGACTGAGGCATTGGAACACCTGCGGTGTCCAGTCGCGATTCTATCTCCCTCCGCAGGGGCGGGCAAGAAACTCCTTTTTGCGGAACATGCTGCGTCAATGTGGGAATCGAAAATAATGAGAATTCGTATCGTTTCCAGCCCCTATTGAAGTGCAGCGATCGCCTTATTCCGGCTCCTACCGTCCAAGCGAGGCTTGGATTGAAGCAGCACCCCATCTAGCCCTTCGAAGGCCGCTGCGTCGCTCGCGACGATACCATCCTCGTAGAGCAAGTAGCGCAGCTTTTTCATCCAACCGTCGCTGGCTGCCTTACTCTTCAGACGTTGGTACAGAGCCGTGGCGTAATCACTCCACAAATCTTGTCGGCCGTTCTCGTAGACGTCTGTCATCCAATTCCACATGGTCGAACCTTCGAAGTAGCACTTGCGGACATATTCCCAATTGTCGCGATCGTTAAAGGGTTCTGCCCAAACGTGTTCGCAAAGATCGGGACGAATCGCCTCCATCAGACGTTCGATATGATCTCCATCGAGAACCTCAGGAAACATCGGACACAACATTCCGTAGGTCGGTATCCCCGCATCCTGAAGGGCATGGAGCGCCTTCACTCGGGACGTCGGGACGGATGTCAACCGCTCGACGCATCTCGCCCAAATATCATTGAGGCTACCGATCGATAGTCCAACGACGAAGCGATCAGCGTGGTCCGAAAAGAAGCGGATCCATTCAGGCCGGCCAACGATCGCACTTTTGGTCAGTACTCGAATTCGGAATTCAGTCCGGTCGATCAGCATCTCCAAGGCACGACGCGTGG
Source organism: Planctomycetota bacterium (assembly GCA_003389215.1). Lineage (GTDB taxonomy): Bacteria > Planctomycetota > Planctomycetia > Pirellulales > UBA7805 > MB-PLM-2. Next base: position 6,153 of record QQVP01000073.1, on the reverse strand, counting down.
TGCCAGTCCGCAACAGGTGAGGAGAAAAACCGTCTGTCAGTTGACAAAAGGCCAGAGTCTTGCCCTTACCCCATGGCCTTCTGCGGTCATCCAGCTGACGTTGAAGCGTATCTAGTACGCCTTTGAGAGTAATCACGATGTCCCCGACATCGTATCGGTCGAATTTCTTCCCTTTGGCTTCCGTGAAGGCATCAGAAATTGTTTGTAGCTGCATCGAGATGTGCATACCCCCGTTCGAGGAGCAATAGGTACATCCGAAGCCACACAATTTGAGAAGGTCAACCTTGTATTCCGCCAGTTCTTTCTTACCCCAGGTGGATTCCTGGATTACGTTCTTGTCGCTGTCGATTTCGATATTGGTGATGCGGTTTGATCCCATGATCAGGTCCTTATGAGAATCTCCTATCCGGCTCGGACAGCTCTTGTCCGAAGAAAGAAAGGACCGAATCGTGTTGACTCGGGCCAGGCCCAAGGCCTTCGCACCGATGTGCGGGATTCAGTGTCCCTGACACTGACTTTGAAGCGTCCGGATCTGCTCCGGATCGAATGGGATTCAGGACGAGACTTCTCAGGAAGGTCCCGTGGTTGGCAGTTCACTCTGCCGGTTGAAGAAGGCTGTGAGGCCTGCTGGCTGGCTCTGATCCAGCCGGATCGACCGCACCGAAGCGGCCAATGGGTGCCCAATAGATGGCACCTGAGACTGCTCACAATATATCGTCGGTTTGGACGAAGTCAAGCTGCTGGTCCACGGGTACGCAGAACGGCGACAGGGCTCGAAAATCGCTGAATCAATCGCCCCCTGGCACGACCGCCGGCCGATCAGCCAGAATGTCGCCATGGACGATGCTATCAAAGACCGGATTCGAGAACTGATGTTCTTCGTCGTGCCTGATCCCGACGAGGAGATCACAGACGAAGTCCTGGAGAAATCCGAGGCGGTCGGCTACGACGAAGGCGAGCAGATGAAGGCGGAGTTTCGGTCGCTGATCGAGTCGCTTGATGACCATCCGGAGGTCCGCCGAACCGTCCTCGAATCGCTCGACGACATGGCCGCCAGCGGGGACGAAACGCGGGGTGATGACGTCGAATGGCGGAACGTCTGCGACGTGATGGGACGCCGGATCCGCCGGGTTCTGGAGCCGATCTTGTAGCCCTTCGCCGACTGTTCTTCGAGCAAGAATCAGGCCGCCGATGTCCGGTCCCAAGGGGCATCTTCAAGGGGTTCCGAGACGGTTCGATATCCGATTTCGAAGGGACGATTCGGCCCAGATCATGTCTCTTTCGAGGGTACGTTCACCGGGTTCCAAGGCCCCGATCCGCTGGCCGTTCAATGCTCTCCTGAACTGTCTGTGCAGGGGATGCTGCCGGGGAGAATCTAGGGTCGCAACGGTCCGGTCGTCCGGGTCGAACGTGCCCCGCGGAAGCACCTGGTGAGCTGGTCCTCGGGACCAATCGACGTGGTCTCGAAAGGAGCTTTAAAGGGGGGGATAGCACGGGGTTTCGGCAGGGGGCTTACTACCGGGTGAGGCGACCTTGATCGCAGCCAGCAGCACACTAAGAGACGCAGAAGTTTGCGGCTGGGCGGGCCCGATCTTGTCGCTCCACGTCGTCTCATCATTCACTATTTGTTAGTGGCAAGCGCTGGTGTCCAACCCGTATTTCCGGCAGGTGCGCTACGGTCGGTGATCGCAATAGGCGGATTACCGGCAGGTACACCTATGGGGGGCTTTGCGAGGGCACACCATTCAAAATTGCTCGACGCAGTTATCTCAGCCTGCCCACCTGATTGTGTCTAGGACCTCATTTCTTTGAAAAGTGAAAAACTGCTACCAGAAATGATGGTGGTACCGCTGTCAAAACCGGACTGGTTGCACTGGTACCGGCAGAGGGATCACCTGTTGTAGAAACCGAGATTCGATCACGGAAAATACTCGCAAGAGACCAACGGCTAGGCCTTATACGTGTCGAGGTCGACGTTCGATGCCTGCCTTCGGCGGCCTGGACTATCCGAAGCGGAGAAGTCGCCGGAGGGCCACTCGCTGTGGGTTGAATCTGGCAATGGAGTCACGAAAAGACGTCGCCGGCTGGTGACCCACATCACGGCCGCTAAGGACCCAGTTTCAACGGCATACCCAAGCTCGATTTGATCGAGTACCTCGCGACGCTTTTTCTTCCAATATCTATCGAGCCGTCGATCTCTGGTAGCAGCACGCGGGTCGTGGCGGCGACCCAGACACGAGGCAAGCGTCATCTGGTCGATAATTGCTTCTCCGATGTCCCCGTTTGCCCAGGGCGGGATGGTCTTGTCGGGTGCGGGAGCAAGCAGGTGCTCGATATGCTCAAGGGCTGCTACGTTCAGACGTCGCCGCCGCGCTATTTGCATGTGTGCAGTCAGGGGTCCCGGCTCGATGGTAGCACCCGCCTGCAGCAGGTCTAAGATCTCCTGCTCAAGGTACTCTCGTGATCTGTTTTCGCCATTGGTCGTAGCACCATCCTGGGCCGCCTGGTAATCCCTTAATAGCGCCTGTCGCAATACTGGACTGACGATACTGCCACCTGATCGCTGACGGGCATATCGCCTGAGATTTCTAGCGAATCTCCGTTCGATTCGCCGTGACTCTACGGCTCTTTGGCTAACCCGTGGGGCAAATCTCATCCCATCCTCCTATATGGCTCAATTTGATTGTTGGTCGATCGATCCAGCATTTAAAAAGGACAGCCGGCATCGACCGACGCAGGGTCGGCCGAGCCGGCCTCGGGGATTCGACTTTCGTCGATACACTCCCGATCGGGTCCGCGGTCGCCGGACGGCACCGCCACTACAAGGGAGGGTTCCCGCTCCTTCCCCCAGGGACCGTGATGATCACGGTACGATCGCCACCTATCCCTAGAGGACTGGAGCCACCGCCGTACCTCCTCCTTGGGTACCTCACGGAATCCCGCGAGTGCGGCTTTGGAAAGGATCTTTTCCCTAAGCGGTTCCATCTGGAGACTCACAAGGCACGGGGCTATCGCCTCGATCCACCCGTGTATGACAGCATTGGCTGTCTCGGATGGTCCGACGGAGTCATGGGCCTCCTGAATCCCACGTTCCAGGCCCCTCCAACACTCCTCGTCGAGCATGTAGACGATGCGGTTTGATTCCAGCCGTAGGGTGAGGCCTAGTAGCTTCACCTGGCTGTCGGGCTGACGGAGATCTACCGGTTGGTTCTTTCCGTCTTTGAGCCGCATCCCTATCTCGGATAGGAGTGTCTGGAGGCGGTCGGCTGCTTGCCGAGCCTCGGGCACGCTGTGTTCCAGAAGCGGGATGTTATCCGCGTACCGGAACATCAGCGGAGATGCTTCATCAGCGCTGAACTGGCTGTCCAGATACCGGTGAAGCAGTACGTTGAGCGCGACAGGGCTGTAGTTATCGCCCTGATCGATCCCGACGGTGCGGGCATCGGCCTGTTCGCCGCGCAGTATAGTGTCGATGAGAAATAGCAGCTGCTCGTCGTTGATGTGTTCTCGATGGGCTGCCATGGCATGGTCGATGGGCACTTCGTCGAAGGCATGGTAGACATCGTGCTCAACGATGACAGTACGGCCGCCCTCAAGGATGCTGCGTTCCACTGCGATCAGCAGATCCCAGACACTGAGCTGACGACGAAATCCGAACGACCTGGGAGAGAACCGTGACTCCCAAAACGGTGACAGAGCGGCATTCAGGGCGGCCGAGACAACCCGATTGCAAATCGAGCGGAGCGACAACCTGCGAGTGCCTCGCCCCGGTCCCTTCGAGATCGGCACGTATCGAGGTCGAGAAGGTCGATAGCGCCGCTCAACAATTTCAGACGACAGCTGGCGCATGATCTGGCACACCTCACGATGGCTAAGCGCGTCATAGCTGACGCCATCGGGACCTGGTGCCGGTCCACCTTGTGACTTCAGTCGATAGAACGTGTCGGTCAGGTTGCCGGCCCTGAAGATTTCATTCAGGCTTGGCGGACGATTGGATGGCCACTCCCGACGTTTGTGTTGCGTCTGGAGCCGTCTCCGCTCGCCCGGACGGGTTTGGTCGCGTCGAGATCGCTTTTCGATCGCCCGGATGACTCTGGTGTCCAATAAGTCGTATCGTCTTCGTGTCATTTGTGCCCGGGCCTCTTTGCTAGGAATCGATTGACGCGTTCTTCGACAGGGTCGATTCCTGCCGCGTACCACCCGTGTGCCTGGTAAGCCTGCTTTCGGAGCCGGCTACGTTTGCGCAGCTTAGGGTGATGACGGTCGTGGAAGTCGACCAGCAACATTCGCCCCTGCTTGCCGGGCTCAATCCAGTTTCCGGAAACTAAATCTGTCGCTGCGAATACCGGATCACCGACCCCGGCATCGGCCCGGATCAGTACGTCCACAGCCGATAGATCAACCGTGGACAACGCGCTGGCCGTAACGATCTGTGCGCCGGTAGCTTGGGGCCGATTGTGTGCAGTTTCGAGAACTGTCCGGTCTGCGGCGGACAATCCGGTCGTTTGGACATCTGCGGCGACAGTCAGTGGCCATCCAGGAAGATGTTTCGCCAGGGCCAAAGCGTGCTCAACGCCCTCAACGAAGACGATGACATGGAGTTCGTCACGTTCGGGCATGGCCTCCGCTACCGTCGGATAGGTTCGGCCGAGGAGTTCCCGATCGTTGGCTATGAACCCGGCGGCAAGACGGGCGATGTGTCGATTCCGGACGGGGTGGTGCCACACGCCCTTGCGAATGACGTCGATCAGCTCCGAACGACGTGAGATTCTCGGCCCGCCTGCGATCCGTTCCCAGGCGACATCAACCCTACGCTCTGTCTGACCGTGACGCACGATCGATATTTCGTGAAAGCCGAAGTACGATCGCAACTGGTCCTCGTCGTACGGAGCAATCTGCCTTTCCGACGGGATCATGCCGTACAGACGAGCTGAATCCGGGCATTGCAGGACCTGCTGTCCAACCTCGCCCAGCGACTCGATCGCGTCGCAGGCGATAACTATCTCGCGCCGCGGTAGGAAGGCACAAGCGGCGCCCAAGAGTGATTGAAATGTGCCGACCACGACCCGAGGTCGCTGACTTGAATCACGTCCGCCTGTGATTCCAAAGGCGTCGACGTCATAGCGGTTTAGTTGTGACACTAAGTCGTCGACGTCACAGCGTTTCTTCACGGCGACGGCAATTGATATTTCCGGCCAGGCGAGGGCTACCTGTGCAATCAAGCGAGCCCGATCGATTTTGCGCCCATATCGAATCAATCCGCTCGATTGTTCGTGTACTAGCTCCAGTAGCGGCCGATCGATACCGTTCAAGTTCTGGAGCACGTCGACATCGGGCTCCGATAGACTTTGCGGCCAGGCTCCTGTGTGTTCGACGTTGAACCCTTTTGATTTCAGTACGTTCCGGACGACCGACTCCAGGCCGATTTCGAAATGCAGCAACGGAATGTCGTGGTCACCGAGTTGCTGCCGCAAAACGGGGTCAGCGGTGGTAAGGTATTCGATATCGCCATTGAGGTGACAACCGTTGTCGTCGCTAGATCGTAGGCGGTGCTTCACGGTGCTGACGGCCTGTAGCACGTCGGCATCGAGCGGTTCGACGTTGAAGACTCGACCACGAGCCCGCAGTAGGGTAGTAGGAGCGGTTCCCTTAGTTTCTTCGACTTCCGTTGTCATCGTTTACTTGAGAGTTGCATGCAAACCTGTGATACTCGATGGATCGTCGCGTGCATCAATCGACGGCAATCGAACTGTCAAGGATGAACCTCCTTCTGTTCTGTCTAAAGAACTGCCTCTGAGAATGCAAATCGACGGAGGTGTCCTGCAAAACGGCCTCTAAATTTTTCTTGCTAGGGGGTAGTAAAAGTTCCGATAAGAACGCGATTCGTGTCAAAATCGGCGTGTAGAATCTTGACGTAAGTGCAGTCGAAGAAAGACACTACACCTAGAGGCTGAGCCGGCGGCGTCGCATTCCCGCCGCCTCCACTAAAAAGCCACTTGCGAGAAATCGCAAGTGGCTTTTCTCTGTGTTTGCCAGGCATGTTTGCCAACTTGAGGGTGGAAGTCCCTTATCCAACTTGATGGAGGTGAAGGATTAGCGAAGCGCAAGGGCGTCATGGCGACGTGGCGTCTGAAGGCAGCGTGGAGCAAAGCC
>QQVP01000003.1 GCA_003389215.1 Planctomycetota bacterium | reverse complement strand
TCCGACCCGCCACGTCGTAGACGGTCGTGGTCCGTTCGCCCAGGGGATTCACGCTGGCGATGGTCCGGCTGGCCGCGTCGTAGACGGTCGTCGAGACCTGATCGAGGGGATCGATCGACTCGATGGTGCGACCCGCTACGTCGTAGACGGTCGTGGTCCGCTCACCCAAGGGATTCACGCTGGCAATGGTCCGGCTGGCCGCGTCGTAGACCGTGGTCGAGACCTGATCGAGGGGATCGATCGACTCGATGGTCCGGCCCGCCACGTCGTAGACGGTCGTGGTCCGTTCGCCCAGAGGATTGACGCTGGCGATGGTCCGACTGGCGGCGTCGTAGACGGTCGTCGAGACCTGATCCAAGGGGTCGATCGACTCGATGGTCCGGCCCGCCACGTCGTAGACGGTCGTGGTCCGTTCACCCAAGGGATTCACGCTGGCGATGGGGAGATTCAGCGAGTCATAGACGGTGGTCGAGACGTTTCCGAGTGGATCGGTTGTCGCAATCTGATTTCCAACCGCGTCATAGCTAACCGAAGTTCTTTCGCCAGCAGGATTGACAGAAGCAATGAAGCGATTATTCGCGTCGTAAACGCTGGTGGTGACAAGGCCCAGGGGATCCTCAACAGATTCGATGTTACCGGAGCCGTCGTAGACGGTCGTGGTCCGCTCGCCCAGGGGATTGACGGTTGCGACAAGCCTTGAGTTGTCGTCATAAACCGATGTGACAACCAGTCCCAGCGGATCCTCCAACGTGACTTGGAGGTCGCGGTCGTCATAGCCATATGTCGTACGCTGCCCCAGGGGATCGATCGATACGTGGAGTCGATCACAGGCGTCGTACAGATATGTCGTGACTTGGTTTAGCGGATCCTCCATCGACTCTAGCTTGCCCATCAACGTGTACGACATCGTCGTGCGACTTCCCAGAGGATCGACGCTCGCAATAGGTCGGTTCAGCAGGTCGTAAACGGTGGTGGTGACATGGCTGAGCGGGTCGGTCGTCGAAATGAGCTGCCCCATCGCGTTGTAGGCAAACGTCGTCCGCTCGCCCATGGGGTTGACGATGGCAATGAGGTCGTCACTTGCCGAGTCGTAGACATGGGTGGTTACCAAGTTGAGAGGGTTCTCGACGGTCACCATCTGTCCGTGACCGTCATAGGTGTACGTGTACCGCGCGTTCTTACTGTCGATGACGCCAGTGCGCAGGTACTGATTGTTCTCATCCCAAAGGAGCGTGGTGCGGTTGCCGAGCTCGTCGACAATCGCCTGTACTTGGGGTTCCGAGGGAGCGTAGAGTTCGTTCGGACGGTAGACGAACTCGAACTTTCCAGAGGCCGTTTCGCACGATTCGGTGGTATATGTGTAGGTGACGTTGGGGAAGTTCGGAAACGTCGCACTGAATGTGAATGCATAGGGCTTATAGGTGAACGTCGTGCGGCAACCGCGGGGGTCGGTGAAGGCGGTCAAGCGACCTGTGTCGTACTTGAATAGCCACTCCTCTCCGCCCGGTTCGCGGACGGCGGTAATCAGCTTCTCTTCCTCTTCGAGCCCATCGTCGGGATCATACTCCCCGGAGTACATGTAGGTAATGACGGTGACGTTGCCGCCTCGATCAGTAAACTCCGACCGCCCCGTTTGATTCGTATTGTCCTCAATGTAGGTGTAGCGGGCCGTGGTGTCGTCGGGCCAGGTAATCTCGCTGACCCGCATGTCGTTGTCATAGGCAAAGCTGGTCCGCCGCTGGTCGGGCGCAATCCAGGCGGTCATCAAAGGGAAACCATCGTTGAGGTCGTAGATGTCCTCGGCAATTGTGTAGCGAAACTCCGTCTCGCAGAGCTCCGGCGTAATGACTTTCGAAAGTACGGAAATGTACCTGGAAGGAAATCTCGAAGTGATCGTCGTCGTTACGAATGTGGTCCGTCGCCCGCCGGACTCCTCGATGGCGTGAATCCTGCTGTTGTCATAACTGAAGCTGGTGCGCCGGTCGCAAGGATCGACGATGTAGTCGATCTTGTCGATATTGGGGGAATCCTGATAGACGAACGTCCAGCGCTGCCCACCCGCCCCGACGAAACCGCCGAGCTTGCCGATGCCGCAATTCGTTATGGCGTTCCAGCGGACCTGAAATCCGTCGGGCTGCCGCGTCCCCATGTTGCCGCCCAATACAAAGTCGTCGTACGACTGGAGCGTATCGGGCTGGCCGTAGACGGTGTCCAAGTATTGCCACGGAGTCATGCTGTTTTCCATGAAACCCCAGTAGCCCGGCACGCTTTCGAGTACGTTGAGCGGTCCCTGGATTGCGCCACCACCCCCGGCCGTAAAAAACATGCCGTCTCCATAGAAGGAATACAGGCTCAAGTTGCTGGACCAGCCGTCCCAAATACCCTTGCCCGCGTCGCATTCAGCTCCCGCAACGGCTCGGTTTGTACCGATGCTGTGATAAGTGAAACCGGCTCGTGGCGCCGCCGATCCTGAAAAAGGAAGGTCAAAATGGAACGAGAGGTTGCCGGCGGCGGGATCGACGAGCACCGGACCGTCGCCACCGCCGCGTTTCGCCGCGAGCAACGCAGGCGGCTGTTGACGGTCGACGCTGGTCGTTACTTGGGCGACACGGTCGAGCGCCCCACCGGCCACGCCGTACTGCGGCGTCCCCGCGGGAGAGCCCCGTCGACAGCTGTTGCAGACCGGTTTCTGCAGGCAGGCATATTCCTGCTGTTTGTACGAAGCCGCCTGCTGCTGGGGAGCCGTCGTGGAGCTGGAACCGGCCTCGGCGACGACTTGACCGCAAATCACACACTGCAGCGGATCACCGATGTAAGGTGTGCGGGGGGTCGGTTGGCAGTCGCGACGTGTCGGAGGAGGCGCCGTGGCCATGATTTCACCTGTAGTCGTCGGGATTCGTTACGCAGTCTCTACACCTACTAACGATGAAGGACGAACGATGAAGGGCAGGTCGGCAATTGGCGACCTTCGCGATTGCTATGTCTTGCCAACTCGAGACTCGCAACTTCACCGCGAAGAGTCGTCGATAGCGCGGCCGAAGGCAACCATCTGTCGACACGACGCGACGATCTCCCCGCGGCCTTGAAGCACTCCCCGCCTATTTGAAATCTAGAGTCACCCCGGCGTGGGCACGTGACCCACCACGGAGTTCCCCTACCCGCGCGGTAATGCTACCGCGGATCAACGCGATTTGTCAACAAGTTAGTTTGACGTGTCCGTTCGGTGAAGCTTTCAATTACCCACAAGTGTTTTGCTCATCTCGACCCCAAAGTGAATATCCGTCAATCGTGACAGGCCGCGCCACAGGACGGTGTTCCCGGGCGGTCCGTCATTCTTGCGATTGAGGTAGCCGCCAAGTTTGGCGACGACGAGCAGGTAGTGAGCTACGTTCCGCGGCGGTGGCCCATCCGTTTCATCTGAAAGGTGGTTCAGGATCGCAAGCTCCGTTTCCGTGAAAACTACATCGGCCGGTGTTTTGGGATTTGTCCGATGGAGCATCGTCAACCAGAACACGCGCCAGGCGATGATACAGAACACGGCGATCAGGTTCGTCAGCCGCTCGGCAGTACGCAGCTTGGCATCTTCCGCCCGGCAGCCCGACTTGAGAACTTTGTGAAATGTCTCGATCTTCCATCGCTGGGAATACCAGTCGACTTTCTCAATGGCCGACTCCAAATCTTCGACCGGCAGGTCGGTTAACAGCTTCCAACAGATTGGCTTTCGCCCCTTCGGCTTGCCACGCTCCCAGGCATGAATCACGGTCAGCGACAGCGGTGGATACTTGTTGTGCTTGCCGATCGGAGGTCGCACCGTCATCTGGCTGTAGCGCAATTGCAAGGTGACCTCAATCGGTCGCCGCTTCGCATCGAGCACCTCGATCGGATGCGTGCCCTGAACCGGCTCACGCTTCATCTTTCTGGCGATTGTGGTGTTTCCCGTGCCGGCCAAGCGATCGACGCACGTCCTGACGAGAAAATGCGTGCTCTTCTCCTCAGCCAGGCAGAACAGTTCATAGATATCGCTCTCGCGATCGCCGATGTGGATGCAGCGATCGGAGTTCACTAACTGCGTCGACTGCTCCAGATTCTCCAGCCAGCGGATGCTCTCTTTCTGTTCGATCGGAATCCGCGTGTGATTAATCGTGTGCTTGCTGCCCGCATTGGCGCCTTTGAGAGCGTTGGTTCCCTTGAACTTCTTACGCGTCCAAAACTTGACTGCCGTCAGTCCCAGCGGCTTGCCTGCGGTGGTGATCGCCAGACTGGAGTGCATCAGCAGTCCACAGACGGTAAACGCGCCGGGTCGATCCTTGCGATCCGTAATGATATGCGTCTTGCCGATTTTTTCTGGTCTTGCGCGTTGATAGCTGAACTCGGTCGTGTCGTGCAGAATGAGAATGGGGCCTTTCGCAGCGGCCATGCGTGACTTCGTCGCCGCGAAGTGCCCGGCCAGAATGATGCTTTCATCAACGCGTGAGTTGTCGAAGAAACGATACGCCGCCTTGGTGGCGGCCCAGTCCTGACAGGCTGTTGGAAGAGCCGCGCCAATCTTCTCGCTGAGTTGACCAAGCAACCTACCGAACCGTGTTTTCAAACGTTGATCAGGAAACTCACACCCCTCGATCTCTCGTTCAACCCAGCCTTCCATGGCTCTGGTCCTCCAGCAAATCCGATGTCAGCAGGCAACTATCGAAACCACACACCAAATTAACCTCGACGGAGATTCGAGCCTATCGCAATAATTGTGGGTAATTGAAAGTTTCACCGAACGGACACGTTTGACACTGAGGGAAGTGAAGCTGCTGGATGGCAATAAGAGATGGTCGAATGCGCGGCCTAGCGACAATGGACCGTCAAGCGAACAGAAGCCGACTCTGTTTCGCTTCATCGGCGCGCACGTGACCGCGCGGTCATGTGCGCGATCGAGAAACGAATAGCTTACAGCCGCGTCGACGAATGGATACTCCGTAATGCGATCGCACGATGGAAAGCTAGGTAAATCGGGCCGGGACGAAGGTGCAGCTTAACCATCACTTGCTCCAGCAGGGCGTCGATCGTTTCGTTAATCAGAGCTAATCAGCACACCCAGCGCGGGTCTTCGGCGAAACAAACGCGAACCGATCGAGCAAACGAGGAATTCCGTCGGCAACGAATAGAATCCGACCGGTACGACCGAGATAGTGGCAAGCGACTGTCGATTCGAGAAAAGGCCCAAACGGCATGTGGTAGTCGCCGGATAACCGGTCATAACGATCAGGAGTTCGTGAGACCATAAGGGCGTAGCCGGTCTGCTCAATCCAGGGCACATACAATGTCGAGTATTCCCATGAATGTTGGGCAAAATCCTCGAGGAGTTCCAAGTCGAGTCGCGACTTCCAAGTCGCGACGATGCCCGAATTGACCCGATCGCATAGCGGCAGGCCGGCTAGCTTCTCCACGGTACGAGGTCCCAGTGCGTAAGCCGTCATGAGGTCGTTCATGAAGCAGCCCCTATCGCACTCGATGCGTGTCAGTATTTCGTCGGGCGGAGCAAAGAAGAGAATGTCCGCGTCGAGCACGAGAATGCGATCTTGTGCCGCGAGCAGGTGGGCGTCGAGGAGCTTTATTGAGAGTGGGTGAAATTCCTCGAAGCGATATCGGTGAAGGCAAGGGTGACTAGCCAGGCGCTGGTCGACGACCGCATCGGATTCCTTACGGTCAATCACTCGACTCTTCCGAAATTGTTCTCTGAAAGTGGCACGTTGCGCGCCACTTAGAGTTCCGTCATCGTGGACGACGAGACCGGGGCGACGGCCAGAGAAATGCCAGAACGACTTCAGGCACCAAAGGGCGAAGTGGAAGTCACGCGCGCAAACGAGCATGTGAACTTCGAACTGATCGTCCTTGCCGCAATCAACGGGTTCCGTGTCGATGATCTGCTGTAGTATCTCGGATTCGAACATGGCTTGATTGGCTTTGGATGCGGACATCTTCTCAGCCCCATGCTCATTCCAATCTTGCCTAGGGAGCCGCACGGCAAGATGATCGCGTCCGGACGCGAACCTAGTTTGAAGTCGATGACGGCACCTTTGCCGAACGACGGCATCTTTCCGCGAAGTCCCCCTTGAGTAGCCGGGCAATCCCTCCGGCGCTAATGAAAAGTTCTTTCCAGTCGCCGATGTAGTGACATGCTTCCGTCGAATCGTTTACGCACCGGTTGGGCATGTGATATGCGGTCGACAGGCGCCGATAGCGGTCGCGATGTCGGGAAAACAGCCGCGCATAGCAGGTCTGTTCGATCAAATTTGCCGCAACGTCGTCATAGCGAAACAACGTGCCTAACGTTTCATCGACGAAAGCAAGGTCGAAGATCGCTGGAAACGTCAGCGCTAGGCCGCAATTTACCTGTTTGCGAGTCAGATCGGGCAAGGTGGCCACGAGTTCTCTTTCCTCAATCGCGTAGGGGCTCCAGATGTCCGTCATGAAGCGGCCTTCGCTTGACGTCGCCCCGGAGAGGATTTCCTTGGGCCTGGAAAAGAAGATGACATCCGAGTCCAGCAAGAGGATAAGATCCGAAGTCGTCATCAAGTTGGCATCGAGGAGTTTTAGGGAGAAGGGGTGATGCTGCGTAAAACGGTAGCGCCACGCGTGGGGATAGTTCTTCAAGAGTGGCGCAACTGCGCCGTCAGCTTCCGCGCGTGTTAGCATGCGACACCCGCGAAAATGCGCGGCGAAGAGGCCCCGCTGTTCGGAGTTGAGAGTCCCGTCGTCATGGATGACGAGTCTGGGCTGACACTGAGCATAGTGCCAAAATGTCTTCAGGCTCCAAAGCGAGAAGTAGACGTCGCGTTGGCACGATACAAGATGGATTTCTAGGGTGTCGTCCTCGCCGCAGTCGACCGGGTCCGAGTGCAAGATCTGGCGGAGTAATTCGGCCTTCCACATGAGTAACTCCTGATTCGCCGCGTGGCGACGTAAGACAGAACGAGGCGATGTGGATCCTGCCGCTTCTCTTTGCGATCGCTACGAACCCAGCCGACTTCCAAAGGAACCTCGCACGAGTCTCTGTATTCCCTGAAACTGGAACAGTGGTTTCGTTTCGCCAAAATAGTGACAAGCCTGAGTCCAGTTTCCGACGCCCCAGAAGGGCAGATGGTAGGCCCGGGAAAGGAATCGATACTCTTCCTGGTGTCCGGAAAAGAGCAACGCATAGCATGTTTGCTCGATCAATGCCCGATCAACGTGCTCCGGCTTACAGCGGAACAGGTTTCCCAGAAAACGGTCAATTCTGGCGAGATCTAGTACCGCTGGATAGATCGCCATGATCCCCGTGTTGACTCTCGACCGAGTCAGGTCTGGCGCAAACTCTGCAAGTCTTGGCGGATGGACGGCGAGGCCGTGTCCAACATCAGCCATAACGCAGGTTGTCTTTCTTGAGATATTGCCTAGCAACTCACGAGGCTCGGAAAAGAACACGACGTCGGAATCGAGCACCACGATATACTCTTCATACTCCTCTTTCGCGATGATATTGATGTCGAATAACTTGAGCGACAACGGGTGGTGGTCGTCGAATCGGTAGCGTCGCGCATGGTGATAGTCACTCAGTGTCGCGCCGACGAGCTCGTCCGACTCGCTGCGCAGTACGACCCGGCATCCGCGAAAGTGCTCACCAAAGAGCTCGAGCTGTGCTTCGGTCAGCGTGCCGTCGTCGTGAACAACAAGACGTGGCTGAATGTCGGAAAAGTACCACAATGACTTCAGGCACCAAAACGCGAAGTAGAAGTCTCGCCGGCACGTTAGAACATGCAGGCCGAAGCTGCCGGAGTTATCACAAGACACCGCAGGGGTGTCGATGATTCTGCGAAAGTCCGCCGATTCGCACTTAGGTGGACAACATTCAGGAGCCATGCCAAAGTATCCCTACGCTTCTGACGCGAATCAGCAAGAGGCACTCTATTCGCGTCGATCGCGCCAAGGCGATCGTCTGCGTCGACGCTAACCCTATAATTGAGCGTGCGATGCTATATCACTATTGTCCGTTCACCTACGCAACCTGGGGTCCGGTCAACGGCCTTGCTCGGTTCGACCACGAGCTTCGCCGCGCCCTGCCGGAGATCGTTACCCTGACACGTCGCAACGACGTTGTCAATTTGTCGCCAGACGATAATGATAAGGTCGTCATTACAGGCAACGGATACTGTCTCGATGTCCCTGACGCGATCAAGTGCATCTGTGTGCACCACGATATCGCGGTTTATGAACGCGATCGAGTTTTTGTTGCTTTGCAGCAGATCGGCCAGAAGCGCGGGGCGACACCCATCCTTCCAGATCGCCTTCCTTCGCGCAGCGATCGGAACATGCAGATCAAGGATCGACCGAACACGATCTTTGTGGCGCCTTCAACGTTCGCATTGGAGGCATTTCGGAGCTGCTACGGAATCGGCGAGCACTTCCTGATCCCGCACGCAGTCGACTTGCCCGCGCAAGAGCACTGCCGTTCTCGAGTCGTTCTGGGGGATTGGCGGGGGATGAATAAGGGCCTGCATTTCATCCCGGCGTTGGCCGAGAAGGGCAACTACGAATTCCGCTTTCTCCGATGCGGAGCGCACGACAAGAGCCAGGCCTACGCCGAAGCCTCCATCTACCTGACCATCTCCGCCACGGAAGGTGGCAATTATGCAGCGCTGGATGCCCTGGCATCCGGACTCCGGGTCGTTGCCACGGACGTTGGGGTGTTCTACGGCGACCTGGACGCGAGCGACTATGGTGCCTGCATCTCGTGGCAGGAGAGGTCGAATGTCCGCCTGATACTCGACAAATTAGACGAGGTATATGACCGTTACGATCAGTTTCAACCGCGACAAGTCATCGAGCATGACGAATGGTGTCGCCGCTGGTGGTCCCTCGTTGACGCGGTCCGCATCTGGCCGGGCGGAGACGCGCCGATCGCGACGGACGAGTTGGTGCCCGTCTAGAGCCAAGCCGGCCCTAAGCAATCGAGACGAGTCGCTGGCGTAACGTACTCGCTCGAATTGCCCCGAGCGCGCCAGTCGTCGCGCGGGCGAGACGCCGCGTGAAGGCGCATCTCGATTCTGAGTCCCGTGAGTTACGGCGCGCTGAGAATCGGAGCGCAGCAGCGCGATCTAGGAAGGTTGGGCAAGACAGTGGTGCGACTTGTCGCCGTGACTAGAAAGTGCGGGGTGTTGGATCGAAGGTAGTTGCCCTCGACCAGCGACCGCGCTACACTGCTGTTTGTTCATGGAGGGCAGTCGCGGGCGGTGGGCTATCGTCTCTTCGGTAAACAACTATTCTTGCAACTCCGTGCGGGCACGGCGTCGAGAGTCGGAGTCTTTGGAGGGAAAGAGATCGATTCGATCTCACTTCATGGGAAGTAGAGATGGCCGCTTTCTCTGTTGCACTTATGGATCATTTCGAGTCGCCTCGAAATGCGGGCAAGATTGAATCTCCGACTCACTTGGGACGAGCAAGCTGCAAGGGCCGCGCGCCTTACATCGATTTGTTCCTAGTTCTGGAGGACGGCCGAATCGTCGACGCAAAGTTCCTCGCGTTCGGATGTGGTGTCACGATCGCTTGTTGCTCGGCACTAACGGAGGCAATCATTGGGAAGACGGACGTCGCAAGTCTGGGGTTAACCGCAGACGATCTGATCGGGGCACTCGGAGGGCTGCCTCCCAACAAGCGATTCTGTGCCCGACAAACGATATCGGCCTTGCATGATGCCCTGAGCCATGAGGTTCCCCGACAGCACGAGTGAAGTTCCGACAGGCTCGATTTCCTACGCTGCTCGGTGATTTCAGAAAGTTAGATACCCCTTGTCGTCGATGTGAGGCAGTTGATGTCGGACGCGATCGAGACAAAGACACAACTGCGGCGGGAACCACCTGGTGCTCTCGGAGCAACCTCGAGTTCGTCCACTCGCGGTCTGGGTCCCGACTACCAGCTCGCGGTTCAGGAAGCAATGGCAGGACGCTATGCCAGAGCGAGAGAGTTGTACCGTGGTCTGCTTGACGAAGATCTTGCCGAGAGTGCCAGGTGGTTCGTTCGCAATGATCTTGCCGTGCTGAACGCAATGCAGGGCAAACTTGAAGCTTCTCGGGCCGAGTTGAAGGACGTTATTGACGGCTGTCCGGGCTGGATTGTCGCGAAGAAGAACGCCGCGTCCGTGCACAGCGCCATGAACGCTGCGGCAACATCTGAGATGCCAGCGAGCTGTCGCCGGTCAAACAGCTCTCGCGAAGGTAGCCGCGCCCCCTGCAAGATTTCTATTCTGAGCTTTCTCTTCAACTGGCCTTCTACGGGAGGCGGAATTGTGCACACGGTCGAGCTCGTCGATTTCCTCGGACGGGCAGGTTACATCGTAGAGCACGTCCATGCAAAGTACGAACCGTGGGGGATCGGGCGTGTCGACGACACGCTGCCGATCCGGAGTATTGGAATCGAATTCGACAACCGATCCTGGAATGTGCCCACCATTCAAGCAGCGTTTCGTCGTGCGGTCGATCAGTTTGAAGCGGACGTCGTCATTATCACCGACTGCTGGAATTTCAAGCCGTACTTGGCTCAGGCCGTAGAGGCGTATCCGTATGTTATTCGACAGCAAGCCCTGGAGTGTATTTGTCCGCTGAACAACTTGCGTTTGCTGATCGACGCGCCGAATCGTGTACGACAGTGCGCGATGAACCAGTTCACTGCTCCTGATCATTGCACGACTTGTCTTGCGGACAATGGAGTGCGATCCGGCCAACTGCACATCGCCGAACGTGAATTGAGTCGGGTCGGCTCGTCGCAGTATCGCGATCTTCTGTATCGCACTTACCTGGGCGCAGACGCCGTTCTGGTCCTGAACCCGCTCATTCAGGCTGAGTTGCGACCCTATTGCGAATCGGTCGAAGTTGTGACGTGGGGTATGGACCCGGACCGATTTCCTTGGCCGTCGACAAGCGAGCACGAAGATGGAGACTCCAATGGCACACTAACTTTGCTTATGGCGGGCGCTGCCGAGGAGTTGATTAAGGGTTTGCATGTGCTACGCGCGGCTTGTCGAGAGGTATGGCGAGTCCGACAGGACTTTCGGCTCCGGATAACTTCGCGGTCTATCCACAACGCGGAGGAGTTCATTCAGTGCATCGGATGGCAATCACAGGAAGAACTTCCGACGAGGATTCGCGAGGCGGACATCATCGTGATGCCAACGATCGCCCAAGAGGGCTTGGGAAGGTCCACCGTTGAGGCGATGGGAGCCGCACGCCCTGTAATCGCCAGCGCGATCGGTGGGTTGCCGTACACGGTCAGTCACGGAGTGAACGGGTTGCTCTTCGAGCCTGGAGACGCCGACGACCTGGCCAGGCAAATTGTCCGTCTACTGGATGATCCAGACGAACGACGGCGCATGGGGCTCGCAGGGCGTCGGAGATTTGAAACCGAGTTTACCTGGCCGGTGGTCATCGAAGACCAATATCGACCGCTTCTATCCAGAATCTTGCATGCCAAGCGATGATCGAGGGCTGTTCGCAATGACGATTCGGCGAGTAGCGATCATTTTCGACGATCACTTGCGCCCCGAGACAACCGGGAACTATTGCCTGGACGCGCTGAAGCAATTGTTGCTGGTCGAGCACATACGTCCGATCGATCTCCATCGAGTCAGCTCCAACGAATTCGACGCCTTTATCTACATCGATGACGGCTTGCGATACGAACTGCCGTCTGATTTGCGTCCAGCTGTTTTCTGGGCAATCGATACCCACATCGATTTCGATGGCTATCGTGAGCGGGTTTCGGATGCCGACTACGTATTTGCGGCGCAGCGAAATGGAGCGGAGCGGCTGACTGGCGAAGGCATCGCCGAGGCAGAGTGGTTGCCGCTTGCCTGTCATCCGAAGGCGCACCGACCGATGGACGTTCCGAAGAAGTTTGATTTTTGCTTCGTCGGGAACATGTTTCCCGGTCCGCGGCATGATCTCGTGGAGGCTCTGCGATCTCGCTATCCCGACTCATTCGTTGGGCAAGCTTACTTCGATGAAATGGCCCGTGTCTATTCGTCCTCTCGGGTCGCGTTCAATCGGAGCATGCGTGACGACGTAAATATGCGCGTCTTCGAGGCGCTGTCGTGCGGTTCTTTTCTGCTAACCAACAATCTAGCGGCGAATGGTCAAGAGGAGCTGCTAAGGCCGTCCGTGCATTTGGACACGTATTCCGATCGCGACGAGTTGCTTGAGAAATGCGAGTTCTATCTTCGCAATGCGGACGTTCGTGAACGTATTGCTGTCAGCGGTTTAGCGGAGATCGTTTCAAAGCACACCTATCGACATCGCATGCTTCACGTACTTCAAAGGCTTGAAGGATCTGCGCGTGCAACGCCGGTCGCTGCTCCTCGAGCCGCGGGTGTGCGGGCAGACGAACGGCTCCAAGACTGCCGTGCCGCAGAGCCCGCTGTATCGGCTTGCATCCTCACGTGGAAACGACACGAAAATGCCAAGTTGATCGTTCGGAGCTTGCTTCAAAAGTCGTACATCCGCGAGATCTTGGTCTGGAACAACAATCCCGACAGGCCTTTTGAAATGGAGGGTCGGCGCATACGCGTTGTCAACGCCGAACAAAACGACATCTGTTTCGCAAGGTTTATGGCGGCGAGAGTCGCGAACCATGAGTTCATCTACACACAAGACGACGATTGTTTGGTCCGGAACATTGACGAACTCTACGACGAGTTCTGCCGCGACGAAAGTCGAATCGTGCATGGCCTGAAGCTGGGGCATCTCATACGGGAAAACGAACGGATATTCGGTAGGGCGCACATGGCGCTGCTGGGATGGGGGGCCTTCTTCAAGAAGGAATGGACTTCTGTTTTTGACTCCTACACTCGGCGATTCGGCCATGATCGCGTGCTCTTTCGAGAAGCCGATCGCATTTTCTCGATGCTGCAGCACAGGCCTCATCACGCGATCTTGGCGCGTGTAAGCGATCTACCCGGGTTCGAAGATGAGGATGCGCTCTCTGTTGAAGCATCACACAAGACGCTCGTGGGTTCGGCCATCGAGCGATGCCTTCAGCTACTTGGGTGTGAAGCTTCGACCGTTCCCGGAGAGTCCGTCGGTCAGCGAGTCGAAGACCTTGGTGAGGCCAGGCAAAGCGATCAGCGGAATCTTGCTCCAGGGGTCATCGAAAGGCCCACGGCCCCAGTACGGCACTCGGAAGCTGGAATCAACGCCAACTACAAGGATCCCTTCTACTTCGCTCACGCTAGACGCGACATTTTAGAGCTGGTTCCTCGCACGGCTCGGCGCGTTCTGGACATCGGGTGTGCCTCCGGCCGATTAGGCGAGTCGCTCAAGCAGCGACAGAATTGTCACGTCACCGGCATTGAGATCGTCGACAGTGCGGCGATGGCAGCCGAGAGAGTTTTGGATGTGGTTCACACTCGCAACGTTGAAGATGCTGACATTGACTTTGGATCGAACGCGTTCGATTGCATCGTGTGCGGTGACGTTGTCGAGCACTTGCGTGCGCCGGGTTCGTTCCTAAGACGCGTGCGTCGTTGGCTTTCTTCCGATGGCAGCCTGATCGCCAGCATTCCAAATGTGCGTAGCCGCGACGCAATATGCGATCTGCTGGCGGGCAATTGGACCTATGAATCCGCGGGGCTGTTGGATGACACACATCTTCAGTTCTTCACGCGACGAGACGCCATGAATCTGTTTCGTGAAGCTGACTACGAGGTTCGATCGTGTCACCTCGTACCTGGCGCAGGCTACCGGGAGTGGCTGGAACGCGGGAAGCCATCGACAATTCGTATGGGAAGCCTGGCGATTGAGGGGCTTCCGCCAAACCAGGTCGAAGAATTCTTCGCCGAACAGTTCCTGTTTTCGTTGGTGCCCCAAGCTAGTATTCGGCAACCGGAGTTCGATCGAGAGGCGAGTGCTGGCGAACCAGCCAAGGCACCTGTTGGAGCCCTTAGAGGCACCAAGCATTCCGCGTTCGAAGACGGCAAGAGGCAAGAGGAATCTCCACGGGTGGCGGCACACCTTGGCTGCGTTCTGGCCGTGCGAAACAAGTCAGGTGCGACACTAGAGCGCACCTTGCAGACCTATGCGTTTCAGTCGGTACAGCCGATCGATCGCGTGCTTCTTGACTATGGCAGCGACACATCGTTCTCCGACACCTACAAAGAGCTCTGCGATCGCTACGAATGGCGTCTGGTTCGCGTCGATCCCGAAGAACCTAAGTGGTATCTGGCCAAAGCGTACAATCTGGCAATTGCGGCTCTTAGCGAGCGTGTGGAAGTTGTCTTTAAGAGCGATGTCGACATCTTGCTTGGCTCGGGGATTCTAGATGCTGCAGATGCACTTGGCAGCAATGCCTTTTGCCGATTCCCCTATTTCACGACGACGAAGGACGTGGAATACCCGGTGTCCTTCAAATCTGCCGAGCAGGTGACTGCCTTGCGTCGATTCTGTCCCAAGTCGGTGTCGAGCGTCGGCCAAGGGATTTTTGCCTGCCCTCGAAAATGGTTCACGAGCGTCGGTGGCTTCGACCTGAACTACCGACACTGGGGATACGACGACGTTGACCTACGCGCCCGGGCAGAAGCGTCGATCGAGGTGCGCGAGTTGGACCACAACGAACACTTGCTGATTCATCAATGGCATAAACCGACTCGAGAGGCACATTTCCCCGACGCGAATCGCCCCTATTTTGAGGACATGAGAAAATCTGGCCCCATCGTAAGGAATCGACAACAGGTCGGACCGCGCGCCAAGACGCCCGTTTCGATGTCTGGTGCCGAGTCAGGAGCGTCCGCGCCTCAGGTTAACGGGCCAGCCAAGGCTGTTTCCAATCCGTCGGACCAGTTGATTCGCTCGGTACGGCGACAACGGATGGTACGGCAGCTCCGCTTCCTTTACCTCGGGAATTTCAAAGACCCCAATAAGATGGAACAGGCCGTGGCATCCATTCTCGAGTCCCTGGGACATCGCGTAACGCGACGCCACGACAGCGACGTACCATCACCGGATTGCCTCGTCGAGGAAGCAAACGGCGGCCAACATGACTGTCTCCTCTTCCACAAGGGGTGCATCGGTGCGAGATCGCTAGGGGACGTTCTTCAACCGACAGGCGATGCCATCGCGGAGGTGATCAAGCGGTCGAACATTCCTTGCTATACGTGGTACTGCGACCGAGCATATCAGTACGACTTTGATCCTAGCGGGGAACTTTGGATGCGAAAGGTGGCGCCGCTGTGCCGCGTCGCGTTCGTGTCCGACGGCCAGCTCGCAGCTACGGATTGGGCAAACTGGCACGTTCTGCGTCAAGGGGCTCATCGTGAGAAAGTTCGACCGGCTGAGGTCGCAGAAAGTGATCGGCGACCAATCGCATTCGTCGGTCAAGTTTACGGCGAGAGGGGTCGCGAATTGGGCGCCATTGCCAAGAGCTTCCAGGTCGACATCATCGACGGGGTCTTTGATGCGCGGCTAAACGCCGTGCTCAAGTCCTACAAGATCATACTGGGTCTCAATTATCCACTCGCGCCCGGTTACTGGGGCGATCGACTTTACATCGTGCTTGGACATGGCGGATTCTTTTTGGCGCCCGAGATTGAGGGAATGCGGGAAGAAGGATTCCTTCCCGATGTCCACTACGGCCGACGCAAAGAGGATCCGGTTGCCGACATTCGCGACTGGCTCGAGCGACCCGCAGATCGGGATCGTATTGCCAGGGCAGGCCAAGCGCATGTGCTGGCACATCACACGACGCAGCATCGCGTCGAGAAGATGTGTCGGGTGATTGCGTCAACGCTGGATTAGAAAGTTGCCGCCCAACCCGTATGACAAAACTCCAATACGACAGACTTGACTTCGGAGCACGGATAGAGTGGAACTCCGCGCGTCGCTATTGATTTCCCACTCTAACGAGTACCGGGAGCTCGAATTGTCCCTAGCGTTGCTCGCTGTGCAGGGCTTCCGGGACTTTGAGGTCATCGTCTGCGACGACGGCTCGCACGACCACTATCGACTCGACGAAATCATGGCGCTCTATCGTGAGTTCTTGAACGTCGACGGCGTAACCCGGGCGGATGCCGGCTTTCGGCTTGCGGCGATTTGGAATGCCGGAGCCGCGAAGGCCATTGGGGAGCGCCTCATCTCTACGAACGCCGACCTAATCGCGAGTCGCGGCTTTCTTTGGTTCCATGCGCAGCCACCCGTTTCGGTGATCTGCTGCGGCACTTGTCATCGGATTCCGCGGGGGTACCGCGATCGCGTGCTCGCCATGAGTGATCCCGAAGGAGTCCTGTTCTTCGCTGAGTCTCACTACGTGCCGGACATGTGTAGCGATACTGTGAAAAGCCCGGGCAACGTCTATGGGGGCAACTGGTCGATCAATGCGAGAAGATTCCGCGCTGTAGGCGGGCTCGACGAGTCATTCGTCGGCTGGGCGGGCGAAGACGCGGATATCGGTTTGCGGTTTTCCGAAAACGGCGGCCAAGTCTACCTCTCCGACGTTCCACGTGCGTACCATATCGATCACGTAGCGCGCCACGAAACGCAGCCGCACGGCACGGAGCACTTTCGTCGGAAATGGAAGGCTCGGAATTCTACAACGGCGCTAGCTCCGGAGCGGGCTGCCGAGATGAAACCCAACGACGGAATGATCCGCATGCGAGAACATTGAATTCCTGGAGTGAATGCAGAGTCGTTATGCTGAGCAACACTGTAACGAACAGGCTTCGGCGGCGCGTGATGCGCAATGCGGTGGGATGGGCCCTTTGTCATCGTGCGATCTCGCTGAAGGGTCATGAACAAGAGACTATCGAGGTAGCCGTCGGTGCGGGGCTTGGCGCTGGCCAATGTGACTCTAGCTTTGCGCATTCGAGAATCAATGCGGACCTGCTGCGTCGCGCGACGACGCTAGGCCGGGAGTTTTGCGAGACTCTGAATTCTCGCGCGCTGGTGACTGACTCGTGCAGGAATTGCTGCAGTTGGTCGTCGAGTGTTGACATCGACATGCTTGCCTTCCGCTGGGATGAGTTCATAATCGCGGCTGGATTCGACATGCACTCTTCACATTGGGGATTCGAGGACGTCGACCAGCGCGCTCGGAAGGTTACCTCGATTGCAGTGCGCCCCCTGGACCATGCTTGCCGTGACTCAAAGCGATCACAAGAGATCTCGTCAGTTGAGAGATGCACGGACGAGTCGCCATCCAGCAGCAGACGTTACGAACGGTCCTCATCCAACATTGCCGACGAATCGCGTCTTAGTGGTCGTCCGCCTCTCATCGCCAATGCTGAGTCCTGTCGCTCCTCGGCGAGTTCGATGGGTGAGGAACTCACTTTCTTGGTCGCACACTACAATCTTGGCCAGTTCATAGGCGATTGCGTTCGATCGATTCGGGCACAGACGAATCCGAATTGGCAGTGCCTGATTCTTGACGACGGCAGCACCGATGGATCCTTCGACGACTTTGCAGAATCGCCACTCGTCAAAGGTGATACTCGATTCACAATCTTGCGAAGCGAAGAGAATCGAGGCTATATCGCGTCACTGGAACGTCTGATCGCGGAAGCACAGACAGACATCGTGGGAATCTTGGATCCGGATGATGCGGTCACGCCCGATTGCGTTGCTAAGGTATTGGCGGAATATAGAAAGGGTGGCCGCGCGTTCGTCTATTCGAACTTCGCCGTTTGTGATATCAACCTGCGACCCTTTGCAAGTGGTTGGTGCAGGGCGCTTATGCCCGACGAGTCCTGCGTGGAGTCGGATTGCATCAGCCATTTCAAGACATTTCGCAAATCGGCGTATTATCTCACGGAGGGACTCGACACTTCAATACTCTACGCCGAGGACAAGGATCTCGTTTACAAGCTCGAAGAGGTGGCCAGACCATACTTCGTTAACGACGTACTCTATTACTTCCGCACCGGTCGACCAGATTCTCAGAGTTCGGGGGAGAAAGGCGAAATCGGCCGGCGAAACGCGACACGCGCGAAACAGAATGCCCTACGCCGACGCAACGCGGCTAAGGGCGCTCTCCGGACAAAAGAAACTGCTGACAGAGATTGGACCGCCGCGAGGACCGGCGTTGGTGTAACGGAATTGAGTCAGGTCGAATCGGACCAGTCCATCGCAACGGGCGCCGGCGATAAGCCAGCATCGAACACGAAACCCGTCCCGACCTGCACCACAAGCCTCCCGGCAAGGAACCCCAGCAGGCGAGGCAACCAGTGCCGAATCGAGCAACTCACCGATCGTCCTGCCGACCAGCGGTTCGACGAAATCGAGTGCGGACGCTACCTCGAAGCCGTCATCGATCCGAGCGCGGCCCTCAAGCGATGCCGTGCAAGGTTAACGGCCGCAGGCAATCTCACCGCGCGATTTGCAAATCTTCAGAATCACCGCGTCATTTCCACGTTAGTGGGTGGCCACTGGAGGCCGTCCGCTGCCGAGGGATGCGCGAATGGTCCGCCGATCAAGTTCTTTACGCGTCGCGAGATCGAGAAACTGTTTTATCGCAGTGGCTTCGAGATCACGCAACTCCGATCCCATCAGACGGACCCGACGCTGAGTCAGAAGATTGCCGCCGGAGAGGTGCGAATGGGCCCACTCCACGTTACAGGTCTTTCTCCGTTCGAAGCGAGCGACTATTACGCGACGGAATTTCAGGTTCGCGCCGTCCCCAGGAAGCGGCCAAAACGTGGGCTAACGTCCATCGTGATTCTGACGCACAACGAACTGCCATATACCCATCGGTGCTTAGAGAGTATTCGTCGTCGCACCGACGAGCCCTATGAGATCATTGTGGTCGACAACGCATCAACGGACGGCACGCTGGACTACGTCTCTGCCTTGCCCGACGTCCAGGTCATTGCGAATGCCGAGAATCGTGGATTTGCCGCTGGCTGCAATCAAGGAATCAAAGTTGCCAGCGGCGATCAAGTCTTGCTTCTCAATAACGACACAATCGTCACGACAGGTTGGCTCGATCGTATGCTGAGTGCCCTGGAGAGCGATGAGCGCATCGGTCTGGTCGGGCCGACGACGAACAACTGCGCCGGAGATCAAAGGATTTCCGTACCTTACGACAATCTCAGTAGCATTGATGGGTTCGCCTGGGATTGGGGGTCGAAGCATCGGGGCGAACTGGCCGAAATCGGCGACAACGGAACTTTGATTGGATTTTGTCTTCTGATCCGCAGAAGCGTCATCGAACGTGTTGGGGTTCTCGACGAGCAATTCGGAGTCGGAAACTTCGAAGACAACGACTACTGCGAGCGCACGCGTCGCGCTGGTTACCGACTCGTCATCGCGCGCGACTCATTCGTGCATCACTTCGGCGGAGTCACGTTTCGAGGTGCAAACATCGACTATGGGCGACTCATGGCTGAGAACGAACGGCGGTATAGCGACAAGTGGGGTAACGTAAGTATGGAGCGCGGCAACACTCCGCATGCGCAGAAAAGTCACGATGAACGATGTTCCGGCGATTCGTCCGGTCCTTTCACGCTCACACAGTCGAAGAGTGGTTCACTGCTCTTGAGTCCGC
The DNA here is from genome assembly GCA_003389215.1 of Planctomycetota bacterium. Taxonomy (GTDB): domain Bacteria; phylum Planctomycetota; class Planctomycetia; order Pirellulales; family UBA7805; genus MB-PLM-2. The sequence goes on along the minus strand of QQVP01000003.1, from coordinate 9,824 downwards.
GAGAGCCACGGATCTCACTCTGCATGATCGTGCGCGATTCGGCGGCGACTCTCGACAACTGTATTGCCAGTATCGCTCCCTGGGTAGACGAAATGATTGTCGTCGACACGGGATCGAAAGACGATACGGTCGAGATCGCAAGACGACACGGTGCGAAAGTCTCTTTCTTCGAGTGGTGCAAGGACTTTGCTGCAGCCCGCAATGAGTCCTTGAAACATGCGACGGGTGACTGGATCTTTTGGATGGATTCCGACGACACCATCGACGAGCACAACGGACGACAGTTGCGCGAGCTCGTGCGGCGGCCGATTGACGAATATACGTTGGGCTTTGTCATTCAGGTGCATTGCCCGGGGCCAGAGAGGAGTGGACATCGAGATGTCACCGCCGTCGACCACGTCAAGCTCTTCCGGAACCTGGACGAGTTGCGTTTCGAGGGCAGAATTCACGAGCAAATTCTCGCCTCGATTCGTCGCGTGGGCGGATCCGTTGCCTTCACCGATCTATTCGTCGTGCATTCCGGCGTGGACCACAGTCTAGCCGCTGTGGAGAAGAAACAGCAGCGTGACCTCGAGCTAATCAAGTTGGATCTAAAGGATCGGCCAGGTCATCCATTCGTATTGTTCAACTTGGGAATGACGTACGCGGATATGGCGGAATATGAAGACGCAGCCAAGGCAATGATGCAGTGTCTCGAAGTCTCCGATCCGCAGAGCTCTCACGTCCGCAAGGCATACGCAATTTGGGTCGGCGTGCTCATGGAGCTTGAGAGGAGCGAACAGGCATGCGAAGTTTGCAAGCAAGGTCGCGACCTGTATCCCGACGACCCTGAGTTGCTCTACCGCCACGCCATCCTCGAGTACGAACGCGGCAATCTGGAACAATGCGTAGTCCTTTATGAAGGCCTCTTGCGTGGCGAAACGGAACGCCACTTTTCGAGCATCGATCGTGGAATTTTCGAGTACAAGGCACGCCACAATCTTGCCCTCGCATACTTCGAGCTGGAGAAATGGGACAAGGCAACTGAACTTTGGCGACACGTGATCGCAAGCGTCCCAGCGCACGAAGACGCCTGGCGCGGTCTTGGCCGATTGTACCTCCGTTCCGGAAATGCCGTGGCCGCACGAGAACTCTTGAGTCAGCTGGCCGCCGAACGCAGGCATCCCGCATACGCGATGGAACTGACCGCGGCGCTCGAGCTCGCCGGCGGCAACCCCGATCGCGCGAGGCTAATCCTGGCAGATGCCGTCCGCCAGTTTCCTGATCGACTCGATACGGCGGACGCGTACTGCCAACTACTCTTCGAACAAGGGCCGCTCACATTGGCCTTGGATGCGTTGACCTCGCTCGCAGCCCGTCGCCCGGACGACGGTTCCGTCCTGCACAATCTGGCGACCGTCCACCTGCGGCTCGGAATGAATGAACAAGCCGTGAACCTATTCCAACAGGCTCTCGAACTGCGTCCGGAGTCTTCGGAGTCTCGACTCTATCTAGGTTACGCCTTGCGAAATCTAAGTCGAGTCGACGAAGCTATCGAAAATTGGAGGATCGTCGACGCAAACGCCTCGACTTCCCAGAATGGTCGCCAAGCGAGAGAGGAACTTGCCGCGATCGCAGAAAACGAACAATAGATAGACCGTCAGAGTGCTTTGTTTGCATAACCTTACCGTCTCCAGGAAGGCAAGCGGTCTTGGGCGTGATCAGTTAGCGAAATGTCGGGCAGTTTTGATCGTGGGGACAATCATGAATTTCAAACGAGACTCTTGCCTAAGCGAAGTCAGTTACGAGGACGGACCGATTGAAGGTGTTGAATTTCACAATCCGGACGTGCATATCGATGCGCGTGGATGGCTTATGGAACTGTATCGGCACGATGAATTGGACCCAAGCGATTTTCCGCAAATGGCCTACGTCAGCGCGACAAAGCCGGGAATTACGCGCGGACCGCATGCGCATCGCCATCAGACCGATCTATTTGCATTCTTGGGACCTGGCCAGTTCGACTTGTATCTGTGGGACTCACGTCCTACTTCGTCCACGTTTGGTCGCCGCATGACCGTTCGAGTTGGTGCCGACGACCTACGAATCGTCATTGTCCCTCCCGGCGTCGTTCACGGTTACAAGAATGTCAGTGCTGTGGACGGCTGGGTTTTCAATTTTCCAAATCAGCTGTATGCAGGACGCGAGCGTCGCGAACCAGTTGATGAAATTCGGTACGAAGAGATTCGTGATTCGCCCTTCATAATCGACCAGTAGACGCTCGCGCGAGGACGCGCAGCGAGTGCCCGTTAACGACCGCGTCAAGGCGACGCGGCGACTTCATTGAGACGGTCGCCATCTAAATGGAGCGATCACTAGAGTGGTGAGTGAAGGCGAGCTGGTGACGGAGTAAATTGAGTGGAAAGTTACTCAGACACGATGAGCAAGTAGTGGTTTGTTCTCGACGAGTCGACGGCCGGCAAGATGTGAGATGCTTGATCTAAGCCCAAACTGTCGTGCGCTGTGCATCGTGCAGAAGCCGCTCGATAAGTGCCGGATTCTACATCCGATGAAAATGGAGTGGCCATTTTGATGCCCGGAAACTGCGGGCCGTGTCTACGCTCGTTAATTGACTCGACCGATGCAACGCCGATCTCCTGAATTCGTGACCGATGCCCGCCGGACCGTTGCCGTCTTGGGTGCTCGCGGCCAGCTGGGACGTGAGTTGTGCCGGCAGCTCGGGTCCCAAGCTATCCCCATCGATCGCTCAACGCTGGACGTGGAAGATCGGTCGCAAGTCCATGACGTGTTGCGCGCAATAAGGCCGATTGCGGTCGTCAACGCGGCCGGCTTCACCGCGGTCGATCTCGCGGAGGTAGAGGTCGAACGATGCCGAAACACCAACGTAGGAGGCGCGATCAATGTTGCCGATGCCTGTCAGCAGTTGGGGCTGACATTGGTGCAGTTGAGTACCGACTACGTGTTTTCCGGGTCGTCGACGCGTTCCACGCCGTTTCGAGAGGATGACCTGACGTGTCCGCTAAACGTATACGCGGAGTCCAAGGCCGCGGCCGAGAGTGCGGCCAGATGCTGCGAAAGACACTTTATCGTTCGTACATGTGGCCTCTATACGATCCCGCGTTGGGCCGACAAGTCCGTCAATTTTGTGAAGACCATGTTGCGACTGGCCAGTGAAGAACGGGCAATTCGAGTTGTCGATGATCAATGTTGTTCGCCGACATATGTTGTTGATCTGGCATCTGCCATTTCTTTCCTGATTCGGACGTACGAATTTGGCACCTATCACATTGTGAATCGTGGCTCGGTTTCATGGTACGATTTCGCGAGTCGGGTATTTGAACTGGCACGACTCTCGGTCGACTTGCAGCGAATTTCGACAATTGAGTTTGGCGCGGCCGCAACGCGACCAGCCTATAGCGCGCTGGACGGAGCGAAGTATGGTCGCCTGGGTGGACCCAGAATGAGACACTGGAGTGACGCTCTTGCTGCATGCATTTGCGCCGATACAGCAGACTAGGGGCGCTCGGCACAGCTAGTTGCTTTGCCAACACACACAAGAAACGGACGCCCCAAGTCATTCTGGTTGCGACGAGCAGGGCCATCAGTTGCATTATGCTAATCGGCAATACCCTCGTTGGCGCTTTGCCCCCTGTTTGCACGACAAGCGGCAGCCCGTATCGCGAGGGTGCTTTCGGACAACGGCGGCCAAGGTGAGAAATGCCTGAAGCACATCGACACGAATCGATCATCGATCCCAAGATTGCCTTCTCGGAGAGTCTTACGAAGAAAGTCCGTCAGTCCGGTGACGTCAGGGAGTTTCCCCTCGAAGGCGAGCAGCACTTCGAGACCTTCTTCAACCAGTTTGCCAGGGCTCTCTTCGGATCACCTCCCAATCATGTACTCTTGGTTGCTGATCGCGGCGTCGGGCCGCAAGCGATGATTGCCGAGGCGGCGCGTCGCGCGGCCCGAGGTGAAGTCCCTTTCCTCACTAATACGGAGTTCATCTCGGTCGATTGTCGTTACACGCCCGAGGAAAGCAGTCGAGACCGACTATTGGCCGTGATCAACCAACTCTTCGGTCACGAACAACTAGTCGCGGTTATCGACGGATTCGCCGATCTGATGCGCACCGCCCATGGCGCCAGCAATCGGTCACTCTTACTCTTCTTGCTAGCTCAGCTTCAATGTCAGCTGGTCGGGACGGTAACGTCGAGTGAGTATCAAGAGGTTTTCGCCGGTGATCCTGACATCCACGAGTTCTTCGTTCCAATTAAGATCGAGGAGCCCGACGAGGAGCTGACGCGTCGACTTCTGAGACACTACAAGTGCGGCCTCGAGAGCAAGTACGAGGTGGCCATCGAAACGGAGGCGGTTGCCCAAGCTGTCGTGCTCTCTGCCAACTACATCCTTAACGATCAGCTGCCCGCGAAGGCCCTCAGAGTTCTGCAGCAGATATGCGAAGACATCGACTTCGAACGGTCTCAACGAGCGCATCCCAAGAACGAAGTCCGTGGCGACGACGTCGTGCGCGCTGTCTCCGCCATCACCGGCGTTCCGGCAGAAACTCTCCGCGGCGTCGCCGAGAAATGCGACTACGAATCCAGCCTGTCGCAGCTCGTCGTCGCACAACCGCACGCGATTCATGAGGTGGCCACCGAGCTAAGTCTTATCAAGGCGGGGCTGATCGACCCCGGCCAGCCAGCTTCGGTGATGCTATTCATGGGACAGACCGGCACCGGCAAGACCGAGATGGCCAAAGCGCTCGCTCGCTTCTACTCGACCTCCAAGCAGCTCCGAACCTATACGCTCGGCAATTTCGTCGAACCCCATAGCGTTGCCGGAATCATCGGCGTGCCGCCCGGGTACGTCGGACACGATCAAGGTGGTCGAATTGTCAATGAGCTCCACGCCGATCCGTACGGGATCTTCCTGTTGGACGAAGCCGATAAGGCCCACCCCGACGTGATGCAACCCTTCCTCAACCTTTTCGACGAAGGTTGGATCGTCGATCAACGAGGGAGGAAAGCGTACGCCGATCGAGCCATCTTCATTCTCACGACCAACGTTGGGCAACGTCAGATCGCGGAAATGTCTAAGAAAGGCGAAAGCATCGAAGCTATCACGTCGAAGATGAAGGAAACGCTGGCAAAGATAAAACACACCAAGCTCAATCGACCCGTCTTCCCGCCAGAGTTTCTCGCCCGCATCAAGCGGACGATCGTCTTCCTGCCTCTCGATTCCGGAGCCATGCAAGGCATTGGCCAAAAGCTCATCCGCGAGATGCAGGCACGCTGGTCCAGAAAGCGTGGCAAACAGCTTGTCGTCCCTCAGGAACTCATCGACTACATTGCCGCAAAATCCCACGACGAAAACTCGAAGGCCGACGGGCGCGAAGGCGGACGAATCGTTCGCAAGCTGATCGCCGACATCGTCGAATCGCCGCTGCAGCGTGCGATCAGCGATCGACCGCAAGATTATCGAAACTGCGGGCGCGTCGCGCTCGCGTGCACAATACACAATGACGCCGGCGATGAGCACACCAACGGGGACGGAATTGACGAGTCGAAGTCCGCGGACGTCTCCGTCACGTTTCTCGAATAGCCCTACGGGCCGGACTCCGTTCGCCGCAATATCCCTGCCAGGCCCCTTCGAACCGCTCGACCGAGCCACAAGACCGCCAAACGCATGACGAACCCAAGACTCAGACAAACGGTGGCAACCCTGCTGGCAATCCTATTCCTGATCGGAATCGGCGTTGGGGTCTATTACCTGGGAGCCTGGCTCGTGCGGATTGCCCGGCAAGCGGATCCCGGACTGCTCCTCGTAACCATCGTTGGCGCCGTCGTCGTTATCAGCGGTACCGGAACCATCGCGGGCGCCGTGCGGATTGCCGCACGAATGCAAAGTGACGCCCGTCAACGTGAAATCCGCGCAAATCTCTACGGACAGCTTATCGCCATCTGCCGGGCGACACCGTCGTTCGCGCCCCAATTTACCGGACAGGCCAGTCCGTCCGTCGAGGACGTGCAGAGCGAACTGGAATGCCAGCTCCTGCTCTGGGGAAGTCCCGATGTAATTGCCGCCTACGGAAAACTGCGCAACGTCAGCAGCAATGGGCAGGATAGGCAAACCGCGTGGCAGGGATTGCTGGCCGCGATGCGCGCCGATCTGGGGCAAAAGCAGACGGCCCTCTCGGCAGACGCCCTCGATCACTTCGCGTCGCGCTAACCGACATCGATCGTGGTGCGCGCGTCAAGCCGGGCAAGCTCGGCAAGTCAGCGCAGCGATCGCGCGGCCAGCGCGGGCGAGAACCGCCGCGCGTCCGAATCGCGCCGCCGCATGGAACAAGAAATTTCATCGACAATGCCGCGGCGGTTCGCTAGAATCCACCTCAGGTAGGGGGCCAACGAGAGGGAACAGAACCGTGAGCGGCACTCTCCCGGCGGCAGATTCTTGGTTCCTCTTGGGCGGTGGCAATTTCTCTCCGTGAATAGGGCGCTTCCCCATGGCGACGCGTGACATTTCATACGAGTACGATGCGGTCGGCAATCGCACCAAGATGACCAGCGTCCTGGGCGGGGCGACCACCACGACCACCTACACCTACGACGCGGCCAATCAGCTCACCTCCGAAATCAACTCGTTTACGGGCACCACCACCTACACCTACGACGACGCCGGCAACCTGACCGAAAAGGACAGCCCCGGCGGCATGACCACCTACGACTACGATGCCCGGGGCCTGATGGTCGAGGCCGATCCCGGCTCGCCGGTCACCTACACCTACAACGCCGACGGCCAACGGGTCCGCAAAGAGACCGCCTCGGAGACGATCAACTATCTCTACGACTTCAGCCGACTGCTCGAACAGTCGGACGCCTCGCACGACCCGCAGACCAGCTACACCTCGACCGAGGACGAATACGGCGACTTGGTCAGCGAGTACGACCAGTCGGGCACGCCCACCAGCCGCTACTACACCTACGACGGGCTCGGTTCGACCGACGCCTTGGTCGACCCCGACGGCGACGTGACCGACCGCTACGAGTACACCGCCTTTGGCTTTCGGGCGCACACGCAGGGCAGCAGCGAGACGCCGTTCACGTTCGTGGGCCGGCAGCAGTATCAGCGCGAGTCGGAGGTCGATCTCTATCTGTTGGGCGGGGGCAACCGCGGGGGCGGCGGCCGCTACTACGACCCGGACGTGGGTCGTTTCCTGAGCAAGGACCGGCTCGAAGACGACGCACTGGCCAACGCCTATCGCTACGTCGGCAACAACCCCGTCAACGCCACCGATCCAAGTGGGGAAGAACGCAAGGACCCGTGTGATCTCGTCTTTACGAGCGGGCTTCCTGAATACTCAAAGTTGACCGGTGAGTTGCAACGAGCCGTGCCGAGTATGCCATGCGTGGACTTGTCAAAGTCTTGGAACGAAGAAGACGCTTTCTCGCGCCGCGCGAATCGGGAGATGCAGCCGCAGCCGAACGTAGAGGTGATCGACACGGAAAGGGTACTCAAACTTCGCGGCCATCGATCAATCATTTTCGAGACGTATGACGTCTACAACCAAGAGTTCGTGGACTGGTGCGCCAACCGGAAACGACTTGAGTTCGTCCATGCGGCAGCCCACGACGCTCGCTGCCAGCGACTTGTGCTAAAGAACGCGATCTACAATGTGGCAAAGTCCATTGAGGATCGGCAGTTTGACCACTACACCTTAGGCTACTACCGAATCGAGTCGGCACAGGGCAACGGACCATGGACCGAGTTGAAACGAGATGTTCCCGATTCGAAGTTGCGCGCTATCCAGCGGTCCGTGACCAGCTCAGCCTGCAAGGTTGTCTTCAAGATTTCGGATGGCCGCGTCGAGAAGGCAATAGAAGCAGCGCGCGATGAATTGATGATCGGTCTTCCGGTAGGAGGCCTTAGCCGGGCGCGCTGGCCCGGCCGCTTGACCAACGAGGAGATCGACACGGCGCTGGCGGATGCGCCAGAAGTTCCGTGGAACCAGTTTGGAATTCCCACAACGAGTGAATTTCAAGCGGCGATTGCGCACCAACTCGACTTGCACTACAATCCGCCCAAGTCGGGAGTCGAACGATTCTTAGACTTCTTTCAGCTTGCGCTAGACGTGTTGGGAACGGTCCCGGTTGTGGGCATCTTGTTCGACGTTGCCAACGTCGTCGTGTCGGCCGCACGCGGCAACTACGGAGAGGCCGCGCTCTCCGCCGCGGCAGCTCTGCCGTTCATCGGCTTGGCCGCAGGAGTCGGCAAAGTCGCGACGAAAGTTGGGGCCGCCGCGGTAGGCGCCGCGACGGCAGGAGTGCTCATTTTCTCCAGGGCGCTGCGGGCAATGAACGATGCGGTTATGCCGCTCATAAGGGCGATGCCCGCCAAGTTCTGGAAGAAAGAAGGAGGTATCTGGTCGGTCATTAATGAGGCCTTCGAATTCGCTGCCGATGCAGGAAAGAAGCTCAAGAACAAGGTCGCCGGGGGCGCAGACGAAGCTGCTGGTGGTGCAAGGGCAGCGACGCCAGCACCTAAGCCTCCTCCCGGTTTTCTCGACGATGCCGCGCGTGCCGATATCTGGAAGATGGACCCCAAGGCCCGAGGGCGGTTGATCGAGGACCATCTTGCGGTTACGGAGTATGAGGATTGGTTTAGGGTAGGAGCCGAGCACGGTGGCACCTTTCCGCTGATTGATTTTCAGAAGGGAACGACCGTCGTCAGCCTCAAGACGGCCGATACGGCTAGTAAGACATTCATATCCAGAATGAAGACGCACATTAGGGATCTGGGTCTTCGTCGTATCATGGTCGATGACAATGTGGCAACGAAGGTACTTGATCTTCGCGTTCCGCCCAACGGTGCAATGGCTGCGGCAGAACTGATTCAGTATGGCATCGACAATGGCGTTGAAGTACTTGTCCGGGAATTTTGAGCAATGTGCGACGGTTTGGAAATAGACTACACGTTTGATGGGACCACCCGGGCCACCTCGATGACGAGCACGATGGCGTGGGATATCATTTGGTCACTTCTTGTGCGCGAAGATCGTACGCAGGGTGCGTTTCAGGTCGACGAGCACTCCATGAAGGGCTCCGATGTCGATGCCCATCTGAGGAACACGGAAAGCCCGTACTCGTTTTGCATCTCGTGGCATGGATGTGAGGCCGATCTTGTCTCACTCGGCAATCATGATGTATGCGTTTTGCGTGTGAAATTCGATCAGCCCAGAGCCATGCAATTGTGGGAACCTTGGGTCGATCAATTGACGCAATCGAGCGGCTTCATAAGCGCGCGTCTGTTCGATACCGAATACGAGTTGTGGCAGAACGCGAGAGATCCCCTCCAGTACGAAGCGGCGGGACGCAGCTACGAAGGCCTGCCGATGAAATCGAATGAACTTCCTCCTCCACTTGATCGACAGGTCATCGATACCACTCACAATCCGGGACGCCGCGAATTGCGGAATGGTTACATTGAGGCAATTGGCGCCGCGATGTGGATCAGTCCGATCTTTGTCGAGCGCACCGGTGTCGATCTTGTGGCGATAGATCAACTAGACGGCGTCGATGTCGCTCACGGTTCTTCCGGCATTGTCAAGCTCACGGCAGGCGACAGGTGTTTCAGCCAGCCGGACGGTAAGGAAGCGGCTTTGCAAGATGCGTTACGGCAGGGACTGTATTTTTCTTAGAACTGGGCTTTTGCATTCTGTGATTTCAAGGTCAATGTGTTTGTTTTTTCAGACAGCTATCGCTAGATATTGTGTTGCTAGCTTGAGGCTGGTCGGATGATGTTGATTGGTCTTGGTCTTTCCAAAA
>QQVP01000105.1 GCA_003389215.1 Planctomycetota bacterium | reverse complement strand
GGGCCGGTAACCGGGGCCGGACCTTGAATCTCGCCGAGAATGTCCGTGCTATCTCCAGCCCAGAAGCGGATCGACCAATCGATCGTGCCGGGAGCGTTCGGGTGCACGACGCGGAAGGTCATACCGAGTCCGCCAATTCCGACCTGGTTGGGAGCACCGGGATTGAAGACGCTGAACTCGATCTGATCGTTTCCGGAAATTCCGGCATCGATATCGCCTAGGATGCCACCGCCGTTTCCGTAGAAGATCGACGCGTTGTTGTACTCGAACGGATGGTGGACCGGGTTGATGAATTCATAGGCGACATTGGCACAACCAATGCAGTTGTTCGGGTTGCCCGGATCGGAGGGAAGTCCCCACTGCAGGCCGGTGCCGTTCCAGTACGAAGGTCGAATGGACTTGTCCCAGAATCCGCCCCAGAGCGTCCAGCCGCCCGAGACGTGTCCGTCCCAAAGCTGATAGAGGCGGTCGCCCGAGCCGACGTCGTGCAAGTTCGCCGTATTGTCGGCCTCGAAGCCACGGAGACGAATGTTCGCTTCCCAGGTGCCGACCGCGTGATTGACGTCGTAGATGTACTCCCACATGCCGGGGTAATCATCGGCGGGGCCCAACTGTACGGGCGGACGGGCCAACTCGATGAAGGCCATCGAGGTATCGGCTGGGTTGTAGGTGACCGCCTGGGTGTCGCGTGTCGTCAACGCGAACCACGAGACGGCGATGAGGGCCACGCAAAGCGCCCTCATGCGACGCGGATTCATGGTCATCTGTCTCTCCTTACTCGTGAACAACAACGGTGTACCAAAAACTGTTCGCCTGGCGAGAACCGCACGATTCTCAATACAGGTCGCGAGCGTACGCAGAGCCCATCGCGCCACGAGATTCGCTGCAACCTGCAAAAAGTTGTGTTTTCCCCCAAGCCCATTAAAACACATAACTCCGCTCGACGAAAGGATTGGGACCATTTTTTCAGGCAACTTCTCGGGCCGGTAACCAACGGCCTTAACCCGCACGGAAACCATCGCTTAACCGCCTTGGTGTACGCTTGGTGTACGGCTGCATGCGCGGCTCTGTCGCAGCTCCGATGCGGGAGGATATCCACACAAATGAGGGGGTGATTCGATGCTCCGCAGGGGCCGTTTGCTGACTTGGCCGGCGCGCCGCTGGCGGGCCTCGATTCGGCGATTTTGAACGGCTCGTCGAACCCGTCGGCAACGACGACCCATTCCCCTGGATTGTCATCCCAGTCCCTGGTTGATCCGTTCCTGATTGATCCGTCCCAGGTTGATCCGTCCCTGGATGATCGCGCACCAGCGGGACTACACTGAGGGGCTTTCCTGCCCCCGGAATTCTTCGCCGGCGCGTTGGTTGACGAGTCCCACCTTGCCCCGCTCGTTATGCCGCTGATCGCTGGCCCCGCGCAAGCCCCGCGATCGGAACTCGTCTGGTGAACGACTTTCTCAAGAGTTTTGGAAAAATCGAATTCCAGACAACCGGAAAGTGGTTTCTCCTCTCCGGGCTCATCGGCGTTGTGGCCGGCCTGGGGGCGATTGCCTTCCAGTGGATCGGACAGGCCATCGAGTACGTCGCCCTGGCTCGCATCGCCGGATACGAAGCGGACGAAGTCCTGGGCGAGCGGACGCTGTTTGCCTCGGTCGAGACGGAGTTGATTCCGTGGATGATCGTCGTCGTCATGGCTGTCGGCGGCTTGCTCTCGGGGCTGTTGGTCTACCTTCTCGCGCCGGAGGCGGAAGGCCACGGAACCGACGCCGCGATCGACGCCTTTCACAACCGTCGGGGCGAGATTCGCGCGCGAATTCCGCTGGTCAAGATGATCGCCTCGGCGATTACGCTGGGGACTGGCGGTTCCGCCGGACGCGAGGGTCCCATTGCCCAGATCGGGGCCGGCTTCGGTTCGCTGCTGGGCGGGTGGCTCAAGCTCTCGGCCCGCGATCGCCGGATCTTGCTGGCGGCAGGGATGGGAGCCGGCGTGGGGGCGATCTTCCGCGCGCCGCTGGCCGGAGCGCTCTTCGCCGGTGAAATCCTCTACCGTGACGCCGAGCTCGAGGCCGATGTAATTGTGCCGGCGGCCGTCTCCTCGACCATTGGTTACGCCGTGTTTGGGCTTTGGCTGCCGTCTCATCTACGCTTCGCCCCGCTGTTCGGACGGGATGTCAAGTTCGAGGTGGCCTCGGCCTGGGAGCTGCTGCCTTACGCCGCCTTGGCGCTCTTGCTGGTCGTCGCGAGTATCGCCTACGTGCGGACGTTTTACGGAGTGCAGTCGCTGTTTCGTCGCCTGCCGATCATTCCGCACTTGCAACCGATGATCGGCGCCGCCCTGGCCGGGCTGGTCGGCCTGGGCATCTACTACGCCCTCGGCGAGGACAAAGATGCCCTGGCCGTGTTGGGTAGCGGATACGGCTTGTTGCAAAAGGTGTTTGGCGAGGCTGGCACCCTCAGCGTCGGGCTTCTGCTGGCGGTCGCCTTGCTCAAGATCTTCACGACCTCGCTGACGATCAGCTCCGGTGGCTCGGGCGGAGTGTTCGGTCCGTCGATCGTCATCGGCGGCTGTCTCGGCGCCGCGGTCGGGCAGATCTTTCACCAGTGGTGGCCCGAGGTCGTAACGCAACCGCAGGCCTTTGCCATCGTCGGCATGGCGGGCTTCTTCGCCGGCTGTGCCCGGGCTCCATTCTCGACGATCTTAATGGTTGCCGAGATGACGGGCGACTACAAACTGCTGCTGCCGACGATGTGGGTGGCCACGCTCTGTTTCCTGTTGGCGCGGGGTTGGACGATTTACGAGAAACAGGTGCCCACCCGGCTCGACTCACCGGCCCATCGCGGTGACTTCATTGTCGATGTGCTGGAGGGAATGCACGTCGAGGACGTCTATCAGAAGAACCGCCGACTGAAGATGATCCCCGAGGCGACGACGCTCGACACTATCGTGCACCAGCTGGCCGACACGCAGCAGCGGTACTTCCCGGTCGTCGACGAGGAGCAGCGGATGGTCGGCATCTTCTCGGTCGAGGACGTGCGGTCGTACCTCTACGACGACGCCATCTGGCAGGTAGCCAACGCCCGCGACGTGATGACCAGCCCGGTGATTACGCTGGTGCCGCGTGACGACTTGAACACGGCCCTGCGGCGATTTACGGCCCTGAACGTCGACGAGCTGCCGGTCGTCGACCCCGCAGAGCCGGGTCAGTTGCTGGGTGTCTTGCGCCGCAAAGAGACGATCGCCGCCTACAATCGCCGCCGACTCGAGCATATGCAGGCGGAGTGACCCGCGGCTACAGCTCTACGTACGAAATCGTCACGCGGGTGGGGCGGCTGCCTGTACCCGGGACGAACGTCATCTGAAACCGCAACTTGCCCTTGGTAAACACGGCCAGCGGTGGCACCATTCCCTCCGGCAGTCGGCTCGTCGGCATCTGCCAGCCGTCGGCCGTCAGTTGCTCGGTGAAGAAGGCGAGTACCGTGGCCGGGTCGTCGGCCGTTGTCAGCGAGAGCTTCAACCCATCGGTGCGTGAGGTCGTCTGCCGGCCCACGTCGACCAGCGTCGCGCCGGGATACTCCGGCAGTCCGTCGCTGCGGTAAAGCTCCGGGTAGTCGAGTCCGGCGGCGCCGCCCCCGGACAACGCAGCGGTCGGTGCGTCGCTACAGCCGACGAGCAAACAGCCGACGACCAAGAGTAGCCAAGACGCGGCCGGAAATCGTACGCCCGTGGAACGTCGCATCGGTTACCTCCTTGCTCGAGTCGCCTGCGGAATCGCGAGATCGCGTACCCAGTCGAGTTGTCGGTCGCGCCGCCGGTGGTGGCAGCGTGGGTTTGCGGCTCGACTAGTCGACCAATCCGTAGCGCACGACACAGTAAAGCGCGCGGAAGGCGTCGGAAAGGCCAATTTTCTTCCCTTCCGAATAATCGCGGCCACTGTAGGTGATCGGCACCTCGAAGATGCGGTGTCGTCGCCGGGCAATTTTGGCGGTCAGCTCCGGCTCGACGCCGAAACGATTCTCGCGGATCTCGATGTCGTCGAGCACGCCCCGGCGAAACGCCTTGTAGCAAGTCTCCATGTCGGTCAGGTTCAGGTTGTTGAACATGTTGGAGAGCAGCGTCAGCATGCCGTTGGCCACACGATGCCAGAACAGATGCACCCGTTCGGCGTCGCCGCGAAAGCGCGAGCCGTAGACGACGTCGGCCCGGCGGTCGACGATCGGCTGGATCAGCCGCAGGTAGTCGTTGGGATCGTATTCCAGGTCGGCGTCCTGAATTACGATCACGTCGCCGGTGGCATGGGTAATGCCAGTTCGGAGTGCGGCGCCCTTGCCGCGGTTCTCTTCGTGCAGGATCACGGTCAGATGCGGGTCGGCCGCCTGTTCTTCCGCCAGGATGTCGCGGGTGCCGTCGGCCGAGCCGTCGTCGACCAGCACGATCTCCTTGGGAATCGGCGTGGCCCGGACGCGGCGGAGGATCTCGCGAATGGTCGCCTTCTCGTTGTAGACCGGCATGATCACCGAGAGCTTGAAGCCCTCGGGCAGCGGATAGAGGCCCAGCCGTTTGGTGACGCCGGGGCCCAGCAGCTCGACCAGCTGCGCATGCCGATTGCCGTCGAGCGGTGGCTCGGTGCACTCGTCGGCTCCGGCGAGATCGACGATCGGGTTGTCGGGGTCGTTCTTCAACGCTTCAATTCCCGGAAAACGCGCGCAGGGCAGGGGGCGGGGCGGCTAATCCTCAAGTATAGCTCAGCCTGCGCAGGCCTCGGGAGGTCGAAGTGCGCTACTCCCCAATCACTTTCACCAGTACCCGCTTGGCCCGACGTCCGTCAAACTCGCCGTAGAAGATCTGCTCCCAAGGGCCGAAATCGAGCCGGCCCGCGGTGATGGCCACCACGACCTCGCGGCCCATGATCTGGCGTTTGTGATGGGCGTCGGCGTTGTCTTCGCCGGTGCGGTTGTGATGGTAGCGCGCGGGCGAGGCATCGAAGGGGGCCAGCTCCTCGAGCCACTTCGCATAGTCGCGCAGCAGGCCCGGCTCGTCGTCGTTGATGAACACGCTGGCCGTGATGTGCATGGCGTTGCACAAGAGCAGGCCTTCTTGAACGCCGCTGCGGGCCACGACCTCTGCGCACTGCGGCGTGATGTTCAGAAAGCCCATCCGCTCGGGCAGCGTGAATGTCAGGTACTCGGTGGTCGATTTCATGCGTTGGTGCGTGGCTTGCCGCGGCTTGGCCCCAGCGCGCCCCGCCGCCGGTGTTACTTGCTCTTCTACCGGCGACCATCATAGTGTATCGCGCGGCTGGCCCGTGGCCCGTGGCCATGAAGGCAAATTGCTGGCGTGCGTGCCTGTTTTGGCGAGATGGCATCGACTACAATCTCGGCCATGAGTAGCACGTCTGACGCGCCTGGTTCTTCTCCACCGGCCGATCCGCATGCCCCGCCGCACCGCGAGGTGACGGTCGCGGCGGTGGTGACCGGCGTGATCGTCGGCACGGTGATGAACGCTTCGATCACCTATGCGGCGCTGAAGATCGGCTTTGGCATCGGCGGTTCCACGATCGCGGCGATCATCGGCTTCGGTGTCCTGCGAGGCCTGCTGCGCAAGGGCACCATTCTGGAGACCAACATCTCCCAGACGGTCGCCTCGGCCGTCAACATTCCCAATGCGGGTATCGTCTTTACCGTGCCGGTGCTGTTCATGCTCGGCTACGACCTCTCGATTCGCAGCGCCGATTTTTGGATTATCACGCTGGCCGGCGTCGTGGGGGCTGTGCTCGGCTGTGCCTTTATCATTCCGCTGCGGAAGCAGATGATCGAGATCGACCGGCTCCGCTTTCCCACGGGGACTGCGGTCGCGGAGATTCTCAAGTCGCCCGGTGCCGGGCCCGAGAAGGCCCTCGTCTTGTTGGCCGGATGTATCCTCGGCGCGCTCTTCTATCTGCCGGCCGGTCTGCCTCAGATTAGTTTCAAGGATGCCGCGGGCGACCCTGTCAGCCTGCCCGGCTACGGTTCGTTGGGTTGGGTCGCCGGCGTCGACCGCGATGGTGACGGCGACCACGATCCGATTCTCTCTGACCACGAGTTCAACGCGGGGCTGTTGCTGGGCTTTCCGGACGAAATCCTGTTTCTGCTCGCGATTAGCCCGCTCTCGCTCGGCGCCGGGTTTGTGACGGGCCGGCCAGGGCTGATGGTGCTCGCCGGCGGCGTGCTTGCCTTCTTCGTCATCAATCCAATCGCCTTCAACTACCTCGACCTGATGCCGGCGGGAACGGCCGCCTGGGAGGTGCCGAATATCGGTCGCTCGCAATTCAATCGTCCCCTCGGCATCGGCATGCTGGTGGGTGGGGCGATGATGGGCGTGGTCTTTTCCTTGCCCGCCATGAAGGCCGCCTTGAAGAGCATCGCCGGAGCGCGCGGCGTCGGTGGCGGGGACGCGGACGAACTCGGTCTGAAGCCGCTGGGCATCGCCATCGTTGCTGGTTTGGCAGGTTTGTTCTTGGCCACGGTGTTGGTGGGCGGCTCGGTCGACGATCCCACCGGACTCTTCAGCGGTCTGCCCAACTTTGTTCGTGGATTGTTGCTCTCGCTCATCGGCGGTCTGTGGATCTGGTTCGCCGGCATCATCATCGCGCAATGTACCGGCATGACCGATTGGTCGCCCATCTCCGGCATCGCGTTGTTGACGGTGGTCGTCGTGTTGCTCCTCGGCGGCAAGCAGAACGTCGTCGGCGCCGTCATGATTGGCGCCGCTCTGTGCGTCTCCATTTCCTGTGCCGCCGACATGATTCAAGACTTGAAGACGGGCCACCTGGTGGGCTCGTCTCCCAAGCGACAGCAAACGATCGAGCTGGCCGTGACCGGTGTCGGGCCGATCATCACGATGCTGATCATCCTGGTCATCGTGCAGGCGAACTTGCGCGACAAGGACAACGTGAACAAGGTGCCGATCGGCGAGGGGACCAACACGCCGGCGCCCCAGGCCGAAGCCCTCAAGGCGGTGATTCAGGGCGTTGGCGGCCTTTCCAAGGAGCAACTCGACGAGCGGCAAGCCGGGGCCGAGGTGAGCAACGAACCGACGGGCAAAGAGATGCCCTATTCGCTCTACGGTTTTGGGGCGTTGCTGGGCGCGTTGATGGGCTTCGGCGGCTTCCCAGGGCTCGGTGTTTTGGTGGGGCTGTCGATGTACCTGCCGATCAATTACATCCTCACCTATGGCATCGGCTGTCTGATATACATGGTTGTGGCCCGCATCAAGGGCAAGGTCTGGGCCGAGTCGTGGGGCGTTCCGTTTTGTGCCGGCTTGATCGTCGGCGAAGCGATTACCTCGATCGTGATCAGCGGCATCGTCGTCGCGACCAGTGGGTAGCATTATGCGTCTACTAGGAAACTTGATCGTCGCCATTGCCCTGACCGTCGGCGTGTTGGCCGCCGCCATGGCCTATCAGATCTCGCTCGACTTGCCGAACGACGATTACGAGGGCCTGGTGCTGACCGCCGCTGCCGGCCTGCTCCTAGACGAGTCGGGCGAACCGGAACTCGACGAGAAGGGCCGCCCCTCGCCCGTGTTGGAAGTCGGCGATCCGCTCACGCCCGAGAACCTGGACGTGCTGCGGACGAACCGAGATGCGCTGGCCGACAACCCGCCAGCCATCGCCGGCTATCGGATTCCCACGGGGAAGATCCGCGTGCAGAAGTTCTCCTTCGCCCGTTGGGGGCAGAAATGGACGTTCGCGGCCGCCGTGATCGGCATGCTGCTCGGTGCGGGACTCGTGCGGGCATCGGCGAGTCGCCAGGCGGTTGCGCATCGTGAGAGCGGCAAGTCGGAAGACCTGCTTGCCGCGCTCTCTGCCGCGCAGGTTCAGCTGGGCGAACTCTTGGAACAATCGTCGGCCGCGGCCGATCGCCACGCACAAATGCCGCACGTGGTGGCCCGGCTCAGCGAGGTCGGCGTCGACCTGCAAGCCAACTTCGTCGAACACCTGGCCGTCCTCCGTTCACTCCTCGCCACCGGTACCATGGCCGAGGTGATGGAGGCCTATGCCGTGGCCGAGCGCTCGCTCAATCGGGCGCGTTCGACCGCCGTCGACAACGATCCCCGCGAGTCGCTCGCCAGTCTGGCGGCGGCGGCCGCACAGATGGGCGACGCCCGCGATCGGCTCGCCAAGGCACTTGCCGCCGAGTAGTTCTGGTATGCACGAACCGGCCGTCATCTTGCTCTCCGGCGGACTCGATTCCGCCACCACCGCCGCCATCGCCCGGGACGAAGGTTTCCGCCTTGTCGCGCTCTCGGTCGACTACGGGCAGCGGCATCGTTTCGAACTGGAGGCCGCCGCCCGCGTGGCCGCCGCCCTGGGCATCGACGACCATCAGTCCGTGTCGGTCGATCTTTCGGCCTTCGGAGCCGACAGCGCCCTGACCGCCGAGGTCGACGTGCCCAAGGACCGGCCCGCCGACGCGATGGCGAGCGAGATCCCGGTCACGTACGTCCCGGCGCGGAACACCGTGTTCTTGGCCCTGGCGCTGGCGCTGGCCGAAGCCCGTGGCATCAGCGAGCTGTTCATCGGCGTCAACGCGGTCGACTACAGCGGTTACCCCGACTGCCGGCCCGAGTATATTGAAGCGTTTGAGCGAATGGCCAACGTGGCCACCAGGGCGGCGGTCGAGGGCCGGGCACTCTACAGCGTCAACACCCCGTTGATCGCCATGAGCAAGGCCGAGATCGTGCGTCGCGGCACCGAGCTGGGTGTCGACTATGGCCTGACCCACAGCTGCTACGACCCGGACGAACGTGGCGGACCGTGTGGTCGCTGCGACGCCTGTCGGCTTCGCCGGCAGGGTTTCGCCGACGCCGGCCTGGTCGATCCGCTGACGTATCCGGAATAGCGCGGTCGCCTCGCCTTCGTCTGCCGCAACGCCACCGCCGGTAGAGCATTATGCCGCAGGGCATCGTCGCAGAGAACTTGCCACGTGAAGATTGCCGAAATCTATCCGTCGATTCAAGGCGAAGGCCTGCTCGCGGGCCAGCCGAGCGTCTTTGTCCGCGCCAGCGGCTGCAATCTGCGGTGCTGGTTCTGCGACACGCCCTACACCTCCTGGCAGCCCGAGGGCAGCGACCTGTCGGTCGAGATGATCGTCGCGCAGCTTGCCGAGTGGGATACCGAGCACGTGGTGCTCACCGGGGGCGAGCCGATGTTGTTCGCCGAATCGATACCGCTGACCACCGCCTTGCGCGAGCTCGGCAAGCACATCACGATCGAAACGGCCGGCACACTCTATCTGCCGGTCGAGTGCGACTTGATGTCGATCAGCCCCAAGCTCTCCAACTCGTCGCCACAAGGTCCGCGCGACGCAGCCTGGCGCCGTCGCCACGAACAATCACGACATGCCCCGGCCGTTATCGGGCGCCTGCTGGCGGAGTACGACTATCAGCTCAAGTTCGTCATCGATACGCCGGCCGACGTCGCGGAGGTCGAAGAGTATCTGCAAGCGTTTCCGGAAGTCGATCGGGCTCGCGTGCTGTTGATGCCGCAGTGCGCAGATGCCGAGCAACTCGGCCGACAGGCCACCTGGTTGGAGCCGCTCTGTCGTGCCGAGGGCTGGCGCTATGGCGCGCGGCGGCAGCTCGAGTGGTTCGGGGCCGCGCGGGGGACTTAGGCTTCGCGGCTTTGCCCACCCGGTAAGATTGCCGCGCGCCGCGGCGGTTCGGCCGGAGTTTCCCCGCCCGCTGGAAGTACAACCGGGTCCGCCGCGAATCAGCGCGGCTTCGCCGTCGTCGAGTCGTTGGAAACGCCGGCAGCCGCGGCTTCGCTGCTGGACTCGTTGGCGGCTGGCGCACTGGGGGCCGCCGCCGCACTGGGGGCCGCCGGAGGACCATGTCCCTTGGGGGCCCAGACCAGCACGATCACGGCGCCGACGATGACCAGAATCAGGCCCGCGTAGAAGAACGGACTGATCGTCGCGCCCGTGGTGACGATCGAGGTCAGCGTATTCACGACCGGGGCGCCGCCAAACACCAGCGGCATTACGTAGATCGGCTTGCCGCCGAAGTTGAAGGCGTAGATGATGCCCAGCGCGCCGAGGGCCCCGGCCGCTCCGGCCAAGACGCTCCACAGCACGCCGCCAAAGCTGACGAACGAGCCGTCGCCCGGGTTGCCGCTCAGAATCATCAGCGGCGCGACCACCGCAATGACGAAGTAGGCGACGCCGACGCAGATCAATGGCCGCAGGCGGCTGCCGCCCATCTGCATCTGTCCGCGGTGCAGGACCGGCCCATAGGCCCCCCAGCAGACGATGATCAGGGCGATCGACAAGAGCACACCGATCATGGAGGAGAGGTTCATGAACCAATCCCCGCTCGGTCCCTTCGAGCTTGGTCGGGTCAGCAGCACGGTTACCGCGCCGAGTGCGACCATGATCAAGCCAGCAATGAAGATGGGGCTGATCTGTCGAAACGACTTCAACCAGTACATCGTCAGGAACGAGTTGACGACCGGGGCCCCGCCGAACACCAACGGCATCACGACGACCGGCCTGCCCCCCAGACCAAAGGCGAGGATGACGCCCAAGGCCCCCAGCGCGCCGGCCGCCCCGGCAATCAAGCTCCAAAAGGTGCCGCCGCCGCTCCAATGGCCCTGCTCGCCGTACAGCTGCAACATCGTGACCGGCACCACGATGGCGATCAAGAAGTAAGCCAGTCCCACACACATGAAGGCCCGCAGCCCGTCGTCCATGGCGATCTTACTCTCGCCGGCGAAGAGATCCTGACCGTAATGAAGCACCGGTCCGTAGATGCCCCAGCAGAGCATCGTGACCACAATCGCGGCGACGACGTACAAGAGTTTCATTCGCGGTCTCGCTTCTTGGACTTGCGGGAGTCTTGGCGGGCGGGAGTCTTGGCTTCGGTTCGGTGGCGGGGCGGTCCGGCTGGCAGCGGTGCGGAGGACCGTCCGCGGGAAACCGCGAGTCTAGCAGATCGCGATTGGTCGCGGCATGGTGCCTGGACTACGGATCAGCTTCCTCGCAGTGCCGCCAACAACGGCGCGCGGAGCGTGGCCCTCACGCTGACCATCGCCGCGGCCAGGCCGGTCACCACCACGAAGCTTAGGGTAATCAACAGCTGCACCCAGGGGATCGCCGCGCCGCCGGCGAGCCAATGTGGCAGCACGACCACAATCGCCGCCACGATGCCGACGCCCAAGCCGGCGGCCAGCAGCCAGGCGGTCTCGAAGAAGACGATTGTGGCCAGCCGCC
Source organism: Planctomycetota bacterium (assembly GCA_003389215.1). Classification (GTDB taxonomy): domain Bacteria; phylum Planctomycetota; class Planctomycetia; order Pirellulales; family UBA7805; genus MB-PLM-2. The sequence continues at coordinate 18,172 of QQVP01000105.1, read as the reverse complement.
ACGAGCGAAAGCCGACGGCCCGCATCAAGGCCAGCTCGCCGCGGCGTTCCAGGACGCTGCGCAGCTGCACGACTGCCAGGCCCACCGTGCCTAGCAGCAGGCCCAGACCGCCCAACGATTGAAAGGTCGAGAGATACGTGTTCTGTACCGCCATCAATTCCCGCAGTCGATCGACGGCGAGCACCGCGTCAAAACCGAAATCGCGCAGCTCCGTTTCCAGTGTGCCGCGAATCGCCAGGGCCTGTCCGTCCGGCGCGCGAACCAGGAACTGCCGGTAGCCGCTGGTCGAGGGAAAGAGCGTCTCGAAGTGGTCCTCGCTGACCAGCAAGCTGCCTTGGAAGATACTGTTCTTCAGCAGGCCGACCACCTCGAACATCACGGGGCGTCTCTGTTCGTCCTCGCCCGACCACTGCGCCCCGAGGCCGGCCAGATGCAGACTGTAGGTGGCCGTATTCTGATCGACAATAACCGGCACAACCGTGCGGCCTTGTTCGTCGTCGCGCAGTGGTGCCTCGAGCAGCGACCACGGCGACTCGCCGTCATCTTCGCGTTCTGTGGCATCTTCGAGAGCAGCGGCCCATTGGAAGCGATCGTTCGCCGCGAGCGCCGGCGGGATGCCGAGCACCTGCGGGCGACGGGCCTGGAACAAGTTCAAGCAGCTCGCATCGTCGCCCGACTCGACCCGTAGGGCGACGACCTCTGCTTCGGCCAGCAGCCGATCGGCCCGCGTGCCGATGCCGACCTCGAAGCGACCATCTTCCGTGCCCAGGTCGTGATAGATCGGAGCGCTGCTGGTGGCCAGGATGTCGTAGCCGCCGCTGCCGCTGGTGGAGACGTCGAGCTGAAACGCGCTGATGGCCACGATCAGAAAACTGGCCGCGGCCACCAGCCCGATCGTGAGCGTGCTGCGCAAGGGATTGCGCGCCGCCGCCCGCGCGGCCAGCTTCACGGCGGCCGCCCCGCCGGCCAGGCCGTGCCAGGCGCGGGTATCACTCAGCAGGCTTCGCACGGCCACCAAGGCGGCCACGAGCACGAGCGCGCCGGCTCCGAAGAAGGCCCCCGCCTGGGCCTCGCCCGAGAGTCCGCCGGCCGAGGCCAGCAACACGACGGCGGTCATCAGCGTGCCGGCCATGATCCACGGGGCGAAGCCGCCGCCGGATGTAGACGCGTCGTCGGCCAACATCATCCGTCCGGCCAACAACTCCCGCACCGAGATCTTGCCCAATCGCCGCAGCGTCAAGTAAATCGTCAACGCCGAGGTGACCAGTCCGGCGAGAAAGCCGATCCCCAGGCTCTTCACCGTGACGTGCAACACCAGAAACGGCGTACTCACCGCGTCGACCCACCAGGTTCGCAAACCGTAGAGCATCACGCTGGCGTAGAGCACGCCGATCAACACACCGATTGCTGAACCGACAGCCGCCAGCATCAACCCCTCGGCCGCCAGCAGACGCGCCGTGCGGCGGCGGGCGAAGCCGACGCCCTGCAGCAGTCCCACCTCGGTGGCGCGTTGTTCCACGCCCAGCCGGTACAGCAGGGCCACCAGCATCAGCGCCGCGGCGATCAGGAACATGCTGAAGCCGAGGAACAACAGATCGAACGGCGTCGTGCCGCGGGCGGCCTCCAGACCGAACCGCTTGACGGGTCGCAGCTCGAAACCGAGTCCGGCGGGCGCCAGTGCGTTTTGCAGCGCCGCGGCAAGCTGCTGCACGTCGCTGCCTGGAGCTGGGGCGACGCGTAGCGACGTCGTATCGCCGAAGCGACTGGACCACAGACGGCGGCCTGCGGCCAGCGAAATGAAGGCCTTCGGCGTGGTCCGGTGATCGTCCCAGTAATCTTCGTCTTTCTGACGGATTCGCTCCGACTCGAACGGGAAGGGGGGATTCCAGTCGTCGATCGAGGCCTGATCGGTCACGCCCGGTAGCTCGGGCGTCAGATCGGGATCGTTCGCCGGCAGCGGCGGCTGATCGGCTTCGGCCAGCGGCACAATCGCCGCCAGGCGAAACGTGGCGGTCGCCTCTTCCACTTCGCCGTGGGTGGTGTCGGGCCGGAAGTACGTCAGGGCGATCTCGTCGCCGACCTGAGCTGCGAGATCGTCGGCCGCCCAGCTATTGAGCACGATCTCGTCATCGGCCAACTGCGTGATCGGCTGACCGGCCTCGTCGAACAACGGTCCCACATCATCGCGCGAGTCGATCGCGGTGACGATCGAGTAGGGAATCGACTTGCCCTCGTCGCCCGGCTTGCGAATCTCGTTGGCCAGGTACGTCAGCGCTGGCTGGACGATTTCGTTCGACCAGGCCCGCGCGGCCGCCTGTTGAAGCGCCTCGGGCAGCAGCATCCGATCGCAGGTCAAGTTGTAATAGTCGATCGTTGCCACCGGGTCGTCGTCGTCGATCTCGATGTTCCGCAGCACGTGTTCGATCTTCACGCCGTAGTCGGTCAGCCGCGGACGGAGCGAAGCGACGAGTCGCTCGCTCGCCTCGGCGGAGCTGGCCTCGCTCTTCGATTTGCCGGCCACCAACAGCGCGTTGACGCGCCCGGGCTGATCGAGCATCTCTTGCAGCGTGGCCAGCGATGCGAAGGCGACCTGCGGCAGTTGCTGGGTGGGGCTGAGTCCGAATCGGCCCAGGCCCTCGGTCGGTACGATTTCGCTGACCTTCAGCCGCCGGCTACGGGTTGTTTCCGTCTTGCGACCCAGGGGGCTGTCGGCCGGAATCTCGCTCGAGCGGCCCACCCGCAACAGCACCTCATCGCCCACGACGGCACCAATCTCGTCGGCCAGCTGTCGATTGAGCACGACTTCGTCCTTGGCGGGCGGACGGCTGGGACCCCCTTCGCCGAGCGCGAGAAACGACTCGTCGCTACCAATAATCGTGACGCTGCCGGCCAGTCCGGCGGTGGCGTCGCGATCGACTCCGCCCGTGGGGCGGCGATACCGCTTCTCGACCGTGCCTAGCGAGAGCACCGCTGCGGTGACGCCGTCGAAGTCCTCGTCGAACTGGGGAGAGGCGGCCAACTCGGCCGCCAACTCGCGGCGGAAGAACCGCTCGGTGAGCAGCACGTGATCGATGTGGCCGAGGCGGTCGGTCACCAGGTCCTCGAGGCTGCCACGTACCGAATCGCCCACCAGCAGCGCCCCGGTCAAGACGGCTGTTGCCACCGCTACGCCCGTCGCCACGGCGGGGCCCGTGCGCCGGTGATATCGCAGATTGGCGAAGATCAGCTGCCAGAGGGTCATCGAGTCGGTCCGGGTCCGTTCGTGATGCGAGGCGTCGGTAGCGCCGGGAAGACACTTGTCGGTGCTACGACGTGCGGCGCGGTACCGCGCGGTTCTTGTGGTGGGTCTCCAGTTGGCAGCGAGAAATTCCGTCGAGGACTACGTGACGAGCTGCCCCGCTTCCAAGCGAGACGTCCGCTGCATGGTCGCGGCCAGGTCGGGACTGTGGGTGACGACGATCAGAATCGCGCCGGCCTCCTCCTGCACGTCGAGCAACAACTCGCCGATCTCGCGGGCGGTCTGTCCGTCGAGGTTGCCCGTCGGCTCGTCGGCCAACAGCAGCTGCGGCTCGAGGATCATGGCCCGGGCTACCGCGACCCGCTGCCGCTCGCCGCCGGAAAGTTCCGCCGGACGATGTTCGCTGCGATCGGCCAGGCCAACCCGCTCGACGAGCTGTCGCGCCCGCGCGACTTGGTCGTGACTTGCGTTTCCCTTGGCCAGCGCGGGCAGGAGAACGTTTTCCAGCACGCTGCACTGTCCGAGCAGGTGATGATCTTGAAAGATGAAGCCGATCTTGCGGTTGCGAAAGTCGGCCAGCTCGGGCTCGGCGAGCACAAAGGGATCGGCCTCGTCGAGCCGGACCTGGCCGCCGCTCGGCCGGTCGAGGGTCCCGACGACTTGCAGCAGGGTGCTCTTGCCCGAGCCGCTGGGGCCGACCACGGCCAGGTTCTCACCGCCGGCCAGCGTGAACGAGACCCCGCGCAGCACGCGGAGGGGCTCGCCGCGGGTGGGATACTCCTTGGTCAGATTTTCGACGACCAGTTTCGTCACGGGATGCTTCTCGATGGCCCGAGGAGGGCGAGGTGGCTCGGCGTGGGCGGCGATGGCTTCAGGCGACGACGAACGGCGCGAGGCGCTCGCTCACCTCGCTGGGCATGGCGCGGGAGCGAATCGTGCCGCCTTCGCCGAGCGCGCAGCAGACGGTGGTGATTTCTCCGCTGGCGACGGGCTTCCCCTCAAGGCGAAACTCATGGTGATAGGTCACGCTCCGCTCGCTCAGTTTGGTAATCGTCGTGGCGACCTCCACTTCGTCGCCGAAGCGATAGGGGGCCGAATACTCGCAGCGGGCGGCCACCCGCGGCCAACTGAACTCACCGTCTTCGTCTTCCATGAAGACTTCCAAACCCGCCGCCCGCACCAGGGCGTGCTCTGCCTCTTCCATGTAGTTGAAGTAGACCGAAAAGTGGACGATGCCGGCCGCGTCGGTGTCGCGAAACTCGACACGCGTCTGGTAGAGATGCGACTGCGACATCGCGGCGGCCTCGCCAGTTGGTTCTTCGATGGTGACGGAGATTCGATGACAAGGGAAATTCGCTGACGACGGAATGGCGGCGGCAAGCGTTCGCGACGGCCATCGGTCGCCGGACTTTCTTGCGCGGACCCCGATCGCGCCGGGTCTCTCGCACCGCGTCTATTCTGACGGTGCCGCCGAGCGTCTGCAATGCGCGGCTCAGCAAGCCGAACGCCGAAGAAACTGACGCAGGAGGTGAGCGCACAGAAAGACCCGGCGTGGAAAGCCACCGGGCCGTGTGTCGTGGTCTTGATTGTGCGTTCTTGTGCGGGCGGCGCGCCGACTGCGGCCGACTAGTCGCCCACGTAGGGCATTAGGGCCATGAACCGGGCTCGCTTGATGGCTAGCGTGACGGCGTGCTGACTGACCGAGCCGCAACCGGTCTTGCGTCGACCGACGATTCGCCCGTGGCGATTCGTCAACTTGCTCAACAAGTCGACGTCCTTGTAGTCGACGTACATCGGACGGGGGCGTTCGCCACCGACCATCAACGGATCGGGCTTCTTCGCCCGCGTCTTGTTCTTCGAGCGACGTTGAGTTCGTTTCCGGGGACCACCGCCAAAACGAGGCATAGCAGATTGGGCTCAAGGGTTAGGGGGCGACTGCAGATTCTCGATCGTGCCCCGCCGGACGGTCCGCCCAGCGAGCAAACCGTCAAATTATAGGGATTTTCGGATCGGTCGCAACCGACGTCCGCCTCCTTGATTTGGGCCGCCGCCCTGATTCGAGGCGCTGATCCGGAACGCCGCCCTCATTCCCGGAAAAACTTCGCCAGCGTCGCCTCGCTCGGCGGGCGCGAGACCAGGGAAACGACGACCAAGGCCACGGAACTGGCGGCCACCATCACCACCACCGGCATCATCCCCGCCACCGTGAAATTGGGATTCAGCCCGAACTGCGACTGCCAGAACAGCACCGCCCAGCTGATCGCCGCGGCGAGCACGCTGGCGTAGGCCCCCGCCTTGGTGAGCCGACGCCAGTAGACGGCCGCCAGCACGAGCGGGAACAGGCTCGAAAAGCCGCTGAAGCACCACACGCCCAGGGTAAATACCCGTCGCGACTCGAGGAGGCTGAAGCCATAGGTGATCGCCACAATCGCCACGATGAAGAGTCGCGCGTAGAGCACCTTTTCGCGCTCGCTCACTTCGCGACCGCGACGATAGTGCAGCACGATGTCGGTGGTGAAGATCGTGCCGATGCAGAGGAACTGACTGTCGAGCGACGACATGATCGCCGCCAAGATGCCGGCCGTCAGGAGGCCCGAGAGGAGCGGGCCCGCCTGGCGGACCATCACGGGCAGAATCAAGTTCGGCTGGATTTCCGCAAGCTCGGGAACGCCTGCCGCCCAGGCGCCCATCAGCACGCAAGGAAGCCACACCACCATGATCATCAGCGGATGCGCGACGACCGGTAGCTTAAACGTCGCCGCGCTGCGGGCGGTTAGCCAATGCTGAAACAAGTGTGGGAACATTCCGACTGAGAGCGGCACGAGCAAGTACGTAAAGAACGTCAGGCGGCCGATCTCAACCCGCGAGGCCTTTTCCTCGGGGATTGCGGCGCTCGCGGCGCGCAGGCTTTCCAGCAGCGTCTCGCGCTCGCCAAGTTGTTTGGCGATGACGACGAAGGTAACCAGACCGAGCACCATAAAGACGACGGTCTGAAACGCGTTGGCCCAGGCAGTGCCCCGCATACCGCCGAAAAAGACGTACACCAGCACAACGCCACAGATCACCAGCGAGCCGATCTCCGAGGGAACTCCGCCCCGCGCACCTTCTTCCCACGACGCAGGAAACGTACCAGGATCGAACGTCCCGGCGGTGACTCCGGCAATGGTGGCGCCCGCTGCGATCACGCCGATGAGCAGATAGGGAATCACCAAGCCGACGAGAATCGGAAACAACAGCAGTCCCAGCCGGTCGCTCTCCAGTCGATCGCGAAAGAACTGCGCTTGGGTCGTATAGCCGTGCCGCCGACCGAACGACCACAGCTTCACGCCGATCAGAAAGAAGCAGAGCGAGTGGATGATGCCGCTCGACGAGGCCAGCATTCCATAGACGCCCACGCCCTCGGCAAAGGCCTCGCCCGTCGAGCCGACCAGGGCGAAGGCGGTCATCGTCGTGCCGAACAGCGACATCAACAGCAGGAACGGACCGATCGAATGGCTGGCCAGCAGATAGTCTTTGCTCGTGCCGCGAAACAACCGACTGGCCGAAAGTCCGAGCCCGAGCAAGAGCGTCAGGTAGATGCAGACAATGATCAGCTGCGTCACGCGCCCGCCTCACTTTCCGACGACTCCGGTTCGACGGCATCCAACTCCTCTGGCCAGCAGAACGTCACGGCCAGGTACCAGGTCAGGCCTGCAGCCAGCGAGATGCCGGCGTGGTAGAGCAGCGTGGCGGGCAGGAAACCAAACACCAGCTTCGGTTCCGCCCAGAAGCCGAAGAACCAGTCGTCCTGGTGCAGGACGAGCAGGGCCGCAACGAGCAGCGGAACGACATATCGCATGGGCGAAGAATCGCGGAGGGAAGTTGGTGGGGGCAGGGCGGCGCGGCCGTAACTCAAAGGGAGTGACCCAGGAGCAGTGTCCAGGAGCGGTGGTCCGGGGCAACGGCCTGGGAGCGGTGGCTCCGCGACGAGGCGTGTCAGTCTAGCAGATCGGCCTGCCGCGAGAAACGCCGCGAGACGGTGCCTGGCGATCGGAGGTGCCGTGCCCAAGCTTGTCGTGGGCGTGTGATGAAGGTAACGAGAACGTGAGGCTCCCCCTCGGCTCTGCTCACGAACGAGGCCTGTCAAGACGCTGTTCTCTTGCTGACAGGATAACAGGATTAACAGGACTTGAATCCCGTTGACGACGACGAGTGGGACGGGAACTCTGGGTGCCACGGTCAAGCTAGACGTCCGCCGCGATCAGCCCGACCGGGCGTCCCCTGGCTCGCCCGGACATCAACCGTGTGGTCTGACGATTGGGACGACCCCATCCTGGAAATCCTGTTCATCCTGTCGAGAAACGACAATTGGTACCGCGGCACGTCTCAGCGATCGGCCGCCAACGGCGCCGCGGTTCCCGTCAGGTTGGCGATATACGGATCCATGTCTTCGAAGATCCGCTCGGCGCCGTCGTAGAAGATGCGGCCGATCAACAGGTCGGTCATGTTGCCGACATGCTCGGGGTGCTGGGCGAGAAACTCCCCGAAGCTGAACTCCTTCGTGTAGAAGGCGGCGATCAACTTACGCACCAGGTTCGCCCCGCGGTCGAACTCGGCCGCCCAAGCGCCGAGCCGCGTCGCCGAGACGTCGTCGGCCGCCAGCGCGTCGATCACACAGTCGGCCGCCATCTCGGCGGTCTTCAAGGCGAAGAATACGCCCGACGAATAGATCGGGTCGATAAAGCCGTAGGCGTCGCCGATCAGCACCCAGCCGTCGCCCGCGGCCCGCTCCGCCTTGTAGGAAAACTCGCGGGCTACGTGAAAGTCGTCGACCCTTTCGGCGTCGGCGAGCCGCGCCTCGAGATTCTGACAACGCGCCAGCTGCGTTTGGAAGACCTGTGCCGGCGGCTCGCGCGAGGCGAACAGCCGATCGACGTCGCCCACCAGGCCGACGCTGGTCACGTCGTCGTGCAGCGGGATGTACCAGAACCAGTTTTCTTTGTCTTCGGTGTGCAGGATCACGGTGGCCCCGCCGTCGATGCCCTCGGCCCGCTCGGCCCCGCGATAGTAGGTCCAGATCGCGCTCTTGCGGAGCCGCGGATTGGGCCGCAAGAGGTTCAAGCGATTGGCGATTAGCGACTGTTGCCCGCTGGCGTCGATGACCACCCGGGCCGCTACCTGGCGGGTCTCGCCGTCCGCGGTGGTCAGCGTCACGCCGGTTGCCCGATCGCCTTCGAGGGCGACGTCGATGACGCGCGTCTGGTCGTAGCAGTCGGCCCCCTTCGCCGCGGCGTTGTCCCACAGCAGTCGGTCAAACTCGCTGCGACGCACCTGCCAGGTTTGCGAACAGTCGCGGCCGTCGTGCTCGTGGAAGTAGAACGGCTTCGACGCCTTGCCGCGGGCGTTGACGAACTGCACGCTGAGCTTGCGGGTAAAGCGACTCGACTTGAGCTCGTCCAGAATGCCGAGTCGCTCAAACGTCCAGTAGGTCTCCGGCATCAGCGACTCGCCCACGTGAAACCGTGGCGTCTTTTCGCGCTCGACCAGCAGCGTCGCGTGGCCCGCCTCGGCCACTAGGGCCGCGGCCGCGGTTCCGGCCGGTCCTCCGCCAAGGACGATGCAGTCGTAGGCTTCTCGCATGGCTCTAGGTGCGCGATAAGTGGGTCGAGTGGGTCGCGGCTGGATTTCGCCTTCTATCTCACTCGTATCGTAGCGGGCGGTCGGGTGGCGACCATTCCCAATTATACGCCGGGCGGGCTGCGGCTACCGCGTCGAAAGGAAGCTTCGCAGGCAAGCACGCGGGGCGTTCAACGCGATCGCAATCAGCGCAGCGGAGCCACGACCTCCAAAACTTCGACCGCCGATTGCCCGTTGATGTGGATGTCGGCCGTGCGGCCGTATGTCGTTGGTGGGGTTTCGGCATTGCTGCCGCCCGCCAGGTCGAACTGCTGGCATAGCTCGGGGCCGGGCTCGATGCGCCACAGGGCGTCGACGTGAATGGTGCGGAGAAAGTTGTGCCGTACCAAGATGCGACCCAGGGGGCGTTGCTCTTCGGCAATCTCGCGGCGGACTTCTTCAGCAAAGCTGGGCAGGTGGATCCGCATCAGGCCCCACTGCACGACCTCGCCGCTGTCGCGCCGCCGCAGCAGAATCCGCCGCGCGTAGTGCGTCTCGGTCGATTGCGAGGCGAGCACGTCGACGTCGACCAGGCTCTCGTGATACGCCTCGACCGCCACGGTCATGTGCTCTTGATGATCGAGCAGACGACGATAGTGGCCGGGCAGGGCGGCGGCCTCGACCGACTCGAAACGACCTATCTCCGCCTCGCTATTGAAGAAGATCTCCGACAGCGCTCTCAAGTTTTTGTGCGGGGCTCCAGCGTTCACGCGACCAGGCCAATTCTCGGTTCGTAACGCGGGCGAGCTTTGCGACTCTTACAACGGTTCGCCGCTCGCCAGGTTCTCGGTGATCCACGTCTCCAGCTCTTCCCAATCGACCTCCGGCAGGTCCTGAAGATCGGGACGCAGGCTGACCGCCTCCTTGAGGAAGACGTGCTGAATTTCCTTCTGCGATTTGTTTGTGTTCCAGTTGATCATGATCCGCACGCAAAGCGGCAACGCCTCCGGCACGGCCATCTCGTGTCCGCACAACAGCGGCACGTCGAGCCAGCCCAACTGCCGGGCGGCCAGGGCCGGGAACTCGGCGTTCAGGTCGGTCGTGGTGGTGAAAATCGCGCTGGCCACGTCGACCGGATCGATGTCGTTCAGACGGATCATCATCGCCAGCAGATGCCGCGTGGCGACCAGAATCTCGTCTCGATCGTTCGACGCGCAGGTGATCGCCCCGCGAATTCCCCGGCAGGTCATGTTTCAATCATCCCCAACAGGCGGGTCCGTGCTGACAGGATAACAGGATCGACAGGATTCTTGTTCACGTCGGACGCGACTCTCGTGGCATGTGGCGGTGATGCGGCAATATTGTGGAAGCGGCAAGGCATTGGATTCTGGCCTACCGCCAAACTCGATCGCGAAGTCGTTTCCATATCCAGGGGCGTTGCCCCTGGCGACGCGGAAGCCGGCCTGTGGTCAACACGCACCTTCACACCTGTAACGACGAACGATGGACACGATCCTGTTCCATCCCGTCCATCCTGTCAAAGACAAACCGCCTCACTCACATTCCGGCCGACCGCAGCCCCCCATGCCACACGGCGGCAGCTGCGGCAACGAGCCGCCTGACTTCGTCGCCGGGGTGGCCGGCACGCTCAACAGTCGCGTGAGCCGCGAACTGCCGCAGTCGTCGCACTTCGGCTCCGCCTCGCCGCGGACCAAGACCTCGATGTCCTGCTGGCAGTCGTCGCAATGATATTCGTAAAGCGGCATGGCTGGCTCGCTCCCAGGGTTCTCCTGATATTATGAACGCTGCGCGTCGTACGAGCCAGATCGGGTCGATGCGGCCGTCTGGTGGAGCCAGAGCGAGCGCCGTGCCGCAGCACTGGCCGAGCCTGATGCCACCCCGCGAGAGATCGATGCAAGAAGAAGGCAGCTACATCTGCGACTCGTGTGGCGAGGAGATCGTGGTGCCGCTCGATCTTTCGGCCGGTGGCGTGCAGGAGTATGTCGAAGATTGCCCGGTCTGCTGCTATGCCAACGTGATCCACGTCGAGATCGACGAGACGGGCGAGGTGCGTGTGTGGGGAGAAGGGGAGTGATCTGCAAGTGCGTGCCCTTTCGCTTCGGAGCAATTCTTCGGCTCGGCAGGAGCCCCGCCGCCCCCTGATTACTTGCCGGGGTCTGGTTCAATTTTCGGCCGCTTGATGCTCCCCTTTGGATAACGCATTGACCGAAAACTTGGACCGGTCCCCCTCGCCTCACGATTTACAGCGAGCCGGCGGCTCGGCAGTGGCCTCGCTCCCGAAGAATCGCCGCGCGCGGCGGCCCCGCCTAGGTATACCGGACGCCCTGGTGCTCCGGCTCGAAAAAGGCCGGCAACATGCCGTCGACTTGCAGTAGGCCCTTGCGCGTGAGGCGAATCTCGGCTCCGTCCTGCGTCGCGTCGCTCGCGCTGAGCGTGCCCGGCTCGATCAGTCCCGCCGCCTCGTGCCGGCTCCAGGCGTCGCGCCATTCGGCCACGACGTCGACGCCAAACTTCTCTTGAAAGTAGGCTGGGCGCAAATAGCCCCGCTTCAGTTGCAGGATCAGCTCGCGCACCAGCAGCTGATGCGCCGTGGGCACCATGGCCCGACCGAGTGGCAGATGCCCACCATCCTCGGCATTCGCATCGAGCGTCCCCACGTACTCGCTCCACTCGGCGACGTTCTGATAGTGCACGCCCGAGACGTGGCCGAAGCTGGCCACCCCGGTGGCCAACAGATCGCTTCCCTGCCAGAGGTTGTCGCGATAGCTGAAGCTGACCTTTTGCGGGTCCTTGATCATCGTGTAGGCGCTCGAGACCGAGTAGCCGGCCGCCGCCAGTTCGTTGAAGGCGTAGTCGACCCAGGCCCGCTTCGTCGGCCAGTCGGCCACCGGCGAGGCGGCATGCTCCTCCAAAATGCCCTTGGAGTAGACCGTGTTGAAGGGCAGTTCCATCTGATAGATCGTCACGCTCTCCGGCGCCAGCTCGACGGTCCGACGCACGCAGTCGCGCCAGTTCTCCCACGTCTCGCCGACCATGCCGGCGATCAGGTCGATGTTGACGTTGTAGAAGTTGGCCGCCTCGATCCACTTCCAGGCCTTGTAGACTTCCGCCGACAGATGCGCCCGGCCGTTTTCTTCCAGCACGGTGTCGCTGAAATTCTCGACGCCCAGGCTGAGCCGCGTGACGCCCAGCTCCTTGAGCGTGTTGATCTTCGGCTCCGAGAGCGTGCCCGGCTCGCACTCGAAGGTCACCTCTTCGGCCTTGTCCCAGTTGATATTGGCCCGCAACCGGTCGACGAGTCGTTCGAGTTGTTTGCCGCTGAGGAACGAGGGCGTGCCGCCACCGAAGTAGACAAAGCGAAACGGCCGCTCGCCCATCACCGGCAGCCGGCTGACGAGTTCGATTTCGCGGGAGAGCGCTGCCAGATACTCTTCGACCTGCGTGGCGTTCTGATCGGTGTAGACCTTGAAGTAGCAGAACTTGCAACGTTTGCGGCAGAAGGGAATGTGCAGATAGAGCCCCAAAGGAACATTGGCAGGCGGTTTGTTCATCGCCGCCATCGCCGCCGGCAACGACTCGCGACTCCATTGCGAGAAGGGCGGATAGTTGGAGATGAAGTAGCTGCCCACCTCCGTTTCGACCTGGTCGGACTTCTCGGTGCTCATGGCTCGTTCGCTCGTCCGCCGCTATTTCGCCGGCTTTTCGCCGAAACAATACAGCACGCCGTCGGTGTTGCCGATTACCAGTCGCCGATCGGCCACCGCCGCCGAGGCATAGAAGCCGCCGCCGGCGTCGTAGTCCCACACCGACTCGCCGCTTGCCAGGTCGACCGCATAGAGCCGCCCGTCGCCCGAGCCGACGAACACCCGCGAGCCGACCACGACCGGCGAGCTGTCGACGCGTCCCCGGGTGCGAAACGACCAGACCGGCTCACCGCTGTTGCGATCGATCGCCTCGAGCAGTTTGTTTTGTCCGCCGAAGATAACGAGGTCGTCGGTCACCGCGGGCGAGCTGCGATACTCGGTCCGCCGACGCGGGTGTTGATAGCGCCAGTCGATGCGACCTTCGCCGGCGTCGATCGCGAGGATCTCGCCGCGATAGGTACCGCAGTAGGCGACACCGTCACGCGCCGCGGGCGTGGCCAGGGCCGGGCCGCCGATTTCGACCACCCGTTCCGATTTGCCGTCGGCCAGGTTCACGACATGCAGCTTGGCGTCGCAGCCGGCCACAAAGGTGAAGTCCTCGCTGATCGTGGGCGAACACTGAATGCCCCCCTCGACCGGCACGAGATACTTCCACAACACGGTGCCGTCGTCGCGACGAAAGCGATGCAGCGTGCCGTCCTGCGAGCCGACGATGACGCTGTCCTGATAGAAGTTGGCGCTCGAGTTGATCGGCAGATCGGTCGCGTGTCGCCACAGTTCCTCGCCCGTTGCCGCGTCGAAGCAGAAGAAGACACCGTCGTTGTCGCCCACGAAGACCCGACCGTCGCGCACGGCAGCGGCGGCGAGAAAGCCGGCCTCGCTGGGCACCTTCCAAAGCAGCTTGCCGTCCGCTAGCCGCAGGGCGTAGAAGTGCGAATCCATGTCGCCGATGTAGACGACGCCATTGACGATGGCCGCGGTCGCGTCGAAGGACGTGTCTTTGCCGAGCTCCTTCTCGACCGAAAACTCCCAAACCAGCTCCGGCTCTTCGGGCAAATTCGTCCGGGCAATGCCTGCGGCCGAGGCACTGCCACGAAAGACGGGCCAGTCGGTCGTATCCGTGGTCGCCGGTTCGGCCGCCAGGGACAGCGACCCGATGGCACTTACCGTCATCGCGATCAGCAGCGCGTGCGAGGTCGAACGGAGGCAGCGGCGGGCGACGCGGCGGATCATGGGGCGATGTTGGGGCGTGATATAGCGAAGGGCTACCGAATACTAAAACGCGGTCCGATAAATCGCGAGCAGGTTCTCCGCATCCACTTTACGTGGGTTGAAGGTGCCGGTCCACTGCGTCGCCGCCTCGGCCGCCAGCGTCGCCAGGCGATCGCTTTCCACGCCCAAGTCGGACAGCCGCACCTGCAACCCGGCCGCGCCGGTCAGTTCGGTGACATAGTCGGCCAGGCCCGCGGCACCGGCGTCGGGCGCGGGGCAGCCGTTGACACCTTCGGTCACCTCCAACAGCTCGCGATACCACAGATCAAACTCGTCCCCGTTAAAGCGAATCACGTGCGGCAACATCACGCCGACCGCCTGTCCATGGACGACGCCATAATTGGCCGTGAGCGGGTTGGCCAGGGCGTGGGCCGCTCCGAGCATCGAGTTCTCGATCGCCAAGCCGGCGAAGCAGGCTCCCAACTGCATGCCGCTACGGGCTTCGAGATTCGCCCCGTCATCGAGCACGCGGGCAAAGCTCTCGCCCAACAGTCGCCAGGCCTCGCGGCTGAACGCGAGCGAGGCCGGGTTGCGCACCCGCGTGACGTACGTTTCGAGGGCGTGAGCAATCGCGTCGATGCCGGTCAGCGCGGTGACCCGCGCGGGCTGGGTGAGCGTGAGCTTGGGATCGAGAATCGCCACGCGGAAGGCGGCGCGGCGATCGCCGCAGGCCATCTTCACATGGGTTTCCGCGTCGGTGATCAGCGCAAACGACTGAGCCTCGCTGCCGGTACCGGCGGTGGTCGGCACCGCGATCATCGGCAGCATGTCGTGCTTGGCCTTGCCGACGCCCCAGTAATCTTGCATCCGCCCCCCGTTGGAGAGCAGGAAATTGATTCCCTTGGCGCAGTCCATCGAGCTGCCGCCGCCGAGCCCGACGATCAGGTCGGGACCCCAGCTCTGGGCGAAGACGAGTCCCGCCTCGACGTCGTCGGTGGTGGGGTTTTCGTGAACGCCTTCGAAGAGGGTGACGGCAATGGACTGCGTCTCGAGCGCCGCAACGGCCCGCGTGGCATGCCCCGCGGCGACGATGCCGGGATCGGTGACTACGAGCACCCGCTGTGCCCCCAGCTCGGCGGTCAGCGTGCCGAGATCGTCGATACGATCGCTACCGAAGACGATGCGGGTTTGCGGTTGAAAGTCGAACTCGTTCATGCTTTTCTCGGGCATGCTCCCTTCGGGGATATGCACTTCTCACCGGTGCCCGGGACAGCGCGTCGCGTCCGCGCGGGACCGACTTCGTCATGCCCGCCGCGTGCCCTCGCAGCACCAACGATACGGTCGGCACCCTAATTCGCCGCCGCGAGTTCCCCTTCGGGTACCTGAAACGCCCGGGCGCGGTAGAGGAAGTCGACGATGTTGCCTTCGTGGGGTTGGAGCCAGTCGAGCTTGATCGTGCGAATCGGACCGAGATTCAAGCGATCGATATGCACCGCATCGATCAACTGCTTCCGCCAGGCCTCGTCGTTCGTGATGGCGCTGGCCACCAGCGTGGGGCCGATCTCGGATAGCATCTTCTCTTGCGGGCACTCGACGACGCTGACGAAGGGGTACATGTACTCCTTCGACGCGATGGCGGCCGCGGGGCTCGTCGCGTGTACGACCGTGGGCCGGAGATAGCCGCAGCGCTCTTGCAGGACGAGCCGTTCACCGAAGTCGGCCGTCATGTGGGTCACGCCGTCTTCGCGAAGATCGGCTTCGATCGATTTCCAAATCGCTTCGGCCATGTCGCGGTTGGTGAAGGCGGCCAACGTCGCCTCCGGATCCTCCGGGGGGCGGACCTCGACCGGTCCGAGACGCTCGGCTAGCGCCTGGGCAATTTCCTTCGTGTGCCGCGAGGCCCAAATGCCCGAGCAATTGATGCAGCCTCGCCCACTGTTGAGGAACACGCTGTCGGCCATCAGGTCGATGTACCGTTCCCAATCGTCGACGCAGTCGTCGCCGAGCAGAATCTTGCTGAAGCCCGGGCCGTGGACCTGCACCGCCGGGTTGCCCTTGTAGCGTTCGACCGTGGGCGTGCCGCCGAAAATCATCACCCGCGGTACCGA
Organism: Planctomycetota bacterium; assembly: GCA_003389215.1. GTDB lineage: Bacteria > Planctomycetota > Planctomycetia > Pirellulales > UBA7805 > MB-PLM-2. Next base: position 2,354 of record QQVP01000105.1, on the reverse strand, counting down.
GGCGACCACGGCCGCGCCGACGTCGGCCCCCCCGGGATAGATCGAAAAGGCCTCGGGCGGAATGCCGGCTTCGACCATGGCGGCCATCATGCGATAGGGCGTCCACGGCTCGAGCGGTCCCGGCTTGAGCACCAGACCGACCTGCATGGGAATGACGGGGAGCCAAAGCGTGTGCACACCCGGCGAGTTCGACGGCAACACCAACCCCAAGGCCGGCGTCTGGCACTGATAACTCACGATCACACCGCGGTCCTCTTGGCCAAAGCCGCGGGTTAGGATCGCCAGGTCGAGCCCCCGCGTTAGCGCGTCGAGCATCTGATCCATGTGCGTGAGCACGAAGTAGTTCTTTTCCATGTTGGCCCGGCTCATGTGCTCGGGCAGGCCGGTCGTGGCCGACTGGGCCCGGCAGAACTCGGCCGGCGTCTGCGTGCCGTCGCCGACGTTGAGCGTGCCGTCGCGGAACAGGGCCGCGGCGTTCTTGATGCGCTCGATGAGTTCTTCGCAGCTGAACTCGCGGAGCACGCTGCGGGCCGCGTCGGCCTTGCGCATGTCGCGCTGCAGGAGTCCCGCATTGGCCTGCGAGACCTTGGCAATCGGCTCGCCGGTGACGAAGTGCGTGACCTCGTCGACTTCGAGCGATTCGTATGGCTTGCCCCAGCGAATGACGGGAATGTTGAGCACGGGAAGATCGCCTTTCGATAAACGTGAACTCTAATAGACGCCGACGGTCGTTGCTTCGGCCAGGGCGCGGTAGGGACGCACGCCACTGACGCCGTCCCACGGGTATTTCTCGTAAGGCAGCTCGCGCTCGCCTTCGTCGCGTTCCAGGAAGCCTGGCACGAAGAACTCTTTGGTGAGCGTGGTCAGTTTGACGCGACCGGTCTCGCCGAAGCCGACCACCTCATCCGTGTTGTCGAAGTCGACTACCTCGATGACCGCGCGGGGCTGTGGAGCGTAGTAGCTGATCTTGTAGTTCTCCTCGGGCGTCACGGGGCGGCTGCAGGCCAGGCCCATCAACGTGTTGCCGTAGGTCGGCGTCATGTAAACGCCACCCTCGGAGGGCAGCCCGCCGAGAAATTCCTCGGTGGCAAAGCGCGTCCACTGCGGCGTGAATTCGGTGCCGCCGGAGAAGATGCCCGTGATGCCGACTTCGGGAATGCTCGTGCCGCGCTCTTCCAGGGCCAGGGCCAGCGACTCGAGTAATTTCGGCGTGGTGAACATGCACTTGATGTCGTGACCGGCTTCGAGGATCGTGATTGCCTGATCGATGCAGTGCTTCTTGTACTGTTCGAGCTGGTCCATCGTGCCCTGCTTGATCAGCTTGATCACCCAGCGGGGATCGAGGTCGATGCAGAAGCTGATCCCGCCGCGAAACTGGGCCAGGTGCTCGACGGCCAGTCGCAGCCGCCGCGGACCCGAGGGACCCAGCATCAGCCAGTTCGCGCCGCGGGGAAAGAACTCGTCGGGCAACGTCTCGCTGAACAGTTCGTAATCGATGCGAAAGTCGTCGATCACCACCCGCGACTTGGGCACGCCGGTGGTGCCGCCCGTTTCGAACACGTAGACCGGCCGATCGGCCAGGCCCTTGGGCACCCAACGTCGCACCGGTCCGCCCCGCAGATATTCGTCTTCGAACGGGGGGAACTTCTTCAGATCGTCGTAGTTCTTGACGTCCTTGAGCGGGTCGAAGTTGAGCTGCTCCTGGGCAAACTGCAGCCAGAAGGGACAACCGGTCGACTCATGGAAGTGCCACTGCACCATTTCATAGGCGTGGGCATCGAGCGCTTCGCGCGCGGCGGCGACGACATCGTCGCTGGCGGTCCAATCGGAGACGTTGCTTTCGGTCATGGGGGCGTGAGGTGCGATTTCGCGGAGTGGGAAGGGACCGACGGGTGGACGAGTCTTGGGTTGGCGGGCGAGGCTGTCGCGGGAGGGCGAGGCTCCGTTCGGCTGAGCTCACGACCGAAGCCTGCCGAGCCGCATCCAAATGTACTCTGATGCGTCCCGCACCCATCACGAGGAGACTGCTCGCCCTTGCGGTAGCTCTATAGGCGAATATAACCGCAACCGCAACGATCGGACTAGGCAACGCGTACGCGTGCGGTCGGAGCCTCGTATTCGGGAGGTCGGGGGAATCGCGGGAGGGCAAAACTCCAGCGGGAGGGCGAGACAGTCGCGGGAGGGCGAGGCCAACGCGGGAGGGCGAGACAGTCGCGGGAGGGCGAGGCCACTGCTGTAAACATCTAGGCTTTCTGTTTGGCGGCCTGGAGGATGCGGTGGATTGAAGTGTGCCCGCCTTCAACAGGGCGGCGTTTTATGATGCTTGCTGGTGGTTTTTTCTTTCTGGGAGATTT
>QQVP01000040.1 GCA_003389215.1 Planctomycetota bacterium | reverse complement strand
AGCCGCCTTGCGGCGGCTCTTCAGCACCCCCTAGGGGAGTCGAACCCCTGTCTTCGGACTGAGAATCCGATGTCCTGGGCCACTAGACGAAGGGGGCGTGCTCGTTGCTCGCCGCGACCGCTTCCTTCGAAACAGCACCGGCGAGATTGCAAATGTATCCCCCTGCGGCGAAACCCAACCACTCGACACGGACGGCCGTAGCGCGGTTCGCTCCGCAAAGGGCGAACTTCGATTGATACCGCCGCGCCGCGCCGCTGTCAACCGGACTACTCGCCTCGCTCGCCGCCTTCACGCAACAGTTGCTCGAAACGGCGGTCGAGTTCTGTCGGCTCGCCCCGCGAGCCGCGGCGATCGATCGCGCGGACCTGGGCCACGCGGCGTGCCATCACCGGGTCGAATCGCCGCAAGCGGTCGAACAGCGCCGACCCGTCGCCGCGCTGTGCGGTCAGTTTCGTAAAACTCGCGGCGGCCGCTTCCGACTCGTCGCGCAAGGTCCGCACGACGTATTGACCGGCCAGCCCATAGGCGTACAGATCGGGATTCAACTCGCCGGCATCGGCGAACTGCGCGAACAGCGTTAGGGCCTCGGCGTGTCGCTCTTCTTCCAGGTAGCGGGTGGCCAATTGTTTGCGGGCGAGCGTGACGTGCCGTTCGTCGTCGGGGAAGTACGCCTCGACACTCTGCATCGCCGCCTCGGTGCCGAGTTCCAAAGCGAACAGATACTGCTGCCGCGGGTCGTCGAGTTTTTGCGGCAATCCGTTGGCGACTTCGGTGACCTGCAACAGCGGCGCTTCGGCCGTGGGCCAGGCGAGCCAACCACCGAGCACCAGCGCCACCAGTCCGCCGATCCAAACGAGTGGGTTTCGCCACGGGATGGTCGAGTTCGCCGCAGGTGCGGCAGAGGGGCCGTTGCCCATCACGCGGGCCAGGTGCTGCGTGGCGGCGTGCTGCGGGCCCGCGAGGGGCGGCGGCGCGGTGTCCCAGGAAGGTCCCGCGGGCGGGACGACCGGCGGTACCGCGGAGGTCGCTTCGGCAAGCGGAAGCTGGCGGAGTTCGGCCAGTAGCGCCGCGCCGTTGGCGAAGCGATCTTCCGGCTGTTTGGCCAGCATGCGATGTACCAACTCGCACAGCGCGGTGGGCAGGTCGGGGCGCAACGCGGCCAGCTGCGGCGGCTGCGATTTGACGTGTTGCACGGCCACCGAAAGCGCCGTCTCGCCGTCGAAGGGCGGCTGGCCCGCGAACATCTCGAAGCAGGTGGCGCCGAAGGAATAGATGTCGCTGCGGGTATCGAGCGGGCGGCCCTCGGCCTGTTCGGGACTCATGTAAAGCGGCGAGCCCATCGTGATGCCGACCTGCGTGATCCGCTGCTGTTCGCGATTGCCGCTGACGCGGGCCAGGCCGAAGTCGGCCACCTTCACTTCGCCGTTGTCGGCCAGCATCAGGTTGTCGGGCTTGATGTCGCGATGGACGATGCCGTGTTCAGCGGCCTTGGCAAGCGCCGCGGCGACCTGGCTCATGATGTTGACCGCTTCGGCGAGCGGCGGCGGGCCTCCGCTGCGGAGGCGCTCGGCCAGGTTCTGCCCCGCCACGTACTCCTGGGCAATGAAGTGCAGGTCGTCGAGGCAGCCGACTTCGTAGATCTGCACGATCGAGGCGTGCACCAGGGCCGCGGCCGCCCGGGCTTCCATTTCGAAACGCCGCAAATAGGTTTCGTCACGGGCCAGGTCGGGTCGCAGCACCTTGAAGGCGACCTGGCGATCAAGCGACGACTGCCGGGCGAGATAGACCTCGGCCATGGCGCCGCGGCCGAGCCGACGCAGCAGCTGGTAGTCGCCCAGCGTGCGGCCCGTCAGGTCGACGACCGGGGCGGCAGCTTGCGGCTCGGAACGGGCATCCGTCATGAGGTTGGGCAGGGCTAAGAGCGGGCGGTCTCCCTAACGCTCGATTATAGGTGCCGGTGCCCTTCGGATCAGCCGCAGTCGCTTGTTGCCCGGGATTGCTGCGGGCGGCGCGCTAGATGCGACCTTGGAAGTAGTACCAGAGCATGCCGAGGTACTCGTGAAAGACGGCCTGGTTCCGCACCGCGTCGCCGGGGTTGGGCAGAAAGTCGTCGAGTTCCCAAGTCAGTTCCGTGGCGCGATGCGAGCAGGCGATGGGAATCACGTCGAGACCCTGCTTGCGAAAGCAAAGCACGGCGCGATGCATGTGCGTGGCATCGGTCACCAGGGCGACCCGCTGCAGATTTCGCTTGCGCAGCATCTCGCTACAGTTGACCGCGTTCTCGTGGGTCGTCCGCGAGGTCTCTTCGACCAGGAAGTGCTCGCGGGCGATGCCGAACTGTCCGTGCATCAGGTCGACCATGGCGCCGGCCAAGGTGGGGCCCGCGCGTTCCGGATCGACCCGGCCGCCGGCGACGACGATCGGACAGGGTTCGCCTTGGGCAAACAGCTCGGCACCCCGCAGGCAGCGATTGATCGTCCGCTCGCCCAACACGGCCGCGGGCCGGACCGCGTCGGGCGGATAGATGCCGGCCGAGAGGATCACGATCGCGTCGAGGTCGGCCGGCCGCTCGGTGACGGGGGGATAGCGCCACTCGAGCGTGCCGAGCGTGAAGTAGGTGACCACCGGCGTGCTCATGGCGATGAGTGAGGCCACGGCCAGCACGAGCAGGAGCTTCCAGCGCCGCCGGACCGTGCCGCGGAACAGGACGACCAATACGCCGATGGCGATCGCGGCCAACAGGACAAAGTAGGGCCGCAGCAACAGGTTGATGATTTCGTACATCGTGGCAAGTCCTCAGGGCCGGTCCCTTGACGCGAGCGTTTGCGCGGCCGTCGCCAGTCGTGCGTCGATCCACTCGGGCGAGACGAAGCGGCGCAGCAACACGCGGAGGCTCGACTCGATCGCGGTGAGCGTTTGCGCCGTGGGGGCCGACGAGCCGCCCGGCTCTACCGCTTTCGACGGCTCTGGCACGTTCGACGGCTCTGGCACGTTCGACAGTTCGGGCACTTCCGCCGCACGATCGTCTTCCGGTGTGCGATCTTTCTGAGGCGGTACTGGCTCGAAGCCGTCCCACTGCAGCCGCACGCTCCAATCATAACGTGTCGCGCTGTCGTTGACCCGCTCGGCCAGCCGCAAGGCCCACAGGGAGCCGAAGGCGTCGCGGAAGTCGCGCCACACGAGACTCAAGCCGGCCAGCTCCGCCGACGTCGCGGCGGCCTGCCTCGCGATTTGTCGGCGCCGGGCAGTCGTCATGCGGGCGCGGAGGTGGACCGCCGCGATCGCCGCGGCCAGCAACCCGAGCACAAGCGGCGTACGGTATTGGCTGGTCCACGCGCCGAGCGACTCGTTGTCTTCCAGCCGCGTCGACACGCCGGGCAGGAACTCGCCCAGGGCGACAAGTTGGGCCAGCGCGACCAGCAGGCCGGCGATCGCCTGGCGGGTGGGAAGTGGGTTCAGCAGCCCGACCAATATCAGGATCGGCAGGAACCAAGACCAGAGCGACTCGACGCGGAGCTGACCGCCGGCAAAGAACAGCGACGAGAAGACGGGCACGAGCAGAATCGCCCACAGCGACAAGACGATCGCCTGCCAAGGGCGATCCTGTGGTCGCTTGGCCCCCAGGATCGCCATGCTCGGGCAGAGCATCGCCACATAGGCGGTGTAGCGCGTCGCGGATTGGCCCAGCCAGCCGGCCGCCGACGGTGCGAATCGTGGCCCTAGCTCGACCAGCGCGACGCTCGCCACGGCGAGCAGCGCCCACCACCACGGCGCGAGCAGCGTGGTTCCCGCCAGGCGCGAACGTCGCCAGAACATGCCGGCCAGGGCCGCGACGGCGAAGATCGTGCTGAGCGCGACTAACAAAGGGGGGCCTCGCTCGGCGGCCGCGGCGGTGACGGCTTCACGTTCATGCTTCTCTCGCGTCTAGACATCTATATATAGGCAGTGATTCTACCGGCCCGCGCGGCCTTGGTCCGGTTGTGCGGCGTGTGCCGTTCGTGCCGACTGCGTGGTCGGGGAAGTTGCGGAAAATCTTGCCGGTGGCGTTTGCACAACACGCCGAGCTGACGCATGTTTCCAAAGAGCCACGTCGGCAATACCACCACGGTAACCAACCCGTGCGTTATGTGGATCAGGTTTCCACCCTACTCGGTTCCTTGTCGACGGCTTTTTTGGGCTGACGGCTTTGGCTCACCCTCGCAGCGGCGATCTGGCTGCGGTGAGCGACACGCCAGCGACGACGACCACCGTCGCGGCGAGATCAAGTTTGCAGCAAGTAGAAACACGGGACAAGAGCGTGGCCGCGGGCGGTCGGAGATCGACGCGAACCGGGCCCCAGGAGATGAGAGCCATGAAGCAGTTCACGATTTGCATTGCCCTGTTGCTGGCCGCCGCGGCCTCGCCCGCGTTGGCCGGAGGCCTGTTTGCCGGCGACGACAACATGCACGTTCAGGGCCATCCGTACATGAGCACCAGCTACCACAAGGCCTATCACGGTGCCGACAGCTTCATCACGCTGCCGGAACACGGCTGCACCAGTTGTGCCCCCGCGGCCAGCTGTGGTTGCCAGGCGGCTCCGGCCTGCGAGTGCGAGAAGTCGCGCGGTTGCGGCCTGTTCAGTGGCAGCCTGTGGAAGTCTTGCGGGTGCCGCAAGCCGCTGTTTTCCGACTGCAAGTTGAAAATGCCGAAGTGCCTCGATCCGTGTGGGCTGTTCCAGAAGCGTTCTGGCTGCGAAACCGAGTGCGGCCACGGCACGGCTCACGAGCTGAGCTTTCCAGCGACCGAGGGAGTGGGTTCGGAGATCGTGCCGGTGCCGGCCGAGGCGACTTCGGCCCCGCCGCAACCGAGCGGACCCGCCGCCCAGTTTCGTCGCATTCTGCCGCCGACCGAGGCGATCGTGCCGACCGGATTGATGTTCCCCTTCCTGGGCGATCGTTAACAGCAAACTCGCGAAGCGACACTCGATTCTTCGACAACGGGACCTACTGGGGAGTGCGGTCTGGGGGTTGAAGCCAATCGAGCAAACGACGGGCGAGTCCTTTGGGGCTCGCCCGTTTTTTCGCTTACCCAGGCGTCAGACTTTGCCATGACACGGGCGAGGAACGCCGCGGTTCCGGTAATTTTGTCAGAACCGCTAGAGCCGCGCGCGGCCGGCAGCCGATGATGAGAGATACAAGAGAGTCACCGAGGACGGGGTCGCGCAGCCCCGTTTTCAGGATAGAGGTCATGGTAAGAACGACGGAACGACTTGCCATGACCTTTTTTTGTGCGCGGTCGGTGTTTGGCTGGAAGAGTCAGCCGCCGAGGGCCACGTTAGCCGCCATGAGCCGCGGCGACGCGCGGTCGGTTGCCGTTGCCGCCGGCACCGCCGGCTGGCTTGAGGCCGTACTTCTTGATCCGCCGCAACAGCAGGCGGTAGTCGATGTTGAGCAACCGCGCCGCGGCACTCTGATTGAAGCCGGTCAGCTCGAGCGTGCGTTGCAGATGGAGCCGCTCGTTGTCTTCCAGTGATTGCCAGTCGGCCGGATAGCCTTCGGCGTTGGTGGCCGCCGCGGGCGTGTTCACCTGGTGGTTCGGTGTGGAAATTGTATCGCCGGTGGGCTGTAAGTCGGGTTGGGCTGCCGCGGCGATTTCCTGCGGGATGAAATCGGCGTCGATCTCTTCGCCTTCGCTGAGTACGATCGAACGCTCGAGGATGTTCTGTAGCTGTCGCACATTGCCGGGCCAGTCGAACGATTCGATGGCGCGGACGGCGGCTGGCGAAAGGCGCTTCGGCGGCACGCCCTGTTCGCGCGAGACTTGCTCGATGAAGAACTCGGCCAGCGGGGCGATGTCCTCGCGGCGGTCTTGAAGGGCCTTGGTCTCGATCGAGATCACGTCGAGACGATAGAACAGATCGAGGCGGAAACGACCGGCTTTGACTTCAGCGGCCAGGTCGCGATTCGTGGCGGCAATGATTCGCACGTCGATCGGCTCGGGATCGTGTCCGCCGACCGGAACGACTTGTCGCTGCTGAATGACCCGCAGCAACTTGGCTTGCAGTTCCAGATCGAGTTCGCCCACTTCGTCGAGGAAGATCGTCCCGCCACTGGCCGCCCGAAAGCTGCCCAGCGAGGCACCCACGGCACCGGTAAAAGCACCCTTGGTGTGTCCAAAGAGCTGACTGGCAAAGAGGCTGCCGGGTACCGACGCACAATCGACCGGGATGAAGGGGCCGGTCGCTCGCGGACTCTGGTCGTGAATCGACCGGGCAATCAGTTCTTTGCCCGTTCCGCTCGGTCCTGTAATGAGGACGCTAGAAGTGTGAGGAGCAATTCGCTCGATGGTTTCGCGAATTTGCCGGGTCCAATACGATCTACCAACGATAGCTTTCACTGGCCACTCACCTTGCGAATAGTCGCGTCGCTTGCTGTTATTAGCCTTACCTCGGTGCTGTGCACGGATCGCGGCGACGAACCGCTGCTCGGCTCGCCCGATCTCCCTATGACACTCGTCTCATCCTATTTGAATGTGCAGGGTGTCGCAAGTAATTGGGGGAAAATGGACCAATTTTCTTGAGTAGCTGTTCTTGGCGCCCTGCGGTGCCCCGGAAGTCGCGGCCGCCGTGCGTTCAATGATTGACGCAAGTTGTTTATTGAAAAGTGTTTGTAATGCTGTTTTCGGCCCGGATGTGAACCCGATCCGGCCGTAAAACGTAGGTCTTGGCGCGGCCTCAGAACTGCGAAATCAGCCCGTAGACGACCCTCAGCGACCATTTACGGCCCCACTCAGCCCCGGATAGCCGCCTTGTTCATTGGACCCATTCTCGCCCGAGAGGCCGTCACCGCTCCCCGCCGGCCGCGGCACTACGTGGCTCGGGCGACGTACGTGGGGGCGCTGTTGGTGCTGATGTGCACGGCCTGGCTGGTGCTTTCCGGCAGCCAGGAGATCCGCACGCTGGGCGACCTGTCGCGGTTCGGGGTGTTCCTGTTTCAGTTGCTCAGTCCGCTGCAGCTGATTCTGGCTCTGTACGTCTCGGCGATCTCGGTGGCCATGGCCGTGGCCCGCGAGAAGGATCGTGGCACGTTGGTCCTGCTGCTGACCACCGATCTGAGCAATCGCGAGCTGGTCTTGGGTCGGCTGGCCGCCAGTTTGCTGACCGTGTTGATGTTGCTCTTCGCCTCGTTGCCGCTGTTCTTCGCGATGACGCTGCTCGGTGGCGTCGAGATCGCCCAGGTGCTGGGCATGTTCTGCGTGACGGTGGCGGCGGCCGTGGCGGCGGGCAGCGTCGGCGGCATGCTTGCCTTCTGGCGGGAAAAGACGTTTCAGTCTTTGGCCCTGACGTTGCTCGTGGTGACGATGTGGCTGGGCATTTGGGAAGCGGCGGTGCTGATCGCCGGAGAAGAGGTCGTGGCCGGCCGGTCGGTGGCCGCGTGGGCGGCGGTGTTGAGCCCCTGGCAGGCGCTGGCCGTAGCGACGCGACCCTTTGCCGAGGACGCCGGCGGATCGTTGTTCGGTCGGTTGCCCGGGTTGCCCGGCGGTGGCTTTATCGCGTTTGCGGGCTTGGTTGTGCTGCTGACCAGCGGGCTGGCGACCTGGCGCGTGCGGCGGTGGAATCCTTCGCGGGCCGTGCGACCCACGGCGGCCGACCCCGATCGTCTCGACCCCGATCGGCGCGACGGGCATGACGAAGATGCCGAAGCTTGGGCACGCAGAGGTGCCGCGGGCGCCGAGGCGACTTCGGCCGCAGCTCCCCTGCCCTCGCGGCCGATCTGGAACAACCCGGTGGCCTGGCGAGAGATTCGCACGCGGGCCTACGGACGACGGGTACTACTGGTGCGGCTCGTCTACGTCGTCTTGTTCGCGCTGGCGGCCGCGGCGATCCTTTCCGTCGATCGACTCACCTTGGACGCGGGCACCTGGACGCTGTTGCCGATGTTGTTCTTCGTAAGCCTGGTGTTGATCAACGCCCAGGCGGTCACGTCGCTCTCCACGGAACGCGACGGTCGCACGCTCGATTTGCTGTTGGCGACCGAACTGACCCCCAAGCAGATCATCTTCGGCAAGCTCGGCGGCGTGTTGTTCAACACGCTGGAGATGGTTGTGTTGCCCTTGCTGTTGTGCGGGGCGCTGTGGCAGGTTGGTTTGCTCAGCGGCGAGTCGGCGATCTTCTTGTGCGGCGGCCTGGTGGTGCTCGATTTCTTCGTGGCGGTGCTGGGGGTCCATTGCGGGCTGATCCACGAACAGACCCGCGTCGCGATGGGGACCAGTTTGGGAACGGTTTTCTTCTTGTTCCTGGGCGTGGCGATCTGCATGCGGATCATGGTCGCCTTTCAAGGCTCGTTCGAGTCGCAGTTGGCTCCCTTCCTGGCGTTCATTCTGGGCGGCGGTGTGGGGCTCTATATCTCGCTTGGGGCGCGGCATGCGTCGCGGGCGTTGTTTTGGGCCTCGTTTCTGTGTCCGTTTCTCACGTTTTGGGCGATTACGAGTTTCTTCCAGCAACAGACGCTGGGTGTGTTCCTGGTCACGACGGTCGCCTATGGATTCGCCACCTTGGCGATGTTGATTCCGGCGCTTTCCGAGTTTGACGTAGCCAGCGGACAAAGCGAGAAAGTGTAGCGGGCTGCCAATCGCGTTGCGGCGGCGATTCGCTATATTGATTCCGACGCCGCGTCGCCTGCCGACGTGGCGAACGCCGCTGGATCTTGTCCTCGGCTGGCACGTTCGACAGCAATCGCCGCGGAGTTCTCCGTGAACATCCTGGTACAGGAAATGCCATGGCTGCTTCCCGCCATGGCGTGCCTGGTGTTGGCCTCGGGCTTCTTCTCTTCCAGCGAGGCCGCGCTGTTCATGCTCAACGCGCAGGATCGCCGCCTGATGGCCGTGGGCGGCCCCGCCGAGCAAATCGCCGCGTCGTTGCTGCGCGATCCCGATCGACTGCTCACGGCGGTGCTGTTCTGGAACTTGCTGATCAACATCACCTACTTCGCCCTGGTGGCGATTGCCGGATTGCGGCTGGAACGACAGGGGGCCGCCGCCGATGCGGGCTTGTTTGCGCTGGTGGCGCTGCTGGCCATGATCATGCTCAGCGAGATGCTGCCGAAGACGTTCGGGCTGTTGCTTTCGCGGCGGCTGGCCCGGCTGGTGGCGGTGCCGATTGCGGTGGCGGTCCGCGTGATCAGTCCGCTGATTCCCGTGTTTCACCTCGTCAATCTACTTTCGCAGCGCATGCTTTGGCCGCGGTTCCGCGCGGAGCCCTATCTGGAAGTCGCCGATCTGGAAAAGGCGGTCGAGCTATCGACGACCGACTCGACGATTCTCGAACAGGAGCGGGCCGTGTTGCAGAATATCGTCTCGCTCTCGGAGATACGAGCTGAAGAGTTGATGCGGCCGCGCATGCGTTTTGTGACCTTTTCTCCGCCCGTGTCGTTGGCCGATCTCGAGGGTCGCCAGCCTCCCAGCGGTTACATCCTGGTGACCGAGCGGGACAGCGATGAAGTCGCCGGAGCGATCCCGCTCAAGCAACTTTACTCGATCCCGCCGAAGCACCTTGAGCATCACGCCGAACGGGTGATCTACGTGCCCTGGTGTGCGACCGCCGGCGACACGTTCGAGATGATGCGGGTGCAAGATCGCAGCGTGGCGGCGGTTGTGAACGAACACGGCGAGACGATCGGCATCCTGACACGCGACGACATTCTCGACACCATCTTCTCGTTCGACATGAGCCGTAGCGAGCGACTGCTGAAGCAGTCGCCAATCGAGCCGGACGGCGCGAATCGCTGGCGCGTGACCGGGATGACGACGATACGACGTCTGTCGCGCGAGTTTGGTGTGGAGCTGCCGGAGACGCATAGCGTGACGATTGCCGGCGTGGTTCAGGAATCGCTGGGGCGTTTGCCAGCGGTGGGTGACGAATGCCAGTGGGGGCCGTTTCTCTTCGCGGTGATCGAGATGCACGACCAGGGGCATCTCGTCCTGCGGATGAGCCTGACGGTCGAGGCGGAGGAGTCGCCATGATCTGGGTGACCGTGCTCTTGTTCTCCGCGGGCTTGTTCCTCAGCGCGCTGTTCAGCGGCAGCGAGATGGGCCTTTACCGGGTGCCTCGGGTGCGGTTGTTGATTGACGCCATGGGTGGAGACCTGATCGCCCAGGGGCTGTTGCGGCTGACCAGCAATCCTTCGTTGTTCGTGGCGACCACGCTGGTGGGTAATAACCTGGCCAACTATCTCACCTCGCTGGCGATCGTGTTGGGGGTGCACCAGCTGTTCGACGGTTCCGAGGGTTGGGTCGAAATCGTGGCGCCCATCGCGCTGGCGCCGGTGCTGTTCATCTACGGCGAGTACTTTCCCAAGACGCTGTTCTACCGGGCGCCGAATCGACTGCTCCGTCTGGCGGCGCCGATCTTCGGCATGTGCGCTGTGCTCTTTCTGCCGGTCAGTGCCCTGCTCTGGGTGGTGAGTAAGCTGTTGGAAACGGTGTTGGGCGAGTCGCCGCAACGTTTGCAGCGCCGGCTAGCCCGCAAGGAACTGAATCAGGTGCTCGAAGAAGGCCACGAGGTGGGTATCCTTCGCCACGCCCAGCGGCGCGTCGCGCAAGGATTGTTTGCCGTGGCCAGCCAGCCATTGGCCGAAGCGGTTACCCCTTTGTCCCGCGTGGCCAAGATCCGGCTGGGCACGAGCAAGTCGAACGTGCTGCGGCTGGCCCGCCGGTTACGGGTGACGGAGCTGCCGGTCGAGACGGATGATCGTACCCGTGCCCTGGTCGGCTACATCCGCGTGGCCGATTTGCATGTGAACGCGGAGAGCGACGAGGTCGGTCCGATCTATCCGCTGATGAAGCTCTCCGGAACGGAGACGCACATCGGTGCGTTGATGCGGATGCAGTCGGCCGACCAGCCGCTGGCCGAAGTCGTCGACCCGGCGGGCGAGACGCTGGGCATCGCCCGGCTGGCCCAGCTGACCGAACCGCTGTTCCGCGTCGGGGCGTAGGCTTCGCCGCGGCCGCGGTGTGTTCTCGCTGCCGCCGCGGCGGCGCGTGGCGAGGCGGCCTGATTTCTTGTCGGCCCAAGTTGCCGGCGGTATACTCCCGGCAATTCGCGGCGTCGCCCGTAACGAATAACGCCCGTCAAGAATAACGCGCGTCACGAAGAACGCTCGCCGCGAACGACTCGATTCGCGAACATGCCCGCCGCCGGAGTGAGCTTTCATGCGATTCTTGACGTACGACTCGATCGAAGGTCCCCGCGTGGCCGCGGCCCGCGACGGCCAGTGGTACGACGTCCGCTCGGCCGATGTCCAGTTGCCGTTCTCCTTGCGGGCGATGTTGGCGGCGGAGCCCGGGATGCTCGACGAGGTCGCCCAGGCGGCCGCGTTGGGCGAGCCGCTCGATCGCGAACGGCTGAAGCTGCTGCCGCCGATTGTCGGCCCCCAGAAGATCATCTGCGTGGGGCTCAACTACGCCGACCATGCCGCGGAAACGGGTGCCGCGATTCCGGGCGAGCCGCTGATCTTCAACAAGTTCCCCACGACGCTGCGGGCCGACGGCGACCCGATCGTGCTGCCGGCCGTTTCCGACCAGGTCGACTACGAGGCCGAACTGGTCGTCGTCATCGGACGTCGGGGCCGCCACATCGATCAGGCCGACGCGATGGACTACGTGGCCGGATACTGCTGTGGCCACGACGTCTCGGCACGCGACTGGCAAAAACACAAGCCGGGCGGCCAGTGGCTGTTGGGCAAGTCGTTTGACAGCTTCGCCCCCTGCGGGCCGGAACTAGTCACCGCGGACGAGATTGCCGATCCCCACCAACTCGACATTCGCCTGCGGCTCAACGGCGAGACGATGCAGGAGTCGAACACCTGTCAGCTGATCTTCAAGATCGATCAGCTGATCAGCTATATCTCGCAGGTGGCCACGCTCGAGCCGGGCGACCTGATCTACACCGGCACGCCGCCCGGTGTCGGCATGGCTCGCCGGCCGCCGGTCTTCCTCAAGCCGGGCGACGAAGTCGAGGTGGAAATCGACGGCGTGGGGCGGCTGCGGAACGCGGTGGTGGCGGCGAGCTGAGCGGGTAGCTTTGCCAGGCCTGCTGGCGGCGACTTTTCTGACCCGCCGGCCGCGACAACTCGCGAACACGGGCCCCGTCTTTCTGAACCGAGGGCGACGCGCACGGCCCGGCGAACGAGACTTCAGTTTCGCCCGGCAAAATGACGAAGCCGATGTAGGAGCTTGCCAGCAGGGATGCCGATCTGGGCTGGCGACAGGAAGTCGCCCCACTTACCGGATCGATCGGCAAAGTCTCCTTAGATCCCCCGAGTTTCCCCCCCGATTTTGGCCGCAAGACTTAGGCAAGGATGTTTCGTCGAGGCGGACAGCGCGATAGCCGTCGGCGCCGCGTGCTGACGGACGATGTGGTGCGTCGTGGCCAGGAAGGTCTCGACGCGCCTGGCGACTCGCAAAAGGTCGAGGGCGCAAGCTATGCGCCCGAGGCTTCTCTCGAGCGACAACCGCGGCTCAGCGCCGTCGTTCCGCGCCGGCTGCTGACGCACCTGGTCGTGTTCGCGCTCGGCGGTGGCGCGATTTTCGGTCTGTTGTCGTTATATGCCTGCATGCAGCCCTGGCAGTCGGGCGCCGCGACGGGGAGCGAAGTCTTCGACTTAACGTCGGGCGGCAGTCTCACGCGTTGGTTCGCCTCGGTGCTGCTATTGGCCAGCAGCGCGGCGTCTTTGATCGTGCTTTCGCTGCGACGCCACAAGTTGAACGACTATCAGGGCCGCTATCGCGTCTGGGCTTACGCGGCGATCGGCACCTTGCTGATGAGCGCGGCGGCGACGGCCCCGTATCACCTGGTAGCGGCGTCGGCGCTGGCGGAATGGACGGCCTGGGAACTTCCCGGTGGAGTGGCGACGTTCTGGATGGCGCCCGCCCTGTTGATCCTCGGTGGACTGGCCGTGCGATTGCTGGTCGACATGCGCGACTCGGTACTGGCCTGCTTTGCGCTGTTTATGGCTCTGTTGGCCTATGGCGGGGCGATCGGCATGCAGTTGGGCGGTGCCGAGGCGCTCGTCGTGGGCACGGCGGCGGCCATCGAACGCGTGCAACTGACGATCGGTTGTCAGTTGGCGGGGCACCTGCTGCTGCTCACCAGCATCCTGCTGTTCGCCCGACACGTGCTTCGCGACATTCAGGGTCTGGTGGCCCGCAAGAGTGACAAAGCGAGCATCGCGGACGACGCGGACGCCGGCGAGCAAGAGGACGAGTCCACGGGTGAAGGCGTCCACGGGGCGCACGCCTCGCCGCCGGCTCCGAAGATGCGCACCGACCTGGAGAGCGAGTCGGCCGGCGCGCGGTCGAAGCGTCGTCGCGAAGCGGCCGAACGCGTGCAGGAGGAATACGAAGATCGCGACTCTCGCCGCAAGAATCGCAAGATTCGCCCCCGCGGTGCCGAGCTGGCCGAGCTGGAGCGCGAACTGGAAGCGGAGTCCGACGGCGCTCCGCAGAAACTCTCCAAGGCGCAACGCAAGAAGCTCCGCAAGCTGAAGGCCCGCCAGCGCGAGGCGGCCTAGCACCGCGACCGGTGCGACGCGGTCTGGCGAAACGATCTGCGAGAGCGTATGGTTGGGGCGCAAGCGAGGTCTCGATAGACCTTGCTGCCAGACGGTCACGCCCCTGCCCCGCTCGTACGACGTTGTCTCGATGGTCCGCACCCGCTTCGCGCCCAGTCCGACCGGTTACCTGCACATTGGCGGCGTCCGTTCGGCGCTGTTCAACTGGCTCTTCGCCCGTCACCACGGCGGTCAGTTCGTGCTCCGTATCGACGACACCGACCAGCAACGGAACGTCGACGAGGCCCTGGCCCCCATTCTCGCCGGCTTGAAGTGGCTGGGCATCGATTGGGACGAAGGCCCCGAAGTCGGCGGTCCGCACGGACCCTATCATCAGTCGCAGCGAACCGAGGCCTATGCCGCGGCGGTCGAACAGCTGCTGGCCGGCGGCTTCGCCTATCGCGACTATGCCCGCACCGAGGAGATTCAGGCCGAGCGGGAAGCGGCCCAGGCGGCCAAGAAGTCGTTCGTCTACAGTCGTCGCTGGATGGCCGAGACCGACGCCCAGGCGGCACAGTTCGAGGCGGAGGGACGCCAGGCGGTCGTGCGACTGAAAACGCCTCACGAGGGCACCTTGGTTATTGACGACCTCGTGCGCGGCCGCGTCGAGTTCAACTGGGCCGACGAGCAGGACCACGTCATCCAGCGGGCCGACGGATCGTGTCTCTATCACCTGGCCACGGTGGTCGACGAGCACGATCACCAGATCACCCACGTGATTCGCGCCGAGGAACATCTCTCGAACACGCCGCGACAGCTGTTCATCGCCGAGTCGCTCGGCTACGAGCTGCCACGGTTTGCTCATCTGCCGTACGTGGCCGAGCCCGGCAGCAAAACGAAGATGAGCAAGCGGAAGATTCCCAAGTACATCAAGAATCCGGAGTTCGCCGCACTCTACAATCACGGTCTGGCGATTGCAGAGCGGCTCGGCCTCGAGACGTCCGAAGACGTGTTCAACCCCGTGGTGACCGACTTCTACGAGGCGGTCGGCTACTTGCCCGAGGCGATCGTGAATTATCTGTTGCTTTTGGGCTGGTCGCTCGACGATCGCACCGAGGATTTTTCGCGGGAGGCGATGATCGAGGCCTTTACGCTCGAGCGGGTGAACAAGGCCCCCGCCAGCTTCGACCCCAACAAGCTGATGGCGGTGCAGGACCGTTACATGCAGCGGCTGTCGATCGACCGCAAGGTCGAGCTCGCGCGGCCGTTTCTGGTCGGTGCCGGGCTGCTCGCGGCGTCGTCGGACGAAGCGGAGTCCGATCCGCGCATCGCGGCGGTGCTCGAGGCGGCCGGCGATCGCATCCGCGTGGCGGGTGACATTCTCGACTTCGATGACTTCTTCCTGGCGGACGACGCGCTCGTGTACGACGAGAAGGCCTTCGCCAAGCGACTCGGTGCGGACGAGGCCCAGGCCCTACTTCGCGACTTTGCCACGCGGCTGGGCGACGTCGATCCGTTCGACGCCGAGGCGACCGAGGCCTGTCTGCGCGCCTTTGTCGAGGAGCGGGGCATCAAGATCGGCGACCTGGTTCATCCGATCCGCCTGGCGGTGACCGGCAAGGCCAAGGGCTTTGGGCTATTCGAGACGTTGGCGATTCTGGGGCGCGACGCGGTGCTGCGTCGCATCGAGCTGGCCCTGACCAAGGCGGCGGCGGGCACGTAGGCCCGGAGCCGCTGCCGCGCTTCGCTCTGCCGGGAATGGACGCCGGGCGTTATAATCTGAGGCTTTCTTGCGGCGACGGGTTTCCGCCTCACGGCGATTGGGTTGCAGTCCGCCGTCATCGACTTGCGAAGGAAGTGGACACGGATGGCCAGCGAAGAATCGGCCGGCCGGCTGAATTTCATCGAGCAGATCATTGCCGAACACGAAGCGAGCGGTCGCTTCGGCGGCAGGGTGCAGACGCGGTTCCCGCCCGAGCCGAACGGCTATCTGCACATCGGCCATGCCAAGAGCATCTGCCTGAACTTTGGCCTGGCGGCGAAGTACGGCGGCAAGTGCAATCTGCGTTTCGACGACACGAACCCCACGAAGGAAGAGGACGAATACGTCCGCGCCATCGAGGAGGACGTCCGCTGGCTCGGCTTCGACTGGGGCGAGGCGGCACTGTTCGCCTCCGACTATTTCGGGCAACTCTACGAGTGGGCCCTCAAGCTGATTCAGGATGGCAAGGCCTTCGTCTGCGATCTCTCCTTTGACGAGATGCGCGAGCATCGTGGCACGCTCACCGAGCCGGGCCGTGAGAGCCCCTATCGCGATCGTTCGGTCGAGGAGAATCTCGACCTGTTTGCGCGGATGAAGGCGGGCGAGTTTCCCGACGGCTCGCGGACGCTGCGGGCCAAGATCGACATGGCCGCCGCCAACTTGAATCTCCGCGACCCGGTGATGTACCGCATCCTGCACGCGACGCACCATCGCACCGGCGACGCGTGGTGCATCTACCCGATGTACGACTTTACCCACGGGCAATCTGATTCGATCGAGGGCATCACCCATTCGATCTGCACGCTGGAATTCGAGAACCACCGCCCGCTGTACGACTGGTATCTCGATGCCTTGGAGATCTATCACCCGCAGCAGATCGAGTTTGCCCGTTTGAATCTGACCTATACGGTGATGAGCAAACGGCGACTGCTGCAGCTGGTGGCAGAAGGCCTGGTGAGCGGGTGGGACGATCCGCGGATGCCCACGATTTGCGGACTGCGGCGACGCGGTTACACGCCGGCGGCGATTCGCAACTTCTGCGACCTGATCGGCGTGGCCAAGTTCAACAGCACGATCGACGTGGTGCAGCTCGAGAACAGCGTGCGCGAGGATCTCAATCGCCACGCACCACGGGTGATGGGCGTGTTGCGACCGCTGCGGGTGGTCATCGAGAACTATCCCGAAGGCGAGTCGGAAGAGCTCGAGGCGGTGAACAATCCCGAAGACGAGTCGGCCGGCACGCGCCCCGTTCCGTTCTCGCGGGTGTTGTACATCGAAGAGACCGACTTCATGGAGGATGCCCCGAAGAAGTTCTTCCGCCTGGCCCCCGGTCGCGAAGTGCGGCTCCGCTACGCCTACTTTGTCACCTGTACCGACGTGGTGAAAGACGCGGACGGCCGGATCACCGAGATCCGCTGTACCTACGACCCGGCCACGCGGGGCGGCAATGCCCCCGACGGTCGCAAGGTAAAAGGCACGATCCACTGGGTGTCGGCCGAGCACGCGGTGCAGGCCGAGGTGCGACTCTACGATCATCTCTTCGCCGTGCCCGACCCGAACGAAGTTGCCGAGGGGCAGGACTGGACCGACCATCTGAATCCGCAGTCGATCGAAGTCCTCTCGGGCGCGATGGTCGAACCTTCGCTGGCCTCGGCCGAGCCGGGAGCGCGTTTCCAGCTGGAACGCACGGGCTACTTTTGCGTCGACTCGGTCGACTCGCGGCCCGACCGGCTGGTGCTCAATCGCACCGTGTCGCTCAAAGACACCTGGGCCAAAGTGCAGAAGCAGCAGTTGCAGAAGAAGTAGCCAACGCGGGCCGGTCCTGGTTCTTGGTTCTTTGACGGCCCCGTTTCGCGTGACGCTGTCTCGAGTGGCGCCGTCTCGGTTCTTGCGAAATTTGCCCCGGGCGCCATAATTGCGGTTTGCGCCGCGGCGCCGGCGACTTCGCAGAACTCACCCGGGAACGAACATCATGCCCCTCTTGGTTGTCGGATCGGTTGCCCTCGACAGTGTCGAGACCCCGCAGGAGAAGCGGGACAATGTGCTCGGCGGCTCGGCCGTCTACTTCTCATATGCGGCCAGCTATTTTTCCAACGTGCGACTGGTCGGGGTCGTCGGCGAGGATTGGCCCGGCGAGCACACCGAGTTGCTCGAGAAGCGCGGCATCGACACCAGCGGGCTGGAAGTCGTTGAGGGAGCCAAGACCTTTCGTTGGCGGGGCAAGTATCACCCGAACATGAACGACCGCGACACGCTCGAGGTGCATCTGAATGTCTTCGAGACGTTCGACCCCAAGTTGCCCGAGGCGTTTACGCGTTGTGAATTTCTCTTTCTGGCCAACGGCGCCCCGAAGGTCCAAATGAAGGTGCTCGACCAGGTGCATGGGCCGAAACTGGTGGTGGCCGATACGATGGACCTCTGGATCGAGATCGCCCGCGACGAGCTGATGGAACTGCTGCAGCGGATCGACGGACTGGTGATGAACGACCAGGAGGCGAAGTTCCTCACCGGCGACGACAACCTGGTCCGCGCCGGTCACCAGGTTCGCGAGATGGGCCCGAAGTTCGTGATCATCAAAAAGGGCGAACACGGGGCGATGTTCTTCAGCGAGCACGAGACCTACGTCATGCCGGCCTATCCGACGCCCCAGGTGGTCGATCCGACGGGTGCGGGCGACAGCTTCGGCGGCGGCATGCTCGGCTATCTGGCCGAGCAAGGCAACTTCGAGCCCAAGACGCTCAAGGAGGCGATGGCCTACGGCGTCGTGGTGGCCAGCTTCAACGTGGAAGATTT
The DNA here is from genome assembly GCA_003389215.1 of Planctomycetota bacterium. GTDB lineage: Bacteria > Planctomycetota > Planctomycetia > Pirellulales > UBA7805 > MB-PLM-2. Next base: position 15,258 of record QQVP01000040.1, on the reverse strand, counting down.
TAGCCTCGAGCGGATGAAGGGCATCGAGCGGGCTGACCTCGACAAGCGGCTCGACGAATATCGCAAGATGCTCAACTTCTAGGCTCCGATCCGGGGTATTGAAGCTGTCCGGCGCGCGAGACGCATGAAGCGCGACGACGGCGAACTGACAACGCGAGTTGGCACGATGGCCACCCTGCGGACCTTTATCGCCGTTGAACTGCCGAACGTGGTACGCCTGGCGGCGGTCGACCTGATCGAGCGGCTTCGCGATACGCCGGCCAACGTGAAATGGGTCGGCGCCGCCGAACTGCACTGGACGCTCAAGTTTCTGGGCGACGTGCCGAGTCGCGAGATTCCCCACGTCTGTCGGGCGATGCGGCAGGCGGTCGAGGGGCTGGCGAGTTTCGAGATCGAGGTTCGCGGGGCGGGCGCTTTTCCTGCGGCGACACGACCCCGCACCGTCTGGCTGGGCGTGGGCGAGGGGCTCGACGCCTTCGTCGAGTTGCACGATGCCCTGGAGCGGTCGCTGGCGAAGCTGGGGTTTCGCAGCGAGCGACGTCGCTTTCAGCCGCACATCACGCTCGGTCGTGTGCGGCGGAGCCCTTTCGGCGTCGACGAACTGGGCGGGCTGATCGAACAGGAGGTCGAATTCGAGGCGGGACGGATGCGTGTCGCCGAGGTGGTCGCCTTTTCCAGCCGGCTCGAATCATCGGGCCCGACTTATGAGGTGCTGGGACGGGCCGCACTACAGGGTCGCAGTTAGGCGGCACGCTCGCGTCGCGCTCTCTGAGCTGGTCATCTGCACGTTGGTGTTGTGCGGCTGGGGTAAAGCGGAGCGCTTGCGGAGGACGTGACGGGCGGCGGGTGGCGAATGGGGCGGGTGCCCGCCGCGGTGTGTGCCTCGCCGCCAGGTGCGATTTTGCTACAATGCGGCGCGGTGAGCTTCGCTAGCGTACGGGTGGCGAGAATCTCACGAAGGGCTATTGCGAGCGATACTGAACGTCGATATAGTATGTGTCCAGACGTTTAGATCCCGCGGGTGAACTCCTGGGAAGCCGAGGCTTGGCTTTCACCACTCGCGAGAACGTTCTGCTCTTTGTGACAAGGGTTCTTGCGATGGTTACCACCACGTCCGCGGCCAAGAAATCGACCACGAAGTCCAACGGAACTGCGAAATCGGACGGAACTGCGAAATCGGAGACGGCCAGCTCGCGCACCGGCGCGGCGCCGCCCTCCTCTGCCCAAACGGCTGCTGCGAGCCGATCGAGGACCTCTATGGCCAAGAAATCGACGAAAAAGTCGCGTAAGCGCGGCGACGACGCGGGCAATGGCGTCTTCAGCGACAATCCTCAGCTGAAGTCGACCATTCAGGAGATCGAACGCGAATTTGGCGAGGGTTCGATCATGCCCTTGGGGGCCAATCAGCGGGGTCGCATCAAGGGCATCTCGACCGGCTGCCTCTCGCTCGACATGGCCCTGGGGGGCCAGGGCGTGCCGTGCGGCCGCGTCGTCGAGATGTTCGGGCCCGAGTCGAGCGGCAAGACGACGCTGGCCCTGCACGTGGTTGCCCAGGCGCAAGCCGCCGGCGGCATTGCCGCGTTTATCGATGCCGAGCACGCGCTCGACCCCACCTGGGCTAAGAAGCTGGGCGTCGAGCTCGATACCTTGCTGGTGAGTCAGCCGAATCACGGCGAACAGGCGATGCACATCTGCGAGATGTTGGTGCGCTCGAACGCCGTCGACGTCGTTGTCGTCGACTCCGTGGCGGCCCTGGTTCCGCAAAAGGAGCTCGAAGGCGAAATCGGCGATTCGCACGTCGGTTTGCAGGCCCGCCTGATGAGCCAGTCGCTGCGAAAGCTCACCGGGGCGATCGCCAAGAGCAAGACCTGCGTGATCTTCATCAACCAGATTCGCGAGAAGATCGGCGTCATGTTCGGCAGCCCTGAAACGACGCCCGGCGGTCGGGCTCTGAAGTTCTATTCCTCGAGCCGCATCGACGTCCGCCGCATCGGTCAGATTAAGGACGGCGAAGAAGTCGTCGGTCAGCGGGTACGGGCGAAGGTGGTCAAGAACAAGGTCGCCCCGCCCTTCCGCGTCGCTGAATTCGACATGATGCACGATGGCGGCATCAGCTACGAAGGCGACATTCTCGACTTGGCAATGGCCAACCGCATCGTCGTACGAAGCGGAGCCTGGTTCCGCTATGGCGACGATCAGCTCGGCCAGGGTCGCGAAAAGGTGCGTCAGTATCTCAAGGAGAATAAGGAGCTGACCGAAAAGCTCCGCCAAGAGGTGCTCGAGGTCGGCGGCTTTGCCGACGTGCTGGCCGAAGAAAAGCCGGCCGACGCCAAAGAGGCCGAAAGCGATCGCGAAGAGGAAAAACTCTCGGCGGTCTGACAGCCCGTTACTTGCGGCCGCAGGATCACGTTCGTCTGGGCAAATTCGCCCCCAGGCGTTAGACTTGGCACACACCGCGGATGTCCAATGCTAGAATTGGACATCCGCTTTTTTTGACTCGCATCGGAGTCCCGTTATGTGCCGCGTCGCCCCGCGCTGGTTGCGCTACCGCTCGTCGATCCGATTCTGTTTCGTCTTGGTGCTGACCCTCTTGCTGCTGGCGGTCGCCCTGCCGGTGCGGGCCCAGGAGCCCGGCGCGCTGGCCGCGGCCATGGCCATGGAGAAGTTGCTCATCGAGGCGATCGAGCGCTCGCAACAGTCGGTCGTGGCGATCGGCATCTTTGGCCAGACCGGCCGGCGGCGTTACGTCGGCGGATTCGGCCGCGCACGATCGGGACCGTCTCCGCCCCGGCCCGAGCTGGCGGACGTGCCCGACCGATTCGGTACCGGCGTGGCGATTGGCGAGCGGTTGATCCTCACGAATCATCACGTCGTGCTGGGCGACGACGAGGACGCCTCGAACCAGGCGGGGCCGAGCTGGGATACCTTCATTCGCGTGGCGGGTCACCAGCAATGGCTGCTCTGCAAGGTCAAGGCCGCCGATCCGCGCAGCGATCTGGCGGTGCTGGAGATCGACGCGCAGGAGAGTGCCGCCCCGAAACTGGAGCCGATCAAGTTTGCCGACGCCGACCAGGAAGTGAAGAAGGGGCAAATCGTGATCGCCCTGGGCAATCCCTACGCGATTGCCCGCGACGGCGAGGTGAGCGCCAGTTGGGGAATTGTCTCGAACATCAATCGCCGGGTGAGCGCCACCAGCCGTGAACAGACCGAGCGGCTACAGCATTACGGAGGCCTGATTCAGACCGACGCCAAGTTGAATCTCGGCACCAGCGGCGGGGCCTTGATCAATCTGCAGGGCGAGATGGTCGGGCTCACCACTTCGGTCGCCGCCACGGCCGGATACGAAACGCCCGCCGGCTATGCGATTGCCTGCGACGCGGTGTTTCAGCGGGCCCTGGCCGCGCTGCGCGAGGGACGCGAGGTCGAATACGGTCTGTTGGGGGTGAAGCCGCGCAGCGAGTTCGTCGCCAATGGTGCCGAACCGCCGGGCGTGTTGGTCACCAGCGTCGTCGATCAGGTGCCGGCCAATCGCGTGCTCGACGCCGGCGACGTCATTACCCACGTCGACGGGCGGCGTCTCTACGCCCCGGGCGACTTGATGATGGCCATCGGTCGTCGCGCGCCGGGCGAGTCGGTGCTGGTGCGCTTCGTGACCCGTACGCCGCAGGGACCGCGATCGCTGCAGCGACCGGTTCAATTGAACAAGTTTCCGGTCGACGGCCAGCAGGTTGTCACCGCCCCGCGACCCGCCTGGCGAGGTGCGCACGTCGATTACCCGCGGGCCGTGCCCGCCATGGTCAGCTTCCTGGAAGACACCTTGCCGAGCCATTGCCTGGAGGTGACCCAAGTCGACCCGGACTCGCCGGCGGCCGCGGCGGGAATCGAGCCGGGCACGCTGATTCGCGAGGCGGCCGGTCGGAGTCTGGCGGGACTCCGAGGATCGGAGATCGCGATGCCGGCCAACTTTCGCGAGGTCGTCGATTCGCGAGAGGGCCCCGTCGAGTTGTACATTCGTAAGCCGACGTCGACCGGCGGCTTCGAGCGTGTGGTCGTTGGCGTGGCCGTAGCGGCGAAGGAAGATCAGGACGCGGCTGCCGGTGAGTAACGCCGAAAGGCGCACCGCCCACGACGTCTTCCGCCGGTCGCTCTCGCATTCGCGCCGGCGGCAATTCCCCTCTCGTGGCCGCTTGCCACAGCGGATATCATGGTCGGTTTGACCTGTCTTTCGAGTTGAGTGCTGGGCAAGCAAGCCATGAACACCGACGAACTGCGCGAAAAGTACCTCAGCTTTTTCGAGACGAAGGGCCACGCCCGGCGGCAGAGTGACGTGTTGGTGCCGACCTGGGATCCGTCGGTGCTGTTCACGCCGGCCGGCATGAATCAGTTCAAGCCGCATTTCCTCGGCAAGGTAAAGCTCGAGTTCACGCGGGCCACGACGTGCCAGAAATGCCTGCGCACGGGCGACATCGAAAACGTCGGCCGCACCGCGTTTCACCACACCTTTTTCGAGATGCTCGGCAACTTCAGCTTCGGCGACTACTTCAAGCGCGAGGCGATCAACTGGGCCTGGGAGTTTCTCACCGACAAGAAGTGGCTGGGAATCGATCCCGATCGGCTGACGGTCTCGGTCTATCACGACGACGACGAGGCGGCCGGGATCTGGCAGAGCGACATCAAGTTGCCCGACAGCCGCATCGAACGGCTCGACGAAGACGAGAATTTTTGGCCGGCCAGCGCCCCCAGCCAGGGTCCCGATGGGGTGTGCGGCCCCTGTAGCGAGATCTTCTACCACACCGACGGCGGCGAGTCGGTGGAGATCTGGAACCTGGTCTTCACGCAGTTCAATCGTGTGGGCGATCCGCCCGATAATCTGCGTCCGCTTCCCAGCAAGAACATCGATACCGGCATGGGACTGGAACGCACCGCGGCGACGTTGCAGGGCGAGTCGACCAACTACCACATCGACATCTTGCGGCCGATCGTCGAGGCGGCCGCCGAGTGTTGCTCGGTCGCGTACGAGCCCGACTCGGAAAACGGCCGACGCCTGCGGCGGATCACCGATCACGTGCGGGCTTGCACCTTTGCGGTGCACGAGAATGTCTATCCGGGGCCAAACAAAGAGCGCTACGTCATCAAGCGGTTGCTGCGGCGGGCCGTGTTGGATGGGCATCAGATGGGTCTGGCCGAGCCGTTTCTGTTTCGCATCGTGCCGGCGGTCGTCGAGGCGATGGCGACACCCTACCCCGAGTTGGCCGAAACGAGCGACCGCGTGGCGGAAGTGATTCGCAACGAGGAAAGCAATTTCTTCGCCACGATCGACGACGGCCTGGCTCGGATCGAGCAGATCTTTGCCGACATGAAGGGCGAGAATCGGGCGGTGGTCAACGGCGAAGAGGCGGCCAAGCTCTACCAGACCTATGGTGTGCCGGCCGAGTTGTTCGCCTCGATTGCGGCCGAGCACAACTTCACCTTCGACTGGGACGGCTATCAGAAGGCGATGGAGGCGCACGGCGAAGTGTCCGGCGCGGGCCGCAGCGAGCTCTTTGCCACCGGTCCGGTCGAAGCCCTGAAACGCGCGGTGCATGTCACCGAGTTTCTCGGCTACGAAACGACCGAGGCGGAGGCCGAAGTCAAAGGAATCATCGCCGGCGATCAACTCTGTGATCAGCTCGAAGAGGTCGGTCACGAGGCGGCCGTGCGGCTGGTGCTCGATCGAACGCCCTTCTACGGCGAGAGCGGCGGCCAGGTGGGCGACTCGGGTACGATCTTCGGCGACGGGTTTCGCTTCGAGGTGTCCGACACGCAAAAGGACGACGACCTGTTGATTCACTACGGTCATCTGACCGAAGGGACGCTCACCAGCGGCGCGACCGTCACGGCGCGGGTTGATCCGGATCGCCGCATGGCGATCCGTCGGGCTCACTCGGCGACGCACATTCTGCACCACGCCTTGCAGAAGAATCTTGGCCGCCACGCCCAGCAGCAAGGCTCGAAGGTCGACGGCGACTGGCTCCGCTTCGACTTCACCAATCCGGCGGCGGTGTCGCGCGAGCAGCTTGCGGCGATCGAGGGCGATGTCCTCAGTCGTATCGACGAGCGGGCCGCGGTGACCGCCCAGGTGCTGCCGTTGGCCGAGGCCCGTGAGGCGGGCGCCATGATGCTCTTCGGCGAGAAGTACCCCGATCCGGTGCGGATGATCTCGATGGGCGACTTCAGTCGCGAACTCTGCGGCGGTACCCACCTGGACAACACGGGCGAGGTTCAGGCGTTCGAGATCGTGGCCGAAGAGAGCGTCTCGGCCGGGACGCGGCGGATCGTGGCGCTCACCGGCGAGCGGGCCCAGCAACACGCCGAGGAGACGGTCGCGGCCCTGTCCGAAACGGCCAAGGTGCTCGAGGTCGAAACGGCGCAGGTCCCGGCAGCCGTCGAGGCGCTGGCCCGCATGGTCCGCGATCTGAAGAGACAACTCGGCGGTGGCAAGCAGGCGGAGTTGGTCGACCTGAAGGCGGCCGACGCCCAGACGGCCAGCCCGAAGCAACTCTTGCAGGCGGCCGCGGCCACGCTGAAGCTGGCCCCGACCGAGGTTCCGCAGCGGGCCGCGGCGCTGGTGGGCGAACTTAACGACCTGCGGGAGCGGGCTGCCAGCCAGGCCAGCACGGCGGACATCTCGATCGACTCGCTGTGGTCCGACGCGGTAGCGCTCGGAAACGGCAAACTGATCGTGGCGGAGACACCAGGGCTCGACGCCCATCGGATGCGGCAATTGATCGATCAGCTGCGGCGATCGGACGACCCTGTGGCGGTGCTGTTGGCCAGCCGTGCCGACGAGAGCAAGGTCGTCGTCGTGGCGGGCGTGAGCCGGGACATGGAGTCGGCCGGCATGCACGCGGGCAATTGGGTGCGCGACGTGGCCAAGGTCGTCGGCGGCAGCGGCGGGGGCAAGCCATCGATGGCCCAGGCCGGCGGCAAGCTTCCCGAGAAGTTGCCCGAGGCCCTCGCCACGGCGACCAAGTTGGCAAAGTCGATGCTGGCCTAGGTCTCCTCGGTTGCGTTGGCGGAAGTCGCAGGCACGCGGGCGGGATCGCTCGATGCAGCCCGCCAGGTCGAGGCGGTTGGCACCCTTCCGGCAATGCATTATGTTGAGTAACTCGCCGTTCGGACGCGGTCGTTCGCGGTCCTTGCCCGGCCGGCGAGCTCCACTTTCTTTGTCGACGCACCAGAAGGGGAACGAACATGGCCTATACGCTGCCCGAATTGCCCTATGCCTACGACGCGCTCGAGCCACATATCGACGCGCGGACCATGGAGATCCATCACACCAAGCACCACAACGCCTACATCACGAAGGTCAACGATGCGATCGCGGGCAGCGATCTGGAGAGCAAGAACATCGAAGAGCTGGTGGCCGGCATCGAGTCGGTGCCGGAGAACATTCGCATGGCAGTGCGGAACAACGGCGGCGGTCATGCCAATCATTCGCTGTTCTGGACGGTGATGAGCGGCTCGGGCGGCGGCGAGCCGAGTGGGCCGCTGGCCGACGCCATCGGGTCAGAGCTGGGCGGCTTCGAGAAGTTCAAGGGCGACTTCAGCAACGCAGCGGCGACGCGATTCGGCAGCGGCTGGGCGTGGCTGTCGGTCGATAGCGGCGGCAAGCTGGTCGTCGAGAGCACGCCCAATCAGGACACGCCGCTGATGTCGGATCGCACGCCCATCCTGGGCCTCGACGTGTGGGAACACGCGTACTATCTCAACTATCAGAATCGCCGACCCGACTACATTTCGGCCTTTTTCAACGTCATCGACTGGAACGCCGTCGGCGAGCGCTACGCGTCCGCCAAGGGGTAAGGGGCCGCCAAGGGGTAAGGGCGACAGTCGCGCCCGATCGTCTTGTTGTCCGATCGGATGGTCGATCGTCGCACGCCGGCAGCCGACTTGCTTTCGGTCGCGGCGTTGCTAGCGAGGTCTACGTCTCCGCTAGCGCTGCGCGCGGTGCGCAATGCGTCGAACGATGGCAAGTCGTGCTGTGCGAAGGTGCTATTGACGTTGACTTGCGCGATTCTATAATCCGCTCCCCGTATTCAGCTTGCGCCGATCGACGAATTGGGGCAAAGTTTGCCGATTTTCGTAGTCTTCCGGACATGTGGCTTCCGAAGACAAGTGAGTGGCTAAATACGAAGCACTTCTCCTACTCATTTCAAAATCAAGGACGAGATTGAAATGCGAAACACATTCGGGCGACTATTGATTGCCTCGCTGCCACTGACCGTGTTGGTTGGCTGCAGCAGCGGCTGGGGACTGCCCCGCTGGGACTGGTGGCGTTCTGCCGACAACAGCACGCCAACCCCGAGCGCCTACGCCGGCTCGGCCTATGGCGGATCGGCGCCGGGCTTCAACGGCGGAGGCCCCGCGACACCTTATCCTGGCACCGCCCCGCAGGGCACCGGCGGCTACGGCGGATACTCGTCGGTCGCTTCGGCTCCCAGCTACGGGGCTTCGCCCGGCGGCTACTCGGCTGCGCCTGCGGCGACTCCTTACGGGGGTAGCCCGGCCGGCTACAACGCGGGCGGCTACACCGGCGGAACGAGTGGCGGTTATCCGTCGAGCGGCGGCGGCTATGCCACGCCGGCCTCCTATCCGTCGACTTCGACGCCCTACCCTAGCGGCCCGTCCGGCTCCTCGCCTTACGGCACGGCTCCGGCGGGAGGCCCCTCGCCTTACGGTGGTTATGATCAGGGCACGCCCCCGGCTGGGACTGGTTCCATGGCTCCGCAGTCGGGGCCGTACAACAGCACGTATCCTGGGTCGTCGCCAGGGGCGGCAAGCGGACCGTACGGCAGCACGAGTAGCCCTGCGACTTCCGGCACCGGCAGCAGCTACGCTGCCGGTTCTGGGAGGACGGGTTACTCGCCGTCGACCAGTTCGGCGAGCAGCTCGCCCTATCCTGCGACGGGAACTCCAACGACGGGCACTCCGACGACGAGCACGAGCGCGGGTAGCAGCTACGGCGGTTCGACCGCCTCGACCGCCTCGGCGACTCCGACGAGCGGCAGCAGCTACGCGCCGCCTGGCGGAGATCGATTTGCCTCGGCTCCCGCGACCACCAGCGGCAGCCCCTCGTCGTACAGCCCGCCCCCGTCGTCCAGTCCGCAATCGACGAGTCCTTTCGGTGCGTCGACCGCCACGCCGACCAGCGGCACGCCGGCGACGAGTACCTCGGCAGCCCCCTCGAGCAGCCAGCCCTGGCAGCCGGGAAGCACGACGGGTCTGCCGGGATACGCGTCGACGGGAAGCAGCCCGACGGGCAGCAGTCCCGCGAGCAGCGCCCCGACCACGAGTCGCGATCCGAACAGCAGCACGAGTTCAGGCGGTTACGCCCCGCCCCCGGCCGGTAGCGGCGTACTGCCCAGCACTGGCGGAACGACCGTGCCCGCCACGAGCAGCAGCCCCGGCGGTTCGACGATCTATCCGAGCTCCGGCTACTAAGTTCGCCGCGATCTTCTCGGTACGACCGACGCTCGGTCGTGCGCCCTGCGACCGCCCCGCGGTTTTCTCCCGGCGGTCGAGCCCCAAGTCTTTTCGAGCAACGTTTCGTGCTGCGCGATCCGCGTGAGGTAGGCATGGCCGCGCGTTGCGGCGGACGGCGCTGAACTTGCGAGCGGCTCCGTCTCCGAGCGCGCCATTTACCCGGGCTAACTCGACGGGGGCTATCTCGACGGGGGGGCTAACTCGACCAGAGACCCACTCTACCAGGGACTCAGTCCGCCGTTGACGCAGAGGGTCTGCCCGGTGATGAAGGAGGCCTCTTCGCTGGCGTAATAGCGCACCGCTTCGCCGACGTCTTGCGGCGTACCCCAGCGGCCTGCGGGGATGGTGGAGAAGTAGGCGTCCTTGTCTTCTTGCGGATCCTTATCGTGGCGCTCGGTGGGAATCCAGCCGGGCGAGACCGTGTTGACCGTAATGCCGAAGGGGGCCAGCTCCGTGGCCATCGAGCGTGACCAGCCGATCTGCCCTCCCTTGGCGGCCACGTAACCGCTGAACTCGCCGACACTACGGTGATAGACCTCGCTGGTGATGTTGATGATGCGTCCCCACTTCTTCTCCTTCATGCCGGGCAGGATGGCCTTGGTCAGCAGGAAGGGACTCTTGATGAAAAAGTCGATCATCTGCTGGTAGAACTCCCAGTCGTAGTCTTCGATCGGCTTGTGGGGTTGATCGGGCGTGGCATTGGGCACCAGGATGTCGATCGGCCCGAACTGGCTGGCCACCGCACCACAGACATCGGCCACGCCGTCCGGCGTCGAGACGTCTCCTCGCACAATCATCCCCTCGGCACCAAGCGCCTCGAACTCGGCCAGCGCCTTCTCGGCCCGCTCGGTGTTGTTGAAGTAGTTGATGCCGACCTTGGCACCGGCGGTGCCGAGTGCCTGGGCGATGCCCTTGCCCAAACCGGTCGTGCTGCCGGTAACCAGGGCGACGTGTCCCTCGAGCGAATGTGCCATAGCGGCGGTCTCTCCCTAGTAGAAAGATCAACGAGGCGGTCGATTTCGTAGCCCGCGGCGAGCTACTTCTTCTCGACGACCCAGATGTTGCGATAGCGAACCGGATTGCCGTGATCCTGCAGATGGACGACGCCCCGAGTCGGACCCTCGCCCGCCACGCCGGCCGGGGTGCCACGGGGAATCTCGACGTCGTCGTGAATTACGACCCCGTTGTGGCGGACGGTGATTCGGGCATTCGACGTTTTGTTGCCGTCGGCGTCGAAGCGGGGCGCGGTAAAGTCGATGTCGTAGGTTTGCCACGAGAGCGGCGGAAAGCACATGTTCACGCTCGGCCGGCTCACGCTGTACAGCCCGCCACATTCGTTGTCGAGACCCTCGAGCCCGAACGAGTCGAGCATCTGCACTTCGTAGCGACCTTGCAAGTAGCAGCCGCTGTTGCCGCGGGCCTGGCCTCGCGCGGTCGGCATGTAGGGCAAGCGAAATTCGACGTGCAACGTGTGATCGCCGAACTCCTGCTTGCTGTTGGAGCCCTGCGTGAGGAGGCCGTCTTCGGTCATCTCCGCGGGACCGCCCTTGCGATGGCGAACCCAGTTCTCGACGCCGCTGCCGTCGAACAGCACGACGGCGCCTTCGGGCGGCTTCATGCCCAGGGTGGGGCTCTCGCGATGCACTTTCTTGAGCACCGCGATTTGGTTTCCTTCGGCGTCGATCACCGCCATCGCGCCGTCGCGCACCACGCCGGTGCCGTGGTCACTGGCGAAGGTGAGGAACCCATCGACGAGCGTCCCTTCGATCTGCTCGCCTTGCTCGCCGTCCCAACCGGCGCCCGGCAAACCGCCCGTGAACCCGCGTGCGCGGAACTTGTGATTGCCCAGGGCGATGATCTGAACGGCCAGCACCTTCTTTTCACCTTCGTGCGAGGTCGCGCCGAGATACTCACCTTGATAGGCGAAGTCCTCGTCGGCCTTCTCGGGATCGGTGTACGACTTGTGACCCTTGTGGTGGTCGGCGTAGGCCTCCCACGCGGAAAAAAGGGCCAGCGAGAGGAGTATCGTCGTCGCGGTGCGCGATCGCTTCGTGAACTGCATGGGTGCTTTCTCCGTAGCCGTCAACTGGGAAGGACCCGGGCGAACCTCGGAGGCGCCCGGGGAAGAAGTTGCCTGATTTTCCCCGCCGCGGGAGCGAAACGCAAGCGCCGGCCCCACGACGAGGCACTTGTCAAAGGCCTCGGGCCCCAAGCGGCCGGAAATCAGGTCGTCGCGAAGACACGGTCGGGCTACCAGCCCATGACCATATTCGACTCGATGACCTTGCGGGCCGATTCGAGATCGGCACCGGTCTTCTGCATGTAGAGGCGAATCGCGTGGACCTTGTCGCCGGCGGCGTCGGCCAGGCAGTCGCGTGCCGAATTGCAGGGGTCGAAGCTGGCGTTTGAGATGCCGAGCGCGCCCTTGGAAATGACCCAGGTATCGCGGGGTCGCTTGGTCAGACGCACGACTTCCTCGCGCGGATAGGCCTCTTTGACGACTTCGGTGGCTGCCTCGTCGGCTTCGGCCCAGGTGATGATGATGTGGTTCTCGGTCTCGACCTCAAACAGCGGCATCGGTCCATCCTTTCCGTTTCAGAATCTGGCGAGATCGGGCGGGCGCCGGATCGCGCGGGGGAGCGCGGTCACGCGGGGCGAGTTGGGCTGGGAGAGTTGCATCGGGTGCGTGTCCCTCATGCTACCGGCGCGGCGCGGTTTTTTCCAGATACGTGGCGAGGGCGCCCGCCGTGTGTCGAGGGAGAAGGTCGACTGGGCCGCGGAATTCCGGTGATTCGCGAATTGCTATCGGCCGTGGCCGGGGGCGAGGCGTCGTCAACGTGGCGGCGTGGGCCACGCCAAGTCGTTGTCCGTTGCCGACTTGGCCGTCGCGGGAGGCGGAGGTTCGCGCGCGCCGTGCGGAGGACCTAACCTTTGGGATGCTCGATGGCGTGCCGGACGACCTGCTTGAGCGCGGTGATCGGCAGGCGATCGGACTCCTTGAAATTGATGCACCCTTTACCGGTCTTGATGTCGGGGTGTTTCTTTTTGAAGGCGGCCAGGTGGACTTCGCCGCAGGTGTAGAGCGAGACGTAGCGCTTCTGATTGGCCAGCGCGACCCAGCCCTCGCCCACCCGGTAGGTCGGCATGCGATAGCTCATGTCGACCGTCGCGTTGGGATAGAGCCCGACGATGAGCTCGTGCAGCTGGGTGACGTGCGACTGGCGTTCTGCCGGGACGTCGGCAAGGTAGGCAGTGACATCTTTGTTCATGCGCGGAACGACGGGCTGGGCGGCTTAGGTGCGATTCCGGAAGGACCAGCACCAGAACGCGAGAAGGACGGCAATAGCGCTCGGTAACACGATCATGTGGAGGATCTCGAAGCGGTTAATCATGACCGCGCGTACCTCGTCACTGATCACATCATTGGGAAGCGGCGGTAGGTATCCCGTGATCGATGTGAGCAGCGTCAACGACAAGAGCAGGAGCAACATCAACACCTGAGCAACTGCCAAGGCGGGCCGCTGCGTAAAATGCCGCTCAACGGCAACTCCGATGGCGAAGGGTACCGCGAGCCAAGCGGCGATGAGGAGAATGTGACCCGCCAGCCCATGCGAGATCGTCGGCCTCGCAGAGTCCTTGTACAAGCCGGTCACCACGAGGTATCCAAGTCCCGCAGCGAGCGCTACCGCACTCCATACGGTCGTTCTGCGAGTTGGCTCACGATAGTGTCGCGAAGCGAACCACCCCGCCACGACGATGGCAAAGAACAGACCAATGCGAGAGTACTCGTTCATGCTGTCGTCGGCGCCTCTCACTCGACCGCAAAGAACAAGGCGATCCCGATCACGGCGAGGGCCGCACCAACAATCGCCCGCAGGCTCACCCGCTCTCCCCGCAGCATCACCAGCGGCAGAATAAACAAGGAACTGGTCGCCAGCAACGTCTGGGCAATGCCTGCCTCGGTGTGGGCAAAGGCCGTCTGCTGCAGAAAGATGCCGAGCACGGTGCCCAGCAGCGTGGCCGGCAAGATCACCCGCCAGGGACGCCACGCGCAGAGCGCCCCCGGCAGGTAGGCCTGACCGACCGCAGGCATCCAGATGAGCAGCATCGCCACGCCGCCGGTGATGCGCACCACAGCGCTGGCCAAGGGACCCGCTTCGGTTTCGACCAACACAAGCCGCGAGAGGACGCCGCCCACCGCCTGGCAGAGTGCGGCCAACACGCCCAGCGCCACGCCCGCCGCGCGGTTTCGTGGCGATGTCGTTTGAGAAGTGGGCGTTTCTTCAATGGTCACCCAAGCAACGCCGCCCAACGTGAGCGCGATGCCGACCAAGGCGAGTGGCCCCAGAAACTCAGCCAGCACGAAGATCGCCAGGCCCGCGGCCATGGGCGGCGCCAGGGTCTCGGCCATCAGCACCGTGCGGCGTTCGCCCAGGCGATTCAGAGCCGCGAAGAAGGCGGTGTCGCCGATGCCGATGCCGATCGCCCCGCTGGCCAGGAGAATCGCCCAGTCGCCGGTGGCAATGCCCTGCGGAAACCCAGGACCGAGCAGCAGCACAGCCGACAAGACGACGGCCGCCAACAGACCCTTGTAGAGATTGAGCACCAGTGGCGGGACGCTCGTTCCGGCGCGGCGAAACAGCAGCGACGCGACGGCCCAGGCGAGCGCGGCAGCGAGGGCGGCGAATTCTCCGAGGTAGCTACCGATCATTGGAGGGCGATCGCGTGTCGGTCGAGCTGCGAGTTTAGCAAACGCCCAGCATAGCGAAGCGTTGCGTAGGCAACATCGGCCTTCGCTTAGCGGATGTGTGACGGCGGGCACCTACAACCGGCGCATCCGTAACGACCGTTACGACCCGGGGGACGGGCATAGGCGCCAAGGACCTAAATCTTGATGATTCACCAAGCTAGCGACGCCTGTTGTGTCGAAATCGAAGACAGGTAACGGTCAGGCATACGCGACGCCTTGCCTTGGCGGGATGTTTGCCACAAAGAAACGAATGTGGCTTGCGTCGCGGTTGCCTCGAAACGAGTCTTAGGAAAAGTGAGGAGAGAGACCCATGAACTGGAAACTATTTGCCGCCACACTCGTGCTCGGCTGTTGCCTCAGCACCAGCAGCTACGCCTCGAAGATCATGATGGGTTCGGCGGGTTGCGGCTGTGAGCCGACCTGCGGCGCCGAGCAAACCTGCGGTTGTGAGCCCACTTGCGGTTGCGACACCGGCTGCAAGAAGTGCTGCAAGATGAAGTACTGGAAGAAGGTCTGCAAGACCCGCACCAAGCGCGTCCGCGATTGCCACGGTTGCAAGCAGAAGGTCTGCGTGACGAAGGTTCGCTACCGCCGCGTGCTGTTCCCCTGCAAGCACTGCCCGAGCGATCTGGTCTGTTCCTGCAAGCGTCCTTGCGGTTACGAGACCTGCACGCCGGTTTGCGGTTGCGAGTCGACCTGCGGTTGTGAGACGGCCCCCACGTGCGGCTGCGAAACGACCCCGACTTGCGGTTGCGAGTAGTTTACCCGAGCCTCGTCGACCGCGTCGAGCGGTCGCCGAGGACTGCGGTTCGGCATAGAGAAGAGCCCTGTCGCCTTTGGCGGCAGGGCTCTTTCATGTTTGCCAGGCATGTTTGCCAACTTGAGGGTGGAAGTCCCTTATCCAACTTGATGGAGGTGAAGGATTAGCGAAGCGCAAGGGCGTCATGGCGACGTGGCGTCTGAAGGCAGCGTGGAGCAAAGCC
>QQVP01000049.1:19312-33620 GCA_003389215.1 Planctomycetota bacterium | reverse complement strand
CGCTTTGCTTCACGGTCGCGCGGCTGGCCAGCCGCAACCGTACCCGATGCGCGTGGCCACGACCGCCGGCTTCATGCTGTCACTGCCTGCGCCCGCATCGCGCGCGGAAGTGGATTGCGGTCAATTCTGCGCGGCACCTGGCCGATGAAGTAGTTTGGCGAGACTCTGCGGGTTGGTTCGAGTTTGCGGGCCGCGCGGTTCCGCCCAACCACCGCAGCGAGCCGAACGGATCGCTTCATGTCGACTTCCGATTCCTCTTCCACGCACCGCCAGGCGCACGGCGAGACGTCGCCCCAAGCGCCAGCAGACGGATCGCAGGGCACGCGACGTTCGTATCTGCGCGACGAGACGGAAGAGCTCGAACAGCGAATCGATGCGGCGCACGTGCCGAGCCGCGCCCCCGCGAGCGACGCGCCTCAGCCCGACGTTGCCGACTCGTCCCTCGTGTCGGGCCCGGCGACGAGCAGTGCCGCTAATTCTACGACCGACCCGGAACGGATTCGCCGCACGCTCAGCGAAATTCAGCGGGTACGTCTGCAAAGCGGACAGATCGCCGGCCACCTCGACGAAGTTCGCGAAGAGCTCGATCGACGCGAGGCCCAGCTCAACGCCCGGGTGGCCGAGAGCGACGAGCACCTGCGGCAGGCCCGGCTCTGGTTGCAGGAGCGCGACGCCCAACTCAACGACCGTGCCGAGGCACTCGCCCGCGCGGAACGGGAACTGGCCGATCGACGCGAAGCCATGGAGCAGGCCTTCAACGAGGCTCAGGCCCGCTACCACGAAGATCGTCGTACGGCCGAGCTCGACCGCCGCGAGGCGATGCTCGCCCAACGCGAGGCGCGACTCGCGGAGCAAGAACGGGCGACCGAGGCGGCGATTCGCGATTTGGGTCGCGACCGCCAGCAGCGCGAGTCGCAGCTCCGTCGCGAACAACAGAAGCTCGAGCGTCGCCGGCTGGAAGTCGATCAACATGCTCGACAACAACATCGCGCCCTGGCCCGTCGTCGTCAGGTTCAAGAGGAAGAGTTCGAGCGGACCCGGGCCAAGCTGCGTTTGGCCTCGCAATACACATTCGAGCAGGAGAATCGGCAAAAGCTGGCCGAGCTGGAAGACCGGCAGCGGTTGATCGACGACGCCGAGGCCTTGCTGGCCGAAGGTCAGCAAGAGCTCAACCAGCAGATCCGTCACTGGCAGGCACGCCAGCTACGTGAAGAGAATGACTTGCGGAGCGGTCGGCAGCAGCTCGCCGAGGCCGAGCGGCAACACGAAGAGCAAACCCAGCAGCGTAGCCAGGCCCTCTCGCGACGCGGCGAGCAGCTCGACGCCCGTGAGGCGGCCCAACGTCAGGCCTCCGAGCGGGTTGCCCAAGTGCACCAGGAGACGCTCGAGCTGCGGGTCGCCGTCGAGGAGCTGTGGGCCAAGTTGACGGGGGTGATTCCGCAGCCGAAGTTGGTGGCCGAGCTCGAGCAGATCCGCGGCCGCATGGCGGACCACTTCCGGCTCGAGCAGACGGCCTTGCGGGAGGAGCGGGCCCGTCTGGAAGCGGCCGAGGCGCGACTCGAATCGCAGCACGGAAAGTTGCAGGCGGAAAAACAGGAGCTGGTGCGGTGGGTCGCCCAGCGCAGCGACGAGATCGAACGTCAGGCCGCCCGCCTGGCCACCCGCGAGCAGGAGCTCGGTCGACTGTCGCGACAACTCGACGAGCAATCGAGCGACTGGGACGAGGAACGTCGCACGTACCAGC
The DNA here is from genome assembly GCA_003389215.1 of Planctomycetota bacterium. Classification (GTDB taxonomy): domain Bacteria; phylum Planctomycetota; class Planctomycetia; order Pirellulales; family UBA7805; genus MB-PLM-2. Next base: position 31,876 of record QQVP01000049.1, on the reverse strand, counting down.
GCGAGATCCGCAACCTGCTGGCCGAGCTCCGTCAACGACCGGCGGCGGTCGAGATGCCGCTCGCCGAAGCTTAGCGGCGGTGGTATGGTCGCGTCGATTCCGGCACGGTGGCGGGTTCCGCTTCCGCAGCTTCTTTGTCGACGGTCCGCTCGAGATAGTTCACCATTTGGACTGCACCGCGCAACTGCTGCGGGGTGAAGTAAGGTTCGCTACCTCCGCCCAGATGAGTGCGTCGTTTGGCGGCGAGCTGCTGCCAACTCATCCCGTTCTGCAGGTGCCAGGCGGCCGCCTGGGCCACCGCGTGCGAGCAGCGGCCGTTGCCGTGCTCGACCAACAGGGTGACCACGCGGGGATCGTCGGTCAGCGTGTCGATCGGCTTGATCTCGTACTGCATGTCGCGCCGCGGATTCGGCTTGCCATGTTCCAGGCAGACGAAGCCGACCTTCTGTGAGGCGAACTTCTCGGGCGGCAGGTTGAAGTTCCCCAGGTCGCCGCCGCCACCCTGGTTTTGGGCCAGAATCGGCACCGCCGCGAAACCGTCAGGGGGTTCGATTGTGAGCGGGCGATCGGTCAGGTTCCGCGCGACCACGCGGGCCTCCTCACCATTCTTCACCGTCAGCTTGACGTCGATCTTGCCGTCGGCGATCGCCTGGAACATCTCGACCGTTTCTGCCCCCGGCAGCGGACGTGGCTCGGGTTGCTCGGCGACGACCGGATTCGACCCGCAGATCAGCGACGTGGCGGCGAGCAGGACCGCGATCGACAGGCCGGCGACGGCAGGGCGAAGGCCGCCGGAATTCAGGGACTGCGAATTCAGGGACGGCGAATTCAGGGATTGCGACATGACGGTTTGCCTCGGGGCAGAAGATTGCGGGAGCGTAGGGCGACTCGGCGGCGGGACCGCGGTGGGCGGCTCGCCGGAGGGCACCTTGCCGCTTTCCAGGATAGTTGGCCCGGGGGGCCGGTCCAAGCAATTGGCCCGTGGCCCCGAGCAGGGCGATTCGGCCGGGGCCGGAGGTGTGCCTCGGCGTCCCCAACTCACGCCTCGACGTGCCTCACCTGGACTGGCCTCACCTGGAATGGCCTCACCTGCCTGGAATGGCCTCACCTTGGCTGGGCCTCGCCTTGGCCGGGCGGCGCGTAATGTCCGGCTATTGTTGACACTGCGGCGCGGGATTCATTAGACTCCGTGGCTTAAGTCGGCTGCGCAAAACGCCTCTCTTGGTATCTGACGGCCTTGGAAGGGCCCCGTCCTGATGCGGCGGAAGGGAGGCGTTCCCACCGTCCGCGCGAGCCGACTCGCTGCCTCGACTTGGTGTCCCGCCGCCGCCTGGCCACGGCCAGCGCTGGGCGACGTGCCAACCGGTTCGAGGGCGACGCACGGATGAGACGCCAACCTACCCCAGCAAGTTTTTTGCGGTTGCCGAGCTCTTGGATCGAACCCGTTTCGTTCTCCGTTTGCCGCACTTGCCTCGCGGCCTGGCACCGCGCGCGGCCATCTCGCGCACGGCGTCCTTTTCCGGCGCGCTCGACCGACCCCCCAAGACATAAGCGATCAGAATCGAACACAGAACCTGACACGAGAGAAGGTGTAGAGACATGAGCGAAGTATGGCCCAGGCTCGGAAGTAAGTTTCTTGTTGTTTTGCTGATGCTCGCGGCGCTGTTTGGCCCGATTGCCACGGCCGCCGCGGATGACGAAGAAGCGGCGCCCGCAACCGCGACCGCAGCGGCCGCCGCGGCCAATCCGGACGCCCAGTTCTATGTGATTTGGGCCGTCGCCTTCGGGGCGTCGCTGCTGGCGTTGGTCCAGGCTTACTTCTTCTACAAGAAGATGATGGCGGCCGACGAAGGAAATGCCCGCATGGTCGAGATCGCGGGCTATGTCCGCGAAGGGGCCAACGCGTACCTCACGCAACAATACAAAGTGGTGGCCCTGTTCTTTGTGGTCATCTTCGTGCTCCTGGCGATCGCAGCCTTTGGCCTGGAAGTGCAGAGTCGTTGGGTGCCGTTCGCGTTCTTGACGGGTGGTTTCTTCTCGGGTCTGGCCGGTTGGTACGGTATGAAGACGGCCACCTGGGCCTCCAGCCGCACGTCGGCGGGGGCCCAGAAGTCGCTCAATCAGGGCCTGCAGGTCGCCTTCCGTTCGGGGGCCGTGATGGGCCTGACGGTGGTGGGCCTGGGTCTGTTGGACATCACGCTCTGGTTTCTCGTCCTACGCTGGGTCTTTGACATCAAGGAACTCGACAAGATCACGGTGACCATGCTCTGCTTCGGCATGGGGGCCAGTGCCCAGGCGCTGTTCGCCCGCGTCGGTGGCGGTATCTTCACGAAGGCGGCGGACGTCGGGGCCGACCTGGTCGGTAAGGTCGAGCAGAACATTCCCGAAGACGATCCGCGGAACGCCGCGACCATCGCCGACAACGTGGGCGACAACGTCGGCGACGTGGCCGGCATGGGGGCCGACCTCTACGAGTCGTACTGCGGCTCGATCTTGGCCACCGCGGCCCTGGGTGTGGCGGCCTTTGCCTCCGGAGCCCTGGTGCCGGGCGAGGGCGAGGTCACGAAAGAGATGATCTACGTGGCCCAGATGAATGCCCTGTTCCTGCCGATGATTATCGCCGGTGTGGGCATTCTGCTCTCGATCGCGGGCATCTACATGGTCCGCACCGAAGAAGGGGCCTCGCAGAAGAATCTGCTCGCCGCTTTGGCCCGCGGAATTAATCTCTCCACGGTGTTGATTATCGCCGCGGCGATCGGACTGTCGGCCTGGCTGATGCCGAAGACCGAAGGAACCTTTTACGACCTGGGCGGGTTTCAGTTGCCCGGCGTGTCGATCAGTATCATCGTCGGGCTATTGGCCGGCTGGTTGATCGGCAAGTGGACGGAGTACGCCACCAGTGACGAATTCACCCCGACCAAGAAGCTGGCCGATCAGGCGGTGACCGGCCCGGCCACGATCATCATCGGCGGCGTGGCCGATGGCATGATGAGTGTCTGGGTGCCGGTGGTGATCGTCTGCATCGGCACGATTTCCGCCTTCGGCTTTGCCAACGGCTGGAACTTTCAGGACGTGACCTACTTTGCCCTGGGACTCTACGGAGTCGGCATCGCCGCGGTCGGCATGCTCAGCACCCTGGGCATTACGCTGGCCACGGACGCCTACGGTCCGATTGCCGACAACGCCGGCGGCAACGCGGAAATGGCCGGCCTGGAGCCGATCGTCCGCCAACGGACGGACGCCCTCGATTCGCTCGGCAACACGACCGCCGCGACCGGTAAAGGCTTTGCCATCGGCTCGGCGGCCCTGACGGCCTTGGCCCTGATGGCCGCCTACATCGAAGAGGTGCGGATCGGCTACGACTACTGGGGCAAGGCAGTCGCCAGCGAAGATTCGCTCGAACTGAATCAACCGTACAAAATCGCGCCGGGTGTCTACACGGTGAAGTACGAGGAGAAGGTCGAAGACGAGGACGGACATGTCATCAAGGGTTCGTTCTATACCTACCTGGCGATGGCGGATGATCGCCGCGACGAAGACAACGAAGTCGACGGCAAGTCGATCACGGAGGTTCCCATCGGCGAGCCGGTGCCGGCTGAATTTCTCGATCTCGACCGAGAGGAGCAGTCGCTGCGCCTCACAGGAACCAATGACAAGTTGATCAATACCAAGGACGCTACGCTGCTCGACTACATGAACTTCTACGACGCCACCCTGATGAACCCCAAGGTGCTCATCGGCGTCTTCCTGGGGGCCATGGCGACCTTCGCCTTCTGCGCGATGACGATGAAGGCGGTCGGCCGCGCGGCCAAGGGCATGGTTGAAGAGGTCCGTCGCCAGTTCCGCGAAAAGCCCGGCATCATGGACGGCAGCGACACGCCCGACTATGCCGAGCCGGTGGCGATCAGTACCAAGGCGGCCCAGCGAGAGATGATTCTGCCGTCGCTGCTGGGACTTATCCTGCCGCTGTTGACCGGACTGCTGCTCGGCGTGGGCGGCGTGATGGGCCTGTTGGTCGGGACGCTCACCTGCGGCTTCTGCGTGGCCATCTTCATGGCCAATGCGGGCGGCTCCTGGGACAACGCCAAGAAGTTCATCGAAGCGGGAGCCCACGGCGGTAAGGGAACCGAGGCCCACAAGGCGGCGGTCGTCGGCGACACGGTTGGCGATCCGTTCAAGGACACCAGCGGTCCGAGCCTGAACATTCTGATCAAGCTAATGAGCATGGTCAGCGTGGTGGCCGCCGGACTGGTGGTCCGCTACAGCCTTACGGCACTGGGTATCTTTTAGCAGAGATCTTTTGGCAAGCGACCTCGACTCAGGCCGCGGGCGCGCCCGCGGCGGTCGAGGCAAAAAAATCGGCGGCGGGCGCGGCCAGCTGGCGAAATGCCCGCGTCGGCATGGCCAGGGTGTCCCAGGCCGTCGAGATCGGCCGCGCCCAGCGGAGATAGTCGGCCAGCCGAATGCCGACGTAGCCGTACAGCCGACCGCGAAAGCGATGCAGCTGCTCGACCGGGAGCGGCGCGCGGTCGCCGCAGACGTGATAGGCGAACACAAACAGGGCGGCCGCCGCGGGGGCGAACAGTTGCTGCCAGCGGCAAAGGCTGACCAGGTCGTCCCGGGTCGACCAGTTCCGCCAGTATTGCCGCCCGCGACCGGCCGGGAAGCGACGGCCCTTGATGTCGATCAGCCAGGTCGCCGTCGCCGCGTGTGGCAGGTCGTCATCGTCGGCGAACAGCGGCAGCGCCGCTTCCTGCGGCGACGTGCGCGTCTCGGGCGAGACAATGAAGTCGAGGCTCTTGAGCGAGGCCTCGCCCAAGCGGCTCCGCTTGGCCTCGTCGACCGCCACATAGGGCACCCGCGCCTGCCGCAGGTAATCCTCGAAGGCCGCCTCGTAATGGTTGTCGCGCTTGGCCACGGGCCACCTCGCTGTCAGGTTAGAACGTGTCCGGTGTCGTCACGGAACGAGCCGTCACGTTACGGGATTCCAGCAGCGCGCATTATTCCGCCCCACGCCCGTCCTGCAAGGTGGAAAACGGCCCGCCGCGCGATTTGGCGGAAACCCGCAGCGGACAACCGCTGCCAGCCGCGATGAGAATCGCGCTAACGCCCCAGGGCGTCGCGGGCGGCCGCCACAACCGCCGCCGGCGTGAGGCCAAAATGTTCGTAGAGCTGCTGGTAGGGCGCCGAGGCCCCGAAGTCGGACAGCCCCAAAAAGCGGCCGCCTTCGCCCTTCCGCGCGCTCAGCGGCCCGAGATACCGCTCCCAACCCTGCGCGATGCCCGCCTCGACGGCGACCCGCGCCGTGACGCTCGGCGGCAACACTTCATCGTGATAGGCCGCCTCCTGCTCGTCGAACAACTCCCAGCTCGGCAAGCTCACCAGGCGGACCTTCACGCCGTCGGCTGCCAGCTGCTCGTAGGCCTCCACGGCAATGGCCAGCTCGCTACCGGTGCCGATCAGAATCACCTCCGGCGCTCCGTCGGCGGCATCGGCCAACACGTAGCCTCCCCGCGCGACGCCGGCGGCACTGGCGTAACGACTGCGGTCCAGCGTCGGCAGGGCCTGTCGCGTGAGCACCATGGCGGTCGGTCGATCGCCGATCGGCAGCACCGCCCGATAAGCCTCGGTGACTTCGTTGGCATCGCCCGGTCGCATCGTGATCAGGCGGGGAATCGCCCGCACCGCGGCCAGGTGTTCGATTGGCTGATGCGTCGGTCCGTCTTCACCGAGGCCGATCGAATCGTGCGTGAGCACGTAGAGCACCGGCAGCCGCATCATCGCCGCCAACCGCATCGACGGCCGCAGATAATCGGTAAACACAAAGAAGGTCGCCACGTAGGGTCGCAAGCGGGCCAGGGCCAGACCGTTGGCCGAAGCGGCCATGCCATGTTCGCGGATGCCGAAGTGCAGGTTGCGACCGGCCGCGTGGCCCGCCGCATGACTGCTCTCCTCCTTGAGCAAGGTCATCGTCGAAGGGGCCAGGTCGCCAGAACCCCCCAGCAGCCAGCCGATCCGTCCCGCCAGGGCGTTGAGCACCTGGCCTGAGGTAATCCGCGTCGCCGCGCCCTTGGCGTCCGGCTCAAAGCTGGGCAGATCGGCGTCCCAATCGTCCGGCAGCTCGCCCGCCAGCAGCGTCTGCACTTGTGCCGCCAGCTCGGGGTGCTGCTTCGCGTAGTCGGCGAATTTGGCTTCCCACGCGCTCCGCGCGGCGGCACCCCGTGCGGCGACCGCCTCGCCGAAATGCATGCGGACCTCTTCGGGCACGAGGAACTTCTCGTCCGCCGGCCAGCCATAGGCCTCCTTGGTCAGCCGGACCTCGTCTTCGCCCAGCGGAGCGCCGTGAGCGCCGTGCGTGTCCTGTTTATTCGGCGAACCGTAGCCGATGTGGCTGCGGACGATGATCAGCGTGGGGCGGTCGTCGCAGGCGACAAAGGCGTCGTAGGCCTTCTTCAGGGCTTCCAGATCGTTAGCATCGTCCACCCGCACCACGTGCCAGCCGAGTCCCGTGAATCGCGTGGCCACGTCCTCGCTAAAGGCCAGCTCGGTTTCCCCTTCGATCGTGATCTTGTTGTCGTCGTAGATCCAGCACAGGTTCGCCAGCTGCAGGTGACCCGCCAGCGAGGCTGCCTCGGACGCGACGCCTTCCATCAGGTCGCCGTCACTCGCCAGGGCGTAAACGTTGAAACCGAACAGTTCGAAGCCGGGCCGATCGTAGGTGGCCGCCAGCCAGCGACCCGCCATCGCCAAACCGACGCTGTTGCCGACGCCCTGTCCCAGGGGACCGGTCGTCGTTTCGATGCCGGCCGCCTCACCAAACTCCGGATGCCCCGCACAGGGACTCTCCAGTTGCCGAAAATTCTTCAGATCGTCGAGCGAGATGGCCGGCCTGCCGAGCGTCGCGCCACGCTCGTCGACCGCCGCGACGCCCGCCAGGTGCAGCACCGAGTAGAGCAACATCGAGGCATGCCCGCACGAGAGCACGAAGCGATCGCGGGCCGGCCACTGCGGCGCCGCCGGATCGTAGCGCAGCACCTCGCTCCACAGCGCGTAGGTCACGGGAGCCAGGGCCATCGGCGTGCCGGGATGGCCGCTGTTGGCGGCCTGCACGCCGTCCATCGAGAGGGTGCGAATCGTGTTGATCGTGAGTTGTTCGATACTTGTGGTCGTGGTGCTCATATTTCCCGTCGACATCGTTTCTTCTTGTTTTCTTCTTGCCAACCTGCCCGGCGACATCGCGCGCCGCCGATCGGCGCGCATTTTTTCCAGCTTCCGCTCAGAATTCTGAATCGACCCAGTGTAGAGCCTGAGCCGGGCGGTGGTCAATGTGATGAGCCGCGCGCCGCGACGGCCTGCGTGATTGGCCTGCTCGAGAATCGTCGCCCGCACGCGACGTTACTTCCGCTTCAACGTCCGCGTCACTTTTTCTGCAGCAAGCCGGCGCTCGACTGGAAGTAGCGCCGCCGCCGCTGCTGTCCCGTGGCGGCCGCCTCCGACTGTTGTCGCGCGAGATCGCTCAGATTGGCCGCGCAGGCGCGGCAGCCAATCTCCTCGACGTGAAACTTGTAGTAGTCGGCCGTGCCCTCGGGCAACACGCCCAACAAGTAGCTGCCCCATTGCTGCCGTGTGGGACAGGTCAATCGTCGGCGTCGCCAGATGTCGCCCAGGCTGTGCACGCCGGCGTCGCGACGGGCACTGAGTCGCCGCAGGCGGCCGCCCAGGTTGGGCTCATCGGACAGGGCCGTTTCGATCTCGGCCATCCGCGCCACCGGCAGCGCCTCGTCGAGATAGGCCTCCAGTTCCCGGTCGGTGAAGTTCATCGTGCTCATCGGAGTTGCTTGGGGCGGGGATGCGTGGGGCGGATTGGGCGGAGCCGCTCGGGCCAGGATTGGGGGAGGCGAAGGACGACCGGCACCAACTGGATCATAAGGGGATCAAACAAGCATCAACTACGAAGCCAGCTCCGGAAACACATCCGTGCTGAGATCCTGCCGCCGCACCGACTTGCGGATCCGCGAGACGAAGTCGAACTTGAAGCTGGCGACTTGTTGCTCCGTCAGATCCAACTCCGCGGCCACCTGCTTGTTGGCCAGGCCGCGCACCAGCAACAGCTCCAGGCATTTCACCTTGGCCCAGTCCTGCTTCTCGTGCCAGTGGCTCAGGATCTCGCCCATCGCCAGCGCCACCGCGTCCGCTTCCAGCCGGCGTCGCTCGGTGCTGCGGGCCAGGCTGCTCACCGCGCGGCGTCCGTCGGGCAACTCCCAGTCGCTACGGCTGCCGGCGGTCGCCAGCGGCATCGTCGGTCGGCGACCTTCGCGGCGCAGGTGGTCGGTCAGCTTGTGCGCGGCGATCGAGAAGAGATAACTCTCCAACGGCCGCGACTCGTCGAAGTTGGGCAGACTGGTGAGAAATCCGATCAGCGTTTCCTGCACGACGTCTTCGCTGGCGGCGCGGTTGCCGATGCGACTCTCCACGAAGGCCTGCAGGCGACCTTCGTAGCGATCGATCAGCGCCTGCCAGGCGGACTCGTCGCCGGCGCGCACCGCCCGTACCAAGAGTTGATCGCTTTCGGATGCGGGACTCATGCTCCCTCACTCGTCGATTCTTCTCTTCAGGCTGCACGGGGCTTCAGGCCGCAGCGGACTTCGGGCCGCACGCGTTCGTGGCTCGCACTCTGCCTAACCGAGCGCGACCAGCTGACTGAGCACCAAACCGCCCGCCACCAGGCTGGCCACGACCGCGGTGGCCCCGGCCCGCAGGCGTCCTTTGTATTTTCCCTCGGTCATTGTGTCGATCCGCAAATAGGCAAAGGCCGTCGTCAGCAGCGCCAGCAAGCTGCCCAGACCGAAACCGCCGTAGGCGAGGCGGCTCTGCCGGGTTGCCTGGCGGGCCTTGGCCGCCAGACGCGTTTGAACCTGCTCGTCGAAGCGGAGCAGATTATAGAGCGTGTACATCGTCTGGTCCTCGGCCAGGGGGCCAAAACTCCGGCTCTCTTGGCCCAGGTGTTCGGCGACAACGATGTGCTCGCGCATGAAGCCGGGTGAAACGGAGAGCAATCGCCGATCGCCGTGCGGCACGTACTGGTCGACATACTCGGCCACGGCCTGCGAGAACGCCTCGTCCAGCGCCTCGCCACATTCGCGCAGCGTGGCATAGGGGCCCGCGGTGACGACACGATAGTGGGCCCCGCCCGTCGTCTGCGGGACCTCGTTGACCCAGTCGGGCAGGTCGGCTTCCGGCGTGCTGTCGATGCCGCTGACTTCGTCCTCGACCACAACGGGCGGCTGATCGTTGTCCGGCTCAACGGGCGTTTCGACAGGCTCGGCCGCTGCGATGAGTACCAGCTCGCTCGCCGGTGCCGGGGCACTGACTCCCTCGATGCGCGAGACTCGTTCGGCTTCGCTATCCGAGCCGGAATCCTCAGCAACAAAGAACCAGCCGAAACCGAGCACCACCACCGCCACCGGAATCAACGCGAAGGCGGCCAGGATCGCCCGTCGCAAGCGGCGGCCGCCGAAGATGCAGGCCAACACGCCGGCGGCCACGACACCCAGACCTAGCAGCAGAATCAACGGCCCAAGCAGTATCAGTTCAACCGTTGCCACAGTGCCTCCTCCTTACGCCGAGCTAGCGGCGACCGACTTTGCCGGTTCCGACTTCTGCGGGTCGAGCCAGGGGCTGGCCAACTGCGTGGCCACCGCGATGGCCGCGGCCGCCATGAAGCCCCACGGCTGGGCCAACATGCCCCAGTCCTGCGGGAAGGGCCAGAACAGATACAGACCGATGGCCGTGGTCACACAGACCGCCGTCCGCCACAGCCCCACGCGGGAATTTCGCAGCGGATCGGCCAGCTTCCACCATCGCATGATCAGCATCAGGAAGCCGAAGTAGGTCAGGTACGAAAGCAGGGAGTGAGTCGCGCCAGAACTTTGCGGATCGGCCACGAAGAAGGGCTCGACCTCGAACATGTGGGGCAGTTCCACCAGCAAGACTTCCTGAGCCGCGAAAGCGATCGCGCCCAGACCCAGTCCCATCACCAACATCCAGAACCGCCGCAGCGAGGCCTCGCCGCCCGTACCTTCCCAAAACTTGGTCGGAATCAACACACCCCAGGTGCCGGCGATACTCACGATCGACAACCAGGCGAAGCGATCGACGGCAAACTTGCCCAGCAACATCGACAGCGCCAGACAGGTGACCAGGCACACGACCGCCCCCAGGGCCAGCGAGCCGAGCAGTTCGGTAAACCGCTCGCGGGGCGACTTGATCGGCAGCGCCCGCAGGGCCGGCGGATGCCACTTGCGGCGATGCACACGTCGGGCCGAGCCACCGACCGGCGCCGCGCACTTCGCGTCGGCCACCGTCTTCGCCTCGACCACGTGTGCCGAAGACGCCGGCGATGGTCCGCGAGGTTCCGCAGGTCCGTCGCTCAGCCAGACGAAGATCTGCCAGAGGATACGATAGAACAAGTAAATGACGCCAAAGGTGACCAGCGCTCCGATCAGCGGTCCGCTGATCGCGGGTAACAGCCACACCCCGAGTACGATGATCAGAATCTTGGCCGGCGTATTGACGTTGTTGTTCCAGGCATGGCCCAGCTGCGAGAAGGTGTCGTTCACGAACTCGGCAATCGGCTCGCCCCGTCCGTCGTCACCACCGCTGCCTGCCACTTCGTGCGCCTTGCCAGTCGCCCCGGGGGACGCGGTCGCCCCGGGCGACGCAGCTGCGGCGGACGCCGCTTCCACCTCGGGCGATCGTCCGGCGACCGACTCGGCCACGGGAATCGCCCGGGCGGCCACCCGCGCTGCGGCGTGAACGCGGGAGTTGTCCGGATCGACCGGCGGCAGGGCCGTGACCAGTTCCGCAGCCGAGGCATAGCGGGCCGCCGGATCCTTGGCCAAGGCCTTCGCCACGATCGAACGGTACGGCTCCGACAGTCGCGACACGTCGGGCGTGGCGGTCAAGTGTTTCATCAAGACTTCGCCGACGCTCTCACCTTCGAAGGGGACGTGGCCCGTGAGCATCTCGTAGAGCATGACGCCCAGGGCGTAGACGTCGATCTCTTTGCCGTAGCGGCCGTTGGCGATCTCGGGCGCCATGTAATGCACGGTGCCGACGCTTTCGGTCTGCCCGCTGCGACGGCTGCAGGAAATGAATTTTGAAAGACCGTAGTCACCCACCTTCACCAGACCGCGGTCGGAGAAGATGTTGCCCGGCTTCAGATCCCGATGCACGATCCCGCACTCGTGCAGGTAGCCGACACCGGCAGCAATGCCCTGCATCCAGGCGGTTGCTTCGCCGACCGGCATGCCTTCGGGATGATCGGAGATGAGGTCTTCCAGGCTGTCGCCGTTGACGAACTCCATCACGACCCAGTGATCGTCCCGCTCGTCGGTGCGAATATCGTAGAGATCGAGCAGGTGAGGATGCTTGAGGTTCAAGCACTGCACGACGCCCCGCAGCTCGACGTCGAGACTGCGTCGGATCAGCTTCAGGGCGACCTCTTTGCCGCCGTCGCTGACCGCGTAATAGACCTCGCCAAAGCCGCCCTGTCCCACGCCGCGCTTGATCGTATAACCGGGCAGCGGCGCGCTGCCGCTGGCATAGGTGAACCGCGAGGGAACCTCGCCACGTCGCTGCCCTGCGACAACCGGCTCGCCGGTGGCGTCGCGATCGTCTTGCTCGGTGGCGTGGGGGTTCATGAAATCGGCTCTTGGGGAAAGGCTTACGGTCATCGTCGGGCGCCGACGCGCGACGGTGGCCGCCGGCCACGTCGCACAGTATCTTTCTATCTTACTTGTCTTGCTATTTTAGAGGCTTTCCACGCTCAGTGAAAAATCCTCACCGCTGACTCGCGATTGCTCGGCGAGCAGGCCCGGTTGGACATGCTCGGTGCCGTCGATCGTGAGCGGTTGGGCTCCGCGCATGGCCAGTTTCCCGTCCTGCTCGAAGAGCACCGCTTCGGAGGTCATCTGCCGCGCGACGATGTGACTGGTCGTTGCCGGTCCGATCACGCAAGAGTCGGCCAGCAGCAAGACCGCGTCGACCGGCGGACTGAGACGGTGATGACTCTTCACCGTCAGCCGGGCCGTGGCGCTCAAGGGATGCGGTCGGCGAAATTCCAGCTTCACCGCGCCCCCCAGGTCGATCTCCTGACCATCGCAAAGCGTCGTCGGCTGGGCGATGAGCTGTCCGTCGAGCAACACCCGCGCATTCGGTAGCAGCAGATAGCCTTCCTGGTCGCGACGAATCGAGGCGTGGTGCCGAGAGATGTCGGCCTGCAGCGGCACGTCGACGCGATTGCCGGGCACGGCCTGCCCCAGATGCACGTGGTCGCCGCGACAGACGAGAAACCCGCCCACCGCGTCCATCCAGATCACGAAATGCCGTCTGCCAGATTGCTTCATGGTCGACTGCAGTGCTGCGGAGTGACCGGCCGGAAAACGGTGGATCGTGCTGTGTGTCGCCGAGTGTGAAAAATTGGCCACCATCGCACCCACCTTTCCTTTTATAACGCGTCTCCCTGGCCGGCTAGGCACCCGCAGTCGCCTGGCCCCTCCGGCG
>QQVP01000049.1:13073-19142 GCA_003389215.1 Planctomycetota bacterium | reverse complement strand
CTGAAGTTTGTGGCCTGAAGTTCGTGGCCCGGCGAGCCCAACGCACCACCATGTGCGTTCCGCAACCCGCCTGCCCCTGGCCACGAACCACGTGTCGACCGCGGACGATCGATCGCAACAAGCTCGATCGCCGCTGCCCCAAACGCACCGACTTCCCTTTACGGTGCCCGTTCGGCCAATCGCTTGCGCTCCGCTTCCGAGCCGTGCTCGAGCCCATCGGCCCGAAAGTACTCGGCCACGTGCACGGCGACGTCTTCGCTCGCGGCGGGTTCCAGCGGAATCTCACCGTGGAAAGCCCCTTCGCTGTTCACGACACGCTCGGCCACGTCGAGTCGGCTTCGCAGGTCGGAGATCAACTCCTTGGCCCGACCGAGTCGACTGTCGTCGACGTTCAGCTCACTGGCCGTCTGAGCCACCTCGACCATCTTCAAGCGGGCTTCGAGATTCTCGACGTCCACTTCCAACTGGCGCTTGGCCGTGAGCATGCCTTCGAGCTTCTGCCGGGCCGCATCGAGGCTGCGCGTGCGGGCCAGGTGAATGTCCCGCAGGCTGTTCAGCGTCGCGTCATGCGTCTTGTAGCGCTCGAAGCGATTCGCCAGGTCGTTCTTCACCTGGGTAATCGTGAAGCGGCGGCCCGAGTACTGAAAGGTATCTGCTCCGGTATCGACGTCGTCTTTGAGTCGTAGAATCTGTTCCTTTTGCTTGGCGAGTTTCCCTTCGGCCCGGTCGATCTGCTGTTCGAGCTTGGCGACCTCGACCTCTTCTTTGGCAATCACGTGCATGCTGCGACGAATGTCGGGCACGAGATTTCGCACCATCTTGCGGGCACGGTCAATTTCGAATTCCAAGGGTACCGAGTCTTTCACCGAGTCGGTGACCCAACCGATCGAGGTGCCGACGTAGCTGGCCGCGTCTCGCCCGAAGAGAAAGACGCTCACTATCGCCAGACCTCCCGCTGTGTAGATCAACTTCTTGACCATGACCAAAACCTCCGTATGAACGTTCGAGCGTGGGCGAAAGTCGCGCCGCAGGCGATACCTTGGGCGGGCCGCCTCGGTCGCGAGGAAGCCACGAACTTCGCTACTCCCGCACGCCGACGTGGAGTGCGGTTCGGAGGGTAATTCGTCGGCTCGTGCCCCATATTGGGCCGCGCCGCAAATTTTTTCCCCGGCCGCGCCCTGGTTCGCGCGGCAGGTGGGGGCCCTAGGCGGGGCGGCGGGCGTCGGTTTTGTGCCTGGTGCCGGCTAAAATTCGGATATGGCTGAGCATTCCCACCCGCCGAGCTGCCCCGAGCCGTCCGCACTGGTGGCCCAGATTCACGAGAGCGGAGCCCAGATTGTCTTGGCGGTCACCGGCGGCGGCAGCGGCGTCATCGGCCAGTTGTTTCGCGTCGCCGGGGCCTCGCGGACGATGCTCGAAGCCCGCGTGCCGTATGCCGCCACGGCCATGGACGATTGGCTCCGCGCGGTACCCGAAAACTACTCGAGCGCCCGCACCGCGCGGGCGATGGCGATGGTCGCCTGGCAACGGGCGGGCGTGCTCGCCCGCGCAAACGGGGCTGGGGTCGGCAGCGCGGGTCGGGACGATGAGGGCGAAGACGCGGCACTGATCGGCGTTGCCGCTACCGCAAGTCTGGCCAGCGACCGGCCGAAGCGCGGACCGCACCGCGTGCATGCGGCCGCACAAACCCGCGGGCGGACGTGGCAGTGGTCGCTCGAGCTGGACAAAGGCCGCCGCTCGCGCGGTGAAGAAGAGGATCTTGTTTCGTGCTTGTTGTTGAACCTGGTCGCCACCGCCTGTGGCGTCACGGAACAACTCGAACTTCATCTGACGGCCAGCGAGACGATCGAACGTCACGAGAAACAGGCTCCGCCCGAGTGGCAAGATCTGCTCACGCAGCGGCGTGATCTGGTCGTCGTCGGCTCCGTCGTCGAGTCGCCTGCGGTCGTGTTTCCCGGGGCCTACAATCCGCGACATTCCGGCCATCGTGCGATGGCCCAACTCGCGGCCGAGTTGTGTGGCGGGCCGGTCGTCCACGAGATCTCGATCGAGAACGTCGACAAACCGCCGCTCGACTTCTTGGAGATCGAGGCGCGACTGGCCCACTTCGACACGGATGAGACGGTCTGTCTGACGCGGGCCGACACCTTTGTGGCCAAGGCGGCGCTGTTTCCCGGCACGACGTTTGTCGTCGGCGCCGACACCCTGCGGCGAATCGCCGAGCCGAAATACTATCGCTCGCTGCAACTGACGGCCGAAGCGGCGATCGATTGTCTGGCCTCAGCCGGATGTCGCTTCTTGGTCTTCGGCCGCTTGGACGATGGGCAATTCTGCACGCTCGACGACCTGGCTCTGCCGCCGGCACTGGCGAGCCTCTGTCGCGAGGTGCCCGAGAGCCGCTTTCGCGACGACATTTCTTCGACCGAGCTGCGCCGGCAGGCGGGCGAAGAGTAGCCGCCGAGCGGCGGCGGAATCGTCTCGCCCCGACGGGCAAAAGGACGTATATTGGCTCCTTGCGCCGCCGGGCCTGCTGCGGTGCAAAGTCCCGCCCGCCTGCCTCGCCTTCCCACCCCCCGCGACCCTTCCCAACCTCGCCCGATGTTCGATTCGAGCAACACGATCTCCTCGGCCGAGGCCGAACCGCCTCTGTTTGCCGGTATCGATCTCGGCGGCACGAACACCAAGGTGGGACTGGTCGACAACCTCGGTCGCACGCTGGCCTACGTCAAAGTGCCGACCGCCATTGAAGAGGGGCCCGAGGCGGGCGCCGCGCGGATGGGCCAAGGCGTGAAGACCGCCGCCGCCGAGGCAGGGGTCACCGTGGCCGAAATCGCCCGCGTCGGCCTGGCCACGCCCGGCACGATGGACCTGAGCAATGGCATGCTGCTCGATCCGGTAAACCTGCCCGGCTGGCACAACTTTCCGATTCGCGATCGCGTGGCCCACCATACCGACCGTCCCGTCAGCTACGCCAACGACGCGGCCGCAGCGGCCTTCGGCGAGTTCTGGGTCGGCAGCGGTCGTCAATACGACAGCATGGTCCTGCTCACGCTCGGCACCGGCATCGGCGGCGGCATCATCATCGGTGACCTCGCCCTGAACGGAGAGACGAGCCATGGGGCCGAGTGTGGACACATCATCATCGATTGTCGCGACGATGCACGCATATGTTCCTGCGATCAGCCCGGGCACCTCGAGGCGTATGCCAGCGCCACGGCGGTTGTGGCCCGTACGGAAGAGGCCCTCGCTGCCGGCCGCCCGAGCTCGCTGAGCGAGCGTCGCGCCGCGGGCGAGGAACTGACGACCTTGATGTTGGCCGAAGAGGCCGAACGGGGTGACGAGCTGTCGCTGGAGGTGATCCTGGAGACCGCCCGCTATCTGGGCATCGGCATTGTCACGCTGCTGCATACAATTGACCCGGGGGCCGTGCTGCTCGGTGGCGCGATGACCTTCGGGCGGCACGACAACGAGATTGGCCGCCAGTTTTTGGCCCGCGTGAAAGAAGAGGTTCGCCACCGGGCATTCCCGGTCGTGGTCCGCCACGTCACGATCGACTTTGCCGCTCTGGGCGGCGACGCCGGCTACATCGGCGCCGCGGGCATCGCCCGGCTGGCCCATCAGCAACATTAGGTAGCCGCCGCCGGCACGAAGCCTTCGCCCCGCCGAGTTCGACCACACCAGCTAGAAAAAGCGTTCATGGACGCCAAGCAGATCCGCAACTTTTCGATCATCGCCCACATCGACCACGGCAAGAGCACGTTGGCCGATCGGCTCATGCAATCGACCGGCACGGTCCAAGAGCGTGAGATGACCGAGCAGATGCTCGACGATATGGAGTTGGAACGGCAGCGCGGCATCACGATCAAGGCCCGCGCCGTTTCGATGCGCTACCAGCGGGGCAAAGAGACGTTCGAACTCAATCTGATCGACACGCCCGGCCACGTCGACTTCCACTACGAAGTGTCGCGTTCGATGGCCTGCTGCGAAGGGGCCTTGTTGTTGGTCGACGCGTTTCAGGGGGTCGAAGCCCAGACGGTGGCCAACATGTACGCGGCCCTGGAACACGACCTGACGATCATTCCCGTGCTCAACAAAATCGATCTGACGCACGCCCGACCCGATGAAGTGGCCGAGCAGATCGAACACTCGCTGGCCATCGATCGCGACGAAGTGCTTCGCTGCAGCGCGAAGACCGGCCAGGGCATCGACGAGATTCTTGATGCGGTGATCGAGCGGGTTCCACCGCCGAGCGGCCGCGTCGACGCCCCGTTGCAGGCGATGGTCTTCGATTCGCACTATGATGAGTATCGCGGGGCGATCACTTACCTTCGCCTCATGCAGGGCAAGGTCAAGAAAGGCGAGAAGATCAGGTTCCTCCGCGCCGGCACCACGCACGAGGTGCTCGAACTTGGCCAGTTCACCCCCACCCGCACGCCCTGCGACACGCTCCAGGCCGGTCAGGTCGGCTACCTGATTTGCAACATCAAGGAGCTGGGCCACGTCCACATCGGCGATACCGTTTCGACCGCGGGCGAAAACGCTGCCGAGCCGCTCTCCGGTTATCAGGAGCCGAAGCGGATGGTCTACTGCGGGCTGTTCCCCTCCGACGGCGAGAATTTCGAAGAGCTGCGCGAGGCACTCAACAAGCTGGCCATCAACGATCCCAGCTTCGAGTTCGAGCCGGAAACGAGCGACGCTTTGGGCTTCGGCTTCCGCTGCGGCTTTCTCGGCCTGCTGCATATGGAGATCATCCAGCAGCGATTGGAGCAGGAATCCGATCTCGACCTCGTGCAAACCGCGCCCAACGTGACCTACGAGATTGTCACCGCCAGTGGCGAGACGCTCGAGATTCACACGCCCGGCGACGTGCCCGAGGCGGGCGACATCGAAGAGTTCCGCCAGCCCATCGTGCGCGTCAGCCTGGTGCTGCCTACCGAATCGATCGGCCCGGCGATGAAGCTCTGCGAAGATCGTCGCGGCAAGTACATCCGCACCGAGTATCTCTCGCCGACGCGAGCGATGTTGGTCTACGACGTCGCCCTGGCCGAGGTGATCTACGACATGCACGACAAGCTGAAGAGCGCTACCCGCGGCTTCGGCACGATGGATTACGAGTTACTTGGCTATCAACCGGCCGACCTGGTGCGGCTCGACATTCTGGTGGGCGGCAAACGGGTCGACGCCTTGAGCATCATTTGCGATCGCCGCGACGCCGATTCCCGCGGCCGCGCCGTCGTGAAGAAATTGCGCAAGGAGATCAGCCGCCACATGTTCGAGATTCCACTGCAGGCGGCCATCGGCAGCCGCGTGATCGCCCGGGAGACGATCTCCGCGATGCGCAAGAATGTGACGGCCAAGTGCTACGGCGGCGATATCAGCCGCAAGCGCAAGCTGTGGGCCAAGCAGAAGGAAGGTAAGAAGCGGATGAAGTCGGTCGGCAGCGTCGACATTCCGCAGAAGGCCTTCCTGGCCGTGCTGTCGACCGACGAAGGCGCCAAGTAGCCTAGCGGGAGCGCCCGTGGTCCATTTCGAGACGCTCCGCGGGCAAGTCATGCCCGGTCGGTGAAGCCATGAACGACCCCGTCGACGACACGCAACAGGCGACTGGAGTGACGGCGATCGAGTGCGTG
Source organism: Planctomycetota bacterium (assembly GCA_003389215.1). Classification (GTDB taxonomy): domain Bacteria; phylum Planctomycetota; class Planctomycetia; order Pirellulales; family UBA7805; genus MB-PLM-2. Next base: position 13,512 of record QQVP01000049.1, on the reverse strand, counting down.
TTGCGGATCGCCATCTTCCTACAGGCTGGCGGCGTCGCGATTCAGTATCTGTTCGACGAGTTCGAAGTCGAGTCATCCCTGTTCGCCGTCTTGCTCTATGAGTGGGAGTGGTCGCAGGCCGTCGCCCAGCGGGTTGACGACCTCTTCTTTGGTTGCTGGTTGGCAGCCGGCACGCTGATCGTGTTGTTGCCGCTGGCGAAGTCGACGTTTGGACCGAGGACGGACCCGTCGAGCACATCGTCTGGTGTGTGGCGTGCGATGCGCCCCTTGGAGTGGACGCTGCTCGCGGGGTTGTTCACCCTGCAGTTGATCGACACCTGGGCCACCTGGCATCGCGGTACCGGCGAACAGTTCAACGCCCTCGTGTTTTGGGAACGGGCGGCCCGTTGGTCGCTGCCGCTGGTGCTGGCCTTGCTCTTGCCGCGGGGCAGCGCGGCGC
>QQVP01000049.1:4934-12394 GCA_003389215.1 Planctomycetota bacterium | reverse complement strand
GAGTTGCGCGGCCGATGGCGGTTCTTGCCGGTGGCGATCACGGTCGCGTTGTTGTCCGGCGTTGGCATCCCCGGCCACACCGATGATTCTGCCGGCACGGAGCAAGCAAACGGTGCCGCGACCGTCGTAGAAATCGAGCTTCATCCGCTGCAGCCCCGGCAGTGGCGGCTCATCTGGACGAGCGATCCGACCCGCGAGGCGACGCTGTCTTGGAGTACGCGGGAGGCCGGCTCGCGACACGTCGTTCACCTCAGTTCGGCGGACGGCACGAGCCAGGTCGTCACCGCGACGCACAACGGAGCCTACACCTCGAGCGGCGATACCCTGTTCTATCACCACGCGCGGTTGGAGAATCTTCGGCCCGACACCCGCTACGAGGTTGTCATGGAGAGCGACTGGCAGCGGTCGCCCGACTTCTATTTTCGCACGGCACCGCGAGAGGATCGTCCCTTCAGCATCCTCTTCGGCGGCGACTCGCGCAGCGATCCGGCGATGCGCCGCCAGGTGAATCGACTGATGGCCGAACTGACGCAGCGCGATCCGCAGATTCGCTGCTTCGCGCACGGCGGCGATTACATCAACACCGGGTCGAGCTTCGCGCAGTGGCGGCAGTGGCTGACCGATCATGAACACACCGTTACCGACGGGGGACGGCTGCTGCCGATCGTGCCGACCCGCGGCAATCACGACATCGGTCCGCTCTTCGAAGAGGTGTTTGGCTTTCCCGCGGGCGACACGAATTACTACGCCCTCGACTTGAGCCCCCAAGTGCGACTCGTCACGCTCAACACCGAGATCAGCCTGGCCGGCGATCAACGGGCGTGGCTGGCCGAAGAGCTGGCGGCCTCGCGACCGAGGTATCGCTTTCTGCTGGCTCAGTATCATCGTCCGGCGTATCCCGCCGTCAAACGACCAGGCGCGGCGAAGCAGCACTGGGTGCCGCTGTTCGAACAGCACAACGTCGACCTGGTGTGTGAAGCGGACGGCCATGTGATCAAGCGAACGGTGCCCATTCGCGAAGACAAGTTCGATCCGGCAGGGGTCGTCTACATCGGCGAAGGCGGACTCGGCGTGCCCCAGCGACAACCCAAGAGCGAGCGTTGGTATCTGCGCGACTCGGGCATGTCGGCTCGGGGTCACCACGTCCACGTGCTCACCTTTACCGGAGAGGCGATCGAAGGACGCGGTGTCGGTCTTGGCGGCGTGCTGCTCGACGAGTTTCGTCGGGCGCGGCGGCAGCGGGTCGATAGCGGCGACGGCCGGCACAACGAGTCGGCAGACAGATGATTCACAGGCACGGCTCTCGACCGTGCCGCGCAAAATTCGCGGGCCGGGCGTGTAACCATGGCGCGGCGCTTCACCTGGCGACGGATTTTCGAGGGGCTGCTGCTGGCGGTCGTGCTGATTGTCATCGTGCGGACCTGGCTGATTGCCGGGATCCTGCTACCGCAGCGGGTGGCCGGTCCGTCGATGGCCGAAGCGTTTCTTGGACCGCATCGCCCGGTAACGTGTCGCGATTGCGGCTGGCAGTTTGCCTGTGCCGAATCGCTGCTGCCCGAGCGGTTCACGGCGAGGTGCCCCCTGTGTGGCGAGCGGGAGAACGACGTCGCGAAGATCGCGCCCGTCGCGGGAACGCGACTGCTGCTCGATCGGGCGACCTTCAGCTACCGGGCGCCGCGTCGCTGGGAGCCGATCGTCTTTCGCTGTGCCGAGCAGCCTGCGCAATCGTACCTCAAGCGGGTCGTCGGTCTGCCGGGCGAAGTCGTCGAACTGCGTCGCGGCGACGTGTACGTTAACGGACAGATCGAGCGTAAGTCGCTGGCCGTGGCGCGAACGATGGGCATCCTGATCGACGATACGCGCTATCGCCCCGCCTCGGGCCGGCTGCCGGCGCGGTGGCGGGGTGAAGTGGAACCGGGTGGCGGCAAACCAGGAACTGCCTCGGACGGCAGCGGCTCCACGAAAACGCCGAGTCGTTGGCAATACGTCGACGGCCGTTTCGTGCTGGAGGCGGTCGAGACGCCCGACGCGCCGAAGGTGGAAGTGGAACCGAACGCGGCCGCCACGACCCACCCGATCGATTGGCTGACCTATCGCCATCGCCGGCGCGAGGACGATCCGCTGGCCGCCTCGACCGCGGTCAACGACGACTATGCCACCAATCAGAATGTGTCGCGGCAGCTCGAAGCGGTCGACGACGTCGTGGCCGCAGTGCGGTTGACCACGACCGGCACCGGCGCGCTCTTCCTGGCGGTCGAGCGGGCCGAGGGTCGTTTTGTCTTCAGGCTCGAACGGAGTGGCGGGTCGCTCACTCGCGACGGGGAGGAACTGAACCGAAGGATGGCCATCAAGGGACCGCTCACCGCACTCGGCGAGAATCGCTCCTTGACGTTGGAATGGGGTTCGCTCGACCGTCGTCTGCTCGTGCGGCTCAACGGCCGGCTGATTCTCGAACACAACATCGATGCGACGGCCACAACCGCGACGGAACCATCGCGACCCTCGCTGGCAATCGGCGGCCGTTCGCTGGGCATCGCGGTCGAGTCGGCCAGGGTGTGGCGCGACGTGCACTACTTGAGGTCGCCCGTCGGCGTCCCGCCCGCGGCCGTGCCTCGACAACACACGACGGCGGCCGACGCCTATTTTGTGCTCGGCGACAACAGCCCGGTTTCGCAAGATAGTCGCGTCGAGCCACCCGGCGGGGTCGCGGCGCAGCGCATCCTCGGACGACCGCTGTTCGGCGCTTCGCGGCGCGGTGGCTCGCGGATGCCCTAGCTTGCATGCGAGATGGCCTGCGCGGCTTGGTGCCTGGGCATATCGCGTGCCGGGTTCGCGTAGGCGGCGCCCCGTGAATCGACTATACTTGGCCGCTTTCCGACCCATCGGGCCGCAAACCGGACTGCAAACCGGGCCGTGCCAAGGCCAATAGCGCCGCGCCGCGAGCGAATTAACTTTCCTGACGCGGACTTGATCTGCAGACGCCCCCGTCGTGCCGCGTTGGAACCGAGAGGACCCCACCGTTGTCGATTAGAGAAGACAAATCGGCTCGCAAGACGAGCGTCCGCGGCCGCGGAAAGGAGCCCCGGGGATTCCTCGGCTTTTTGCAGAGTCGCAGCGTGCGGGAGACGGTCGAGAGCGTCGTCATTGCGGTCGTGCTCGCCTTTCTGTTCCGCACCTTCGTCGCCGAGCCGTTCGTGATTCCGACCGGCTCCATGGCGCCGACGCTGCAGGGTCGCCATCAACAGGTCGACTGCCCGGTGTGCAAGTTCTCGTATCGAATCGGCGCGAGCGAGGAGCGTCCCGAAGACCGCCCTTCCGGCGACGTCTTCCTGGGAACCTGTCCTCAGTGTGGCTTCGTCGCCTGTACGAAGCCCGAGGTGGAGAAGGCAACCCGCGGCAGGCACAAACGCAAGCCCTTCACCGGCCTCACCACCGAGTTGGCCACGCCGACCAAGTCGCGCAACGGCGACCGCATCCTGGTCAGCAAGTCGGCTTACGAATTTGCCCCGCCGCAGCGTTGGGATGTCTTCGTGTTTCACTTTCCGGGCAACGCCGCGCGGAACTACATCAAACGCCTGGTGGGCTTGCCGGGTGAGTGGCTCAAGATTCGACACGGCGACGTGTTTCGCAGCCCGACCGATGACGAACGGCAGCCGGATGCCGACGCGTTCGCCATCTTGCGCAAGCCAGCCGATGTTGTGCTGCACATGATGCAGCTGGTGTACGACAACAACTATGCTTCGACCGGTCAGGTGGTCGAGTTGATGACCAGCCGCAACTGGCCCACGCGCTGGTCGGCCGTCGACGGCGGCTGGAAGAGCCAGGATCACAACAAGAGTTTCGAAATCGCGGCCCAGGCCGAGCCGCGTTGGATTCGCTATCGCCACTTTCTGCCGACGCTCGCCGATTGGCAGAAGCTCTATCAGCTGTGGCAACGCGGAGTAGGCGAACTGCCGCTGCCCGGCGGCCAGCAGGAATTCGGCGACGTCCGCCCGCAACTGATCACCGATCTCTACCCTTACAACTCGTTTGGCGTCGCGCCGTGGATCGACCGGGGTCGGTATGGCTTCTTGCCGCAGAAGGCGACCTGGCCCGGCATGAACTGGGTCGGCGATCTGATTGTCGATTTTCAGCTCGACGCGCAGACCGATGCGGGCCAGGCGGTCGTGGAACTGGTCGAAGGGGGCTATCGTTTTCGCGGGACGCTCGATCTGCAGAAAGGGACCGCCGAGCTGACCATCCTCGATCCGCAAGATCAACCGATCGCCTTCGAGTCGCCGACGGCGGACGGCTCGGGCGCGTCCGGGTCGGTGCTCGGTCCGGTGGCCAAGGTGCCGATCAAGGGCCCCGGCCGTCATCGGGTGACGTTCGCCAACGTCGACGACCGGCTCCTGCTGTGGATCGATGGCAAAGCCGTCTCGTTCGATGTTCCGACGAACTACCCACGTTTGGCGAATCTCGTACCGACCGAGGCCGATCTCGCGCCGGTCGGCATTGGCGCCGTCGGGGCCAGCCTGAAGGTTGACGACATCAAGCTCTATCGCGACGTCTACTACATTGCGGCCCAAGACAAGCATCATACGCTCTGTGATTTGCGGTCGGGGTCGTCGAACTTGAACCGACACATGAGGAAGTGGGTCACAGAGGGCGACCGGTCTTCGATCGGCGGCACGCTGGACTTGGCTCGCGATCGGGCCGACTTCTTCTCCGATCCCCGGCAATGGGTCGCCTCGCCCGGGTCCAACGAGTCGAGCCCCTATCTCGATACCTACGAGATCGCCTTTCGCCTGCAGAAGTTTCCCGACGATCCGGCCCTCGACCAGTTCTTCGCCCTGGGCGACAACAGCCCGGCCAGCCAGGACAGTCGTCTCTGGTGGACGGACAACGCCGCGATCAGCCACTATGTCGAGCGAAAACTCATCATCGGGCGGGCGCTGCTCATCTATTGGCCGCTCGGCCATTTCGGCTTTATTCAGTAACTGATTCAATGGTCGCGATTTCGTCGTCTCGATCCAGTCGTCGGGGCCGCTGGTTCTCGGATCTTGCGTCACTAACGGTTTTCCGTCCGCCACGGCATGGGCCACCCCGGCGAATCGGCATTTACACAAGGCGTCTAAAAAGGTTCACTACGTGCCGGAGACGGCACGACCCCTTTCCACAAGACGGCCCCTTTCGCCGACCGGTCTGTGGCCGAGCACCGGACCGCCGCTCCGCACAAGCCGCGCTGACGCCGAGGTCAAGGATGCCACCGCTATTGAAGGTCGAAGGACTCGTCAAGATCTACGGGCGACGCCGCGTCGTCGACGGGGTCGACTTCGAGGTCGGTCGCGGCGAAATCGTCGGCCTCTTGGGTCCCAATGGCGCCGGCAAGACGACCAGCTTCCGCATGACCTGCGGCATGGTCGAGCCCGACGCCGGCACGGTGCACCTCGGCGATCAGGACGTCACCAATTGGCCCATGTATCGTCGCGCCCGCGACGGAGGCATGGGCTATCTGGCTCAGGAACAGAGCGTCTTTCGCAAGCTGACCGTGCAGCAGAACCTCAGTGCCGTGATGGAACTGCTGGGCTTCGACCGCAAGACCCGGCGAGCGAAGACCGAAGAGCTCATGGAACGCTTCGGCATCACCAAGATCCGCAAATCGAAGGCGATGCACATCTCCGGCGGCGAGAAGCGACGGCTCGAAATCGCCCGCTGCCTGATCTCCAATCCGCAGATCATCCTGCTCGACGAGCCCTTCACCGGCATCGACCCGGTCACGATCAACAGCATTCAGGAGATCATCCGGGGCCTCCGCGAATCGGGCATTTCGATCCTGATTACCGATCACCGCGAGCAGGAAACGCTGGCGATTACCGATCGCAGCTACGTGATTCGCAACGGCACGGTGCTCTGCCACGGTTCGGCCGCCGAAGTGCTCAATCATCCTGAAGCCCGCAAGTACTACTTTGGCGATACGCCGGCCGCGGCACTGCACAGCCCGCATTCGTCGCCAGTCCGCTCTTTCAGCTCGGCGGAAACCTTGCGTGACTTTGGCAACCCGGTCGACTGATTGCTCGTCAAGTCGCCCGGGCCGCGGGATCATTCGCGTACCGAGCCCGCCACGAGTTCGCCGCTGGTCCAAAAAAATCTGTCGCGACGCGGTCGCGCCGGCCGACTGACTTATAACGGCCGGGCGAGTGCCAGCGACGACGGCGTTCGGCGGCTGGTGAGGCCGCGAAACCAAGGCAAACTTCGCTTGCAAGCCCAGGTAGATTCACCTCACCGGGCCAGGCGACATTGCTCTTGGTTGACGTCGCGGGCCTGTGGTATGAATCGCCACTTCCAGGGCGTCGCGTGCTAGCGTCCTGGCAACGCGTGGGAAGCTCGCCGAGCGACGGGCAAATTGGCGGAAGACAACCAGATGCCGCGTGCGGCATTACGAAACACAGCCAGGAGAAAGCCATGAGTCAACCTTTTGAAAACGAATTCGAGGACGACGAGCTCCAGGACGAGACCCTGGAAGGCGACTTCGAAACCGAAGAGTACGACGACTACGACGAGTTTGACGAGGAACAGGACGACGATTCGGAAGAGGACGAGGACGAAGTCGACGAGATCGACGAGGAAATCTCGACCGCCGAAGTCGATCGCGTGCTGGAGACGCTCACCGCCTTGATGGAAGACATCGAGAGCGAGACCGTACACGCCTGTCTCGAAGAGACCTACAACACGGTCTTCCAGCTCGTCTACGAGGAAGACGAATCGGGCGAAGACGAAGACGACTTCGAAGAGCACTCCGACGCCGCCTAGGACCTCGCCGCGCAGCACCTACGCGTCGTGTCCTGCGGCCGCCGACGTGCGAAACTTGAGCCCAAGTCAACCCCTTTGCCCGACAATCCGGGCGAAGGGGTTTTTCGTGGCCCGACGGCCCGGGCGGCGCGACCTCGGCGACCCGATTGCGTCCTTCTGCGGGGTAACGTACGTTGAACCGGCAGGCGAGCGACGGTGTCTCCGCTTGGTATCGCGTTACCGCTTGGCATCACGAAGTCGCCCGTTGTGCGGACTGTTTGGCGCGGCGGGACCCGACCCGATCGCCCGCCGCCGCGAGCCCCGGTAGCTCAGTTGGATTAGAGCAGCTGACTTCTAATCAGCAGGTCGCAGGTTCGAATCCTGCCCGGGGTGCTCTCGTAGCTGGGCGATTTCTCTCTCGGGCAGCGCTCGCGCCGGCACCGTGACGCGTCGCGCGGCGGACCGGTTTTTTCTCCTCAGGGCCGAAATTCGGCCCGAGGCGTCGAAAACTCGAACTCCTTTGCCGGGCGCGACTTGCTCACCTGGCAAGGGCGCAAACTTGGGCCGCAACTCATCGGTCGCGTTGGCCTTACGTTTTTCAGACCACACCCGCGAGTGGGAGGCAAAAAACTCCCTCGGTGTCATGGGGTGACCATCCCGGGGTCTGGTCCGATTTTCGGCCGATTGAT
>QQVP01000049.1:0-4391 GCA_003389215.1 Planctomycetota bacterium | reverse complement strand
TCGGCGAGTCCTGCACCCCGGTGCCAATCGGCGGGATGGGAACGCTCAGTTCCTGACAGGCCGTGAGGACCACGTCGCGAAGCACATTGACGAAGTCGGGCGGCTCGCCCGTCGTCAGGCGGGCAAACGCCTTGACCACGGCCGAATAGGCCTCGCGATCGAGATAAACATGATTACCCTGGACGCGCACCGCCTGTTCCAACCGATCATCGCCCAGCCTGCTCAGGCGTTCGGCGATTTCGCGGCGACCCAGGTCCTGGCCCGCACGGGCCAGCATCCGCGCAAAGACCTCCTGGTAGCTCTTCAAGTACGATTCGTCCAACTCGACGGTGAGCAGGTCTTGGCCCACGAGCAGCTCGTGCATCCGTTCCAGAAACAGCGGAACCAGTCCGCCCGTGATCACGTGGCCGTGCTGCGGGGCGATGACCTGCACCGGCGGGTCGAGGGCGCGAATCTGCCGCACCGCATAGCGCAGACCTTCGCGCGACGGCATATAGATCTGATGAAACTGGGCGATGCCGGCCCAGTCGGATTCGTCCGCCACCAGATGCACCATGCCGAGTTCGTTCAGGCCACCGAACAAGTCGCCGCTGAAGAGGGTGCGAATCTCGGGATCGTAGAAGGCCATCGCGCCGCGAAAATGGCAAAACGGCGTGGGCACCAGGCGCCAGGGGTTTTGGGGATCGACCGACGCCAATCGCGACCGCACCGGGTTGACGAACTCGACCCGCTTCGGCTCGAAGAGCAGATGCTGGACCAGTCGCCACGTCTCCTCGGTGACCATGACCGTCACGTCGGGATTGGCATCGAACAGAAACCGCGCGTTTCCGACCACGTCGGGGTCCTGATGATTGAGCGAGAGGGCCTGGATGTTGTCCAAGCCGCCGGTCAGTTGCGTGATATTCTCTGCGATCGTCGTGAAATCGAACTGCGAGCCCGGATCGACGCAGACGTTCGTCTTGGTCCCTCGCGATTCGAACGTCCGCAGATAGGTGTTGCACTGCAGCAGGGTGGAGGGATTGCGCTTGCCCACCATCCAGCAACCCGGTCGCACTTCCAAAGGACCCGTCGGCACGTTGGCGTCGCGGGCGGACAATTTGTCGGATTCGGACTCAGCGTTCATGAAACTCGGTCACCCTGCCGGTTACGGAGATCTTGGGTAGCTGTGATCTGGGGAGTCTGTAATCTGGGGAAGCTGTGCCGGCAGCACGTCGCCCGCCGCGGCGCGTGGCTCATCGGCTCAGGTCTTCCTTGATTGTGCCACGAGAATTGGGGGAAAACCATCCGCCAGCCGCGGCGACGGCGCGCAAAAGTGTGCGGGGCCTTGCACGTTACGTCGAACGCTACGCCGTACGCAGCGTGGCCGCGACCGCCTGACCCGAGCACAAATTTGAATCGTCTCCGGCGTCGGGTATCATGACCGCAGGTCGGCGGCCCAACCGAGCCGCGGCGACGTTGTCGGTGACGAGGTTGTCGGGGGCCGCGAAGTCGGCGCCCGTGCGCTCCTGATTCGCAACGGAGACCCTGATTCGCGACGGAGACGAAGATGCAAGATTCCCGCCAGATTGACGTTCGTCGGGCACCGCGCATCGCGTGGTTGGCGCTCGCGATGCTGTGGTTGCCAACCGTCGCCGCTTGGGCCGACGATCCGATCAAGCGTCTCGAAGAGCGTTCCTCGGAAGCCGGCAGTGTGCCGGTCTGGAGCCAGCCGTCGGACGAAGCGGTCGCCAGTCTGTCGCAGCGGGCCCGCAATATCAAGGCGAGCATCTTCATCATCGGGCATCCGAAGCACGGCTATGGAACCGGTTTCGTCATCTCGCAAGAGCATCGTCTGCTGGCCACGAACGCGCACGTGGCGGACATCATGCATGCGGCGGGCGGTCACATGCTCGCGATCGGCAACGGCTCGGACGACGTCTACAAGATCAAGCAGGCCTGGCATCATCCGGGCGTGGTGCGCGAGTCGGAGTTTGGCGAGTATTTGCGTTCGCAACATCCCAGCGCCGGGGCCGTCTTTGCGCGCTCGGCCGACGTGGCCGTGTTGGAAGTCGATGGCGACGAGGAGCTGCCTCCTGCGCTCGAGTTGGCCACGCCCGCCCAGGTGTTCGACCTGTTTGCCCTGCCGGTCGGCATGATCGGTTTCCCGGGCCACGACACCGAACAGTGGCCGGGAGTCGGCGAATCGGCCGCGGCGACCTTTCGCCAGGGCGTTATCTCGCGGGTCACCGATTTCTTCAACGACGCCGGCGTCTCGGTGAACGACCGACAGTTTCTGCAACACTCGATGCTCAGCTGGGGAGGCTTCAGCGGTTCGCCGATCTTTCTTCCCGACGGTCGCGTCGTGGGGCTTCACAATTCGGGCCGCAGCGTCACCAGCGGCGATCGGTCGGTCTCGTTGGCCTATGGCGTGCGGGCCGATTGCCTGTGGGAGCTGCTCGCTTATCACCAGCTCGATACGAAGCTGCCCATTCCCGTCAATCGCGACGACCTGCGGCTGACACGGTTCGAGGGCGAAGACCCGCGGTTGGCGCAGTTCGCCCAGGCGGTCGGGCACGTCACCCGCGGTCGTTTGTTAACCGCCGCGGGAAAACACGCCGAAGCGGGCCGGGCCTTCAAGGAAGCCTTGGCCCTGGCTCCCAATTACGGACTGGCCCACACTTACAAAGCGGCCAACCACAACAGCTACGTGATTCGCAATCAGAATCGGGCCTCGGCCGAAACGCTGCTGAAGCAATGGGCGTTGGAAGTTGAACATCGCGAAAAGGCGTACTTATTGAATCCGAACGATCCGCTGCTGCTGGCCCGCCTGGTGAATGCCCAGGTCGGGTTGGCCGGCGCCCAAAACCCGTCGGCGGCACATCCCGATCTGCGCCCCATCTGCCTCCGCATCATCGAGACGCCGGGCGTGAGTGACGACGCCCGGGCCCAGGCCTACATTGCCCTGGCGGGAACCTACTGGTATGCCCGCGAGCGGGTTCCCTTCGCCACGGCGGCCATCGAACTCACTCCGTTTACGGCGATCTTCTACGAGTCTCGGGCGAGCATGTATCGCGTCACGGGACAAAGTTCGGCCGCGAGTGCCGACGCCCAACGGGCCGCCGACTTGCGTCAGGCGTATGGCGACAGCATGCTTGCCTGGCAATTGGCGACCGCGCGCGACGAGAACTATCGCGACGGCGACGAAGCGGTCCGTCTGGCGACGTCGGCCTGTCGGACGACGAACTATCGCTATTGGCCGTATCTTGATACGCTGGCTGCGGCCTATGCCGAAGCGGGCAACTTCGCGGAGGCCATCCGCCAGGCGAATCGTGCCTACGAACTGGCGCCCGAGGGTCAAAAGTCGGACGTGGCCGCCCGCCGCCGCGTCTATCAGGAAGGGCGACCCTACCGGGGATAGCCGCGTCGGCCACGAAGACTCTTCGAGCCGAAGCGTGGATCGAGTTGCCCCATGACGACTGCAGCGTAAGAATGAGAAGCCAGAGATTGGCGATCCGCGAAGGGCAGGTGGGCACGCAGACGGACTTCCGTGTACGTGGCCCGGCGGGGGCAGAAGACGCGCGGCCGTGCTTCAAGTGGGCAGATGGCAACCAACAAGTGGCAACCCGTCGGTGATGCCGAGCATCCATCGAGATGGCAGTTCAGCGTCGGCTCGCTGATTTTGGCGTCGGTCTACGTGGCGTTCATGTTAGGGTGGCTTCGTTGGTTCTGGTCGGACCGGGGTCCGGTGATCTTCTACCCCGGGCGGCTCGGTTTCCTCACAATCGCAGTCCTCCTGGTCGCCGCCCTCGATCTGCGACGCGACGTGCTGCGGTCGCGTGCCTGGAATCTCCTGGCCCTGGCGTGGCTTATGGTCCTTGCCAATATCGGGATCGGGTTTCGCAACGCGTTTTTCGTGATGAGCGCCGATCCTCCCGAGTTCTTGGCGTACCTGATTCGACAAGGCCTGTATGAAGCGATCGTGTCGGCAGTCACGCTACCGCTCTTCTTCGCGATCCCCGTGCTGTGCGGGCTGGGCGTTCATTACCAGGCCCGTCCGACGGAAACGACGCGCTGGGTTTACGGATCGATGGTCCTGGCGACCGTGAACGTCAGCCTTCTGATCGCACATATTCTGAGAGTGCAGTCGGTCTGGGCCGGCTGAAGTCCTGCGAAGACGAATCGCCGCGCAACGGTACCGCAACGGCCCGTCGCGCGTGTCAACGGGGGCGACAACGTGGTCGACAACGGGGGCGAAGACCTGGGCGACAACGCACAGCGTTTGCCGCGGCGGCATCGGCAGGCAATTGCTTCACATCACGCTCACCGGCAGCAATCGTGTCCGGATCGCAGCCGAACAGGCGGGCGAGGTACGCTTTGCCGCCGTGTCCCAATTTGGCCGCTTCGACCGCCGC
>QQVP01000026.1 GCA_003389215.1 Planctomycetota bacterium | reverse complement strand
TGTCGGTGTCGGTGTCGGTGTCGGTGCGCTTTTTTTACCCAGGCATAGGGATTGCAAGCAGTGTGCCAATGCGCTGTGGGGACGTAGACGCTCAGTTACACCCAAAGTGGGCAGAGAGCTGGGTGGTGAAACTATGTCGATCACCGCGTCAAACTGTCCGCAAGCTGCGTCGACATGTCGGGCCGCACGACAGCCACCGTGAGCGAACTCGCTTTAGATCTTTGTTCAGAATCGCTTAGTTTTTTCAGCTTTCCCTCTCAACGTGAAGTCGCGATTTTCTCTTCGTTGAGTTTCTTGGATCGAAGCTCAGTCATTCCAGCAATTGATCTTTTGCCAATGGCGAACTTCGACTACCAAGGATGGAAACAACACGGAAGGAGGATTTCTATGCTCGTCCTAAGTCGCCGCAACTCGGAAGAGATCGTCATTGATGATCGTATTCGTGTAAAGGTACTCGGCACCAACGGGAGCCGCGTCCGATTGGGTATCGAGGCACCTGACGAGGTACCTGTGCATCGCGGAGAGGTCTACCGCGACATCCAACAAGAGGTGCTGTTTGAATTTGCGGAACTTGTCACGTAAGACAGGCCGCGTTCGAGCGGCACGAATTGCAGATTTATACACATTCGGCACTTGAGCTCGCGAATTCGCGTGTCAGGTCGGGCTGTCCCCAAGATGATCTGAGGGCAGAACTCGATTCCAAAGCTCTTCAGGGGCACGCAAGTCGAATATGGCCTCTTGCTCTTGATCGCAATTGACGCAAATCCAAATCGACGCCCTGCCGCGTCGGGGCTTTCTCAGGGGAAGTCGCCGACCGCAGGAGGGGCAATGCCAAGTGACCTCCGCTGGCGGGTCCTCGCAGTCGGATCGTGGCTCGGTTGAGTAAGAAATGGATATGCCAAGATCGCTGGGCGCACTTGGAGTGTTGAGTGACATGGGAGCCCTCCTCTGCTACCGAACCGACAAGAACAACGCTCGTCACACCAGGTGTTTCGCAAACTCTATGCCGCACGAGCCGGCGGCCAGCTAACCCTGGAGTTCGCAGCGCTACGACGACAGCTTGTCGCTGGCTGCGTCAGTTTGACGCCACGTTTGCCGCACGTGGCGTCCATGTCAACACGAGGTACGACACGGTACAAAAGTTGCAAACGAAGTGGAGTTGGAATGTTTGATCTTGATCAGGAGATTGCTGACATGCGTTACGCCAGCGACACCTCGGATTCGCAATGCGGTTCGACGATTCGGGTGAAAAAGAGTAATCGGGTGAAAAAGAGTGAACCCGATACGGATCATCCGGCCGTCGAACAGGACGATCAACAACACAAATCGCCCGCCGATTCGGAGAGCGATGACCCGGATGTCCCCAACACGGCGGGGATTGTTGATCCGCGGCTGCGACGGCTCGATCCCGTCACGATCAATCCGCCAAGCAAGATCAAGACGAAAGACACTGTCCCACGCCGAGATTCCTCCTGCTAGTGCTGGCGAAGAAGGGTAGCGAATTATGTCTCTTCAGTGTGTCGTGGGGATTTTTCGTTCGTTCGAAGAAGCGGCTGCTGCCGTGCGTGCGCTCGAGAAGGCGGAACTTCCCGGTGACCAGATTTCATTCGTCACACACAGTGTTCAGGACGAGGTGCCCCAAGAAGAGAGTCTTCAATATGGCGACGAAACGGAAAGAGACGCCACAAAGGGTGCAGGAGTGGGAGGTGTCGTGGGGGCACTCTTGGGCGCACCATTGATAACGATTCCGGGCGTCGGGCCCCTGATGCTTGTGGGGCCCATGGCCGCTGGCGCGGTCGTCGGCGGGTTGATTGGCGCGATGGGCGGCTGGGGAGTCCATGAGGATCACGTTCAGCGCTACCAAGAGATGCTACAGGACGGCGATCTTCTGGTCGTTTTCAATGGCAATCCGGAACAGGTTGCCAATGCGCAACGTGTGCTCGAGCAATCCGAAGCGACAGAGGTGCATCTGCACGATAAGACGTCGGCCGACGATCCAAGCATCCATGAACATGAGCATTAAGCCACGTCGATGTGGGCCGCGCTGCAAATGCTTTGTCTCTTGATTGCCCCTTCCGCGCCAGTGGGCAGCCACAGCGAAAAAGGATTGGCACGCCATCCAGCTGGCTCGAACAGCTGACTCGATTCATTGATCCGTCGGCGAAAGATACCGAAGTAGCGCTGCTGCCGGCTGGTCTGCCGAGGGGAGCGACTCGGCCGGCATCGCAAATACGCTTCCACTATTGAGCAGCGTTTCGGTTGCCAGGTAGTCCAAGAGCTCAACTTCGCCAGAATTGCCGTTCTGAGCCACATGCGTCGCAGGCCTGCCGTCGTCAAAGGATCCCCACTCCTGCCGGTCTTCAGCAACAAAGAGCGTATCGACGCGTCCCTCGTTTGCCGCGGAAATCAGGACATTGAGATCGTCCAACACGAGATCGGTGCCGCGGGCTCTTTCCAGGCGTTCGAGTGCCTTGTCAAGATCCTTCTGAAACTTCGGCTCGACAAAGTGCCATGCCCGGTCTCGAAGCTCGTCCGGCGCCCACCGGTCGGGGCTGCCGGGTACCTTGCCCTGAATTAGTTGCGGATAGGAATTTGCGGAGGCGTAGATCGGCGCGAGATAGCCGACGCACGCCAGCACCATCGGTGCCTGCTCATTTCGCAGCACGCTTCTCACTGCGGAATCAACCACTCGAAAGAATCGATCAACGTCGTCTTTTTTTCGATCCTCCGCGCCGCCATGCCCGTGAAATACAGCCTCCGAGGTACTACCCTTTCCCATCGCAGGCACGCGATGAGAATGATATTGAAGCGTTTGGTCCTGGTCGTCGATCGCCGTTTGAGAAATCTCAGGCAGGGGGATCTCGCGAATGGAAAAGCGGGTCGCTTCGTACAACGTCGCCTTTTCCTGGTCGAGTGCCAAAATGAAATAGCGGCCATTGCTTTGCAACATGGGCAGCAAAGGTTTTAGATAGAATCGCCGTCGGTTGACGACCACTTCCTCCTCGAGTCTCATTGGCAGTCGATAGAGGCGAATGAACCCCTTCGTGCAAAAGATCGCCAGCCCGTCACTCATATTGCGCCAGAGATCTTCATCATTTCGAATCGCCCGAACCGGCTTCAGCAAAACCTGCGATTCGCGGCTCGAAAGCCCCATTGTGAGCAGTTTTTCCTCGGCGCGCCTCAACAGGTTTTTCAAGCGCAAAGGATCCTGCCTCTGTTCACGACCGGTACGATGGGTTGGCATGTACAGCGAAACGAAGAAATCGCCTTCGCTCTGGCTCAATTCTCTAAGCTCGTTGCGATCTAGCATTCTCATAGTCACCTGTTCTGTCAATAAAGACGACTGTACGTCGGACTTGCATTTATTGATGGATGCGTTGTTAATGAGCCCTTCGCGGCGGCGGTCATGGCAGGCATGCCGGCCTCCCGTTGGTCGGCGTGATTCATTGGCTGCGCAGGGCTCAATAGGCGTCACATGCCGAAAAGCTCGGGCCACTTGACGGCGTTTGTGCGCGACTTGGTGATCCGCACAGGTTCGATTACCGCCGACAGTCTAACGTCGGCTGCAACTTGCGTGCCCGAGGTAAAGTTTAGGCGTTTCTCGCATGCCAATATCGATCGGCTGGAACAGGGAAGGATAAGATCGGCTGGAACAGGGAAGGACAAACTGCGACACTTCCTCCCATGCCCAGTCAACTTGTCGCACGCCGGAGTCGAAGACCGGACGTACGTCAGGGGGACGTATCTCGCGAGCCCTTCGGAGATGGGCCGTGCCAGACTTGTGGGGCGTTTTTCTCGATCGCCACCTTGATCGCCTCCGAGCCGGACGCGTCCGGTAAACGTTCGAGCAACTCTAACAACGCACCCGGCAGGAAGTGCCAGTACGCCATATCGATCTCGAGTTTAACCAAGGTCCCTGCCTTGGGTTCGAACTCGTCGTCCAGAACGACGCGAGCGTCGTCGGCCTTCAGCCGCGTTAGCTGCGCATTGAGCTGTTCTATGAGGTCGTTGGAATTCATTGTTTCGTCCTTCCAGACCGTCTCTTCAAACATCGGATCTCGTCACGTTGGCCAGCGGACACGACCACCGTCGCGAACGATTCCCAGCATGACGATCGAAATCACGCTTCAACGTCTTTCAGCTGTGATACGTCTCGCCAGCCACGCGGGGGCTGACTGGCAAAGTTCGGTACGAGTGAAAACATGAGCAGTAGCAGGCCGACGAGAATCAGATTTTGCAGCTCCGGCGGTCCGGGAGACGGTGCAGCAATGCGCCCGTACGCGATAATTGCGAGCGATACGAGCGCTGTCATGTATCGAGCGTGCCGCGTTGGCGGCCAGTGGCTCAACAGCGCGCACGTAATTACCGTGGCAGCCGCTACCAGATTGACCGCCCACAATAAGGTGTCGTCGGCATCCATCCGAAAGATGAATGGACTGATCGCCAGCCAGCAGCCCAGCATTGCTTCGATCACACGGGCCCACATTACGCCGCCTTCCGAATCATATCTGAAGCGACCAATTCTGTCTCTCGCCGTGGGAAGCCCCAGAGCGCGTTCCAGACGATCCGCGACGATCGAGTCGCTTTCCACACACGGTAGAGGTACTTCAGCGAGGACCAGACTTCGTCATAGGCCATGTAGACGAGGACCAATGAAATGACAGCCGTCACGATGCACAAGAAGCACCAGTTGCCGACGATCGTGGCTTGGCAGAAGACCAGGACCGCGCTGACGATGCCTAGCGGAATGACGTCGATGCCAAATAAGATGACGAGCCAAGGTCGATACTGCCATCGTCGAGTGGAACCAGCCAAACCGAAGATAGCATCCCCCAGATACGCAAGGGCGCCCAGGGCCGCGTCCGATACGCCGAACAGGTGGTGCATCCACTTGGCCAAATCCGAATCGAGAACGCGCTTCGACTGTTTGCCGAACACGGGATCCCAAACGTTGTCAATCAATCGCCATTGGTAGAGCGCCATGTAGGCAGCGATCACGAAGGCCACCAGCGCCAACAGGCAGATCGGAATTCGCTGTCTCCAGGCCGATGGATTGTACGACCAAGGCGGAGCCGTCACATTCAGGCGTGCGTGCTCGTCTTGTCTATCGTTCATCGCGCTTTTCGGCGTAATCTCATCATGACGAGACTACATCGCTTCAAGATTCTCTGGAATGGGCACGTTGTTCTCTTGATACCAGCGTGCCGGATCGCTCTTGAGATTCGTCACCATTTGCTCGAGAGTGCCACTCAGCGTATGCGACGGCCGCCAGCCTAGTTGTTTCTTGGCCCTCGATATCTGGATGGGATAATTTTGGTCGGCCAGATCGATCATCCACGGTTTGATAAAGGGCTCATCTTCTTCACTCGCGGTAAGCTGATCCTTGGCCCAGGCGCCGGCCTTCGCCACGGTCTTCGGGATACGAATTGTGGGCCACTCTCTTCCGTGAAGCAGTTTGCCGAGCCTGTCCTGCAGATCCGCGTAGCTCATTACCTCTTCTTCGCCGATCAATAGGAGATCGTAGGGGGCGAGTTCGGTGCGGCGATCGATCGTTTTGCGAATGCAATCGACTAAGTCGTCACGATGGACAAAAGGTTGACCGTGGTCCGTATCGCCTGGGAAGAAGTAACTCTCCAATTGCTTCTCGAAAATGCGGCGTATATGTTGGGCGATCGGGATCGAATGACACCATTCGTCGTAAACGCCAGCGATGCGCAGAATGACTGTCGGAATATCGCCCCGCTCCTCGCGAATGACTTTTTCCGCGGCCAGTTTCGACTGCGGGTAGTTCCACTCGGCTTCGGTTGGCGAGCCTTCATTGATCACTCGACCCTCTTCCACAGACTCCATCACCAGCAGACTGCTGGAAAAGATGAGTTGCTCGACTTGAAAGTGCCTCAGATTGTGGAGCAGGCGTTGCGAACCTTTGACTGTCAAGTCCTGATACAAAGGGCTTGGTTCACCGGAAAAGTCATAGTACGCAGCCAGATGCACGACGCTCGCGAGACGAGTTCCGTGTCGCTCGCGAACTTGCGCCAGTCCCTCGCGAAGACTCTCATCATCCGTCAAGTCACAACGAATGAACCCCGCGTCGAGAAGATCGGTGTCGGGTGGCTCAACATCGAGTGTCGCGAGCGAGTAATGTGGAGCCAGCACGCCAACTAAGCGCGATCCGATCAAGCCGCTGCCTCCAGTAATCAGAACCGTTGGCTTGGCTTCCATCGACGATGACATCGTTTACCCTCCTGCGTGTAGGCCTACCCTCCTGCGTGTAGGCCTCGTTTCCAACGAACTCCCTGTCTGCCGCAAGTCGAATCTGCCGCAAGTCGAATGCCAATCGACAGATCAAGGCAAATCTGCTCAAACGTACCGCGCCCGTGCGACAAGGTGTCGCCCGATACGTCAACCTGACCGGACTAGTCGATAGTCTCCGTCATTGGTTCACCGAGACTGTGTGCGAGACGTGAACTCAGTTTCGCGACAAGCGGCTAGCGAATCGGTCGCCGAGATGGCCGGCCCGTCGGTGTTGCAGTACAGACGAGAAAACCTAAGGCGCTAGCTAGTCCTGACACACCGGAAGAGGCGACGCGAAGAGACGGGACGGCTACAATGTGGGGGCTCGGCCATTTTGACGCACCTGCCGCGTCGATTTGCCGCAGTCCGAGTGGTCGCGTCTTGCATCGGCGCACGAGCGTGCTTGCAAGTCCGACGATCGCCCGACTTACCGGACTGGCGGAGGGTGGCATGTGGTTTGCCAATGGTACCCCCGGAACCAATAGATTCCCGGCTTCCGATGTCGCACACCTCGAGAAAAGCTGTCGACAAGCCGATCGTCTCAGCATACGCATGCTTGTTCTTTTCACTGCTGGTACTCGTCTCGTTCGCAGTATGGAGCGCACTGCACGACGTGCGTCTGATTGGCAAGACGATAACCGGGACTGAGATTTCTCGGCTACGCGCCCAGGCAACGCGGCGTGCCGGACACCTGGAAGGAGGGCTTCAACACGAGACAGATTCAAATGGCAATACCGATTGGCACGAGATTCGAGAACGGCCCTGGCTTAAGACATATTGGGATGTCGTCAGCACGCAATCACAAGAAGGCCAACTGTATGCCGCGATCGTCGATGCATCTGGCACGATCGTGCTCCATTCCGATTCCAACATCGTGAATCGCGCCTTGGGCGACCGATGGTACGATCGCGTCGTCACCGACGTTGGAGACGATGTCGTCGAGACTGACGGAAAGATACTTTCCAGTGGCGAACCGGCATACGACATTCGACTTCCTATTGAAGTCAACGGTCAACAAATTGGCAGTTATCACGAAGGACTATCGATCGCCTGGGTCGATCAACGCGTAAGTGAGCTGCGCGGACCAATTGTACGACAGTGCATGCTAATGATTGGCGGCATCCTCGTGCTGGTGGCACTTTCCGTTGTTTCCTTGTCATTCATAATTCGCCGCAGGT
Organism: Planctomycetota bacterium; assembly: GCA_003389215.1. Taxonomy (GTDB): domain Bacteria; phylum Planctomycetota; class Planctomycetia; order Pirellulales; family UBA7805; genus MB-PLM-2. The sequence goes on along the minus strand of QQVP01000026.1, from coordinate 27,217 downwards.
CGAGCATCGAACTTGCCCGAGACGCGGCCGAACTTCGCCGTGTTGCTGAGCTGGGGCAGATCGCTGCCGGTCTAGCCCATGAGATTCGCAACCCACTGCACGCGATCCGATTGAATCTGCACACGTTTCGTCGCACGTATCACGGTGAGGCGGAGCTCGACAGCAATGAGATTGTGGAGATGATCGATCAGTCGTCGAGCGAAATTGATCGCTTGGAACACTTAATGAACGAGTTGCTGGGATTTGCGTCGCCGAAGGAAGCGCGGGAAGAAGCGATTGACCTGAAAATGGAGCTTAAAACGACGCTCGATTTTATTGAACAGGAGCTGCTGCACAGAAACGTGAATGTCCGCGCGGATTTTCCCAGCACGCCCGTTCGCGTTCGCATGGATCCCGGAAGGCTACGTCAGATCCTGCTCAATCTTCTGGTCAATGCCCAAGATGCAGTCGAAGAAGGCGGCGAAATCCGCATGGCCGTCCGGCGGGTCGGCTCGAGGGCAGAGGTCGTTGTCTCCGACAATGGACCAGGCGTGAGCGAAGCTGAACGTGAGCGGATATTCGAGCCGTTCTACTCGACCAAGAGCAGCGGAAGCGGATTGGGCCTTCCTATGGTGCGGCGCTTTGTCGAGGAAGCTCATGGCACGATTCAATGCGAAGGAAAGGAAAGCGATGGGGCTACTTTTCGTATCACATTGCCGTTAATACCCGAATCCAAGTAACGAGACGGGGGCGCGATGGATATCGGTACGAAGCGACATAAATGATCATGGCCACTGCGGATACGAATCAATCTGCGCGAAACGCTGAGAGGAAGTGCAACATGAAGACCAAGCCTAAACTGCTCGTCGTCGAAGATAAGCCTAGTGAGCGGGAAGCAATGGCACGGCTATTGCGAATTGAGGGCTATGAGGTGCTCACCGCGACTAATCCACAAGAGGCAATGGGACATATAAGTGACTCGATCGACCTGATCATCAGTGACCTTAAGATGGGCAAGTCGTCGGGCATCGATTTGTTGAGCTACTGGAAGCAGCGGAGTTCCGTAACGCCCTTCATTATGGTCACAGCCCACGGTGAGGTTGATTCGGCGGTCGAGGCGATGAAACTCGGCGCCGAGGACTACTTGTCCAAGCCTGTCAATCCTGACGAATTGCTCATTCTGGTAAAGAAGTGCCTCGAAGCACGCCGTCGCGACGAAACGATCGAACAATTGCAAGAACGCCTCGACGATCGCCTCGGGTTTGAGAAGATTGTCGGAAAGTCCAAGTCCATATTGGAAGTCTTCGATAACGCCCGCCGTGCCGCGGTGAGCGAGAGTACGGTTTTGGTGACCGGAGAGTCAGGCACGGGAAAGGAACTCATCGCCGAGGCGATCCACCACAACAGCCCACGCAAGGAAGGTCCGTTCGTCGTGGTCAACATGGCGGCCGTGCCGGAGCATCTGGTCGAAAGTGAATTGTTCGGCCACGCCAAGGGCGCGTTTACCGGCGCTATGGAGTCGCGCGTAGGGCGTTTCGAAACCGCCAACGAGGGCACAATATTCATCGATGAGATCGGTGACTTTGCTCTGGAGTCTCAGGCCAAGCTACTTCGCGTGCTTGAGAGTCGTACGATCACGCCTATCGGCAGCAACGAGGACCGTGAAGTGGATGTGCGCGTCGTGGCAGCCACGAGTCGCGATCTGGACAAGATGGTACGTGAGAATGACTTTCGGGAGGATTTGTACTACCGACTGAATGTGGTCAATCTGCATCTGCCCCCGCTGCGAGAACGCCGCGAAGATATCCCGTTGCTCGTCCGCCATTTTCTTCAGGAACTCGCCGATGAGACGGGCAAAGACATTCCCGAACTGTCGCCCGAACTCAAGGAGTACCTGGAAACGCACGAATGGCCGGGCAACGTTCGACAGCTAAAGAACTGCCTGGAAAGCATGATCGTACTGGCCCACGGCGATACGCTGACAACCGAGGACTTGCCAGCGATCGTGGAGAACGATACATCGCCGGCCGATGAGGTGCAGATCCCACCCGGCACGACCATGGAAGAACTCGAGCGGGAAGCCGTGGAACAAACCCTCGATCAGTGCGACGGCAATCGCACTCACGCCGCGAAAATGCTTGGTATCTCTGTGCGCACGTTGCAGCGAAAACTCAAGGCCTGGGGGCTTGATGAAGAGTTGTAGCGTTGTCTGTCTCGAACTTCAACGATTCAGCCTCCCTTCGAGGAACGATCATTGAGCGACGTCGCCGCTCGCGGAGCTAGTCAAAATGTCGCAGCCACTGCGACATTCTTGCGCACCTGGCGTGTGCCGATCGTGCTGCTCAACTAGAGATTAGGCGTTTCAACATGGCGTTTCAACATGATACGCACCGTGCACACCTTTTCTGTTAGGTCCATGTAACTGGGATATGTGGTATGGCACTACGTTTGCTCTTCACTTCTATCAGCGCACTTCGTTGGTTTCTCTTTCAATCTACGAACGGAAAAGGATGTAACGATGAAGACTCTTAGTTCTTTCCTTGCGATTTCTGGTTTGCTGCTGACCGGTGGTTGTTCGGACGTTTATGACGGCTCGAGGGCACAACCCGCCGAGCAATCGACGACACTCGATGACGTGGTAGACAAGGCCTCGGAGACAGCCGATGCCGCCAGGGATTTTTCTGCTGAAAAGACGGAAGAGTATGTTGCCAGGTTGAATAAGCAGCTCGAAAAGCTCGACAAGTCGATCGAAGAGCTCGAAGCCAAGAGCGAGACGTGGGTTGACGAAACCAAGCAATCGTGGCAGCGGAAGCGAGCAGAGTTGAAGGACAAGCGTGACGTCTTTCGACAGAAACTCGATGAGTTTAACGAGGCCAGCGGAGAGGCGAGCGTCGAGATGAAGGAAGGCGTCAGTAACGCCTGGGACGATTTCAAGCAGGCGTTTGACAACGCTGTCAAAGCATTCAAGGAACAGGACAGTCGTGGTGGTGTTCGCGTCGACGTTGGGGATGGTGTGGACGTGGAAGTTGGCGGTGCCGTCGATGTTGAAATTGACGAGGACGGCGTCAAGGTCGACACGCCTGGCGGCGAAGCAGACGACAGCACAACTCCGCGCGAATAGGATGCCGTCAACAAGACGGTCATCACCCGCGTTTTGTTGACGCTGAACTGTCGTGTCAGGTATTCCTGGCGTCATGTCATTCAATCCATGATCACGTCGACGGATACCTGATATGTCCAGTGTGAGTCTCTTGTGGCACGTTGGCGACGGTCGCGGCAGATATCGAACGACCTTCCGCGGCTGGTCCTGGCCTGTACCCGTTCTGCGGATATTCGCGGCCGCCGTTTGCGTTGCTGCCATCGTGTCGACGACAACGCAAAACCGAGCAAGCGCGCAGCCGAATGGCTCAGGTGTCCAACCTGCAAGTCCAGAGCGTGCCGACCTCTCCGTTCCCGAGGAGGTTGAAATCAAGCCGGCCGCTGAAGACAACGACATCGCAAAGCGGCTGACGGAGATTTTGCAAGCGAAAGGTTGGTTCGAAGACCCGACCGTACGCACCGACGAAGGAGTCGTGTTTCTCGCCGGCCGCGTTGACAATGAGGAGCATCGGGAGTGGGCAGGTCGACTCGCGAGTAGGACGGAAGATGTCGTGGCGGTGGTAAATCGTCTCGAAGTGCGCGCGCCATCGCCGTGGGACCTTTCCCCGGCCTGGCAAGAGCTTGGGCAGCTTTGTGGGGAATTCGTACGGACCCTTCCTCTGATCGCTGTGGGCGTCGGACTATTGGTCGCAACCTGGTTGGCTGCGAAGTGGTCGGTACGCGGCGCATCTTTCCTTCTCAAGGACAGATTGAGAAGTGGGCTGCTACGCTCGGTCGTCGCGCGTGCGGTGGCCGTCCCCGTCTTTTTGCTCGGGCTATACCTGGTTCTCAAAGTGTCCGGGTTAACCGGTCTTGCGGCGACCGTGATCGGGGGAACTGGCATCGTCGGGCTCGTGCTCGGCTTCGCGTTTCGCGACATCGCCGAAAACTTTCTCGCCAGCATTCTGATCAGCATGCAACATCCGTTTGCCACGGACGACTTGATTGAGGTTGACGGTCATAAAGGCTTCGTTCAAAGCGTGAACACCCGCTCCACGCTGCTGATGACGTTGGACGGAAATCACGTGCAGATTCCGAACGCCACCATCTATAAGAACACGATCACAAACTATACGGCAAACCCCAACGCCAGATTCGACTTTGTGGTAGGTATCGGATACGACGATTCGATCACGAACGCTCAGTCGATTGTACTCTCCATCCTTCAAGAGCACCCTGCCGTCGTCGATGATCCGGAGCCGCTGGTGCTCGTAGAGAATCTAGGTGCGGCAACCGTAAATCTGCGAATCTATTTTTGGATGAACATTGCCAAGTACAGTCAGTTCAAGGTCTGCTCGGCGGTCATTCGACAAGTCAAGAGCGCCCTGGAAGAGGCGAATATTTCCATGCCGGACGAGGCTCGGGAGGTTGTCTTTCCAGACGGTGTACCTGTCCGAAAGGTCGAGCACGCGGACAACGGTTCAACTTGGCGAGAACGGCCAGTCGAACGAGCCGGGGACCGGATCCCCACGTCTCGATCTGGCGAAGGCGATCTGACAAGCGAGTCCCACGACATCCGCGAACAGGCACGTGTGTCTCGAACACCGGAGGGTGGTAGTAACCTCCTCGAAGTATAAGCGTCGCCCATGAGAGCCTATTTAGTGAATCTGTGGGATGCGATCCGAGCCAGCTACTGGTTCATTCCCGGGCTGTTTGCCACTGCCGCGTTGGTTATCGCCGTTGTCTTGCCGTGGGTCGATGCGGCGGTCGCGCGCTCCAGCACTGCTCAACTGCCTGACTGGATATTGACCACAACCACGACCGCAAGAGCAACCCTATCAGCGCTTGCCGGGGCCATGGTTGCCGTCACGGGCACCGTGTTTTCGATTACGGTCGTTACGCTTTCGCTAACGTCCCAGCAGTTCGGACCACGTCTGCTCCGACGATTCATGCACGATCTTCCGACACAGATCACGCTAGGCGCGTTATTGGCAACGGGGCTCTACTGCCTGCTCCTACTCCGCGTCGTGGAGAAGCATGACAACGCGTTATCGGCGCCCCATTTGTCGGTGTTAGTTGCCATCGGCCTGGCGATCGTAAGCAAAATCTCGCTGATTGTATTCATTCACCATATCGCCGTGTTGATTCAGGCACCGCACATCGTGGCCGCAGTGGCGCGCGACCTGGACGATGCGATCGATCGGCTTTTCCCCGAAAGTATCGGTCAGCCATCACGTGAAGAGGATCAGCGGTTAGTCCATGCACGGGCGCAGCAAGCCGATATGAGCGATGATTATTCGACAATTCGGTCCCTCTGCGAGGGATACGTGCAGGCGATCGACGGTGACGGTCTTCTGCAGCTAGCTGCGGAGCGAGATTTCATTGCCCGCCTTCACGCGCGACCGGGTAAATTCGTCGCCAAGGACGAAGCTCTCGCGGACATCTGGTCGTTGAGCGTGGACCTGGAAGAGTCACCTCTCGAAGAGCTCACAGCGCTGATCAATGAAAAGATCATCGTCGGAAATCGTCGAACGCCGCGCCAGGATGTCGAATGTGCCGTCGAGGAATTGGTTGAAGTTGCCGTACGATCTCTTTCCACAGGCATCAATGATCCGTTCACGGCAATCAATTGTGTGGATCGGTTAGGTGCCGCGCTGGGGCGACTTGCGCAAAGGAAGATACCCGATGCCGCGCGATTCGACGCGCAGGGACAGATGCGAATCACTGTGCACCCGATCGCGTTCGTGGAAGTAATCGATGCGGCGTTCAACCAAATTCGCCAGTACGGAAAAGAGAGTGTCGGCGTGACGCTACGCGCACTTGAGGCACTCGCGGTTGTTGCCGACAAAGTGTGGCGCCAGGAAGACCGCGATGCCGTGTACCGGCATGCTCAGATGATTGCGCGCAATGGAGATCACTTTCGTGAACGACACGACGTGGACGCGGTGACGAGACGATTGGAACGTGTGCAAGAGAATCTCAACCGAGAACGGCTAGATTCAGCGCAGCAGCCTGGGGTAGCGAGTGGAAAGCAAGGCTCAACATTCCCGGCATTAAGCTAAACGCAGAACCGGACGCACGAACATGACTCCCGCGAAGGAGATAGATTTTACTGCTCGTCCGGCTAGCGTGGCTGCAATCACCTTCAACAGGACGTGCCGATAATACCCGTCACACCGGAAGGAGAACATGACCGTGTTGCACGATGTGTTGATTGCGGTTTACGACTCGTCAGCCAAGGCACGACCGGCGGTTCAGGCATTGCTCGACGTCGGTGTACCCAACGATAAAGTCTCGCTCGTTGTCCAGGGAGACGAGGCGACGGCGGAAGTTCTGAATAGAATTTCGCGGGGTGAGGAAATCCGAGAGGATGCAGGCATGGGGGCGGCAATTGGTGGACTGGGGGGGCTCTTGGCTGGTATTGCCTTGATCCCTGTAGCTGGTCTCGGACCTGTTGTATTTACCGGACCCATTGCCACCGCGATGGTCGGTGGCGCCGGTGGAGGATTGCTGGGGGCGATCACAGGTTGGGGAATCGCGGAGTCCAAGGTTGCCGGCTACGAACGAAAGATCAGGGAAGGTGGCGTTCTCGTGGCGGTCGATGGAAACGTCATCGACATCGCCGTTGCCAAGAAGGTTCTGGAAGAAACAAACGTTTCAGAATTGGAGTACTACAGCAAAGCGAACCAATCGTAGTCGTCTCGACGCCGCCCTGTGAAGTAGTTTGACGCGATATATCGCGACGATCAATCGCCAATGCCTCGATCACGGTTGTAGGCTTCCACGTACCACGTGGACAGCGCCTGTTCTTGGCTTCGCGTATTGATCACGAATGCAAGCCCCTCTTTAGTCACGTCCGACAACTGGGAATCCAGCCTGCTCTCTCGCGGTTCGACAGCGGATGCCTGAGTGGCAAGCCGATGCAGTTGTCGCTTGAGCGAATCGAACTGACGGAGAAGCACCTGGTCTTCGCTGCGAAGCTCCTCCACGCGCTGAGCTAGTTCGGGATCTTGTTGCAAGATTTGACGAAAGACCTCCGGATGTGCATCTTCGACTGCATTGCGTAATGGTATACCGACCGCCTCGCATGCCGCATTCGCGGCGTGCGCCCACGATTCGAGCTCGCCTGGAACGACGGGAGTTTCCAGGCAAATCTCCAGCTCTTTCAGGGCTTCCGACAATTCGCAGTTCTCATTCTTGTCAGTCATGATCATCATCTCATCGTCGATCGCCATGTGACTCGACCTCGGTCGATCGTGTTGCGTCCTTTTCCGTGTTTGCGAATCTGTCTCCGCCGGATGTCGTTTCGAGCGGTCGCGTCGACGATCGCACCGTGAGCACCGCACACGGTGCATTTCGGACAACACCCTCAGCGACACTTCCCATGAGCAGTCGACTCAGACCGGTGCGCCCATGCGTTCCCATCACTATCAGATCAATATTGTGCAGTTCGGCAAACTTAACGATCGACTCGACTGGTTCGCCCACCAGGAGGTGGCGGCTTATCGATACCGTGCCGTCTTGCGGTCCGACTCGATCCAGCTCGTTCGCAGGCTCGTCTTGTTTCGTTGATTGCGGCACAGCAAAAGTGGCACCCACGCCACCAACGGGCATCGGAGCCTCACGGACGTGGACAATCTGCAATTCGGCCTTGCTGTCGCGGGCCAGCGATGCCGCGAACTCAACTGCGGTGTCGCTGCTTTCCGAAAAATCCGTCGGACAGACGATTCTCTTCAGGTTCATGATTCAACTCATTGCCCGGGAGATTTGCACGGGAGATCGGGGCTTCCGTCGCACGGCAAGCAGTGTGCACATGTGGTGCCAAAGAGAATCTCCCGCAAGACTTCGACCATATGGTTGCGCTCTTTTCAATAGCCCTGAACGGCGACAAATTGTCCGGCAGTCCGACAATGTGACGCGGTCGGCGCCAGCCCTAACCTCCCATCCGCGTTCGAAAGCAGCTTGTGAGGCGTTTGTCCGCCGCGGCATAGGCCTTGCTCATAATTTTTCACCGTGCGATCTTACCGTGCCGTGTGACGCCGCATTGCGACCGTAGAGGAGGATCCGACGATGACAGATCAACAGATCACCGAGCGTGTCCGAAAGGTCATCGCAAATGAACTTGATATCGACGATCGCTTCGTCGCGCCACACGCTCGCCTGGAGCGATTCGGCGTAGACTCGCTCGACAAGCTTAAGCTACTAATGGACCTTGAGGCAGAATTTGATGTCGAGCTGTCTGACACCGCTGGCGGTGAGATGCGCACCGTTTCAGACGCCGCGAATCTTGTCCGCGCAGCGGTCGCATAACAACAACCCGAAACAGAGAGATTAAAATGGGCACCGCCACGGTATGTCGAATTCGTCCCGTCGCCTGGAAGGTGACGGTTCAGGGAGAAGATGCTGCTCACTATGTTCGTGATGCATTGGTGAAGGCAAACGTTGAGTGCTCGCGACTCGTCAAAGAACCGGAACTGATGGACCCGGCGTTGTTCTCCTTCACAGTCAACCTGCAGGGACAGGCACCGTTTACCGCGTTGGAATTACAGTCTCTGTTGGAAAAACACGAGCACATCGAAATAGCGTTTGAGGCTTAATCGTCCCTTCATCACGCATCAACAAGAGATTGGTTAATGATTGCGATCTTTACCCTCCTGGTGATCGTTATTTTGTCGCTGTTGGTGGTTCGTATTGCGACTGTCGCATTGACCCTGACCGGACTCTCTCGCGAACTCGCTCGTTTTCAAGCCCGCTCAGCGTTTACCGGTTCGGGCTTCACAACCAATGAATCGGAACGAGTTGTCGACCATCCGGTACGCCGGAGGGTCATCATGCTCTTGATGCTCGTCGGGAACGCAGGGTTGATCACAGCCGTCTCAACGTTAATTCTTTCTTTTGTTACGACAGACGACCAGGCAGGCCTGACCGACCAATTCTGGTTCCGCGTATTGCTGTTGGCCATCGGGTTGATGACGCTTTGGCTGGTTGCCCATAGCCAGTGGGTCGATCGGCGTATGTCGCAGGTGATCGCCTGGGCGCTGAGCCGCTGGACCGACTTGGAGATTCGCGACTATGCGGCGCTCCTCCATCTTTCGGGTGATTACGCCGTCGCAGAAATGGCAATTCAGCGCGACGATTGGATGGCCGGATGCGAGCTTAGCGAACTCAAATTGGTCGATGAAGGTATCTTGGCGCTCGCGATTCAAAAGGCCAACGGCGGATTTCTTGGTGCGCCGCGCGGGAATTATCGTCTCGACGTAGATGATACCGTGATCTTCTATGGGCCGCGGTCGGCGTTGGCTGAACTTGACAATCGCAAAGCGGGAACCCAAGGGAATTGGCGTCATCACGTCGCGGTTGAAAAGCAGGTTCAGGTCAAGAGTAAAGAAGAGCAACAGCTGGCCGCAGCGACGGGCGACGACGTCCGCGAAAGAGACGGCAAGACGCCGCATCTCGACGGAAACGCAGTAAGAACGGTTGGGTAATCCGCATACCGCATAGGAAGATGCCGTGCTATATCGAGCCTTCCTATTCGGCGTCGTAACCGTCATCGCAGCATTGCCGGCGCCGACGGGCCTCTACCTTGAAGTCGTCGCGATGACACTGGGCTGGCGCGGTAGCGGCAATTCTATTCGCAGTCTGGTTCGTGACCGATCTTCGGAAACACAGACGCGGGCGAGTTCCCAGAGATTGAGTATTGCCTAGGGAGAATGCTGTCATGGCGGGAAAGATGGATTGTCATGGGATGACTGACATTGGGCGGGTACGCGAGGTAAATGAAGATCAGTTCTTGATTGCCGACCTGATCAAGTCAATGCGGATTCACGAGACAAGCTTAAGTCACGATGATCAGACGCGCCTGTTCGGTGATTCGCAGGGAAAACTGTTTGTCGTGGCCGATGGTGTCAGCGGCCAGTCGGGTGGACGACAGGCCAGCACAATCGCGATCGACGAAGTTCTTCACTATGTTCTTAACAGCATGCGTTGGTTTTTTCGCCTCACAGAGGACCCGGAAGACGATTTCGTCGACGACCTAAAGGCAGCGATGGAGCACTGCCAATCGCGTTTCGAGATTGAAATGAGCCAAACACCACGGCGATATCGGATGGCCACGACGCTGACCATGGGCTATGTGGTCTGGCCGCGGCTATACGTAGTACACGCGGGCGATAGCCGGTGTTACTTGTTTCGCGAATCACGACTGGAACAAATCACTAATGATCATACGATGGCGCAGAAGTATATCGATCATGGATTGGCGAAACCGGGTCAAGTCGAGGGAACTCGATGGAGTAACGTATTGTGGAACGTACTTGGTGGCGACTCGAACGAAGTCAGGCCGTCCGTGTACAAGGCCGAACTTCGCGTCGGCGATACGCTCTTGTTCTGTAGCGACGGCTTAAACAAACACGTTGGTGATGCAGAGATTGCTGACCTGCTGAAATGCGACGCATCGGCCGAGCAATTATGCTCCCAGCTGATCGACGCGGCAAACGCCGGCGGTGGTACGGACAATATAACGGCGGTTATCGCACTTTTTCGCGAAGTCGAGGTCACCAAGGAGGCGGCCTCGCTGGAAGCCGTAGTCGAGGAAGACACCCTACAGCAGAACGCCGACAAGAATCTCGAACCAATAAAGCAATTTAACGAGGCAAGTCGTCATGCGGCAACCGAGCCAGCCGCTGGAATGTGAATCACGAACATCCCTAGCACACACCTTGCATTCGTGACGGACGTCCCCGAGCAATGATTTCACTAGGTACTACGTAGTGATTCAATTGCTAAGATCGCTAACCGCAAGATTCGTCAAGACAGGAAGTTTGGAACGGTGGCCCCCAACATTCAGCAATCCCGACGACGCATTCATGCAAATTCGGCCTTTGGTCCCCATCATTTGAATCGACTTTCGTCGGATCGGTTGCTCGAGATGCGCATGTGCGACCTGCAACTGCGTATCGAAGACACGCCATTGGAGAATCGCATCCGACGGCTACAAGAAGAATTGGACACGAAGGGTATCCGCTTTCGTCCACACTTCTGGCTCTCGGACGACTGGTACACGCCTGATGGCGTGCCGGGTGTTGCCATTCCCTTCTACCTGGCACACCCACGACTAATGCGATTGGAAGGTGAACAGATGCTGGAGATTGAAGGTGGCACTGACGCTTGGTGCATGAGGATACTGCGTCACGAAGCAGGTCATGCCATCGACAATGCGTATCGACTCCGCCGTCGCCGTCGCTGGCGTGAAGTGTTTGGTAAAGCCTCGCAGCCTTATCCCGAATACTATCAACCCAAGCCGTACAGCAAGAAATTCGTCATGCACTTGGATGCATGGTACGCGCAGAGTCATCCGGTCGAGGATTTTGCGGAAACCTTTGCCGTGTGGCTCAAGCCGAGGTCGCGTTGGCGCTCACGATATCGTGACTGGCCCGCTCTAAATAAACTTCTCTACGTGGACGAGCTGATGCAGCAAGTCCGCGAAGAAAAGCCGAAGGTCACGACGAGAGAGCACATCGATCCGCTACGAACCATCCGCAAGACGCTGCGACAGCACTACGACGACAAACGGGCGCACTATGGACTGGACCATCCCCATTTCTATGACCGCGACCTACGCAGGTTGTTCTCAGATGACCCCGAACATGCGAGGTGTCCTTCAGCAGCCGCGTTCCTCGGAAAGATCCGGCCGGAGTTGCGCCGGGCCGTGTCGCGCTGGACGGGAGAGTACCAATACACGATCGACCAGGTGCTCGGTGAGATGGCTGAGCGCTGCCGTGAACTTAATCTCAGACTTCATCGTTCGATGGAAGATGTTGAACGGGATGCACTCATTATGCTTACGGTTCAAACCATGAACTATTTACACGATGGGCACCATCGAGTCGCTTTATAGGCAATGGTCGACCATTGGAGACACTTGCCGATGACATCGCCTGCGGCAAGAGAGATGCAGCGAGTTGGTGCGCAATGGGCCGCCTCGACTATTGAGCCCTGCGCAGCCAATGAACCAGGCCGACCAGCGGGAGGCCGGCATTCCAGCTATCACCGCCGCGGCGAAGGGCTCATTGACAACGCAGCCATCAATAAATCGAACGGCAGGGTGGCCTGTCGCTCTGAAAAGAGTCCGGTCTTTGCCCGATAATCGGGTCAGGCTAGGACGCAGATCCTGTCGAATGTGCCATTGCTTCGTGTCAATGTTAACGTATCGGGCAATCTCAAAACGCGTGGTGGCCGCGACCTATACGCCATGGAACGTGCGCGGTAATGCCTTCTCCCCAGGATTCACACTCCAGAACGGTGTACTTCCGCAAGACCGTCAGGTACACTAAGAATCGTGCCCTGTGGAAACGGACTGCCCGCTGGATGCGGTCCCGCAGTGATGCGAAGAAGGGCAACATTCGCAATCGGTCTGATCAATTCCGTAAGCTAGTGCGTGTCGATGATCGTGCTTGACTTTCGTTCGAGCAACATCGGCGAACTGCATGTCCCTAAATGCGGTTTTGGGGCATTCGCAGCAATTTTCTCGATATTGGTTCAACAACACTGAGGTGCGGTGTGAATCGTAAATGTGGTGGCTCAGCATCCCTTTGGGCACGCTGAGCTATGCCAGTAAACGGTTCGCGCTGAACGAGCGGAACGGGGGAGTTGTTGACAGCGCGGTGCTGCCTGCGCGTGTCCTGAATTCCAGGGGCGCGAGCAGTTGTTTTACACGGACGCGTAAGTTGACATCACTTTGTGGAAAGGGGATGTGCTATGTACCTTTTATTGGCGGATCCGACAAACGGTCAGGAAGGGGTCACTCAGAAGCTCGCAGAGACTGGAAAGGAGTTCGCGGAGAAGGTGGGAGAGGCCGGACAAGACACATGGACGCTCGTGTACGACAAGGTCACACAGGTCGTGGCAGGACACCTGCCCAATGTAGTCGCGGCCCTCGCGGTCCTGGTCGTCGGCTGGATCATCGCGCTGATCATCTCGGCCGTGATACGTGGCGTCATGCGTCGCTTTGGACTCGGCGAGCGACTGGCGGCGTGGTCTGGCTCGGAAGCGGGTCGCGAAGCCGGCGACGTCAGTCGAGGTGTCGGCCGGGCCGTGTTCTACCTGATCATGCTCTTTGTGTTGGTAGCATTCTTTCAGGCGTTGGGATTAGCCGGAGTGACGGAGCCGCTGAAGGCCTTCTTGAACACCGTGTTCGAGTACGCACCGCGACTTATCGCCGCGGCCGTATTGCTGTTCATTGCCTGGGTGGTTGCCACAGTGCTTCGATTCATCGTACGAAGTGTCCTGGTCGCGGCACAACTCGATCGTCGCATCAGTCGCCAGGCGGGGGTCGAAACCGAGGACGATTTGCCACTTACCAAGACACTATCGGAGGCGACGTACTGGCTAACCTTTCTATTGTTCTTGCCCGCGCTGCTCGACGCCTTGGGCGTACAAAGTCTCACGGTGCCGATCCAGGACATGATGACGAAGGCGCTTGGCTTCGTGCCAAACCTATTCGTCGCGGCTGTAATCTTTGGGATCGGCTGGTTCGTCGCCCGGATTATCCGGCGAATTGCCGAGAATGTCCTGGCCGCCGTTGGCGCCGACAGCCTCAGCGATCGCGTTGGCCTCGCGGGATTGATGGGAAACAATCGACTCTCAGGAGTGCTGGGCCTGTTGGTCTACATCCTCATCCTCGTGCCGGTCGTCATCGCCTCGCTCGACGCACTGCAACTTGAGGCGTTAACCACGCCCGCAAGTGACATGCTCACGACAATTCTGGGCACCCTGCCAGGAATCTTCGCAGCAGTCGTCGTGGTGGGTGTCGCCTACGTGGTTGCGCGCCTGGTTTCGGGTCTGGCGACCAACATGCTCGCAGGCATTGGCTTTGACAGTTTACCTGGCCGCTTGGGGTTGGCCGGTGAAAGACCTGCCGGGGCCCGCTCCCCCTCGGAGATCGCCGGGCTCGTCGTGATGGTGGCAATCGTCCTGTTTGCCGTCATGCAGGCATTGCCCATGATGGGATTCGATCTCTTGGGCGAAAAGGTATCTGAATTCTTGGCGTTCGCGGCAAATGTCCTCATGGGCTTGGTGATCTTCGGATTCGGACTCTACTTTGCCAAGCTGGTGGGGGATGCCATCCGCGATTCCGCCATCACCAACGCGAACTTGCTCTCGACGGCAGCCCGAGTGAGCATTTTGGTCGTGGCCGGTGCCATGGGTCTACTACAGACCGGCTTGGGCGAGGACATCGTGAAGCTGGCCTTCGGTATCGTCGCCGGAGCACTTGCGGTCGCCGCGGCGATCGCCTTCGGAATTGGTGGCCGAGACGCTGCTAAGTCGTTTATCGACGGAGCCGTTAAGTCCCAGAAGGCTAAAGATTGACGCGGCAGTCGCGGTCAGTTGTCGAGCGTCAACTTCGGATCTGTTCCCGCATCGCACGTGAGCGATGCGGGAACAAAGGGAGGTCCGATCGGTTGTGTTCACGCGCTCCTCCGAAAGGTGAAAAGATGCACCTTTCGGAGGGCACTCGCCTAAATTGCCGGCCAGGGCCTAAGAATCTGCATTAGGCGTTGGTATCATTCTAGAACTCAATGCTAGAGGTTTCCTACGAACCCGGTCTTGCTTCCCCAAGTATCAGGACACGGGCATCGCGAATTGTTTGGGAGTCTGTGTGAGAGCTGAAATGGACGTTGGCCAACTAGTCGATTTTCTCATTCGAGTGGCAGTCGCGGTGGCGGTCGGCGGAGTCGTGGGCATTGAGCGTGAATTGCATGGTCGTTGGGCGGGTTTGCGAACGCACATGCTGGTTTCGATGGGCGCGGCGATCTTCACAATTGCTGGGCTAGGTGTCGCCGGTGATTCCTCGGCGGAAGTGTCCCGCGTCGTGCAAGGTATCGCCGCGGGGATCGGGTTTCTCGGGGCGGGTACGATCCTCAAGCTCAGTGACCACGTCGAGGTGAAAGGACTTACCACGGCCGCCTCGATCTGGCTTGCCGCCGCGCTGGGCACCTCGGCTGGACTCAAAATGTACGAGCTGGCTGTCGTCGGCGCCGTTGTCGCTATCGTGGTGTTGGCGGTGCTTCGCCCCTTGGATAAGTGGTTTTCACGCGACGACGACGATCGGAGTGATTGATCATCTCGCCACCGGCAAACTGATTTTTTCCTTTCTTAACTAGCAATGTGATACCATGACCATCCTGATCACTTCCGTGGCCGTCGTCTTGGTCGTTTCGGGACTCTGCTCGCTATGCGAGGCGGCAATCTACGCGGTGAGAAAGCCGTACGTTCGCACGCTCGTCGAGTCGGGTAGTCTTTCGGGCAATCTGCTCTCCCGGTTCAAGGAGAACATTGAGCAACCAATTTCCGCCATCTTGATCCTCAATACGGCCGCCAACACGGCCGGCGCGGCGGTCGCAGGTGCCCAGGCAAGATCACTGCTCGGTGACGGCGCGGTGGTGTGGTTTTCTGCGGTGTTCACGGTTGCGGTGCTTTTCTGTTCGGAGATCATTCCGAAGATCGTTGGCGTTGTATACAACCAAACCGTGTCGCGCGTACTGGCTCTGCCATTGGGTGGGCTAATCGCGCTGCTGTACCCAATGATCTGGGTAATTCAGAAACTGTCCCAGCGCTTGCAACCGGCCGAACCACCTCCCTCCGCGCCGGAGGAGGAGATCCACCACTTTGCCATTATGGGGGCCGAGGAAGGAAGTATTCTTCCCGACGAAGCAGAACTGGTGAAGAATGTACTTAAGCTCGACGATATAGACGCCCGCGACATCATGACGCCGCGCACGGTCGTCGACAAAGTACCGGCGGAGATGACCGTCCGCGAGGTGGCCGCACAACGTGACGAGTGGACCTATTCACGGATTCCCGTTTTCGCAAAGAATGATCCCGATAACTGGATCGGCGTCGTGTTCAGTCGGGACATCCTCAACTGTCTGGGCAAAGACGAGTTTGACGTCACCATGGAATCGCTTTGCACGCCGATCGATTTCGTTCCCGCGCAAACGAAGGGACATATTCTACTTAAAGAATTCATCAAACGGCGGCGACATCTCTTTGGTGTTCTGAATGAATACGGCGGGACCGAAGGCGTCGTGACTTTGGAGGACGTCATGGAGTCGTTGATTGGCGACGAAATCGTTGACGAGGTCGACACAGCCGTCGATCTGCAAGAGGTTGCGAGATCGCGACACCTAGAGCGGCAACGCGACGCAAGCGACTCAACACAGGACGAGCGTGACGACGAATCCCAATAGTTAGGCAAGGGTACTGAAATGAAACTCGCCATTCTGTCGCGCAGCCCTAAGTGCTACAGTTCGCGACGTTTACGTGAAACCGCTGAGAGTCGCGGTCACACCGTGAAGGTCTTGAATACGCTCAAGTTTTCCATCGATCTTCAGGAGGGGGAACCGGATCTCTACTTCCGCTCAAAGCGTTTGAGCACGTACGACGCCGTGCTGCCCCGCATCGGAGCCTCGATCACGTATTTCGGCACCGCGGTGGTCCGGCAATTTGAACAGATGAATGTCTACTGCGCCAATTCCTCGAACGGCATCACCAATTCGCGAGACAAACTTCGCTCGCTGCAGATTCTGAGCCGTCATCACATCGGTATTCCGCAGACGACATTCGTTAAGGATCGCAAGGATGTCCTGCCGGCGATCGAGCGGGTTGGCGGCGCTCCGGTGATTATCAAGCTGCTGGAAGGAACGCAGGGCGTCGGCGTGATACTTGCTGATACGGTCAAAATGGCGGAGGCAATCATCGAAACGCTGCAGTCGACCAGGCAAAACGTCCTCGTGCAAAAGTTTGTTGCCGAAAGTAAGGGGAAAGACATCCGCGCGTTCGTCGTCGGCGATCAGGTCGTAGCAGCAATGCGAAGAACGGCACAGGGTCAGGAATTTCGCAGCAATGTCCATCGCGGTGGCGTCGTCGAGTCGGTCGAATTGGATGATCATTATCGAGAGACCGCCGTAAGGGCGGCCCAAATTATGGGACTTCGTGTCGCGGGTGTGGACATGCTCGAAGGCAAGGATGGTCCGCAGATTATGGAGGTCAATTCCTCGCCAGGTCTGGAGGGTATCGAAGAGGCCACCAAGCTCGACGTGGCGGGCGCGATTGTCGACTATATTGCGGCTGAGGTTGATTTCCCGGAACTCGATATTCGGCAGCGATTGACGGTGAGCCGCGGTTTCGGTGTCGCCGAGCTTCATATTCCGGAAGGATCTGAGTATGAAGGCAAAACATTGGCTGATTCGGGCCTTCGGCAGAAAGACATCAATGTCCTGACGCTTCACCGTGGTGTAACCGTGATTCCGAATCCTCGGGCGGACCGTGAGCTGGAGGCCGAAGACCGGCTTCTCTGTTTCGGCAGGTTGGAATTGATGCGGGATCTCGTGCCCAAACGCGTCAAACGCGCACGGCGACCGAAGGTGAAAAAGCTGAAGAACAAACCGGAATAGCCGACAGTCCGTCGAGATGCCTGCTTGCGCACCGCAAGTAGGCCAAAGGTGACATGACAAAGAAGCCCTCAATAGATCATTGGAACGGCACGCGAATCGCACCCGGCGAGTGTCGCAATGTCAAGCTAAGTGTTGGCGAAAGCTACAGTGGTGCGACCGTCAAGATTCCGATTCACATTCGCCGTAGCGAAAAGGATGGTCCCACGATCTTCGTCACCGCTGCAATGCACGGTAACGAGATTAATGGCTCCGGAGCGATTCGCGCGCTCGTGCAAGATCGTGATTTGGAATTGTCCGCAGGATCCTTGATTCTCGTACCCGTTCTGAACATTTTGGGCTTCGACCGACACTCGCGCTACCTGCCCGACCGGCGCGATTTGAACCGATGCTTTCCCGGTTCGTCGAAGGGAAGTCTCGCGAGCCGCATGGCGCGAGTTATCTTCGACGAGATCGTCGCCCGCAGTGATTTCGGTATTGACCTGCACACTGCCGCCATTCGTCGCACGAACTTTCCGAACATTCGTGCGGACATGACCGACGAAAAGGTCGAACAGCTCGCCCGGGCGTTCGGCTGCCAGGCGATCCTTTCTGGCAAGGGACCAAAGGGTTCGCTGCGCCGCGAAGCGTGTGAGGCCAGCTGCCCGACGATCGTTTTCGAGGGTGGCGAGGTATCGAAGGTCGAGCCGGGCATCGTCGAGGCGATGCTCCGTGGAATCCGCAACGTCCTTGCCGAATTTGGGATGACGGCGGAACGAGCCGTGCGTTGTGCATCGCAAGTCGTCATTAACAAGACGAAGTGGGTGCGAGCCGACCGCGGCGGGTTCTTGCAATTCCATATTGCCCCGGGAGATATCGTGCAGAAAGACCAGGCGATCGCTACGAACACGAGCCTCTTGGGCGAGGAGCAAAACGTCTTAGCAGCTCCGTTCAACGGCCTGGTGTTGGGCCTCACGACTTTGCCGGCGGTTAGTCCGGGTGAACCGGTTTGTCATCTGGGCCAACTACCGAAGAGCGAACGCAGGATAGAGAGTCTCCGCGAAGACCTCGCGAGCGACCGGCTGCACGGAAGGGTGGCAGACGACCTGGCCAGCAGCATCGTCGTCGTCGATCCGGAAGGCGGTTCGTAGCCTGATCTCGCGCCCACTTGGCGATCGACGAACCTCAGCGTGTCCGCTTGACTCGTGTCGGTTTCTTCTTCTTGACCTTCTTCTTCTTGGCCTTCTTCTTCTTGGCCTTCTTCTTCTTGGCCTTCTTCCTCTTTGGCCGGCCGTTGAGAAACGAGCGTCCAGGGTCAACGATCATGCGGCGGCGTATCGCCTCGCGTCCCAAGAGCATTCGGAATCCCATCTCGTCGCGGGAGACTAACGTCAACTCTACCTCCCACGTCTGCCCGAGGGCACTGACCGACGTGAGAATTACCGGTCGTCTCGTCTGATGACCGCCGGAACTCTTAACCTTACGATACTCCAGCACTTCGGCTTCGGCGATTACGGTCCGTTTGCTGTTTCGCTGTTCGGGATGCACTTTGAAGCGAACGAAATCTCGGCCGTGTCGCTTGAATGTCTCCAAATCCACCGCGTGAAGCGCAGATGATCGAGCACCGGTATCTACCTTGGCCTTAATTTGCTTGATGCCAAGGTTCGGAAGCGCGATCCACTCGCGCCAACCGATCGTGGGAACAACCTTTTCAGCTTTTGCCGGCTTCTTCATGTTCCTAGCAATCCGGCGCGAAGTAGATCATTCCGGTGGACAGGTATCGTCAATCAGTAGGGGTGCACTTCGCTCGTCGCTCTCGATACCACACGCGGCGAGCCAGCGCCTACGCAGTTCGTTACAAAGGTCGGCAACGATCTGGGGCTCCTGTTTGACCTTAGCGATCTTACCGCCGGCTCGATGGCGATGTCCGCCACAATGACCGAGTTCCGCAAGCGTCTTCCGCAAGAGTCGAGCCGCATTCATCCCCTGAAACTCGGTTCGTGCCGAGATCACGACGTCGTCGTCGCACAGTGCCGCGCAAAGAACGCACTCCACTTCCTTACATCGAATCAACAGATCGGCGATTTCTCCCACGATCTCCGGTCCTGCGGCGCGCGGCAGCAGGCAATATCCCGTTCGATGATAGATCTCAGTTGCACGCAACGCCGCCGCCAGATCAGCGTAGTACTCCCTTTCGAGCGGAGCGCTCTCGATCTCGGCGAGTAGCTCCGGCTCGGCCCGCCGCGTCAGCCAGACGAGCATCTCGTGATCCAGGACAGAGTACCGAAATTCACAACCACGCGTCTCGGTACGCATCGCATACGTGAGTGCCGTTGCCAACTTCGGTCCAGGCTCGATCGACTGTTCCCGCAGATAGCTGGCCGCAATCGTTGCCGATGCCGCCACGTCTGGTCGGACATCGACGAAAGGAATTTCACGCGGTGCCTGATCCGTGAGATGATGATCGATGACAGCGACCGGTTCGATACCATCGCGGGTCAGCAGTTGATTGTCGGCGTCGAGCCCACAATCAACCAACACGGCAGCGGCATTGTCCGGGATATCGATGTTGATCACGAGCTGCACTGGTGGGGCGAGCAGGTCCACCATGTGCCGATTCTCGGCCCGTACGATTGCGCCACCTGCAACTAGTCGCACGCCCAGCCCCAGTTTCTCCTCGATGATGGTCCCAATCGCCCAGCCTGATGCAATCGCGTCCGGATCCGGATTGTCGTGCATCACGACAATAATCTCTTGATAACCGCGTAAGGCATCGAGAAGGTGGTGTGAGGTCGAAATATCTTCTGCCACGGGCGCGCCACATTCGTCTTCTGATCATGTTTGTCCGGCAGTGATACCGATCCACATCTATTCATCATAACTGTGCGTCGACCATTGTCATAGCAGCGAGTCGCAAGGCTGCCGCTGCCCACGCTGCGTAATCGGTATTGCTTCGCGCTCTATTCGGGCGTGGAGTTCTGTTCCTTAGGCGGAGCCGCCTCAGGTTGCCTGACTTCGACGCGCACCTCGATTGTCGACGATACACCACCGGATAGTTGTACATCTTGCGGCAATTGCAGTTTTGCTTTTACCGTCATGCTCTTGTCGATCTTCCCCAGATCAATCGGCTCCGTATATATCCGCTGGGATCCGATCGCTCGTTTCTTGATGAAGGTTACGCCGACTTTGGGCGGATTCGGCGTGATCGATACCAACGCGCGGGGCGGCGGCACGCGGCCGATGGTGGTGGGTTCGACTGTCAACTCCATGGAGACCTGTCGGTGAAGAACGACGTCGATTACTCGTGGCGAAACGCGCGTAATCTTCAAGTCCTTTTCGTCCTGAAGTTGCACTTCATCCAACTGCAATCGATGCGATCCTTCATCGAACTCGTTGAGATCGATTACGAACTTCAAATCTCGCGGCTCAAGCAGATTGAACGTCCTTTGGTAGCCACTCAGGGTTACGCGAGCCTCTCCCGGAGTCGCATCGTCGATGACGAGTTCCGATCGCTTATTGACAAACTCGATCGGGACAAGCACGGTTTGCTGGATCGTCTCGGCGTCGTAGACAATAAACGACCAGGCCACGCAGGCAAGCGCAAGTGATGCGCACTTGAGCAGGGCATTCTCACGAACGAGTCGCGAGAAGAACGATCGCGAGCGGTGTGGATAATGTTTCTCACAAAAGCGGACAAGTCGACTTTTTAGCTCCGCCGGCGTCCCCATCTTCGTCAGCTTGCTGCGCTGCGCGAGGCTAATTTCACCCCGCTCTTCTGATACGACGATACAGAGTGCGTCGGAAACTTCGGAGAGCCCCAGTGCCGCGCTATGACGCGTACCCCGCGTACCGATCTGCTTCTTGTTTTTCGAAAGCGGAAGGTGCGCAGCGAACTGGCGGATTCGTTCCTTCTCGATGATGACAGCGCCGTCGTGGCCCATCGAGTGGGGATCGAAGATGCTGTCCAGGAGAGGCTTGCTGATATGGCCGTCCATGGGAATGCCGCCGTCGACGTGTCGATCGAGTGGCTCTTCCCCCTTCAGGACGATGAGTGCGCCTACCTTCTTCGCCGCCAGATCAGACGCGATCTCGACCAGCGAGTCAATCTCCGCAAATTCCGTGGCCGGTCGCAGACGATCCGTGACCGTGCCTAAAGCCGCTAATCGCTCGAACGCCCGGCGAAGGTCCTCCTGAAACACGACGACGAGCGCGATCAACAGCACTGCAAAGACGGCCTGAAACAGGAAGACCGTCATAAACATGTCCAGCGCTCGGGCGGCGAAATACACAAGCGTCAATAATCCCACACCGACTAAGACCGATCGGGACGTTGTTTCTTTGAACCACGTCAGCCCTGTATAAACAAAGATCGCCACGAGCGCGATGTCGAAGGCATCGGCAGGGCGGAAGGAACGAGCTACCTCTTGAACGAAGTCCATCGTGTGCTCTATAGGACCGTAAAGAACGCTGGACTGTTTAGCGCGCCATGGATTGGGTAGCGCAACGCGGTCATGGGTTTATTCTACGAATAGACGCCGATTGGTTCCAAGCTTGAAGTAAGAGAGGGATTGAAGTAAGGGAAGTCCGGTCGGCGCGAGCAAGTCGATCTCGTCCAACATCCGCCATTTCTGCTAGAATCTAGCGGGCTTGAGCGATTTTTGACGGCTGCAGTAGCATCCCGCCGTTAAGATTCTCCGTAAGCACTCCTGGAGTACCCAATAGATGAAGACCGTCGAAACTCTGCTACGGGCATTCGTTGATCTCCATCCTGAGGAGGCGGCCCGTGTCGTCGAGTCACTCGATACGGAGGAAGCGACGCGGCTCTTGAAGACCATCTCCAGTCGCACCGCGTTGGCATTGGTTGAACGTCTCCAACCACATGTAGCCGCTGAAATTCTGCAGCGCGCGGCGCCCGAGCGTTCTGGTGCAATTCTCGCAGAGATCGATCCACGCGTCGCTTCAGCAATCGTTCAGCATCTCGATGAAGCACAGCGGTCGCAGCTGCTCTCTGACCTGCCGGAGGCAACGTCGCAGTCGCTTCGCGAGCTGGCGGAATACCCCGCGGAGACGGCGGGCGGCATGATGCAGACGAAAGTGGCCGCACTTGCACTCGACTTGACCGCTCAGCAGGCAATCGCGGCCATTCGGAAAGCACCGCGCGAAGCGCTGTATTATCTCTATGTGACCAAACGGGACGGTGAGTTGGCAGGTGTTCTGAATATGCGCGACTTGATGTTGGCCGCGCCGCGCGATCCAATCGAGCCACTCGTTCGCACCAATGTCGTCAGCGTTCCAGCGACGATGCCGCGCGAAGAAGTCGTGGACCTAATGTCGGAACGCAAGTTTCTTGCACTTCCGGTCGTCGACTTCAACAACAAACTCGTTGGCGTTGTCAAGCACGACGAGGCGCTGCAGGCGGGCAAGCTTGAAGCGTTTGAGGACTTTCAGCGTCTTGTCGGTGCTGGAGCGGAAGAGCGTGCACTGTCGCCTGTGTCCGTTGTCGTCAAGAGTCGGTTGCCCTGGCTATTCGTGAATCTGTTGACGGCGTTCATGGCGGCAGCGGTGGTCGGATTGTTTGAGGGGATCATCGCCCAAATCGCCGCGCTGGCCGTCCTGCTGCCGGTCGTCGCTGGCCAGGGAGGAAATACCGGCTCTCAGTCGCTGGCCGTCGTGATGCGTGGACTGGCTCTGCGGGAGATTGTTCCCGGTACGAAGAAACGGGTGATCCGAAAAGAACTCATGGGCGGCATCATCAACGGCGTGCTCGTCGCCGTTGTCACGGCCCTCTGCGTCTATGCCTGGCGACACGTCTCAGGTGACACGGAGACGTCGAAGATCGGGCTGGCGTTGGTGATCTTTCTATCGATGATCGTCAACATGGCAGCCGCGGCCCTCTCCGGTGCCATTATTCCGCTCGTGCTCAAGTCGATGGGACGCGATCCGGCACAGTCCGCGGCCATATTCCTGACGACGGTAACCGACATCGTCGGCTTCGCCTCATTCCTCGGCTTCGCGATGATCTTCATGCAGATGCTGGCGTAGCCACCGAGTTCCAATAGCGTGCGACGTAGCGACGCGCTAAGCCGCATCTTGCCGGTGGCCATAATCCCGCGCACTGTCCACAGCGACCACCCCCTGCCAAGCCGCCGGCACGGATCGAATATGAAGGTCACGCTGCGGGAAGGCGATCTCGATACCTGCCTCGCGGAACGCCTTGTCGATGGCGGTATGGAGTTCATGGATGACTTGCAGGCGGTTCTCCATGCTGGGCAAAAAGGTACGCAGCACGAAGTTCAGCGAGTTGTCGCCAAATCCCTCAAAGGTCGCCAGCGAAGGCGGTTCTTTCAATGTCAGCGGATGCTCGTTGGCTACCTCTAGCAGCAGGTCTCTCGCTGCTTCCGAATCGGAGCCATAGGCAATGCCGACATTGATCACGATGCGATTCACGTTGTCCGAAAGCGTCCAGTTCAGCACGCGTCCCGTGATAAACTCCTTATTCGGAACGATAAATTCCTTGCGATCCCAGTTGGTGATCGATGTGGCCCGAATCCGAATACGCGACACGATTCCGGTCACGTCGCCGACGGTTACCACGTCGCCCACGCGAATCGGTCGTTCAAAAAGGATAATCAGCCCGGACACGAAGTTGGCAAACATTTCCTGGAGACCAAAGGCCAACCCGAACGTCAACGCGGTCGCCAGCCATTGGATCTGCGACCATTGCAGACCGATGCTGCTACAGGCGGATATCACGCCAACCATAATGATCCCATAGCTGGTCAAGGTCGTGATTGCGTAACGAATCGACGCTTCAAGAGGAAGCGGCTGCAACAACAGCATTTCCAAGAGACCCGGCACGTTGCGTGCCATGAAGATCGTTGTTCCGACAATGAGGAGCGCACAAGCGACATTCACAAGTGTGATCGCCTCCAGGCTTTCTACGACGCGAGACGTGATGCCGGAATCGCCTACCGCATTCTCGGTGACATGGACCGTTGTCGTCCAAAGTGGCCAGCGATCGAGCATGTTCAGCGCCGGAAGGACTTCCACCCAAATGAGCCAGAAGCCAACGAGCGATGCGACGACCATTCCGGTGCCAAGCATGCGTTGCGTCTGCGCGCTATGGGCGGAGACGTCGCTCACCGGTTCCTCCACGGGGATCGCCGCCGCTTCGGCAGCCGTTCCCTCGATCGCAGCACGCTCGGCCGCTCGTCTCTGCGACTGCTCGATACTCAACTTGCGATGACGCAGTACAATCAGCCGTCGCAAGATTGCACGGATCAGGATCAACGTTCCGACGAAGCAGATCGTCGCATGGAGTCGCCACGCCAGAATTTGGGCCGTATAGTAGTAGCCCCAGAAGGCGAGTCCCGCCAGCGAGAGCGGCAGCAACATGCCCAGGACATACCAAGTGTTCTTGAGCCTGTCGATCCACCCGCCCTGATGGTAAGCAAGATACTCCTCGAAGACGCCGCCGACGGGACGGAAGAGACGACGCAGAAACACAGCGAGCACAATTGCTCCAGCAATGAAGCAGATTCGCTCGATGGCGTCATGCCCGTGTGTTGGATCGAAGGCCGCCAAGGTCGATGTAATGAAGATCAGCGGCGCACCGAGTGCGATCAGCGATCGCAGATTACGTCGCAATAGCTTGACGGCCGATGTCGGCCAGCCGAAATGGACCTCACCCAGTCCGCTGGACTGGCAGATCTGACGCGAAAGCTCGACCGGAAACCAGGCCAGGCTGGTATGCCAGAGTCCCTGAGCGATCGCCTTCACGAACGGCGCATCTCCGGCGGCTGTATCGATTCGCCACGCGAAGAAGCCAACCACACCCGGCAGGCAAATCGCAAGTCCGATCGTAACCAACCCTGCGCGAAGCGTAGGAAGAAATTGATAGAAGGCCGGACGCTGTACTGATTCCGCTATGGTACTTAGTTCACGATGCAGTTGAGGCCGATAGAGAAGCAGCGCTCCAGCAATCCCCGCGACCGCGAGGTAAATCAACCAGTTGCCTTGAACATCCCGCCAAAGAGCTTGCGGCACGCCAGCCCACCGGCTGCTGCTGAGGAGCCAGGCGTCCGATGAGTCAAATTGCAACTCCGAGGTAAGTAGGCCTCCACTGCGAATCCAGAGCACTCGTTGATTAATGAATTCTTCGTACTGCTTCGTTAACTTGATGATCGTCTGTTCCGTCGTATCAAGCTCGATGAGCGTGTCGAGATACGTGTTGTAGCTCCGCGTCAAGGCATCCAGGTGCTCGCGCTGTCTCGCGAGTATTTCCCGCGCGGACGTCTGTAATTTATCTGGCTTGCTAGTGCTTGCCTGGGTTAGGATTTCTTGAATGATCGCATCGGGATCTGCCAGTTCCTGGCGTTCCTCGTCGTACTCGAGCAGATCATACTGTGCTTCGTCGATTCTCTGCTGGCGATCGTGGATGGCGACTCGCCACTGGGATGGGTCGGCAAGCGCAATGCGCTGTCGGCGAAGTAGCACGCCGATCGAGCTGTTGAGGCCAACCGTCTCAACCTTCTTTCTTGTTTTGTCAAATTGCTTACGAAGTGAACTGTGAGTCTCCTGCGACGTTTTCGCCTCCGCTTCTACGTCTTCAATCCGCCGAGTAAGTGATTTCACCGCCTCGGCAAGTTGTTGATTGCGATCTGCGTACGATCTAAGAAGCGGATCGACCACGACCGCTTCGTCACGGGCCTGCTCAACTGCAATTTGGGCGGCGCTGGCACGCGCCGTCTTGACTTGGTCAGCCAACAGCGCCAGTTCCCGCTCGGCGAGAGCTACCTCTTGTGTCCGTAGATCGCGCTGGAGTCGAAGGAGATTGGTGGCCTCTTCCGCATCGTACTTCGCCAACTCCGCTTCGAGTGCCGGGCTTTCAAGCTCGGCAACCAGTTGGCGAGCCCGTAGTTCGACACGACGTGCAGCGGATAACAGCGGCGGTTCACCCGGCGGCAGCGCGCCCAGCTGCTTTCTCAGTTCGATGACCTTCTCACTGGCCGCAGCAAGCGCCGAACGGATTTCGACGCGGCGTTTCGCGCGAGCGGCCACCTCGACTTCAACGTCTTTTTTCGACTTGCGGAGTTCGGCCAGTCGGGATTCGAGCTTTGCGAGAGCCTGTTCCAGATCTGGTAGCAACGTCGCCTGCGGCGGCAGCGGTTGTCGGTCCTGAATTTGCTCAAGTTGCTGACGTATCCGGGTGACTCGTTGTTTCGCTCCATCGGTGTCGGATTTCAGTTGGACGATCCGAGCTTTCAATTCATTGGCGCGGCGTAGCTCTTCAGAGGCGGACCGACACAGGTCGACAACCTTCGTTTTGACGTCATCGTCCAGATCGCTCAACGCTGCCGCGTCCCTCTGAACTCGTTCGATGTCCGCCGCGGTCACCTCCGTGGCAGCCGATTCGGCCGCCACTGTCTCAGACGCCGGCTCCTGACCTGCCGCCGAACCAGCAATCACATACCCCAAAGAGAGGGCGAGGGCGGCAAAGATTTGGGGATGTGACCACATGGCATTCCGTTCCAAAAAAGGCCGTGACCAACATCGCGAGATTTGGGCGCAGTTGGCGAATCTACAAGAGTGGTGGGGAACCATAGAGTTTGCCATGGAGCCGGTCAACGCGGGTTAAGATGTGACTCGGCGGCCGACAAGCTAGCGTTGCTGCCAGGCCGAATTCAGGGCGTTTGTAGAGACGCGTGTTCCGGAGCGACTTCGATATTGTA
>QQVP01000031.1 GCA_003389215.1 Planctomycetota bacterium | reverse complement strand
TGACGTCCTTGAGCGGGTCGAAGTTGAGCTGCTCCTGGGCAAACTGCAGCCAGAAGGGACAACCGGTCGACTCATGGAAGTGCCACTGCACCATTTCATAGGCGTGGGCATCGAGCGCTTCGCGCGCAGCGGCGACGACATCGTCGCTGGCGGTCCAATCGGAGACGTTGCTTTCGGTCATGGGGGCGTGAGGTGCGATTTCGCGGAGTGGGAAGGGACAAACGCTTGCGCGTCCCTCTTCACCGTAGTCGATCACCTCGGTCCGGAAAAGATGCGGGCCAGCGGAGCGGCTGACTCGCGGGCGACGCTAGGGCATTTCTGTCGCGACAGGTTCGCTGGCTGCCAGTTGCAGCGGGGCGATGCAGTAGAGCTGCGACTCGGTGCGGAAGAGGAGACTGTCCGAGGCGATGGCCGGCGTCGCCAGGCAGCGCTGGTTGAAGGAGTTGGTCGCCAGCAGCTGAAACTCATCGCCCTGGGCCACGACGAAGACGTCGCCCTCCTCGCTGGTGGCGTAGATCTTGCCGTCGCCGGCGACCAGGCTCGCGGTAAAGGCCCCGCCGAGTCGCTGTCGCCAGACGCGCTCGCCGGAGGCGGTCTTGTAACACGACATCGTGCCGCTGTCGTCGACGAGGTAAAGCCGTCCGTCGATCGCCAGACCCGTGGGGACATAAGGTCCACCGCGCGGCAGGCGCCACTGGACGTGGCTGTCGGTCACGTCGCCAAATCCGCCCGGCTCGATCGAGATAATCGGTCCGCGGCGACCGGTCGTCGAGATGATGCGTCCTTCATGGACGATCGCCGTGGGACAGGCGATGTCGCGGGTGCCGCGCACACTCCAGAGCGGATGGCCGAAGAGCGGATCGTAGGCCAGCACCTCGCCGCCACCGGAGTGGTTCGTGCCCGTTCCGTTGACGACCATCTCGACGTATTTCTTACCGTCGCGCTCGAGCGTGACGAAGACCGGGGTGCTCCAGCTACCGTGACTGGGCCGGGGCGTGCGCCACATTTCCTCGCCACTTTCCTTATCGAGGCCGACGATAAACGACTCGCGGACGTTGTCGCACATCTGGATGACCAGGTCCTCGAACAACACCGGGCTCGAGGCGGTGCCCCAGTAGTGCTCCAATTCGCCCAGATCGGTGCGCCAAATTTCCTCGCCGCTGGCCAAGTCGAAACAGAACATCCCGGTGCCGCCGAAGAAGGCGAACACCCGCTGGCCGTCGGTGGTCACGCTTGCCGCGGCGTAGCCGTTCTTTACGTGTGTGGGACCGACCGTCGACCCGGCCCGCGCACGCCAGCGAGGCGTCCCGTCGGCCAGCGAGAAACAGTCGACGAACAGCTCGCCGTCGATATCGGTGGTCAGCAGCACGGCATCGCCCCAGACGACGGGCGAGCTATTGCCCTCGCCTTCGAGGTCGCGTCGCCAGCGAAAGCCCTCTTGATTGTCCCACTCGGTGGCCAGGTTGCCGCACTTCGAGACGCCGCTGGCATTGTGGCCCCGCCAGCCGGGCCAGTCGTGGTCCGCCGCCGTTGATAGCGGCGCGTCGAGCGCGATCGCCGTCAGTTCGGAGAGCTCGAGTTGGCTGAAGTCGGGGACGTCAAATTCCTGCTGGCAGGCTGCGCCGAAGACCAGACACAACACCAGCGCCAGCCAGGCGGCCGGTCGTCTGTGGTGGGGATCTTGTCGACGCGGACCGTGCCGCTGCAAGCCTTGCTCGTGGCGCGGAGCCGGACCTGGTCTACGGACAGGGCGCAGCGGTTGCGAATTGCGATCGCGGCCGTTCATCAAGATCGAGAAATAGAGGAACGCGTCGTCAGCCGGTGCAAAGGAGGGAGAGCAGGGAGGGTGGTGCTGACAGCGTTCGCGTTGGCCAGGGGTGAGGTTAGGGGATCCCGTTATGCTCAGCGGCGGACTCGCGGTGGCGAACGCCGCATCGTTGGTTGTTCACGAAACGCGAGGGGGCCTGGCGGGTATGCCGAGTGGTGCGTGATACGAACGCAGCGTCGGGGTTCCGTTCAACCGTGACTCGCGTGGGCGACTCTCTTAGGATCCGTCCTGAGGACTACTGAGCTGACTGAGCATCTGCAGTACCCCGTTCAAGTGGGCCAAACGAGGGCCATAGCGATCGACGAACTCGTTGAACACGAAGTCGCCGTCCTTGAGATCTTCGGCGTTCTCTTCGATTTCGGACGTCAAACTGGCCAAGAATTCGGACTGGACCTGAGCCAACGCTTCGGCCGCGTGACGGCAGCTCGCTGCCAAGTGCGGATTCGCGCGACGCCACTGGCTCAGTTCGTTATTGCGCTGTCGCTGGGCCGCCCCGGTCGTGGCCACCAACTCTTCGAGCAACTCAGTCTGGCGATCGACGCCAGCGAGAATTTGGTGCAAGAGCTCGGTCTGCTCGCTAGCATGCCCCGAGGGCGCCGTCGAAGCCCCGTCCCCACGCGTCCCGGCCGAAATATCAAATTGAGTAAACAGGGGTGAGGCTTGTTGCGGATCGTTAGACATAAGTATCCGGTTCCCTTGGCGAGGATGGGGGTCAAGTCAGATGTTCCCTCAGTATAAGCAGCCCCGCAGCCGGTGTCGACCATGCCAGCTGCGACTTGCGATTTCCTAACTCCAGATGCGACTTGCCACTTGCTAGCAAGCCGGCAACGCCGCTCGCTAAAGTCGGCCCACGATGCCGCCCGATGCTAAATCGAGCCGAGGTCTCCGCTTGCCGTGGCCGTGCTGCGACCCTCCGTAACGCGCGACCGCCAAATCTCCGAGGCCACACGTTTCATGGGAGCTCCTTGATGAGTGCAGCGGGCGGTAAGTCTTCTAACACCTTGGGTTTCTTGACCGTTGAGGACTGCACGCAGCGAGGCCTGTTCGGCGGCTATCTGCTGCTCAACGCGGCCGGACGACCGCTCGAGTTTCACTGCACCGCGCCGGTAAAACCGAATCGTGCGCAGCAGATTCTCTACGGCACAACTTTGGCGCCCTTTCTCTACGGCGAACAAATCGGACACACCCTGTTGCGGGAAGCCAGTCTCGCGCCGAGCGTCGTGCTGACCGATTGTGTCGAAATGCATGCACTGGCACCTTTGGTCGATTGTCCGGTCGTGCTGGTCGAGCAGGCGTTGCCAGCACGGGCCAGCGCCGTCGAGGAGGCGAATCTCGGTGCGACCTGGGATTGGTTTGCCGCTGGAAGTCACCGTGTGGCGATGGCCAGCGGCGGCGCGGCCGAGCGCGACCTGGTCATCCGGCAAATGTTGTCGCTGCCTGCCCAGTTTGATCCCGCCGAACCGTTCGAGCGTATCCGGTTGGCCATCGCCGAAGCCGCCGGACCCCAAACTAAGGCCGCTTGAGCCGGACGACTTATGGATCTAACGCCCGGGCAACCTTGGCGAGCCGAGACATTGTCGCCGGCGGTTCACGGCTGCGACCTGCAGGTCGACGTTCGGCCGCACTACAGCGGATGGACCGCGGCGCTCGCCCGTCCGCCGCGCGTCCGACTCGAAACGCTCGCCTGGCAACCGGGCCGACCAGGTGTGGTGTCGATCCCGATCGCGCGACGTCGCCCGCGGGTGCGGACCTGCAAGTTTGCTGCCATTGCTTACGAAGCCGGCGGGCAACCGCCGTCGTGGGACGCGACGAGTGAGCGCGCCGCGCTTGCCACGGGCGCGGCGGCCGCGGGAGACGATTCCGCAACGGCGTTGTCGACAACCTTGTCCGCAACCCAACGCACCCGCGTCGCGCCGCCGGAAGACATTGTCAAGCTCGAAGATCGACTGTTCTACGTCTTGCAGCCGCCGCTCGAGTCGCTGCTCGGCGGCGCGCTGGCCTTGCCGTTTCGTCCCTTCCCTTACCAGTACGACGGGGTCGCCTTTCTCTATCCGCGCCATGCCGCGGTGCTGGCCGACGAGATGGGACTCGGCAAGACGATGCAGACGATTACCGCCGTGCGGCTGCTGCTTCACGCCGGCGAACTGCGGCGCGTGCTGTTGATCTGCCCCAAACCGCTGGTGACCAACTGGCAGCGGGAATTTGATCTTTGGGCGCCCGAGATACCGCTCACCGTGGTCGAAGGCGATCGTGACCGGCGCCACTGGCAATGGGGCCACCAACAGGCCGTGGTGACGCTGGCCAACTATGAACTCGTGATCCGCGACCGCGAGGCCTTGTCCCGGGTCGAGCCGGCCTACGACCTGGTGGTGCTCGACGAGTCGCAGCGGATCAAGAACCGCGGCTCGGCCACCAGCGAAGCGATCTGCAGTATCGGTCGTCGTCGCAGTTGGGCCCTGACCGGTACGCCGGTCGAGAACAGTGCCGACGACCTGGTCGGCATCTTCGAATTTGTCGCCCCCGGGCTGCTCACCCCGGGCATGCGACCCCGCCAGGTCGCCCAGAACGTGCGCGACCACGTGCTGCGGCGGACCAAGGACGCGGTGCTCGAGGACCTGCCGCCGAAGTTGGTTCGCGACGCCGAATTGCGGCTCACCCCCGCTCAGTACGAAACCTATCGCGAAGCGGAAGAGCAGGGCATCGTGCGGCTCTCGGCCCTCGGCGACTCGATCACGGTGCAGCATGTCTTTCAGCTGATTCTGCGACTCAAGCAGATCTGCAATTTCGATCCGGTCAGCGGCGAGAGCGCCAAGCTCACGCAGCTCGAGGCCGACCTGGAGGAAATCGCCGCCAGTGGCAAAAAGGCGATCGTCTTCAGCCAGTGGGTCAAGACCCTGATGCGGCTCTCGCACAAGCTGGCCCGCTTCGGACCGCTGGAGTATCACGGGCGCGTGCCGGCCCGACGTCGTGACGAGGTCATCGAGCGCTTTCGCCGCGACGAGCGGGCGCATGTCATCTTGATGAGTTACGGCGCCGGCGGCGTGGGGCTGAACCTGCAGTTCGCCCAGTACGTGTTTCTCTTCGATCGCTGGTGGAACCCCGCGGTGGAAGATCAGGCCATCGCCCGGGCGCATCGCGTGGGCGCGACCGGCGCGGTAACGGTCTCGCGCTACCTGGCGGTCAACACGATCGAAGAGCGAATCAATCAGATCCTGATCGAGAAGCGGGAGCTTTTCGACACGATCTTCGCCGATTCGGCCGACGGACCGGGACGCGGCCCGCGCGAACTGGGCCTCTCGCGTCAGGAGATCTTTGGGCTCTTCGACTGGCAACTGCCCGGTCGGGACGCGGCTTGATTCGCGCTTTCTACGGCGACCGCCGACCGGCGGCCCGGCGCCTACCCGTCGGCCTCTTCTTCAAGTTTGCGCAAGTGTTCCTTGGGCGTGACGGGCCACGGCTCGCTTGCGCACTCCGCCGGCGGTCGCATGACCTCCGGATCGAGCTTTCCGTCCGCGGTGCCGTCCGAGAGATCGAGCTGCTCGGCCATGTCGGCGATCTCCTTGCGCGTCAGCACCCCCTTTTGGACGCAAAGATCGGCCAGCGTGATCAACAGGAGCAGGGCGCGGCCGAAGTCGTCTTCCAGTTGCTCGACGCGATCGACGAGTTCATTTGTCGAGTTATTGGCTTGCCGTCGCATGCGACGGAGCTTGCGTTCCATCGATTCCCGATGGCGCGCGGCGAAATACTTGCTGACTTCGATACCGGCACCAACCCCACTCATGGTATTGCTCCCGTTTGCGTTGACGAAATGTGCCACCTGTCGCGGGTGTCATCCTAGCATAGTGCCTCAAAAGCCGTCATTTGACCGCGCGCAGCCGGCCCACTACATTGCGACTGGCGGCCGGTCGACCCGTGTTCCGCAAGACCACGGCCGCACTCCCTGAGCCTCCTTCGCTCTCACGCCACGACCACCCCCGCATTTCACAGGAGAACGAGAAGATGAAACGCGCCCTGACGCTAGCCACCCTGTTCGCATTGCTGCTCTCGCCCGTCCGTCCGCTGTTGGCCCACTGCCAGGTGCCGTGCGGAATTTATACGGACCAACTTCGCTTCGAGCAGATGCTCGAGGACACCAAGACAATCGCCAAGGCGATTGATCAGGTCAAGGAACTGGCCGGCCAGGGCGACGCCCAGTCGGTCAATCAGGCGAGCCGTTGGGTGGCCACCAAAGAGGGTCACGCCTCGAACATTCAGAAGATCATGGCCGAGTACTTTCTCACGCAGCGGATCAAGGCCGACGGCGACGATTACGTCGGCAAGCTGAAGGCGGCCCACGCGGTGATGGTGGCCGCGATGAAGACGAAGCAACAGGCCGACCCGGCGACCGCCGCGAAGTTGCGCGAGGCGATTCTCGACTTCTATCGCGCCTATGAAGGCAAAGAGCCGCAGCTCGAAGGTTAATCGAGCGAGTGAGCGGAGCTTGAAGTTGTCGGGCTACACGCTCGGACCGCAACGCTCTTGCGCGCGCCGACCGCGGTCGAGATGTCCTGGCTGCGCTCTAGGCGGCGGTTTCTTCCAGCGGTTCCTCGGACGAGTCCTCGTCCGTCGGTGCCTCTGCGTCGTCGTCTTCGCCGGGCGGTTTGGGCTCGGGTTCCAAGCCCAGCAACAACATCAACAGTCCGCAGAGCGCCCCCAGGGCCACGGCCGACCAGAAGATGATCGGGTAGAGCAGCTCGCGGTAGTCTGGCAGGCCCAGCGCGGCGAACATCCCGCCGGCGAACAGGAAGGTCCCCAACAGGATCAGGGTGAGCGTCGTCTTGATCAGCAGTCGCAGCATCTTCGTGCCTCGTTCGAGCGTCGTCCCGAGCGGCCGATGTTCCATTATAGTTGGCCGGCGGTGACGATTCCGCGGCGGGGGCGCGACCAGCAGGATCGCGGTGCGTCGTCATGCGCTCGGGCGCCGACGCGTCCGCCAAGCTTTGCAGGGCTAAGTCCAGCAAGTAGACTGGCGCAGGCGATCGCGTCGGAGGGCGGATCGTTCACCGCCTCCCGCCGTGCTGGGCAGGGCAGTTTCGCCGCAACGACAGGCAACGTTTGCGTGTCTAGCAGTTCGACGTCCGCAGGTTGCGTTCCATGTCGATTGAGTTTCAATGCGAGTCGTGCGAACGCCGTCTGCGGGTGGCCGATGAGCATGCCGGTCGCCAGGCCCGCTGTCCCCATTGCCGGGGTGTCGTGTACGTGCCGGAGCTGGAAGACGAGGGCGACAGCGAGGACGACGTTGGCGGTTTTCCCGGCATCGGCGCGGACGAGACGGCCGCGCGCGGTGGTGGCGGCGACTTCGACTTTGGTACGTCTCCGTCGAAAAAGACAACCGCTCGCGCGCGCGGCAAACGTCCGGCCGGCAAAGGTCGAGGCAAGCCGAGCGGCGGCCGACCGTCGTCCGCCGATGCCGAACGTGGCAACCTCAAACCGCATCGCGGCGTGCTGATTCTCGTCTTGGCGATTCTGGGAATCGTCGTCAACTGTTTTCCGCTTTGCATCGCCGCTTGGGTGATGGGCAACAGCGACGTGCAGGCCATGCGCCGCGGCCGCATGGATCCTGATGGCATTGGCCTGACGCAGGCCGGTATGATCATCGGCATGATCGGCACGTTGTTGGCCCTGCTTGCCGTTGTCTTCTTTTTCGTCATCATGGCGATGGGCGTTTCACTGGTTGGGGTTGCGATCTGACGAATTGACGACTTGGCTAGCGAAGGGGGGACGGTCGCAGATGGCTTGGGAATTCGCCTGCATCAACTGCCGACGGCCGCTCCAAGTTCCCAATGAACAGGCAGGAGCGCAGATCCGCTGTCCCTATTGCCGCACCGTCTTCACCGTGCCCGACGACGCGATGCCCACCATCGAGCCCGTGCCGCCGCCCGCGCCGTCCGGTTCCACACTGTCGGGTTCTGCGCGGTCCGGTTCCGCCCCCTCCCGCCATTTCCCATCAGCGCCCGGTGGCGGCCCCCCAGGCTTCTCGGGACCACCCTCATCGGCGCCTGGCAATGCGCCCTCGGGCTACTCGGCGCCCGGTACGGTGAATCCCTATCAGACACCGCGAATCGGCGTTGGAATCGGCGCCCAACGCTCGCATCTTCCGCCCCATCGCGGGGCACTCGTGCTCACCCTGGGAATCCTGTCGCTGGCGGGCACCCTCGTCTGCGGAATCTTCGTCTTCTTGGGCATTCCTGCCTGGATCATGGGACGGAACGATCTGCACGAGATGCGTGCCGGACGACTCGACCCATCGGGCGAAGGAATTACCCAGGCGGGCATGATCCTGGGCATCATCGCAACCAGCCTGCTCGGCTTGGGCCTGCTGCTCCTCATGCTGGCCTTTGTCGTGCCGTTGCTCATCGCGATCCTGGCCAATTGAGCGTCAGCAGCGGGCGGTCTCAGCGGCCCGTCGCCGGCCTACCGCGTCGCCGCGGAGAGATTCGCGGTGTCGACCGTGTCGGCTGTGGGCGTCGCCTCCAGCGGCAGAATCCACGACGCCGGCCGCAGATTGCGTTCCGCCGTAGCCAGGTCGAATTGCGGATCGACGAGCCGTCGTGAATCGCGACCGTTAAGCGCCGCCACCACATCCGCCCGGACCGCCACCTGCTCGAAGCCCTTGGCCTCCCAGCGATCGCGTAGATGGTGGGCGAACTGCAAGATCATGTCGGGCCGTTTGGGCATCTTGGCCCGCTGTCGGCGCGTCAGGTAATCGGCCGGATCGACCTCCCAGGTTTGCCGGGTCTTGCCGTCGGTCACGTAGAAGGTCGCCTTGGCGTACTTCTGCCGCAGCCGCATGTGCCAGGCAAAGCGATTGCCTTCTTCCGTCCAGCTTGAATAGCCGGGGTACAGGTAGTGCCGCAGCGGAAACAGCAGCTGCACGACCATGAAAAGAGCGAGCACCGCCATCGAGACGCCCGCGATTCGACTCGGCACGACGCGCCCCAGGTCGTCGGGGTTGGGCCGTGGACGGGCCAGACGCAGCGCCGCGGCTGCCCGACGCAGATAGCGCGACGGCAACAACACCGGCGTGGCCGCCAGCATCAGCCAGGGAAAGATGCCGATGTGGAAGAGCTGCGAGTTGATCAGGTGGAAGGACGCCAACCACGCCACGGCCCACCAGCGGGTGTGCCGCCACCACAACATCGGCACGATCAGTAGATCGAACAGCATCCCGCCATAGCTCATCGCATAGACGACGGTCTCCGAGGTCAGCAGCGGTTCCCAAGGCGAACCTGCGGACGCCTTGGCCAGCCACATCCTCAGCGGCTCGCCCTGCAGCCAGTCGACGTTCAGCTTGGCCAACCCGCCGTAGAAGTAGGGCACCGCCAACTGAAACCGCAACAGGCCCACCGTCCAGGCGGGCACGGTGCTCGAGGCCAGTCGCGGCCGCCGCAGAATGTCCAGCGACCAGGCCCGGTTGGCCGGCAGAATCACCAGCAGCATTCCCAGCAGACTGATCAGATAGAAGTGGTTCAGGTAGTTCGTCTGGTCGAGCAAGAAGAGGTAGGTAAAGCCGAGAAAGAAGGCCACCGCGCTGGCGCGATAGTACAGCCCCAGCATCACCCCGGCGGCGGCGACGCCGAGCAGGATGAAGTGGGTGTACATGCCGGCGCCCGACCAGGGCTCGATCCAGGTGAAGCCGTAGTACTTGAAGTAGAAGGTCGGCTCGATGTAGTAGCGCCAGATCCAATTGTGTTGGAAGAAGCGGATGACTTCCCAGATCATCGCCGCGCCCAAGACGATGCGGAAGTAGGCCAGCGGCGCCACATCCACCGGCGCGAAAAGCCGGGCCCGAGCACCGGCCAGCCAGCCGCGCGCATCTTGAACGTCGGCCACATCCTCGGTGGTCGTGCCGGCAGGCTTTGCCCGGGGCGATGTGGCCGCAGGTGGGACGTCCATGACGGGCAGGGGGGCGTGGGAGGGATGCTCGGCACGCGCGTCGCGCTGCGCATGCCGTGGCCACCCCAAGCGTAGCTCAGCGCTGGCGCCCCAGCCGGCCGGCAAAGTCGGCAGAATCGGACTCAGGTGCAGGAGCGTGCCGCGGGCGTTCAGGCTGGAATCCGCGCACGCTGAGGTCCGCGCACCTTGCTGCCCCGCGATCCCGGCTCGCCCCTCACGCCTCGGCCGGCTCCGTTAGCTCGGGCGGCGTGAAATGAAAGTTGCGGCTCTGCGAGAAGAACTCGAACGGGTTGTCGAAGACCACCTTGCGAATCAGGCTTTCGGGATGCCCCCGCAGCCGCATCGCCAGAATGAAGTCGGGCACCGCCGTCGGCTTCGAAGGCCCCCAGTCGCCGGCCGAATTGACCAGCATCCGCTCTGGCCCGTACATCTCGACCATGTCGACCGCCCGTTCCGGCGTGCACTTGCTCACCGGGTAGAGCGTCATGCCGCACCAGAATCCTTCGTCGAGCACCATGCGGACCGTGTGTTCCTCGACGTGATCGACCAGCACGCGGCTCCGCTCGATTCGCGAGTCGTCGGTGAGCATGTCCAAGATCATCCGCGTCCCCATGTACTTGTCTTCCAGGTGGGGCGTGTGGATGAGAATCTGCTCGTTCGTGCGCATCGCCAGGTCGATGTGCTCCTGAAAGATGATCGCCTCGTTGCGCGTGTTCTTGTTCAGCCCGATCTCGCCGATGCCCAACACGCCGGGGCGGTCGAGAAACTCGGGAATCATGGCGATCACCTCGCGCGAGAGTTCGACGTTCTCGGCCTCCTTGGCGTTGATGCAGAGCCAGGTGTAGTGGGCCATGCCGTACCAACCGGCCCGTTTCGGTTCGAACTCGGTGAGTTGGCGAAAGTAATCGCGAAAGCCGTCGACGCTGCCGCGATCGAAGCCGGCCCAAAACGCGGGCTCGCTGAGCGCCACGCAGCCCATCTTGGCGAGCGTCTCGTAGTCGTCCGTGACGCGCGAGACCATGTGGATATGCGGATCGAAGTAATACATCGTGGGGTGGTTGGTGGCCGGACGGCGACGAATGTCACTCGGCCAGCGGCATCTTGAGGTTGGCTTGCCAGTTGTCGTCGTAGTCGCGCGAGAAGAGCCGTTGGATCTGTTCTGCCTTCTCGGGCGAGGCGTCGCGGAGGATGTCCAGCCCGCGGCGAATCAGCTCGTAGCGTTCGTCGCCGGCGACCGAGCCGTCACCCCGATCGAACCGATCGAGCGAGGCAGCCAGCTGCAGCAGCTTCGCACGGATCTCCAAGAATTCACGATCGAGCACTTCGGCGGCCGAGAGCGGCAGCGACACACTGGGCGACGACATGAGGGATTCCTCGGAAAATTCCTGAGCCCCGAGTTCCTGAGCCCCCGGCCGCGGCTTCCACACAACCGTCACAGCAGGCAAATGCCCCAGCGTCCGACCGCCCGCGACCCGGCTCGCGACACCACTTAAGTGTCGTAGTGCGGGCCTCAAATTGCAAGTCTGGGCCCGTGCAGGCAGCGACGACGTAACGAGTTGCGAATTCCGGGTTTTTTGCCCGCATGGTCTTTTCCTTGACCTACCTTTGCATGGATACATGCGTCTCGGTGTGCGCCGGCGCGAATGCGCCCGAGAGGCCCTTGCCCCTTCGACCAGGGAATACCCCACGAGGTCGCCAAGTGACAAGCGGACTGGAAACCACGTTTCGACATCTGAGCAAGACGAAGAACGACGCCGCAGCCACGTTGCTGCTGGCGGCGCTCGACTCGGATCACGCGCAGATTGCCGAGCACGCCCTGACGGCGTTGCTCGATCGTCGCGGCGACGCCGGGAGCAGTGAGATTCTCTCGCGGCTGCACACGATGGAGGAGAGTTGGATCGAGATCATTCGCAAGCGGCCAGGTCGGCTGACCGGCGCGCTGCGAAATGCGATCGTCGGCAGCGACGACCAGCAGTGCGAGAATGCCTGTCACGCGATCTCGGAGTTTCGAGATTACGACCTGATGCCGGTGCTGATCAATGCGGCGGAAGATTCCGCCAACGAGAAGGCCGGCCTGATGGCGTCCACCGTGCTCGAGTTGGCCGAGGCGCTCTACGACGAGCTGGCTCAGCCTCGCGACTACAAACAGCGTCGCGATCCGCACCTGGTGCGAAAGTCGATTTCCAGCAGCCTGGAAGCCTCGGTCGCCCGCTTCGCCAAGCACCAGCGGACAGAGATTCTCGAGGCCTTTCTGATCCTCACGGCCCGCGACAACGTCGTGCTGCGGAAGATCCTCAGCGATCCTTATCACGAAGCCTATCTGGCCACGGCCGAGCTTTTGACCAAGAGCGAGCGTCGCGGCGTGATGCGGCTCGTGCTGGCGTTCCTCGACGATCGACAGGCCCCCAGCGCGGCGATGACGATTCTCTCGCGACGGGGCGATCAGGCCTTTGTCAGCCATCTGCTGAAGAAGATCGGCTTCGAACCGACCAGCGTCGCCAAGAACAACCTACGTCGTATCGAGTCGATGCCGTGGATCACCGAGAGCTACGGGCTGCTCGACGAATTCGACGACGCCGGACAGCACGCCGCGGTCCAGCTGGCGATTCACTGCCATCTGCCGCAGGACGATACCCTCAACATGCTCGAGCACGTGCTCACGCAGGGTACCCCGGGCGGGAGCGTGGCGGCCGCCGCCGGCCTCGCCAAGTACTCGGGCTCCAAGGCGAACCACCTGGCCCTCGACGCCCTCGATCATGTCGATCCCCGGGTTCAGTCCGCCGTCATTCCACACCTGCGTCAACGCGGTATCCCGGGGGTCATGAACCGGCTGCTCGCGCTCTTGGAGAGTCCGCACGAATTGGTACGAAACGCGGCCCGCGATCAGCTGGTCGAATTCAAGTTCGAGCGATACGCCGAAGCCTTTGACAACCTGACCGACGACGTTCGCCGCACGACGGGTCAACTGGTCAAGGTGGTCGACCCCCGCGCCCGGGCGTTGCTGAGCGAAGAGTTCGGCGTGGCCAGCCGGACGCGTCGACTCCGTGCCCTGGCGATGACCGAGGCGATGGGGATGGTCGTCCGTCTGGAAAGCGAAGTGATCGGTCTGCTCGGTGACGACGAGCACCTGGTCCGCGTCGAGGCCGCGCGGGCGCTGGGCGGCTGTCAGAGCGAAGCGGCCATCGAAGCGCTGCGCGATTGCCTGGCCGACCGCAGCGTGGCGGTGCAGGAAGCCGCGGAATTCAGCCTTCAGGAGATCGGTCGACGGGTGGCCCGCGCGGCCGAAGAGGCCCGCCAGGAGCAAACCTCATGAGCGGATGGTTTTCGGGAACGAGTCTGCTGGCCCAGAGCTCACGGCTGGAAAGCCTCAGTAGCGGCCTGCGCGGCAAAGCGGTCGACTCCAACGGCACCGAGGTCCTGATTGGCTTCGCGATCGTGGCCGGACTCGTGCTGCTGGGATGCGGTGCCTATGCTCTCTGGAGCCGCGGCGAGCGAAGCGGCCATTTCAACAATCCCAAAGAGCTGTTCCGCAGCCTCTGCCGGGCACACGAATTGGACCGGGCCAGTCGGCGTTTCTTGAAGCAGCTGGCGGTCCACCAACGGCTGGCCCAACCGGCCCGCTTGTTTCTCGAGCCGGAACGTTTCGAGGCCGACAACCTCGGACCGGGCTTGCAGTCGCAGCGCGACCTGGCCAGCGAACTGCAGCGTCGCCTGTTCGCAACCGCCGACGCCAGCTAGGCAGCGACCCAGCGCGTTCCTACGCGCACGCGTTGCCCGTCGTGAAGTCTCGTCTTCCGCGCGCTGAGCGAGTCTATTCGAAGGCCCCGTCTTCGCCCCGCGCTGGACGACGGCGAAACGTCTGACCTTTGTTCGACTCGGTCCGCTCGCTGGTGTCGCGGTCGCGCACCTGGTGGCTCAGATCGTAGCGCTGATCTTCGGCCTGCAGTCCGATGTAGTCGAGAAATTGCTCGAGCGTAATTCTGCGGACTCCGTACTTCGCCGCCTGATCGAGCATCTTCTGATAGTTCTCGCGAGCTTCGTTCTCGTTGTCGCCGCGAGGAATGGGGCCCAGGACGAGATAGCGGGTTCGCTCGTTGATGGTGCCGACGATCGTGCCGTCGCTGGCCATATGTGCGTCGAGGCGTCCGCCGTTGATCTGGATCATGCTCCTCAGGCGATCGAGACCGTCGGTCGTATCGCCATGTACATTCATCGTGCCGACCAGCGCGAACCGCTCGGGCATGTCGGGGCGATAGATGAACGAGTGGATCAGGTCTCCCGGCAGGATCGGGTTTGCGACCGTGTCGCTGATGACCCGCGCGACGGCGCGATGGGGTCCGGAGACTTCCGTGATCTCG
Organism: Planctomycetota bacterium; assembly: GCA_003389215.1. GTDB lineage: Bacteria > Planctomycetota > Planctomycetia > Pirellulales > UBA7805 > MB-PLM-2. The sequence goes on along the minus strand of QQVP01000031.1, from coordinate 21,460 downwards.
ATCTCGCCCTTCGGCTCGAGCGTCGCGGCATCGCGGAGCAGGGCGTCATGGTCGAAGACGAGAAAGCGGGTCTGACGGCGCAAGCCGTCGGCGGATCCGCGGTTGATGTAGACGACACCGACCGAAGCGCTCGCTTGAATGATCTTGCCGTCGGGCGCGGTGAAATCGAGCGGTTCCTGGAAGTAATCGGAGACAACCTTGATGGTCGCTTCGAGTTGGTCTTCCGTCCTTCGCTGGATGCCCGCCATCTGTTCGATCTTGTTGTCTTTAGTTTCCAGTGCCCGCGTGTGGGCCCGCTGCATGTTGTCGATCTTTTCGTCCAGTTCCCGTTCTATCCTCTCCTTGGTTTGTTGGGCACTGCTTAAGGCGGTGGCCTTTTCATTGAGCTGCGTTTCCAACTCCTTGACCGCTTCCCGATGCTGCTCGTCGCTCGCCTTCTGGGCATCTTCAGCGGCCGCCAACTTGCTTTGCAGGTCTTTGACCCTCCGGATCTCTTCCTGAAGTTTGGATTGCACGGCGAAATACCGGTCGATCTGGAGCTCCAGCATCTTGGGATAAACATCCATCGTCGTATCGCCGTAGGTGTTGGCGTAGACTTGCTTGTGCTCTTCGAGCTTGGCGAGGATGTCGGTCACCTGATCGTCGTCGCCCCAGCCACCGACCTTCTTCAGATCGGCCAGCTGCTTCTTGAAGCGGTCGCGTTCCTTCTTGACGTCTTCTAGTTGCTGATCGGTGGTCCTCTTGGCCGCGGCGATCTCTTCGTACCGCTTGTTCATGACAATGCTGATCACGACCGCCGCCAGCGCGAGCACGGCCGCTGCCACGAGGCAAATAATCCAAGTTTGCCGGTTCTTGTCGATGGCCATGGTGCCTCTGACTCCTCGGATAGATGTTCGCTGCCGGATGCGGCATGCCCCGGGCGGCGCGGTGGCGAGATCGCCGCGAAACTTCGCGGGACGTTCGCCCTGGTCGATCCCGACTGCGCACCGATGCGCGGTTCGTAACTCTCAGTGCCAATTCTAATTAGGGGCCCAAAAACCGTCAAATTTTGCGGCCGCTGTCGGTGTATGGCAGGCCCGTATCTTCGCTCGGGCAAGGCTCGCGGGCCACCGCCTGCGGGGCGCGTGCCGCGGCACCAGGCGTCGGATCACGGCGTCCGCGGCGGCTTCGATATGCCTACGCGAGAATGTCGCGCACGACGTGGCCGTGAATGTCGGTGAGGCGGAAGTCGCGGCCCTGATAGCGGAAGGTAAGCCGCTCGTGGTCGATGCCCAACAGGTGCAGAATCGTCGCCTGCAGGTCGTGCACATGGACCGGGTTGGCGGCCACGTTGTACGAGAAGGGATCGGTCTCGCCGTAGCTGATGCCCGGCTTCACGCCGCCACCGGCCAGCCACATCGTGAAGCAGCGGGGATGATGATCGCGACCGAAGCGGCCCGCTGCCACCTTGCCCTGCGAGTAGTTCGTGCGGCCGAACTCGCCGCCCCAGACGACCAAGGTGTCCTCGAGCAATCCCCGCCGCTTCAAGTCGTTGACCAGTGCCGCGGTCGCCTGATCGGTCTCGCGACACTGCTTACGAATCGACTGCGGCAGGTTGCCGTGATGGTCCCAGCCCTGGTGATAAAGCTGAATGAACCGCACGCCCCGCTCGGCCAGTCGCCGCGCCAACAGGCAGTTCGCCGCGTAGCTGCCGGGATTCCTCGCATCGCTGCCATACTCGCGAAACACATGTTCCGGCTCGTCCGAAGTATCGGTCGCCTCGGGAATCGACATCTGCATGCGGTAGGCCAGCTCGTACTGCTCGATACGCGACTCGATCGCCGCGTCGCCGGTCCGCTCCAACTGCAGACGGTGCAGCTCGCCGATCCGGTCGAGCATCAAACGGCGCGCTTCGCCGTCGACACCCGCTGGGTTGCGGAGGTAGAGCACGGGGTCGCGGCCGGAGCGAAACCGTACGCCCTGATGCCGGGCCGGCAGAAACCCGTTCCCCCACAGCCGAGAGAGCAGCGGCTGCCCGCCCTTGTCTTTGGTCACCAGCACGACGAAGGCGGGCAGATTGGCATTGCCGCTGCCCAGGCCATAGTCGATCCAGGCCCCCATGCTCGGCCGTCCGGGAAACTGCGACCCGGTCTGCATCATCGTCACGCCGGGGCCGTGGTTGATCGCCTCGGTGTGCAGCGATTTGACGATGCAGAGGTCGTCGGCCACCAGCGAGGTGACCGGCAGCAGATCGCTCATCCAGGCTCCGCTCTCGCCATGTCGCTGGAACTCGAACGGCGAGGCGACCAGCGGAAAGCTCGACTGGTTGGCGCTCATGGCGGTCAGTCGCTGCTCGCCGCGCACCTCCGCGGGCAGCTCGCTGCCATGCCGCGCGGCCAGCTCCGACTTGTAATCGAACAGGTCGATCTGCGAGGGACCGCCACTTTGGAACAGAAAGATGATCCGTTTCGCCTTGGGGGCGAAGTGCGGATCGGACAGCAGCCGCGCCGGCTTCGCCGACGGCAATTCGGCCCCCGCCGAGTCGGCCGCCATGAGGTCGGCCAGCGCCATCGCGCCGACACCCATGCCGAGGCTCTGCAGAAAGCCACGCCGGCCGAGCCCGACGCTCTCTTGATATCCGGTGCATTTCGGCATTTCGTTCACGCACCTGACCCTTCGGTTCAATCGCGCCTGGCAATTCGCTCAGCGCTTGGTAACGGACTCATCATAACTCATGATCGCACTGGCCAACATGCCGGCGGCCGCGAGCTGCGCCGCGTCGAGACCTTCGTCGCGCGGCCGGTCGCCGGTCGCCAGAAACTCTTCGGCCTGCTCGGGCGCGGCGGCGAACCGCGCGTGTTGCTCTTCGTAAAGCTGCCGCAGAATCTGTTGCTCCGCCGCATCGGGACGACGACTGGTGAGCAAACGAAACGTCTCGGCCACCAGGGCCTTAACGTCTGCGCCGTGCTGTCGCAACATCCGCTCGCCGACCAGGCGGGCTGCCTCGACCAATTGCGGATCGTTCAGTAGCACGAGCACCTGCAGCGGCGAACTGGTCCGCTCGCGACGTACCGTGCAGACGTCACGGCGCGAGGCGTCGAGCGACATCATCACGGGTGCCGGCGCGGTTCGCTTCCAGAAGGTGTAGAGGCTGCGGCGATAGAGGCCCGCACCTTCGTCGCGCTTCACGGGTTTGAACGAGACGGCCACTTCGTACGGTCGCACGGGCGCCCCGCCGATCTGGTCGACCAACAGTCCGCTCACCGCCAGGGCGTTATCGCGAATCATCTCGGCGGGCAGGCGATAACTTGGTCCCCGCGCCCACAGGCGATTTTGCGGATCGGCCGCGAGCACGTCGGCCGTCGTCGCGCTCTGTTGCCGGTAGGTGGCCGAGGTAACGATCTTCCGCAGCAGTGCCTTGAGGTCCCAGTCCGAGGCGACCAACTCGGCCGCCAAGTGATCGAGCAACTCGGGATGCGTAGGAGGTTCGCCCTGCGAGCCAAAATCTTCCGGTGTGCGCACCAGGCCTTCGCCGAAGCAAAGTTGCCAGTAGCGGTTCACCAACACCCGGGCCGTCAGCGGATTGCTCGGATCGGTCAGCCAGCGGGCCAGACCGAGCCGATTCCGCGGGGCATCGGCGGGAAACGGCGGCAGCACGGCCGGGGTGTCGGCCGCGACCGGCTCGCCCGGCGCGTTGTAGGCACCCCGCAGCAGGCGGCGCGTCACGCGGGGCTGCGGCATCTCGCGCATCACCATGATCTCGCGAATGCCATCGACCGTCTTGCTGCGCTCTAGACGCGTGGCACGGACGACCTCGAGCTGTTCGCGATAGGCCTCGTCGACCGTATGCAGATAGTAGGTCTTCAGGTCGGCTCGACGCGGTCCGTCGGGGTCCACTTCCGCGGCGGCCGCAACCGCCTGTTCGAGCGCGGTACCGTCGTGTAGCTGCGCGACCTCCAGCGGCGTCAGTTCCCGACCGTAAACCATCAGCTCGTCGACCTTGCCCTGGGTAAAGCCGCGATCGCGATCCCGCTCGCCGATCGTGATGAAGTCGTTGCCGCCGCCGGTAATGTTCTTCGTGAGCTTGTCGCGGACGACGGTCGTTTCGGCGAGTTGCCCGTCGAGGTAAATCCGCAGACCGTTGGCCCGGCTCGACCCGTCGTAGGTGATCGTCACGTGATGCCACTGGTCAAGCGGTAACGGCTCGACAGTGCGAATACGCATCGCGTTGCCGGGCCAGAAGTGAATCAGCGACGCACTGAGCCGACCCTCTTCGATGAGCAGCTGGTACCCGCGACTGCCGGCGTCCGTCCAGGATCGCGAGCGATGCAGCACCACGGCGCGATCGAGCGGGATCGTCGTGTTCATCCACAGCGCGAGCGAAAACGGCTCGAAGCGGCGAAAATTGCCGACGTCCTTAAGCTTGCCCTCGGCGTCGGCCGCGGTCACGCGAATGCCGTCGTCGCCGGTCAGCTGCACGGCGCGGCCGACGCGTCCCTCGATGCTCTTGTTCGCCGGATGCTGATACTCCTCGAAGTCGAGATATGCCAACCGGCCGGGAATGTTGGGCTCGCCCGCTCCCTCGGCCAGCCACGCGGCGAACTCGCGCTCGCGACCCGCGGCCAGCTCGCCCAGGCGTGCCTCGGCCGCGGCAATGCGCTGTTCGACCTCCGCGATACGGGCTTTCTGGTCGTCGTCGGTCAGCAGCAATGTCGGCGTGGGGATCGAGCGGGTGTGGTACGAGTAGAGTCCCGCCTCGTCGATGTTGTTGAAGAACGCGAACAGCTGATAGTATTCCTGCTGCGAAACCGGATCGAACTTGTGCTCGTGACAACGTGCACACTCGAGCGTGAGGCCGAGAAACGCCGTGCCGAAGGTGTGCGTGCGATCGGCCACGTACTCCGTGCGAAACTCTTCGGGAATGCTGCCGCCTTCGACCTTCTGCGAGTGGAGGCGATTGAACGTGGTGGCCAGAATCTGTTCGTCGGTCGCATCGGGCAGCAGGTCGCCCGCCAGTTGCCAGGTGATGAACTGATCGAGCGGCATGTTCTCGTTGAAGGCCTTGATGACCCAGTCGCGCCACGGCCAGACGAACCGCTCGCGATCGGTCTGGTAGCCGTAGCTGTCGGCATAGCGAGCCACGTCGAGCCACTCGCTGGCCATCCGCTCGCCAAACGCCGGCTTGGCCAGCAAACGATCGACAAGTCGCTCGTAGGCGCCCGGCGAACGATCGGCCAGAAAGGCGTCGATCTCCTCGATCGTCGGCGGCAATCCGGTCAGATCGAAGCTCAGCCGGCGAATCAAGCGTTCGCGACTCGCCCGGGGCGCCGGTTCCAGGCCGGCTTGTTCCACGCGGGCCAGAATGAAGCGATCGATCGCGTTCTCGACGCGCGCGTCCGGTGAAACGGACGGCAGCGCGACCTCGCGAACCGGCACGAAGGCCCAGTGCTGCTGGTAGGGCGCCCCCGTGGCGATCCAGCTCCGCAGCGTTTCGATCTGCTCGGTGGAAAGTGTCATCTTGGCCGCGGGCGGGGGCATCCGTTCGTCGGCATCGTCCGTCAGAATGCGTCGCAGCAATTCGTTGTCAGCAGCAGTCTCGCCGGTCAGCACATGCTCGGCCTCGTCGCGCAGGTCGAGACGCAAATCACCCTCACGGGCTTGCTCGTCGGGGCCGTGACACTTGAAACACCGATCGGACAAGATACGGCGGACCTGAGAGAAGTCGACCCCTTCGCTGCTCAGCTCGGCGGCTGTAGCGGGGCCTGCCGCAGCGGCGAAGACCAAACACGCGACGGCCAACGAACACATCACCGGCAACGCCGCGGCCAGTCGCCGTTGATCGGATTGCAGGCTTCGGCGGAGCGAGGGCAACAGCAACATCGGACAGGCCATAATCGGGGGCGGAGCGGGGCTCGACGATCGTGCGTCGAGAGGTGGGCGTGCATCGCGAGGCGGGAACAGCGCCTCTATTCTAGCTCTGTTGCCCTGCGGGTCGCTAGAGTTTCTGCGGCTGCGGGACGCCGCTTCAGGCGGCGAAATTGTGGCAAAAACCCGCCTCGCGGCTCGATTCGCCCGGCCAATGGTATACTCGTGAGTGTGCGGATGCGTTGGCGTTAAGGGTGGCTCGTGGCAACCGTTCGTCATGTGCGAGGTCGATTTGGGTATTGGTCGAACGCGGCGATGGGGGTCGAACGCGGCCGGGGGGTCCTGCCAACTCGATGGTCGCTCAATTTTCGCCGCCACGCAAAACCGCGGGAAGGGCAAACGTGGTCATGATTCGTCGTCGCGCGCAAGTCGGCTTTCTCTTCGCGCTGCTGGTGGCGCTGGCCGCCACGGCGCACGCCGATGGGGGACCGCTAACGATCGAGGACGTGCGCCAGTTGCGTCGCGACGGCCGGCGGCCTCATGAGATCGTGCAGGTCGCCGAGCAGCGGGGCGTTGCCTTTCCGCTCGATCAGGCAAATCAACGCGTGCTGCGGGCGATCGGTTTACGCCGTCGCCACATCGAGAAGCTCGGCGAGCTCTACGCGGCGCAGGACGCGGAAGAAGATCTCGGCGAAGGTCCCCGCCAGCGCCGCGACCGGGCCCTTCGTGAGTTGGGCGGCGACGCGGCCGCCGAAGACGGGCAGGCCGACGGCGGTGCCGCGGGCCTGCCGGAACTGAGCGATGATCCTCGCCAGCGCACGCTCGACAGTTGGGTGCGGCAGATGATCGAGGCCAGCGGCGTCGATCTGGAAATGGCCGAGGCGGGGCATGCCCGGATTATTGCCCCGGCGAAGTTGGCTCGTCGCTACGTGAAGATCGCCGAACGCTGGGAAGAACAGGCGCAGCGTCACTTTCCCAGCTCGATGATCCCGGAGGTCGATCGCCGCGGCGTGAACGTGGTGCTCTTCGAGGAGCGCTATCAATACGAGAGCTGGGTGCGGGCGATGTTCCACGTCTACGAGCAGAACGGCGTGCAGTTCAACAATCCAGACCCGGTTGAACGGGCGATCAAGAGCAAGTCGTTTTTCGTGCATGGCATCTTCACCGGCTTCGTCCGCGACGAAACGCCCGACGGCATTCGCCATCGCGTGGCCTTTGCTTGTGCCTACTTGGGAATTCAACAATTGACCAACAGCTCGATGCCCGACGCCTTGGCCACCGGCTTTGGCAACCTGGCCGAGACGATGCTGTTCAACGACCAGTTCATCACGGTTCAGTCGGGCTACCGGCATCGGGAGATCGATCGCGAGGCCAAGACCTGGTCGGCGTTGGTGAAGGAGGGCTTCCGGCTGAAGCAGATCGGCTCGGTTCAAAACGTGTTTGCCTACTCGACGCGCTCGATGCAGCTGCCGCAGTACGCCCAGGGCTGGAGCCTGATGACGCTGCTGGCCCAGGACGAGGAGAAGTTGGCCCGCTGGGTGACGCTGCTGGCCGACGATGAAGACCCGTTCGAGGCCCTGTCCGAGGCCTACGCCACGGACGACGATGCACTGCTCCAACGCTGGCGCCGCTATGCGCGAGCGCAGCGCTAGCTGGCGGTGGGCCGGCCTGCTGGCCTGACAGCGTCGCCGGGCGATTCGATCTGGACTCTGCCCGGGCGAGCGACTATCTTTCCGCCCCACTTCGAGTTCAATTCCCTGCGGACACGTTCGTGTCGGGCGCTTCCTCGCGCCACAGTGGAGTCCTTCATGGCTACGGATCCGCCAGCCGGTAGCGGTTCGCTACTGGACCGGTATCGCGATTTCATCTTGCCCACCGGCATTATTGCCAGTGTGCTGGTGATCATTGTGCCGTTGCCTTCGCCGGTGATGGATCTGCTGCTGTCGGTCAACATCACTGTGGCGGTGATCGTCCTGTTGACGACGATCTATGTGAAGACACCGCTCGAGTTCAACATCTTCCCCTCGCTGCTGTTGGCCACGACGCTAGGCCGGCTCGTGTTGAACGTCGCCACCACGCGGCTGATTCTCACGCGGGCCGAAACCGAAGGCCTGCACGCGGCGGGCGGTGTGATTCAGAGTTTTGGCGACTTTGTCGCCGGCGATCGCGTCGTGGTGGGGTTGATCATCTTTGTGATCGTCGTCTTGATCCAGTTCGTGGTGATTACCAAGGGGGCCACGCGTATCAGCGAAGTTGCCGCGCGGTTTGCCTTGGACGGCATGCCGGGGCGGCAGATGGCGATCGACGCCGACCTCAACGCCGGCATCATCGACGAACGCGAGGCCCAGACCCGCCGCCAGGAAATCACCGATCAGGCCGACTTCTACGGGGCTATGGACGGTGCCAGCAAGTTCGTCCGTGGCGATGCTATTGCCGGCATCGTGATCACGCTCATCAACATCGTGGGTGGCTTGATCATCGGCATGGGGCAGGGGGGCATGAGCGCCACCGAGGCCGGCTCGCTGTTCACCAAACTCACGATCGGCGACGGACTGGTCAGCCAGATTCCCGCCTTTCTGATTTCGCTGGCCGCCGGCTTGCTGGTAACCCGCAGCACGCAAAGCTCGAACCTGCCCCGCGAGTTTCTCACCCAGTTGTTCTCACGACCGCAGGCGCTTTTCGTCTCGGGCGGATTCCTGGCGATCCTCGTGTTTACGAACCTGCCCACGATTCCGCTGGTGCTGATCGGTGGTTCGTGCGTCTCGCTGGCCGTTCTGCTTACCAACAAGGAGAAGCAGCAGCAGATCGCCGAGGCCGAAGCCGCCGAGGCCGAAGAGACCGAACCGGTCGAGGAACGGGTCGAGGACTATCTGATCGTCGACCCCATGGAGATGGAGATCGGCGTCGGGCTGATCCGCCTGGCCGATCCCAATCGCGGCGGCGACCTGCTCGATCGCGTGCAGCGGGTGCGGCAGAACATCGCGGCCGAGATGGGCGTCTTGATTCCCAAGGTCCGCATCCGCGACAACGTACGCCTCGACCAGGATCAGTACCGCATCAAGATCTCCGACATGGTCGTGGCCAGCGATCGCGTCCAGTCGAACATGCTGCTGGCGATCGACTCGGGCCTGGCCACGGGACAGATCGACGGTTTCGAGACGCTCGACCCGGCCTTCGGTACGCGCGCGTTTTGGATCGATCCGCTGCGCCGCGACCGTGCCGAGATGCTCGGCTACACGGTCGTCGAGCCGAGCAGCGTGCTGGCGACCCACCTGACCGAGATCGTCCGCAAGCACGCCGACGAGATCCTCACTCGAGACGCGACCAAGCATCTGATCGACGAGCTGAAGGAGACGCAGCCCACGGTTGTCGAGGAGCTGATTCCCAACACGATGAAGCTGGCCGAGGTGCAGCAGATTTTGCAAATGTTATTGCGGGAGCAAGTGCCCATTCGCCAACTCGGCCCGATTCTCGAGACGCTCGGCGATTACGCCCCGCGGACGAAGGATCCGGTGCTGCTGACCGAGTATGTGCGTCATCGCCTGGCCCGGACCATCTGCACGAAGTACCGCGACCGCGACGGCAAACTGCACGTGGCTACCTTGGAGCCGGCACTAGAAGATCGCATTAAGGCGGGCCTGGAACATACCGAGGCCGGACTGTTCGTGCGGATGTCGCCCCAGGCGGTCGAGCACACCTGCGGCCTGATCAGCGAAGCGACCGCCTCGCTGACCCGCGCGGGGCACGCCGCGGTGATCCTGGTCAGCCCCCAGATTCGCGCGGGACTGAAGAAGATGACCGAACCGCATCTGCCTCAGCTCATCGTGCTCAGTTACAACGAAATCACCCGAGATACCCAGATCGAATCGGCGGCCATGGCCACCGACCGGCCCGCTACATGATGAAGCGGATCCGTTTCAAGAACGTGCACTAAGTCGACCAATTTCGCCAGGAAGCGAGACGACGCATGGATGTGAAGACCTTTCGAGCCGGCTCGATGCGAGACGCGCTGCAACTTGTGCGGCGCGAACTCGGTCCCGATGCGGCCGTGCTCTCTTCGCGCGAGATCCGGCCGTCGCTGCTCTCGAGGGTCCTTGGCAAATCGCGCCAGATTGAGGTCACCGCGTCGTTGGCGGTCGAGGTTCCGCCGCGCGCCGCATTGTTGCCGCGTCACACGACACGGAGCGTCCCCGCCGCCGCGACGGCCGCCGTGACCTCGGGTGCCTTGGAGTTGCCGGCACGTCATCCCGTGCCGACGCCCGCTTCGCGGGCCGCGGTGGCGCCCCCCTCCGACCAGCCGGTACGTCATCCGCCCACCTTCGCCCGTCAGGCGAATGTCGCCGCGCCGATTGACCCGGCCGGCCGCTACGGACAACTTCAATCGATGGTCGACCAACTCCGCCACGGCGGGGCCAAGATCAACGCCCCCAACTTGCCCCCGGGTCTGTTCGAGTTGTTCACCGATCTGATTGAGGGCGACGTCGGCGAACCGCTGGCCCGCGAGCTGGTCGAGCGGGCAGCCCGCGAGCTTTCGCCCCGCGACCTGGCCGACCCGGAAACGGCCCGGCAGCGGGTCGTGCAACTGATTCGCGGCGAGATTCAGGTGAGCGGATCGATCGAGCTGGCCCCCGGCACGCAGCGGCTGGTCGCGCTGGTCGGTCCGACGGGCGTTGGCAAGACGACGACGATCGCCAAGCTGGCCGCCAACTTTCGCATTCGCCAGCAGCGTCGCGTCGGCCTGATTACGGTCGACACCTATCGCATCGCGGCGGTCGATCAGCTGCAAACTTACGCCGACATCATCGACCTGCCGATGGAAGTCGTCAGCACGCCCCGCGAGATGACCGCGGCGGTCCAGCGCCTTCGCGAGATGGACCTGGTGCTGCTCGACACGGCCGGACGTAGCCCTCGCGACGAGGTCAAGATTCAAGAACTCAAGGCGATGCTGGGCGAGGCCGCGGCCGACGAAGTGCATCTGGTGCTGGCCGCCACCGCCGGTGCGTCGAACCTCGTGCACACCGCGCAGCGTTTCGCCGAGGTCGGCACGACCTCGCTGATTCTCACCAAACTCGACGAGGCGGTCGGCCTGGGCAACGTCCTGCCGCTGGTGCGGGAAACCAAATTGCCGCTGAGTTACGTGACCAACGGTCAGAATGTGCCCGACGACATCGAAGTGGCCAATCCCTTGCGTCTGGCCAGCGCCGTGGTCGCCGGATGGAGCTAGTTGCACGCTTGCCAAATCCCGTTCCCCGCAGCTGAATTGAGTTCGAACTCACATCCCCCTACGCCATGAACGATCAAGCCACCCAACTTCGCGCGATCATGCAGACCAGTGCCGCCGACGCCGGCGAGCAGCACGAGGTCTGCGGTGGGGCGCCCCTGGCGGGCCTGATTGTGGTCGCGGGAGCCAAGGGCGGGGTGGGCACGACGACCGTGGCCGCCAACCTGGCCGCCATGTTGGTCTCCTTGGGCGAGTCGGCGGTGTTGGTCGACGCCGACTTCGCGCAGGCCGACGCGACGGAACTTTGTCACATCGTTCCCCAACGAACGCTGACCGACGTGTTGGCCGATCGGGCCGATCCGTTCGACGTGCTGCAACGTCACGAGACGGGACTCCGCATCTTGCCGGCCGCCTGGGCACCGCAGCAGCCGTTGGAGCCTTCGGCGACGATGCGCCAGCGACTGGCGGCCACGCTCGCGCAACTCGCACGCCGGGCAAGGTTCACGATCGTCGACGCTGGCAGTGCCGGCACGAAGTTGACGCAACAGCTATGCTTGCGTGCGGCGCTGACGCTCTTGATTACGACCTGCGACGACGCATCGGTCACGAACGCCTATTCCTCGCTCAAGCTGCTGGCCCCTCGCAACGGGGCCGGTCGCCTCGCCACGCTGGCAAACTTCGTCGACGACTATGCCGCCGCGGACGCGGTGCAAGACCGGCTGGAAACGGCCGCGCGGCGTTTCCTGGGCGCGACCGTGGAGTCGGCAGGGCACCTGATCCGCTGCCCGATTATGGAACATCAACGTCGTACCGGCTGGCTCGGCGCGGCCTTGCCGACCTGCGAGGCGAAGTCGTTCTTCCATCGCCTGGCGATGACCGAACAACTTCACCGCGACCGCACGGCGACCGCGCCGGTGGACAGCGATCCATCGGCCATGTCCCCCGCGAGCTTCGCTCCGGCGGCCTGAAGACTCATTACGAACCAAGTCAAACCACGTTCCTTTCACCATGTTTGAGGAGATGTCCACAAAAGCTGACGATTCGGCACGAAAGACTGAATCCTCGTCGCCGCGATAGCCGATAAGGCGTGAAGCACTTGATATGCCCCAGCCTGTCAAGCTGTAGCGTCTAGGCGAAGTTTTACGGCACGACCGCTTTCATTGCCCCATTTGGAGGACCGAGTCTTGGCGCGTGCGTATGCCGGAGTCTTGGGCCTGTTGGCGATGATCGTGGTAGCGATTCGGTCCTTGCTGCACGGATTCTCTGCCGAAGAAGCGCTGCTCCATTGCACGGTAGCGTTGCTCCTGTTCGCGGTTGCCGGCCTCATTGTGGGCCGACTGGCCGAATGGATTGTGTGGGAGTCGGTATGGGATCGCGTGCAGCTGGAGCTGGGCGGAACTGCCGAATCGAGCCGCGTGGATGAGGAATCGCCTGACGGACAAACATCCTAAACCGCACTCAGGAACGAGTGAGCGGTGTCGATCACGGAGGATTGCATGGCAACAGCGGCCGCTTTCGCGAACGGTACGTCGACCCAGGAAACCGACATCCAGGAAGTCTGGAAGGAATACAAGAAGGACCAGACGAACAAGGCCCTGCGGAACCGACTGGTGACGCAGTACCTGCCTCTGGTGAAGTACAACGGCGAGCGCATCTGGGCTCGTCTGCCCGACGGCGTCGAACTCGACGACTTGATCTCCGCCGGCGTGTTCGGCCTGATGGACGCCATCGACGCCTTCGATCTCTCTCGCGGCGTGAAGTTTGAGACCTACTGCGTGCCGCGAATTCGCGGGGCCATGCTCGACGAGCTCCGCACCATGGACTGGGTGCCGCGTTTGGTTCGCTCGAAGGCCAGCAAGTTGGCCGAGGCGGTAAAGAACTGCGAGGCGAAGTTCGGTCGACCCGCCACCGAAGCGGAACTGGCCGCGCAGCTCGAGATCTCCGTGCCCGAGCTCGAGAAGTTGATGCTCGACGCCAACGCGGTGAATCTCGTCAGCCTGAACAAGAAGTGGTACGAGACCGACAGCTACAAAGACGTCCGCGAGATCGACATCCTCGAGGACAAGAAGGGCGAAGACCCCACGCGTCGCGTCCAGAAGAGCGATCTCATGCGGCTCGTGACCAAGGGCCTCAATCGCAACGAGCGGTTGATCATCATCCTCTACTACTACGAAGAGCTGACGATGAAAGAAATCGGCTCGACGCTCGATCTGAGCGAGAGTCGCGTCAGCCAGATGCACAGCGCGATCGTGCAGCGGCTTCAGGGTCAGCTCGGTCGCCGTCTGCCGGAGTTCGGCAATACCTAAACGGGTGGCGGCAGGCGTGACCGTCGCAGGTCTCCTCACCAATCGCCCACAAGAAAACGAAGAACGCCCGAGCCGCCGTTGGCGGCTCGGGCGTTTTGTTTACGTGTCGCTCGCGCGGTTCCGGTCGGCGTTGCGTCGACATTGACCTCTTCCCACGTGACGTGAATCAAGTGCGATTCAGATCACGTCGCACAACACCGTAGTCGGATTGGATACGCATCGACGTACGTGCGGCAGCCGGGGCGGCGAATGAAATCCACCGCTTTTCCAGCGTCGCCAGCCGGCGCTCCATCCGACGTTCGAACCTGGCGAAAGCCTGTGAGGCCACCAGCCACTCGTCGCTCTCCGCGAGCGGCGGCAAAATGCCCGGTTCGAATTGGGGAGAATTGCTTGACATAGCCGGACTCCTCTCGGTAAGGGGACGTAGATATCCTCGGCCGCTGTAGACAGCGACCCCGAGCCGTTTCCGACGAACATCCCTTCGCCACGAATGTGGTCCCTCGGGCGCGGACGCGCCCTACGCAAGACGTGTGCCCTTATTGTACGGAAGTGTGGTCTGGAAGGGTCGCTTGGGGGCACCAAATTCCGCCGAATTCGGGGACTAATTTCCAGGCTTCTCATGGACTTAAGGCCGCGATCGAGAAGCCCTCGCCGCGCATTCCAAGGGGCCGGACAGTTCGTCCAAAGTCGTGCGAGGCCTGGAAACCGAGCCTTCTCCCGCCGAGCCGATTTCCCGTCCTGGGCTGCCGTCGGGGCTCGACCATGCCGTCCGACTGAGGCGTCGACCGCAGAATCGTTACGACCGTTCGACGCTGTCGTCGGCGAGGTGGACACTGCTAGCAACGCTGCGGTTGCCGGCGTGAGGTCCCCCTGGGGCAACGTGTCGTTCTCTGTTGATGCGTTGGGACGGGATTCCTATAATTCGACCCCTTTTGTGCAACCGGCGTCCCTTGCACGAACCGGCCACGACGACATTTGCGGCGGGTTCGTGTTCGGAGTGTGCCGCGGATTCGGTTCGGGACGTTGACGCGACGCGACGATGCGGTCGTTGTTCAACAAGCGGCGCAATCGGCGCTGCTGAAAAAGCACAAGCTGAGAGTCAAAGTTGTTACAGCTGCAAAACCAGGCACCGTTTGTGTAAGGAGGCGCCCGCGGTTTTCGATCAATGGTTTCGTGCTCGTAGTCCGATGAGCAGAGTGTTCCCCCCGGGGTTCGCGAAGTCGATTTCCAATCGACACGGACGGCGGCACCGGCCCACTGATTTGAAACGTACCGATTGGAAACAGAAGTCACCCGAGCATCCACCCACTGAAGAGCAGGAGGCCGCTTCAACCGATCCCCTCCCTCCTACGACCATCCCGGTCCGGTTGATACGGCAAGCTCATCAAGCGACGCTCGGTTCGACTTCGCACACAAATTCTGGACGGCGGCCACTCGCCTGACGTATCGTATGCGACAGCCGTCTCCACAGAATCGTGGCCCGTCACGAAGCGACGTCGCGCCCGGTTCGGACCCCGCGTCCGAGCGGTCCGCCGCCGACCTCGCCGCGTCGACCAACCCACGGGGAGAAGAAGAAATGCAGATCAACGGACCCGCTCACGTTCACGGTGCCCAGCCCATCCGCGCTCCGCACAACGCGGTCACCAATCCCACGCCCACGCCGACCCGCGCCACCCGGGGCGCCGACGAAGTCACCATTTCGCCCGAGGCGGACTTTCTCTCCCGCATCAGCGAGCTGCCCGAAATCCGCCAGGATCGCGTCAACGAACTGCGGGCCAAGATCGCCGAAGGCAGCTACGACGTCGACGGCAACCTGGAAAAGGCGCTTGAGCGTCTGCTCGACGAGATTGGCTAGCAGCGCGCCGCGGTGCTCGGTTCAGGTTGTCGCTGACCACGCCCGATCTTAAAATACGGGTATGAAAGCTGAATTTGCGCTAGGGACCGTCGAAGTCGCGATGACGCCGATGGAGCGGTTCGAGGATTACCTCCAGAGCCGCGGCAAACGGATGACGCAGCAGCGTCGCGTCATCGTCGAACAGGTGTTCAGTCACCACGAACACTTCGACGCCGATGATCTGCTCAAAGAGCTGGGCGATGGCGTGGGCGAGGCGCAGAACATCGGCCGGGCCACCGTCTACCGCACGCTCGACCAGCTCACCGAGGCGGGCCTGCTTCGTAAGATGAATCTCGAGGGCCGTAGCGTCTACGAGCACGACTACGGCTATCCGGCCCACGACCACCTGCACTGTCAGCGGTGCAACAAGCTGATCGAGTTCTCCAGCGAGCAGTTCAAGGAACTCTGCGACGCGGTCGGTCGCGAGCATGGTTTTCGCGTGACGGGTCTGCGGCTGATCGTGCAGGGCGTCTGCGCCGATTGCCTGGCGAAACAGCACCGCCCCACCCGGCCGCTCGATTTGGTTTAGCGCGGGGTCTCTACACCCGTACGTCGGCGGCGCCGGCGAGCGCCGCGGGATAGCGCCCGCGAATCGGCTCGATCACGTCGCGAAGGAATTCGTCGACTTGCTCGGGCGCCCGACCGACGAACTGTCGCACGTCGAGCACCTCGCTGAAGTCGACCGCCGCGAACGCCGGGTCGGCCGCGAGCCGCGCGACCAGGTCGTTCTCGCCCCCTTCTTCGTTCACCACGCGGGCGGCCTCGACACTGTGGGCGCGAATCTTCTCGTGCAGCTCTTGCCGGTCGCCGCCGGCCCGCACCGCCGCCATCAAGATGTTCTCCGTGGCCATCTGCGGCAGTTCCGCGGCCAGGTTTCGCTCGATCACGCGGGGAAACGCCACGAGCCCCTCGGCCACGTTCTGATAGAGCGAGAGAATCGCGTCGATGGCCAGGAACGCCTGCGGCAAGACGATCCGCCGATTTGCGCTGTCGTCGAGCGTCCGCTCCATCCACTGGGTTGCCAGCGTCGCGGACGTGTTGGTTTGTAAGCTCATCACGAAGCGGGCCAGGCCACAAATTCGCTCACTCCGCATCGGGTTGCGCTTGTAGGCCATCGCCGAAGAGCCGATTTGCGAGCTGCCCTGCGGCTCGGCCAGCTCGCGACGGCTTTGCAACAAACGCAGATCGCTGCCCGCCTTGTGCGCGCTGGCGGCAATGCCGGCCAGGGCATCGACCACCTGGGCGTCGACTTTGCGCGAATAGGTCTGCCCGGTCACCGCGTAGCTGCCATCGAATCCCATCTTGGCCGCCACCAGCTGCTCGAGCCGCACGACCTTCGCCGCGTCGCCGTCGAAGAGATTCAAGAAGCTCGCCTGGGTGCCGGTCGTTCCCTTGGTGCTGCGGGCGCGGAGCGCGGCGAGCCGCCGCTCGATCTCCTCCAGGTCCATGACCAGGTCGTAGGCCCACAGTGTGGCCCGTTTGCCGACCGTCGTCGGCTGGGCCGGTTGCAAATGCGTGTAGCCCAGGCAGGCCAGCTCGCGATGCGCGGCGGCGAAGCGGGCCAGTCGATCGATCACCGCCACCAGTCGATCGCGAACCAGGGTGAGGGCCTCGCGCAACAGCAGCAGGTCGGTGTTGTCCGTGACGAAACAGCTCGTCGCTCCCAGATGGATGATCGGCCGGGCCGTTGGGCAGGCGTCGCCGTAGGTGTGCACGTGGGCCATCACGTCGTGACGGAGCCGACCCTCGTACTCGGCCGCCTGGGCAAAGTCGATCGTGTCGGCGTGCGCTTTCAGCTCGGCGATTTGCTCGTCGGAGATCGGCAGCCCGAGTTCCTGCTCCGCCTCGGCCAGCCAGATCCAAAGCTTTCGCCAGGTGCGAAATTTTCGCTCGGGGCCCCACAGCCGGCCCATCTCGGCCGAGGCGTACCGTGCGATCAGCGGATTTTCATAGAGCTCGTGCGACATGCCAACGTCGTGCGGGGCCTTCGGGACGGTGTGGCGGTCGTGCCCCACTCAGGCGAGGCCAACCGACGCAAAACCAAACCGCCATTCTAAATGAAACGGTAGCGGCATCGAAGCGCCCCGGCGGCCAGCCGTTTGCCACGGGCCACAACCGAGGCGACGGCGAGCGGGCTACATGTTCGTCACGTCATCGCGGCCCGCCGGGCCGAGCAGCCCATCGAGCGCCGTCGTCAGTTCGTCGGCGTGGGCGTCGTCGCGGGCATAGATGCGGACGATCCGCGCGCTGGTCGGCAACTGCCGAAACAACTGGTCGTCGGTCAACGGACGTGTCTGTTCGCGTGCCGAATCGTAGAGAAAGTTGACCCCCGCCGTCGGTCCGTGTGTGTGGGGACGGTGGATATGTCGGGCCACGTCGACACGAAAGTCGCTGGCCGCCGCGGCGGCCGACAAACCTTGGCGCAGCTGTTCGGCGAGGGCCCCCTCGTAGCTGAAGAGGCTGCCACTCTCGGCGTCGTCCGCGGCAAAAACCTTGTGACGCTGGCAAACCATCTTCCAGTCGACCTGCCGATCGAGCAGTTGTCGCCACTGAGGTGCCAGCGCGCGCCGACGCTCGTCTTCCGCCTGGTGCCAGCTGGCCACGTCGGCCAGCAGCGACCACTCGGTGAAGCGCCGATAGCCGTCAAGCTGCTCGGCCGGATTGCCCGCGAAGAGCAAATCACGACTCGCCTCGAACAAATCGGTCAGGGCAAGGTCGATCGCCCGCACGGTGCGATGAAAGTAGACCGAGCGGAACAGGTCGGCCCGCACCCCGAGGAAACGAATCAGGGCGCCGATCGCCCGATCGTGAATCGTGAGCCCCTGTTCGCTGAAAAAGGAGTAGTGCAGCAGCCGCTCCAGATCGAAACTGCACGCGCTGTAGCCGGTCATGTAGGCGTCGCGGAGCACGAAGTCCATGTTGTCGATCGTGTAGATGCCGCAGAACAGGCTCCGCAACAGTCCGAGCCAACGCGGCTGCTCTCGGTCGTTGCCGGTGGGTCGCGTGATCAGAAAGGCGATCTGCGCCGGGTCGAGCCGCTCGTCCTCGTCCAGGGCACTGTGGGGATTTCGCCGCACGCCGCGGAGCAGGTCGCCTAGCTCCTGCTTAATAATCTGGCTGCCCAGCGTCTCGTGGGTCAGTCCGTAATGGGCGAGGAACTTGGCGTCGAAGAAATGGCCAAACGGTCCGTGGCCCACATCGTGCAAGAGGCCCGCCATCCGCAGCAGCGATTCCACATAGCCGCGGCTGGGCACGTCCGCGCAGACCTCGGCCAGGCTGTCGTATAGCTCGGCCACCGCGCGGCTGGCCAGGTGCATCACGCCCAGCACATGCTGAAAGCGGGTGTGCTCCGCCGTGGGATAGACCCACCAGGCGGTCTGCAGCTGGTGAATCTGGCGAAGGCGCTGCAGCCAGGGATGATCGATGATGTCGCGCTCGGAAGTCTCGCTCGACGGCACGCCGGTCGGCGCGGTGAAGGCAATGTAGCCGTGCAGCGGGTCGTGGCTGAGGTTTTCCGACGCGAAGTCTTTCATGGCGTTGGGGCGACCGGGCGGCGTGCCTGGCTCATCGCGTGCGGGGGTTGGCGTGTCGCGTGCGGGCGGCCTGTCGCGTCTGGGGGGTTGGCGTCTCGTGGCCCGGCAGGGGACTGCTAACGGGCGACCGGCAGACGGACCCAAGGGACCGCCGCGCGCCCTCCTATCTTGCCTCGTCTTGCCAAATTTATCGGTCTCGGTAAAGATTAACGCCGGTGTAGAAGCGTGCTTTTTGCGTAGACTTTGTATCAGATTCGTTTCAAGCTGGTCAAACAGCCGATACAAATACGAGTCAATGCCGCCGGTCCCCCCCGCGGTCAGCGATCCTTCCGAAAATCAGCCAACCGAGCGGCCAACCTCCCGCGTTGGGCACCGCTCAGGAGAATTGCCGTGCAGCTTCGCGATGTCGTTCGACTCAACTCTTTGCTGTTGGTGGCCGTGTTGGGATGGAGCGGTCAAGCGACCGACCTGTGGGCCGCGCTGCCGACCGATCAGTTGTTGCCCAAGACGACCAAGGGCGTGCTGCTGATTGCCGACATCGAGCGTCTGGAAACGCAATTCGATCAGACGCAGCTGGGCCAACTGATGGCCGACCCGGTGATGCAGCCCTTCGCGGACGACCTGCGCCGTCAGATTCGCCAGAAGTGGAGCAAGGCCAACTCGCGGCTGGGCCTCACTTGGGATGACATGCGAACCGTCCCCAGCGGTGAGATCGGCATCGGCGTGATCCAGCCCGCGGAGAACGAGGGCGTCACCTTCATCATCGTCGACGTCACCGGCAAGATGGACGAGGCCGAGGCCCTGCTCGCCAAGGTGGACGAGAACTTGAAGGCCAAGCAGGCAACGCTCGAAACGCAGCAGATGCTCGGCCAGGAAATGTTGATCTACACCCACGTCCCGCGCAAGGGTGCCAAGAAGGACGAGCCCGCCGAGATGGCCGTCTTCGTCCTGCATCGCGAGCAGCAGCAGCTCATCGCGGTCGACGACGTGGCACAGATGGAGAACCTTCTCGCCCGCTATACCCAGCAGACGGACGACCGGCTGGCCGATCTCGAGGCCTATCGGGCCACCATGGAACGCTGTGCCGCCGCGGCCGGCAGTCTGGAGCCCGAGGTTCGCTGGTTCGCCGAGCCGTTCGGCTTCATCGAGGCGATGCGGGCCCGCGAGCGGGGCGAGACGAAACGCAAGGGCGTCGACATGCACGCCATTCTCCAGGCCGAAGGCTTCGACGCCATCCAGGGCGTCGGCGGCTATGTCAACTTCTACGACGGCACCCACGACATTCTGCACCGCACGATGGTCTACGCCCCGGCGATCGAGCGAGCGGCCGACGACCCCTCGACCGACAAGTACAACCTGGCGGCGCGGATGCTCAACTTCATCAACGCCAACAATCACGGGCCGCCCGCGTGGATTCCCCGCGAGCTGGCCACGTTCCACAGTCTGAATGCTGACCTGAAGAACGCCTTCGAATACTCGAGCACGCTCGTCAATCGCATCGCCAACGATCCGATCTTCGAGGACGTGATCGAAAGCCTCATCAACGACCCGCACGGACCGCAGGTCGACCTGCGCGCCGACCTCGTGGCGCATCTGGGTGAGCACGTCATGGTGGTCACCGACTACGCGCTGCCGATCACGCCCAAGAGCGAGCAACTGCTGATCATGATCGAGCTGACTGATCCAGAAGTGGTGCGGAACACGGTTGACAAGCTGATGAGCGCCGATCGTCAGGCCCAGCGGGAAGTGGTGGTCGACGGCGACAACGAATACGTGCTCTGGTACATCCCCGATGAGGAAACCCAGGTCACCGAGCTCGATCTCGACTTTGACTTCGATTCGATCGACATTCCCGAAGACAACCAGACCGAGAAGAAGGAAGAGGCGCGGGCGTTGCCAACCCAGGCCATGACCGTCGCCTTCGGCCATCTCTTCACGGGCACGCATCCCGAGCTGATCCGTCGCATGCTCAAGGACGTGGAAGCGCGGGCCACTTTGGCCGGCAGCGTCGATTACCAGATGGTTCGCGCGGCCCTCGAGCAGCTCGGTTCCGCCTCGAACTCGGTGCAGACCTTCTCCCGCACCGATGAAGAGTATCGACCCACTTACGAACTGATGCGACAGGGAAAAATGCCCGAGTCCGACACGCTGCTCGGCAAGCTGCTCAATCAGATGCTTGGCGACGACGAAGACGACGAGAATCTTCGCGAGCAGCAGATCGACGGCACGAAGCTGCCCGACTTCCAGATCGTGCGTCGCTACCTCGGTCCGGCCGGCTTCTTCGTCGACAGCGAAGAGTCGGGCTGGTTCGTCACCGGCGTCTTCCTCAGCAAGGTGCCCCCGAGCGCGCCGAAGATCGTCAAGCGCAACGAGCGGTAAGCGGGTTGCTACCGACTGCCGGCGTGGCGTCGGTGTGCCTGCCGTCTGTCCGCGTGCGATTCGCCTGCCTGTTCCCGCGCCGACCGCAACGCTCAAGTCCGGCGGGGCTCTCGAGCGCTTCTCATCACCCTGTCGCGTCTCGGCTTACTACGACTACGTTTGACGGCGTCGACCTGCATCGACGAATCTCTTGGATTCGCCTGCTTCGGTCTCCTTGCCAAACTTGTCTCGCCGACGCCGAAAACGCTACATCGATCTGAGAAACGCTCTAACGGTCCAGACC
>QQVP01000039.1 GCA_003389215.1 Planctomycetota bacterium | reverse complement strand
TACCGCCATCGCCGATTTCTTCGCCGGAGTACCCGATAAAGGGGTTGGGCAATAGACCGACTTGTGTCCATTGACCGCGAGCCGCGTCAACACGTGCGGCAGCGGCCGCCAACGCCGGATTTCTTTGGATGGCCATTGCCTCTAGGTCCGCCAGCTGAAATTCAGAGACAGGCAATGCTTGCTCTGGGGATGTTGGAATCGGCTCTGCCGGCTGCACCGCGCCGTGACGAAATGCTACCGGACGCACGGCAATGGCATTTTCGTGGCCTGATTGCGCCATGACCCTTGTTGCCATGGTGTTGAGGCTTGCGGGCGTCGGCCCGGACATCGTTTGTTGTGGGTGCCCAGGGGGACCCCATTCGCCCATTGCATTCGGATCGACCACGATTGGCGGTCCGACGACTGGGCCTTGACCATTCGCGGACGGGCAGTAACTGGTGATAATGCCAATCACAAGTGCGCAAGAGTATAAGAATCGCATGACGTCCATCTTCCATGAAACAGTTCGGCGAGCCTGCTTTTTGCTGGCGGACCCGAACGGATTATTCAAACTAATGGTTGTTACAGCCGGACGGACAACTCGACGAGCTGGACGACACATCACGAGGAATAGCCAGGGTGTCGCTTAACGATGTCGACCGCTCATATTCCGGTTGAGAGACTTGGCTGTAGCCGGCAGGCCCGGCGGACGAGGCGTACGGATTTGCGCCGTACGGTTGCCCCGCAGCGGCCGGATATGTTGGCGATGGGTAGCCTGGCGGCGACGTGGCGTAGCCAATCGATGCCGACGGCGGATACGCAGGGTTACCGTACGGCTGTCCTGTCGATGCCGCGTACGGCGAGTTAGCGTAGCTCGAAGGCAAGGCTGGTGTGGGATAAGGCACAGTAGGTGCCACAAAACCCGACGGCGCGTAGCCATTACTTGTCATCGAAGAAATCGGAGTCTCTTCGGCGGTGCGGCAGCCGGTAGCTACGAGTACGAGTGAGCACATTGCCAGACTGATTACGGACTTATTCATGATCTTGACTCCTCATTTCTCTGTTCACGAATGACTTCGATGACTCTCCTGACCGAGGTTATCCGGCTTGACGCAGGGCCGTGACGATCTTCGTGCGCGCCGCCTGAATTCCGGGGATGATGCCTGCCAGCACGCCCACAACGACGGAAACGATGGCCCCCGTGATGGCCAAATCCATTGATGGCCGAAATGAGATCGTCACTCCCTCGGCTGCGACGGCAAGACCGGTGAAGCTCAGAAACACGAGGCCGGCCCCGATCCCCAGCAGACCGCCGGCCGTGCTGAGTAGGGTGCTTTCGCTGACAATCAGCCGAAAGATGCGATTGGGCCGCAGACCAATGGTCTGCAGAACTCCGTGTTCTTTGATGCGGTCCTGTACCGACATGACCGTCGTCGTGGCGACCAATGCCAACACGAGACCAACACAGGCATAGCCCAAATAGTGAATAAAACCGATCAGCTCGGCCAGGTCGGCCAACGTGTCCGCCTGGAACATTCCCTTGGTACGTGTTGTCGTGGCCACGGGTCCGCCCCGATAGTGTGCATCAATCGTCGCCGCGACATGGTCAACGTCCGCGTCGTCCGACAGATGCACTTCCATCTGCGTGACCGTGCCCACGCTATTTTGTCCACGAGCCCGCTGGAGAAAATCGAGATGTGTATAGATCAGGTTCTCCTCTGCGGTTGTCGGTGACTGAAAGACACCAGTAACCAATACGGTGACTTCGTTGATTGTGAACTTCTTGCCGACACTCAAATTCCGCCGATTGGCGACGGCTTGCCCGACCAGGGCGCCGTCGTCCGCGCCTTCAAACGCGGACCAGCTTCCCGCTGTGAGGTTGAGTTCTCGCGACGATCTGAGCTTCTCTGCCGGCATGCCCTGAAATACGATCGCGTCCAGACTTGCACGACAGTTGTTCGTGACTACCTTGATGGGAATGACACCCGTCACGCTGGGCAGTTCCGCGATGTGCTTTGTGTAATCTTGCGGCAGTCGGCTGCTCGTCGGGCAAAACCGATTCTCCTGAAAGACAACGAGCGTTCGCTGGGCCTGCTTGTCCTGCGTTAGTCGCAACAGGCCGTCCTGTACGGCGCTGACGAAGCAGAACACGAACAGCGCAACCGCCGTTCCGCTCACGGTCAGCATCGCTCGGGCACGATGGCCCCAAAACCCTTTCAACAGATAGGGCAGGAATTGAAACATGAGAGGGTTGCTCCTTTTACACTTTATTCTCGGCCTAGGCCGCAGTGATCTCTCGATTCGTGGATTCCGATTGCCGTTCCGTTAGCTTGCCTCGCTCCAATCGAATTTGACGCTTGGCGATCTCAGACGCTTCGATGTCGTGAGTGACCATCAACAGTGTCATGCCAAGTTCGTTATTGACGCGTTGCAGTAACTCCAAAATCTGTTCGGTCGTTTCATCGTCGAGATTGCCAGTTGGCTCGTCGGCCACGACCAGCGTCGGGCTGGCGACAATCGCCCGGGCGATGCCGACGCGCTGCTCCTGGCCACCCGACATCTGCCGTGGGTAATGTGTTGCGCGGTCCGTCAGGTTGACTGCTTCCAGGGCAATCTCCACTCGCTTACGTCGCTCGGCTGCGGACATCTTCAGAAGCAGCAGCGGCATTTCGACGTTCTCATAGGCGGTCAACACCGGAATCAGATTGTGTGTTTGGAAGATGTAGCCGACGTGGGACGCACGCCAGTCGGCCAACTTTCCGCGGGATAGTTTGGTGATGTCCGTCCCTTCGACGAGGATTTCGCCCGAAGTCACCTCGTCGATGCCGGCGATCATGTTCAGCAAGGTACTCTTGCCCGACCCGCTGGCTCCCATTAGCGAAAGGAAATCGCCTTGATGGACCTCGAGGTTCACCTCGTTTAGCGGCGTGATTGTCTCTTCGCCGTTTGCATACTGTTTCGTGACATTCTTGACCTGTACGAGCGTCATCTGTCGATTCCTTTCGTGCAAATTGCTATCGGTGCTGACCCAACATGCCGTCTTCGCTGGCGATGCGAATCCGTTGGTTGTCGGTCAGCCCCTCACGGCCACCACTGATTAACTTGTCAGTGGGCGTTAGTCCTTTGGTCACTTCCACCAATTCGTCCGTGCCCGCCCGACCCAGGGTAATCGTGCGAACTCTTGCCGTTCGTGTTTCCTGATCTGCAACCCATACCTGAGATGCGCCGCCACTAGCAGCGACCAGCTGGCGGGGGATCAGTAGCCGCATGCGGTCTTCCGACTCCTCCTGATCGCCTTGCTGCTCGGGAGCAAGAAACTCGACCTGCGCCAGCATCTCCGGACGGATGACGTCGGGCGGATCAACAACGGCAACCTTGATTTGCAACGTGTTTTTTTGAATGTCCGCAAGCGACGTCAGCGAGACGACCTCGCCCACCAGTGTGTCCTGCACCGACGCCGTTTCGATGCGTGCCTCTTGGCCGAGCTGCACCTGAGGTACGTCCTCCAATCGGACATCCACGCGGACTTGAAGCATCCTGGGATCGTACAGCGTGACGACCGCACTCGCCCCTTGTTCCGAGTGCGGTGCCAAACCGTTCACCCGCCTACCGGGCGCAGTCTGAACTGAAAGCACGCGGCCGTCGATTGGTGCAGTGATGGTCATCCGCTGCATCCGTAGCTCCGCTGTTTCGACGGCCAGTTTCGCTCGCTGGTATCGGGCCGCGGCAGCCTGCAGACCGGCCTGGGCGTCGGCGATACGCCGCTTTTCTTCGAGTTTCAATTCGAGCTTTTCGGCGAGCGCATCCCGCCGGCGCACCAGGGCTTCGTGCTGGCGCTTCAGCACCGGCTGCCGCGCTTGTAGCGTCTGAAGCGTGGCCGCCACGCCCGCCAGCTCCGCTTTCGCATCCCGCAACACTCGGCCCGCGACGGCGTCACCCGCACGCAGCTTCTTCTCGACATTCACCTCCGCCAGCTCGTGTTTCGTTTCCGCCGCTTCGATCACGGCAGGTAGGCCGTTTAACTCGCCCTCCAACCGAGCGACTGCCGACTCCGCTTCGGCCAAGTCGGCCTGCAATTGAACTGGGTTGTCAAGCGACGTCTTGGCGTTTTCCAGTTCCGCACGGGCGGCGGTTACATCTGCCTCGCGAATACTTAGGTCCGCACGAGCCTCGGCAAGCGCGATACGGGCGTCCGTGTCGATGAGCCGGGCAATGATATCTCCCTTCTTAACGCTTTGTCCCGCGACGACGTTTAGCTCTTCGACGACACCTTCAGCGAGCGACGAAACGACAACGGACATAGGACGAGGTTCGACCCAACCAGCAGCCTGAAACAACGTCGTGCCGGCTTGCTGTACCTGAGCTTTGGCGATGATCACCGGCACGACCGTCACGGGCTTCGACGGTAGTATGCTGTCTTTAGCAGCCCAACCAAGAAGTCCCGAAAACGTCAGCAGGATCATCAGCGGTAATACATAGCGGGAGATCCAGCGCCGCTTGACGTTCGCTGTCGGGGCCATTGTTTCCTGACCGCGATCCACAGAGAGTTGGCTTAGGTCGACGTTACTCATAATTCGTTCCGAGGTTTATCAAATCCGCGTGGCCGAGACGGCATGGGCGTCCATGCCCAAGCCGCGTGTGCCTCGGCCACTTAGACTGCCTTAATTCCCTCAACCACCGTCACACGCATCGCCTTCATCGCCGGAGGGACTGCCCCCAGCAGACCGAGTACCAATCCGGTCCCGCATCCGATCACAACGGCCAGACTATCGACTCGAAGGGCGAACGCGCCCATCGTGAACCGGACGGCCGTTCCGTTGACGAGCAGGAATGCGATGAGTGCCGCAATCAGTGAGCCGCCAACCGATAGCAGCACCGCCTCCTGTATCAGGCTCATGGTGATCGCGCGTCGGCGGAATCCCATCGCTTGAAGCGTCGATAATTCACGTACCCGACCCACAACCGCACCATACATGGTGTTCAAGCCGGCGAAGACTCCCGCGCCCGCGATCAGCCAGACAACCACCCAACCCAAGAGTCGCACTGGTTTGTAATGCTGTTGTAATGAGGCATAGTATTGCGCTTCCGGAACCGCTTTGAGTTCCAAATCCAGACGTTCACTGCAGAACATTTCAACCTCTGCGAGCGAGCCACCTGGTGCCATCTTCATGGCTACAAGGCTCAAGTCCTGGCGCTTCAAAGCCGTTTGCATGTCTTGCAGTGGACACCACAACTCTGATTCAAATGCCGAGCCAGCGGCGGTAAATCGACCGCTGATGCGCCACTCGCGGCCATCGAACGTAACCGTACTGCCAACGGACAGCGCTTCCTCGCGACAGCCGAGTTTGGAGTGCGCAAGTTTGCCGGCCAACACCTCTCCCGGCCCCGGCCACTCGCCTTCAACGATTTGCATCTTGCTTCGCACCAGCGGAGCCGCGGTCGTAACACCACGGACCAGGCCTAACCCTTTTTTGTCCGTACCCGCAACCGTGATCCGCGTGCCTAGGTACACCTCTGGCGATATGTGCTGGACATCGAATCGTCGCTGGATGCCGTCCAGGCTGGCAGCCAACAAGGCCGGCGTTCGGGCGGGGATCGAAGAGTTTTCGATATCCGCACCCGAGCTGAGCGCGTATACCAACACCACGTCGTCATCTCCACTTGCCGCCAGCGACGCCTCCAGGCCACGAATGAAGGCCACCACGACGAAGATCAACAGGATCACCGTCGTCAGCCCGACCAAGGTCAGCGCGGTCCGCGCCGGCCGTCTGAACAGATTCCGTACACCGTACTCCCAAGGCAAAGTCTTCATTGGATGGCAAGTTGCAAAAAGGAAATTGTGGACAGAAAATCGTGACACTTGCAGGAACTTCTGCGATGGCTTTCTCAATTCGGGATGCTTATCGGCGCACGTATACCCCAGTAGCAGCCACTGAGAAACTATCTTCGCCTCGCTCGACTTTTCCCTTGACGACGACGAGATCGTTTTCATGGACGTCGAGAAGTTGGCGAGCATCCAGCGGAACAACCTTTCCATCCGCGCCTACGACCTTAACGAGCATCGTTGATTCTTTGCGCAGGGTAGCGCAGCAATCGTCCAAGCAGACTTGCCCTTTCCCTGACTCCTGCCCGTCGTCGACAATCGTCATCGAGGCGTCGATCACCATGAACGCAGATCGTCCTGCAATAAACGGATCACGACGGCCACCGATGCGGGCGAGCAGAACGATTTCGTCTTTGTCCTTCGCGTCCTCGCGCGCAATCATCACGCCAATCGCGTCGGACGGTTCCTCGGCGAGCAGGAACTGCGACTTGTCAATGGATGCCGCCGCTTGGGTCGACGTTGCGTGACTCGATTCGCTGCAACCGCTGACGGCAGTCAGCAGTAGAGCCACAAAACTGATAACGCTTGTCCCTCGCAACATGATGTTCTCCTAGACAAAAAAAGTGAGTTGTCGTATGTCGCCGACGTTCGGCGAATGCCTCCAGGGCCGATTTTGCGATCGGTCTGTTTGGCTGAATTGTCAGAACCTCGGTTTCTGGGTGAACGTACCAGCCGGACCAGCGAGGCGGATCGGTTCGTTTTCGGACTTCTCAATTGCCTCCCACATGGCACGAGGTGACAGCGTCGCGCCAGGTGTGGGCGCTACGATCAACGTCTTTTTCTCGAGGTCGGCCCTTACTTCTTTTACGCCGCGGACTGTGTAGAGCCGAGCCGCCATCTTTTTCGCGCAGCCGGCGCAGTGCATTTCCTTGACCGTGATGCTGGTCCAGACGGTGTCGGCAGCCAGAGCACTGCTGGAAGCTCCCAGCAACAGGGTCATAACGAGGGCGATATAGGTCTTGGATTTCATGGTTCTCTCCCATCAGAAACTTGAAGATGAATCAACGACATCTCTCACGTCGGCTACGACAACCCAGTGACTAGGATGGTCGGTGCAGTAACGAGTCAACGAATCACACGCAAACGCGCGGAGCACGAACGCGTTACAGACAACAGCGCATGGATACGAGCGCTATGTGACACAACGACGAAGAGCACGTGCTTTATGCCAGAAAGCGGCAGAGAGAAGCGCAGATTTCCTGCGCAGAGGCGAGCGTATCGGGACGCTCGATTGAGAATTGTCGGTTGACCAGTGGGCGCCGAGTTATGACCGACTGATCGAGGACAAGGTTGACCAAATCAACGACTACATTGAGTCGTGTCGGTCCATTCAGATTAGGCTGCGGTTGTGCCGATCGGTGACACCAGCAGCTTTGTGGGCACCTGTTCGGCGGAAGAGGTACCGTAAGAGCGATATCGGTAGCGCTGGTCTTGCTCGCGTCGCATGCGTCCTGACCGCATTTGGAGCCAGTCGATTCATGCTGACAGCACCCATGATGGTGGTCCCCGGCGGCTGGCGATGCCTGACACTGGTCAAGCAGATTGCAGAGAACCGGCGTCCCCTGCAACGCCTGAATCGGCGATAGCAGAGCGGCAAAACAGACGAGCCATTTCGACCACATGTGGGACGTGAGCATCAAACTAGTTCCTGCGCATACAGCTACAACAATTCCACTGCCGTGTACATATCGGTTGTGCGGATCCCAACACTTGATCGGATCATCCGAGCCGGAAAGAAAAAATGCACGAATGTCGGATTACGAACCGACCTCCGGACAAAGGGCGGTGATCGTAACACGGTACGTGAACTTAACTTGACGCCTCGCTCCGGTAGGCCTAGAATCCAATACGTGAAGTGTCGTGTTACGTGTTGTATGTCGTCGCCCGAACTGGGGAAAAGTTTGCGAACGACCGTTTCCTATCTGCTGATCGTTGCGGTGTTGGCTTGCCCCTATCTTTGTTTAGGTGAAGCAAGCGGCGCACCCGTCGCATCCTGCAAAGCGGATCATTGCAGGTGCCCCCACAACGGTGATCGTTCCGGTCGTGAGGCGCCGCAGTCGCCCGCCGACGAAAGCGGAGATTGCCTGTGCTATGGAGCGATCGTAGATGGCCTGCGCTCTGTAGATCTCGACTATTCGCCGGCGGTTGCCGTTACGTGGCTAGACGGCGACTCGCTACTGTCCCCGATCGGGACCTCATTAGCATTAGGGGCCATATCGTTTGAACAGCCTCATCAATTTCCGCCGCTTTCCTCTGGGCGGGACGTGTGCGCGCTGACCTGCGCCCTGTTGTTCTAATTGCCTCGGCTAGCGACCGCTCATGAGTCGCACCATCCGCTGAGTGCCACGCTGCTTCTCGTGGGCGTGACAGACGATCGGCATTTTTGCGGCTCATTATGCGCCCTTCGGCTAGATGGAATCTCGCCGCGTAACAGGACTGGAACTTCAACCGTCTACACATGATTTCGCCTGGTAAAGGCAAGTGCAATGAGTACCGAAACAAATGAGACTGGCCGCGTGCCACCAAATGTTGACGCCGGAGCTGGCGCCGGCGGTGCGCCCCTCGCGCAAGTTGCGTCGCCGGCAACAGAATCGCCCACCAAGGACGCATCCCTCCGAGCTGCCGAGACCGATAAGACAAACGAGACGAGCACCCCTGTCGTTTCTGGAGGTGTTCGTCGTCTCGGGCGGTCACTGCCTACGGTCTTGGTATTCGCGGTGCTCTTGGGCATCGGATACTGGGGTCACCACCATGGCTGGAGCATTCCAAAGTTCTCGGAATTAACCAGTGGCGCCCCAGTGGATGAGGTTGAGTGGTGCGAAGAGCACGGTGTACCCGAAGCGGAGTGCATCTCTTGTAATGCCTCCTTGATGCCAAAGGGAAAGCTGTTCGGCTGGTGCAAGGAGCATGGAGTGCATGAGTGCGTGTTTCACCATCCTGAATTGGCCCAACTCGAAGAGATTCCTTCGGTCACGCAGGCGGATATGGATCGTGCAGCTCGGGCGATCGCGTTACGGCCGCGAACCAAGAATGATCCAGCTTGCAAGATGCACCTGAGACGGATTCAGTTTCCATCAAAAGCCGCTGTGGATAAGGCTGGCATCGACATCAACCTGGTGGACCGCGGTCCAGTGGTCGAAACGGTCTCGGCAACGGGCGAGGTCGTGTACGACCCCACACGGGTTGCGCGCCTGTCTTCGCGCGCTCCAGGCACAGCTTGGCGCGTGGAAAAGAAAATCGGGGACCACGTCCGTCGAGGCGATGTTCTTACACTGATCGACGCGGTCGATGTCGGTCAAGCGAAGGCAGGCCTTCTTCAGGCCGTGGCTCAACTCGATCTGCAAACCAAGACCTATGAGCGGTTAGCTCAACTCAGTAGCGGCGTCGTGGCCGGACGACGCGTTTTGGAGGCCGAGACGGCAAGAGCCGAAGCGGAAGTGGCCGTTCAGCAGGCCATTCAAACGCTCGCAAATTTTGGCATGCCATTAACGTACGACGAAGTGCGCCAAATGCCATTGGGTCAGCTGAAACAGCAGATCCAGTTTCTTGGCTTGCCCTCTAGCATCATCGAGCAGATCGACCCGGTGCATACTACATCGAATTTGATCCCCGTCCTCGCGCCGCGTGATGGTCTCATCGTGCAACGTGATGTGGTGGCCGGTGAAGTCATCGAAACCACGAAGACACTCTTCACGATTGCGGACACAAGTCAGATGTGGCTGATGTTGAACGTGCCACTCGAAGAGACAGAGCACATTGCTGTCGGCCAAAAGGTCGTATTCCATCCAGATGGTGGCAATCACGCTGATACGGGTCAACTTACTTGGATGAGCACGGAAGTGGACGCAGAAACCCGCACAGTTTTGGTACGCGCAGAGTTGCCAAATGAGGATGGTCACCTTCGCAACGAGACCTTCGGGGCCGGCGAGATCGTTCTGCGAGAGGAGGAAGACACGATCATTGTTCCCAGTTCTGCCGTCCATTGGGAGGGCTGCTGTCACGTCGTTTTCGTTCGTGACAAGGACTTCATGAAGAAGGGTTCCTACAAAGTGTTTCACACGCGGTCGGTTCGGCCGGGAGTAACGACCGCAGACAACACGGAGGTAATCGCCGGTCTTTGGCCAGGCGAGGTCATCGTAACCGAGGGTAGCGGAATACTGAGAGCTGAGCTGCTCAAAGGCGACCTCGGTGCTGGGTGACTGTGCGAACAGTAATCAGCCCGGTCGGGCTAATACCATCCGAGAAGGAACAAATCCGAGCGCAGGGCCGGTAAGGAAACACACGCATGCTGAACTGGATCATCGATTTTTCGCTGCGAAATCGAGCTGTCGTGCTGGCCGCGGTTGCAGCCGTAATCATCGCCGGCGGCTGGTCGCTCCAATACATCGACATCGACGCCTTCCCCGACACAACGCCGGTGATGGTGCAGATAAATACTACGGCGCCGTCGCTCTCGCCCGAGGAAGTCGAACGCCAAATCACGTTCCCCATCGAGCAGGTAATCAGCGGTCTGCCTGGCTTGGAAAAGCTGCGATCGATCTCGAAATTCGGCCTGTCTCAGGTCGTTGTCGTTTTCGAGGATGGCGTCGACATTTACTTCGCACGGCAGCTGATTAACGAACGACTCACGACCGTTGAACTGCCGGTCGGCATCGAGCGGCCCAAGATGGGACCCGTTTCAACGGGCCTCGGTGAAGTCTTTCATTACATCGTGCGGCTTGACGGAGTCGATATCTCGACATTGCCGAAAGAGCGTCAAGAGGAAAAGCTAACAGAGCTACGTACGATCCACGACTGGATCATCAAGCCACAGCTCCGCACCGTGAGCGGCACTGCGGAGGTGAACAGTTGGGGTGGATTCGAGAAACAGTATCAGTTGCGAATCGATCCAGACCGCTTGATTAAGCACGGTCTGACTTTCGATGAGGTCGTGGAGGCGGTGAGCGCCAATAATCGGAACGTGGGCGGGGGTAATATCACACAAAACACCGAGATGCTGCTCGTCCACGGTATTGGCCGGACGGTCAACATCGAGCAGATCGAAAACATCGTCATCAAAGCCAAAGACGGTGTGCCAATTCATGCGCGTGATGTGGCGGACGTTCAGATCGGTCACGAAATCCGCCGTGGTGCAGTGACGGCCGATGGCAGGGGTGAGGTTGTCTATGGCCTGGGCTTCATGCTCATGGGCGAAAACAGTCATGAGGTAACCAACGAGCTCAAAGTGAAGCTGAAGGAAATCACTGCCACGTTACCGCCAGGTGTCGAAATCGAAGCCGTGTATGATCGCACCGAATTGGTGGACCACGTCATCGAGACAGTTGAAAGCAACCTTTTTGAAGGTGGGCTACTTGTCATCGCAGTGTTGTTCATGTTCCTCGGCAACTTGCGGGCCGGCCTAATCGTCGCGTTGGCGATTCCGCTTTCTATGCTTTTCGCCTTCTCGGGCATGTTGCGCTTTGGCATCGCGGCTAGTCTTCTCAGCTTGGGTGCGATCGACTTCGGTCTCGTCGTCGACAGCTCCGTTGTGATGATCGAAAACTGCGTACGAAAGCTGTCGCATGGCATACCGCGAGGAATGGCCAAGATTGATGTCATACGTGATGCTGCCGTCGAAGTACGGAAGCCCACGATGTTTGGCGAACTGATCATCATGATTGTATATTTGCCGATCCTTACGCTCGAAGGTGTCGAAGGCAAGCTGTTTCGGCCGATGGCGTTGACCGTCATCTTCGCACTGGCTGGTTCGATGGTCTTGTCCCTGACGCTGATGCCCGTGCTCGCAAGTTATGTCCTGCCCCGGCGAATGGAGGAGCGCGAGCCCTTTCTAATCCGCTGGATCAAAAGGCTCTATCAACCAGTCCTGCATTTCACGATGCACCACAAACTGGCCGTGATCGGTTTCGCGCTATGTCTACTCGTGATCGCCTTCGGGTTGATTGCTCCCAACCTTGGATCGGAATTTGTGCCAAAGCTGTCCGAGGGCGCGATTGCCATCAATGTCGTACGGCTGGCAGGCACCAATCTGGACGAATCCATCCGTTACAACACGCAAATGGAGCGAGCGATCCTTAAAGAGTTTCCCGATGAAGTCGTACACGTGTGGACACGTATCGGCAGCGCCGAAGTTGCGACCGATCCGATGGGGGTCGAACTGTCGGACCTGTTCATCACGCTGACGCCTCGCAGTCAATGGACGCGAGCCGAGACACAAGCTGAATTGACCACGCTGATTCAACAGAGCCTTCGAGAACTTCCTGGACAACGTATCGCCATGACTCAGCCGATCGAGATGCGGCTGAATGAGATGATCTCGGGCGTGCGATCTGACGTTGCGGTAAAACTGTTTGGCGACGATTTCGACGTCTTGGTTGACAAGGCCGAGGAAATCGAGCGCGTGTTGCGGTCGATCGACGGCAATGCCGATGTGGCGGTTGAACAAATCACAGGGCAGCCGGTTCTGCAAATCAAGATCAAACAAGATGAGATTGCCCGCTACGGTGTCTCGGCCAGGCAAGTCTTGGATCTTGTCGAATCGCTGGGGAGCTATGAGTTGGGAGAGGTGTTTGAGGGCCAGCTTCGTTTCCCGTTGGTCGTCCGGCTGCCTGAAGACGTTCGTGCCAGCCCGGCAACGATAGGTGCAGTCCAATTGCGAACTCCTTCCGGTCAGTGGATTCCACTCGCGAGATTGGCTGACATTGAGCTCATGGAAGGCCCGTCGACTATCACGCGAGAATGGGGGTACCGTCGAATCACGATCTCCTCAAACATTCGCGGTCGAGACATGGGTAGCTTCGTGGCAGAGGCTCAGCGCCGCATCGAAGCAGAGGTCCAGCTTCCGCCGGGTCGGTATCATCTCGAATGGGGTGGCCAATTTGAAAATCTGATCAGCGCTCGTCGTCGGCTGATGGTCGTGGTTCCCCTCGCGCTGGTGTTGATCTTCGGCCTGCTGTATATGACCTACAACAACGTGATTGACGCGATTCGCGTATTCACTGCGGTACCGTTCGCCTGGACGGGTGGAATTATTGCACTGTGGGTTCGCGACATGCCGTTTTCCATTTCGGCGGCTGTGGGCTTTGTGGTGTTGTCTGGCGTTGCCGTGCTGGATGACATGCTTCTCGTCTCCACGATTCGCCGCTTGCGCCGGAGAGGCATGGGGTTGGAAGACGCGGTCGAGACGGCGGCGATGACGAGGCTGCGCCCAGTGTTGATGACGACGTTGGTCGCGGCCTTGGGATTTGTACCAATGGCACTCAATACCGGCATGGGAGCCGAAGTGCAACGACCTCTCGCAACCGTCGTGATCGGTGGCGTCATCAGCGGGATGGTCATGTCGTTACTCGTACTACGAGTGCTGTACATGGTGTTTGCCGGGCCAGTCAGAAGAAAGGTTGAGCGCCACGAGTCGCCTGCGGTGGAAGCGGAGATCGAACTGGCAGAAGTGAGCAGCGAATGATCGTAGAACAGACTTCGCAACCTCTCGTAACTGAGTAAGACCGGATTGACTTGAATAGAGGAAAACAGGATCTCTGTTGACCCTGCTAGCTACTGTTCCCCCAACCACGTTTCGAGAAGGAGTGAATTATGAGCAGAACGTTAATTGGGCGAAGTGCGATTTTTGGCCTGTTGTTATCTCTTGCAGTAATCACAATCGGTTGCAGCCAACAGATGAGTGACGATAGCTCAACGCCAGTCTCCAAGACGTCCCACGACCACGACAAGGAAGCTCACGAAGAGGGCCACGGTCACGGCGGTTGGTGGTGTGTTGAGCACGGCATCCCCGAGGAAGAATGCAGTCTTTGCAGTTCAAAGGCTGCGGCGGGGTTCAAGGCTAGGGGCGATTGGTGTGAGGAACACAACCGAGCCGAGTCGCAGTGCTTCAAATGTGATCCGTCACGTGCGGAAAAGTTTGCAAAGCTCTACAAGGCGAAATTTGGCCAGGCACCGCCCGAACCTGAAGAATAAGATTATGCAGAGACGGCTGTCATTGCGATTCCTGAGCTGTCTGTTCTCAGCGAACGCTTGAGAGTATCAATGACGACGGTAATCCCGGACAGGGACATTCCGCCACGGCCAGCAGTCATCCGTTTAGCTGATGC
Source organism: Planctomycetota bacterium (assembly GCA_003389215.1). Lineage (GTDB taxonomy): Bacteria > Planctomycetota > Planctomycetia > Pirellulales > UBA7805 > MB-PLM-2. The sequence goes on along the minus strand of QQVP01000039.1, from coordinate 21,804 downwards.
ATGACGGTTCAACGATCGTTGTCTTGCGATTGACGCCGTCAATAGCGAGGAGTATCGCTGTATGCGAATTGGCATCTTTGCGGACTCACACGACCACCTGGATAATATCCGCTTAGCGGTGGACCAATTTAATCGAGCTGAGTGCGAACGCGTCATCTTTGCAGGTGATCTCGTCTCGACGATTGCTGTGCCGCCATTGCGCGCTTTGTGTTGCCCGCTGATTGGGTGCTTCGGCGATAACGAAGGAAACAAGACTGGATTGCGTGCGGGCTTGAGGATTGTGGCTACTCTTTACGAGGAGCCACCCGTGCGATTTGAGGCAGCGGACGGCACGAGGTTTGTTATCGCGCACATGGAGCGGCAATTTTGTGGCGCAGATAATGCGTTTGATGTCGGCGTGTATGGACACACGCATAAACCGCGGATTCAGCGTGATGAATGCGGTCGGCTATTCATCAATCCGGGCGAGACGGGCGGCTGGAGCTTCGGTCGTCCCACGATTGTGATCCTCGAAACGGATAAACTCCATGTACGCGTGATTGAGCTCACCTAAGTACAAAGCCTCACAAGTCATGAGCACAAGGTAAGCAGAACTGATTCTACGAATATGCGGCATGGACTGTGCTGAGGAAGTGGCCCTCCTCAAACGGGCGTTGGGACTGCTCGTGGGCGGTGAGAACCGGCTGACCTTTGATATCCTCAACGCCGAATTAATCGTCGAGTCGGGGCCGGAGTCGGTCGCGACCGAAGCGATCATCGAAGCTGTGGCGCCCACAGGAATGCGAGCTGAGGTTTGGCAGGGCACAACCGACTCGGAACATGATTCACAATTCTGACAGCGGCATACCTGGACGTTATTGACCAGAGTCGGTGGTCCGTTCAGCGCGATCGACTTTTTTCGGTATGGGTTGCTGGTCAGACATCGCCGGGGAAGGCCGATATGAAGGACGTCGATCGCAGGAATATCTTCGGTAGTTGGGAGAGGTAGTGTAGAAATGATGGACAGTGCGCCCGTAGCGTTGACCATGATGTACCCGACGGTGACTAGTACGTCCTGCATAGTACTGGTAGAAGGGAGAGCTGTAGTAGTGATGCACGGTGCGGCCGTAGCGTTGGCCGTAATGGTTCGCACGGTGACTAATCCGGCCAGAAACATAGCGGACGACTGGCTCATGGCTTGATTGGACTTGCCAAGCGGCGATGGGCTGCTGATTCGGCTGCGACTGTGCATCGTCAGCGTGAGATCGGCGTGCAGGCAGCAACGTGAAGCACGAGCTAGCCGTTACGAGGAAGAACAGCCGCAAATAGGCGTGAGGCGTCATGGCTAGAAGTCCTAGTCAACGAGTGGCACCCAATCAGCACTACCAGAATACTACGGTCACTACCTAATTCCGACAAGTTTTGGATATGGAATCGCCTCTGCTTCGGTCCGGTCCTGCACTTCACGACATCGGCTCTCCGATCTCATTAGCATGAGCACGACACCTCCAGAACTCGCTTTCAAAATCCATGGCATGCACTGTGCCGAGGAGATAGCCGTGCTCAAACGGGCACTGGGACCGATGGTCGGCGACGAGGACCGGCTGGCCTTCGATATCCTTAACGGCAAGTTGGTTGTCGAGTCGGGGCCGGAGTCGGTCTCGACCGAAGCAATCATCCAGGCGGTGGCGCGCACGGGAATGCGGGCTGAGGTTTGGCGGGCCACGGCCTCCGCGGTGGGTGATGCAGGATTCTGGCAGCGGCACGCCCGGACTGTACTGACTGGAGCCAGCGGTCTGTTTGGCTTGAGCGGTTTGGTGGTGCATGCCTGGCTGGCTGGCGGCATCATGACTGCGCTGGGTTCAGAAGGGATGGGCGTGGCCCATGGTGTGCCGCTCATCTCGATCTTGCTCTATGCAATCGGAATTGTATCCGGTGTGTGGTTTGTCGTACCCAAGGCATGGCGAGCGGCCGTCGGCTTCCGGCCAGATATGAACTTGTTGATGACCATCGCCGTGATCGGCGCTGCGGCAATCGGCGAGTGGTTTGAAGCAGTTACGGTGGCGTTCCTCTTTTCCGTCTCGCTGCTCCTGGAATCGTGGAGCGTCGGCCGTGCTCGGCGAGCCATCGCGGCGCTCATGGACCTGACACCGCCAACCGCTCGCGTGCGTGACGACGAAGGCAATGAGCAGATAGTCGCACCGGATGACGTTGCTGTTGGCAACATCTTCGTTGTGCGACCCGGTGAGAAGATCCCGCTTGACGGCACCGTCGTTCGTGGAGCGAGTGACGTAAACCAGGCACCGATCACCGGCGAGAGCGTGCCGGTCGCCAAGAGCCCCGATTCGGAAATCTTTGCCGGCACGATCAACGGCAATGGTACGCTGGTGATCGAATGCACGAAGCCCGCTAGCGACACGACACTGGCCCACATCATTCGCATGGTTAGCGAAGCACAATCGCGTCGTGCGCCGTCAGAGCAATGGGTCGAGAAGTTCGCGCGAGTCTATACGCCCACAGTAATGGCCCTCGCAGCGGCCGTTCTCCTGATTCCGCCGTTGGTCTTCGGCGGTCCGTGGCTCGATTGGTTGTACCGATCCTTGGTCCTACTCGTGATCGCGTGTCCGTGCGCCTTGGTCATCTCAACGCCGGTCAGCATCGTGGCGGCACTGGCGGCGGCCGCTCGAAACGGTGTGTTGGTCAAAGGCGGCGTCTATGTCGAAGCACCGGCTCGTCTGAATGCCATCGCCATGGATAAGACTGGGACCCTTACTGAGGGCAAGCCCTCAGTAGTAGACATCGTGCCCATGAGTGGCCACGACGATGTGGAACTCCTTCAACGAGTGGCCGCTCTGGAGTCGCATAGCAACCACCCACTAGCACAAGCGATCGTGGCTGCCGCGCACGACCGCGGCGTACCAATCCTTGATGCTCAGGAATTTGAAATCATTCAAGGCAAGGGCGCTATGGGTCGCATCAACGGCAAACCATATTGGCTCGGCTCGCACCGCTTCCTGGAAGAACGTGGTCAAGAAACGGCGGACGTGCATGAGCGTCTCGAAGAAATGCAGCAGGCTGGTCGCACGGTCGTGGTCGTGGGCAACGACACGCACGTCTGTGGGTTTCTTACGTTGGCCGACTCTCTGCGACCGACGGCGGCTGAAACGATCAAGCGGCTCCATGAAGCCGGCATCGACCACCTTGTCATGCTCACCGGCGACAACGAAGGCACCGCGCATGTGATCGCCAACCAAGCGGGCATTGACGAAGTTGAGGCGGAACTGCTGCCCGAAGACAAAGTCCGTGCCGTTGAATCGCTGGTGGCCAAGTATGGCCAGGTCGCAATGATCGGCGACGGTGTCAACGACGCACCAGCACTAGGCCGTGCGAGCCTGGGCATCGCGATGGGAGCCGTGGGCAGTGATGCGGCGATCGAAACGGCGGACATTGCCTTGATGTCCGATGATCTCTCGAAACTTCCCTGGCTGATCGGCCACTCCCGTCGCACCTTGGCCGTCATTCGTCAGAACATTACGTTCGCCCTGGCCGTCAAAGCCACCTTCGTCGTCCTCACGTTCGCCGGCTATGCCTCCCTGTGGGCCGCGATAGCGGCCGATATGGGTGCGTCGCTACTCGTGATTCTTAACGGGTTGAGATTGCTAAATTCCGCACGCTCATGACCATCCGGACTGGAACAGCAGCCCACTTACGATTACGTTGCGTCAGTGTTATCGGATTACTCAAACGAGCAACCATTGCAGAAATACGACCTAGACGAATCTTGGCTTTATCGAGAAGTCCCTTTGAGTAGTGGCTTAAGGACTCAACTTCTGATGTCAATCTCGCGGAATTGAACCCCTTAGCTATTAGCTACTATCTCCTGATCCAACACACCGACGAGGTTCCGACTTGATCCATACGACTTGCATGGGATATCCAGCCGCGAACGATTAGTCCTGTCTCCTGAAATCGATCCGTCACAGCGAAAGAGGATTCGTGCATCGTCCCGACCGGCACGGTGAAATAATCCCCCTTCACGGTGACAAGAAGCAACTTCAAGGTATCGTTAGGGTTACGAGATGGGGCGGCGGCACCGCAGCCGATTCTGCCAACGATTTCGGCGGTCTCGAAGCCATCTAATCAGAGGACGACCAACTTTGGAAGGTGAATCACTGCACAGAATCCATCGGATCCCTGCAGCGCCGAGTGGCTCATGGATAATCAGATCCTGGACGTCGTCCGTCAACTCTACCACGCTTTGTTCGTCGAGGTGGTGGTGGATCAGTCACCGTCGCAGGAGAGCTTCCAAAGCGGTTAGCATCGATCTCCAGCCCGATATAAACGGACTGCGCAGTAGTACAGGATTGGCAAGTTTCGCCCAAGTGCAAAGATAGAATGTCGTTATGGAATCGAGTCTTCTGCTCATCCCCGGTAACTGTATTGGCTGCTCGCCATCCGGCGGGTGTTCGGCGATCGCAACTTGCCTCATTGTCTAACGATTACGGCGCGGAGAATCGAACATGTCCTTACCTGTCCGGCAGTATATGGGCGATTTCGAACCAACAGACAATTACGCTCAAGGTATGATCGCCTTAGGAGAAGGGCGCTTCGTCGATTGTATATCAATCCTCGAAGCCGAGCCGGCGCAGTCATCCTGCTATGGCTTGGCTCTTGGCAATTGCTCTTTGGCATATCTTCGAGTCGGAAACGCACCGGAAGCACAAGAAAGGGCGAGGCAAGCTCTGGAACATATTGAACGTAACGGATGCCCGCATCCGCCATCTCATGTCCAATTCTTGCGAAATTTCGGAGAGGCCGTTTGTCAACAAGGCCGATGGAGCGAGGCGGTAGACATCTTGCATCGCGCATTGGCATTATCGGTCTCACTGGCTGAGGACAATTGCGATTTTGATGATGATTTGGAGATTCAGCGAGCGGATACGCTCAACTCGCTTGGAAATGTCCTACTTAATTTCCGAGCTTGGCAGCCGGCGGTCGAGTGTTTCGAAGACGCTCGTGAGATTTATCGACGACACGGCGCTGATTCGACTTGGCCACTAGCATATGCGCTTACGAACCTTGGTCTGGTATGGAATGTTTTGGGTGAGCCGTACCTTGCCGAGGCAGCGTTGATGGAGGCGCGCGGAATCATAGATTCGATCGGCGATGTAGGCCAAAGATCGCGAATCGATATTGCGTTGATCCAGCTCGGATCAACGCAAATAACTCCAGACCAACGTCTCCCGACTATTCGTCGCGCCGCCGAAGCAGCGGCTGAGACGGGCGACACTCCGCTGGCATTTCTTCGCTTCTGCATTGGAGCGGAGATTGCGGAAAAGGATGGAGCGGTGGAGGAAGGGTTTCGAATGCTTGGAAATGCCCGCTCGCTGATTCCGTCTCTCGAGTGGGATGATTATGGCGGTCCGCGCTTGCTGAACGTCGAAGCGGGACTGATGGAGCAATCTGCCGAGAGCGCGGATGAGATTATCAGGGTGCTGGTGGCTGGCGCCGCGATGTGGTTCGATCGAATCGCTCAACCGCTCCCACCCGAAGACTTCAATACGGTCAGCTCCTCACTGCATAACCATTTTCGCCGACTAGCGCGCCACCTCCTCAACCAGAGGCGAATCGAAGAGGCTCTGCTGGCATTCGAGACTGGTCGCGCTCTAGGCTATGGAGTGGAAGTCGACTCGGAATTCATTCAACGAGTGCTCAAGCGCAATCCTTTTGACGCCGATTCGCCGTCGGTCGACATTTCGCTCGTTCGCGATGCCCAAGCCACGATTGTCGAGGGAGAAGTCGTGATTGTCATTTGCGCGCTACCTCCCGAACTCGTCGTTTTCATCGTGGGCCAAGACGAAGTCACACATTTCGCTGTTCCGCTTCCAGAAGGCAACGAGGCGATCGATGAACTTACTCAGGAAATCAAGCAAATTCCTCAGAGGCTTGAAACCCAGGAGGGCGCTGATGCGATTCCAGCCATCATTCATGAGTTGGGGAGACGGATTGCTGAACGCGCGAGCGAATTTACAATCTGCGGATTATATCCGTATTCGTTTTTCCACATGGTGCCATGGCGCGCGCTTCTTAGAGCTAATGGGATGGATTGGAGTCGAATGCCCTTCGCGGTGGGTTTTAGTCTGCTCTTGCGAAATCAAGAAGCCGCTCTTTCAGTCCATGAATCTGGCGTCGTTGGCCTGGGCTATGGCGCGAGTCGGAGCGGGCGTGACTTCACAGACGAAGCTCGGGTATTTGCGCAGCACTTTGGCGCGTCGGCCACGGTTCAATCGGAATGCACTGCCAAGATGCTGCGGGATTCGCTTGCAAGTGACAGTCTTGTCTTCTTGTCCGTCCACGGCGTCGTAGATGAGAGCGAGGAGGGCGGCATGTCACCATTGATGTTCTTACTGTCCGATCGGGCTGGCGATACGGTACGAATTCCGGCGGAAGAGGTCGTTCCTGAGTCGGTTTTGTCTCCGTACGTGATACTTTCCGCCTGTTATTCTGGCGCTTATCGAATGGCGTGGGGAGACTACCCCGTCGGTGGCGCTCCATTTATTGTCCGCCGGGGCGCCAGGTTTTGCCTGTGCACTCGCTTCGCCGTGAACTCCGAGTTCACCGTCAGATTCTTCGACGATATGGGAGCAAGCCTTGCTGCGGGCACCGATATCATCATTGCTTTTGTCAAATCTTTGGCAAATCTCGACAACGGCGACGACCGCAATTTATGGGGGAATCTGGCGTGCCTTGAGTTGCTCCGACGTGTGTGAGTTGGCAAGATTCCTAGTCAAGGGTCATTGCTTCCAACCACAACTCAGGCTGGTCGCCGACGGTGGTAATCAATGGATGCTTTTGCTGCCAATCGTCAAGCAGTCCATAGTATTCATCACCTTGCCGTTTACGCTCGCGTATCACCTTGCTGACGTATGAGATTTTGAACGGGATGCCAAAATATCCGATACCGATCCGCCAGGTCCGATCGAATACATTACCGTCCTCATCGACACACCAAGCATGTAGATGGCCGTGCCTATTGACCGTTGCTGCATATCCTTCGACATATGTCAGACGATGACGCACGGCCATTCGATAAGAGTTAGCGAAACAGGCCCTAATCCTACCAGCGCGGAATGGACGCGGTAGCGGCTGGGGCTTGTAGAGGCGACCGTAACGCCGAACAAACGGTGTGACCATGAGGTTGTGTGTACACAGGGCGAGAATCTCCTCCTGCGTCATTTGCCTTTGCACTGATGAACACATGAATCGGAGTCGCTGTTACGATTTTCAAACGGCGGCAGCGCAGCCGGTTCTGCCAACGATTTTGGTGCTTTCGAAGCCGTCCGAACGGAGCACGACCGACCTCAGATGGTCTAGAAATCTCGTTCTTCGTCTACCTCAGCGCGTTCGATGTCATGGCTAAGTGAATCGATATATGCGTCCACCCACCGAATTACAGTCGAGTTCTTTTCATCATGCAACCACGAACGGGCGTCGTCACGAAGCTTCCGATAGTGGGTGCTCGCGTCGCCGCACCATCCACGAGAATAGAAATTGGAGTTGACGCCGTTACGAATTCTTTCGTCTCTGCCGTATCGAGCAATGAAATCTCTGGTAAGCTTTCCAGGCCCATTTTGATCAAGCGTTTTCGGCAACACGCGAGTCAACCAGTAGCCGCGCTCCTCAAGGTCTTCATCGACCCAATCAAATAGAGTTTTTGACGACACATATTGGATAGGACCAGGAGTGTCATCTCCAATAGCCCGATGCCCTCCTCTGCTTAGCCAACTGTGCATGGCGAAGTTTCTGCTACCTCCAAGCTCGCGATATGCCGAATCTACGCATTTCCAGGCGGCAACGGGATCCTCGCGGAAGAGCGCCGTTAGAACCTGCTCCTGATTGGTATCGAGATCAGCAAGCAGAAACGATCCATCGGCCGCCACAACTAAGATCTCTCGAAGCAAATCCCATTTCCGGTCGGGATGTTGATCGACAAATGACGCCGCAATCCGAGACCAATAGTATCCCGCATTGTGTGCAGCCCTGCCCTCCGCCATAGCCTTCGCGGTAAGCAGTCTGAACGTGAGAGTATCTGGGAGTGGCTTCCTGTCGTCATCCTGTCGATAGTATGTGTGAAACATCTGCACCGCATTATTCCACAGAACGCCCGTCCCTTCGCCGAGCTGTATTTCGATCAATTCCTTGATGATCTCTTCGCTCAATAACTGGAGTTGTCTTGCCAGCCACCAGCGTTCTAAGCGATGAATGCCTTGTGCACCGGCCCTGCAATGGTCGATCACCTTTCGCGCGATCGCGTCAGACATCCCCGAAGCTACCACCAAGTCCGAAAATCGCTCCGCAACTGCGGGATCGTCCGCCAAATCCAGCATCAGTGATTCCCATTCCCCGACGTCTCGATCGAACACAGCGGCGAGATATCCACTCAGGAATGATGTTGCGGACATATCCCTTAGTGTGGCGTATTGCTCTAGTATCAATGACAGCAGTGAACGTCCGACATCTTTCCTTCCCAAGCGATAAGCAAACGAAAATGCCGGGCTCGAGTCCTCGCAGACGAGCCACCTAACCTCCGGCGTTAGCAAGTCCGGATTCTCATGAACAGCGTCTGCTAATTCGTCAAGCTTGCGGTCAACAAGTCTGGTTTCGTCGTAATTGTCGTCGTGGTAGTCTTCCCACGTAACATACTTTATGTATCGCCTGAGCTTTGTGGGGAAATCATTCCCTTCGAGCTTGCCAACGATGACTCTAAGTGATTCCCTTGTCTCATCCGATAACCCGCTCTTCGCGTTACGCAGTTGCCTATGAATTAACTCCACAACCTCCTTAACATTCGTCTCTTCGACAAGAGCGACAGCATCCAATGTCTCAACAACCGTCTGTTCAAGATCTTTGACATGCAGAGCGGACCATGAAGCTTCAATGATTGCCGAGATCAACTCCTCGCGTCCGCCGCCCGTCCATACGTCCAGCCTGTCAACAAGCAACTGCCATACGCCTCGATACGCGTCCCACAACTCGCCGTAGTTGTCGGGCGTCCAAAAGGGAATCGTCGGGCGGATGCCCTGATGCTCGAGGCCGACGATTCTCGAAGAGGAGGTTGTTGAAAGCGCATTCACGCAGGCTTTCAGCCCAAGCCGTGCCCGCGACAACGAAGGCGATTCCAATGCTTCTTCCAATGCACGAATCCGAGTGTCTGGCCCAGCCTGAGTGGGCCCCCAACCAGGTATCAGGCTGAATAAACCGACAAATGTACCGGTAGCATTATTGGAATTCGTAGCGTTCTCGGCTTCAGCAAGACCCAGCAGGAGTTCTGCCGCTCCAAAGAAATGCTCTTGCCAGATCGCGATCTTCTCGAGTGCCCAGACAAGCCACTGACGAGACGTTGCGATTCGCCGACGATCGTCCACGCTCATGCAACCGATCGTCCGCTGCAGACAATGTAGTGTCGACGCCGGACAAGCCTCCGCCAACGCCGACATGAGTTTTCCGTACTCCTCTACGTCCGGAAATTCACCATCTTGAAGAATGCCCTCCGGCCCAAGTAGCTTCTCGATCGCTCTCTCCGCGGCGCTACAGTCGTGGGCATACTTCAACATGTCCACGAACCATCGCCAGAGCGACTGCGGAGTATCTCGAAGTCTCTGCGCGATATCAAAATCGCCTCCGTAGAGTTCCCAGAATTCTCGATAGAGGTGAACGTGCAACGCGCGAGGCGTCACGTAAAGCGTCGTTTGGCCTTGCACGATCCGTCTGCCTTTTAGCCCCTTGATTATTTCTCGGAATTTCGGAGCCGTGATCCGCGAGTCACACTTCTCAGCCAGCCCTTGTATAAACCCCGCCTCGTTCTGCACCGGCTGTTCAAAGCCAAAACGATCAAATAGGGAAACGTACCGAAGTACGATTCGTCGCAGACGCACGTCCTCCGAATCGGACGGGTCGCGGCCAACGATGAATCGATCCCACACATCACTAATCGTGGGTGGCGCAAGGGGATCCGACGGATTCTGGAGAAGGTTTACGCCCAGAATATGGGCAACTCGAGGACACCCGTCGCAATACATAGCCCATCGTCGTGCATCGTCCTCGCCAATGCCATGATCGGCGAGAATCGATTCGATCTGATCACTTCCAGATGGTTCGACTTTAACGACACGCGTTTTTTCATCGACTCCGTCGTGGGGATCGTGATCAATCGTGATTATGCGAATGCGGTGCGACCGCGGCTTTAGGACGTTCCAGATATCCGCGAGATCCTTTCGGGAGCACTCGTCAATGACCAAGAGCACAACGCGATGATCGTCCTTCTGTAGCAATTCATTGAGCAGCTTGCTCTGCAGCAAGGACCGACCATCCCGAACGTACATCGTGAGGGGCACAAGCTCTTTGGTCCGTGTCACCTCAAGGGCGAGGCGAGTCTTCCCGATGCCTGGCTCCCCGATCAGTCGGACATGGGGATATGCTCCGGAATGCAGATCGTTGCGAATCTCCTCAATCAGGCGATGCTGTTCCGGACCGTAGTGCAGCGGATACCCCATATCTTCATCTGCAGACCACGAGTCGTGCAAACGAAAGATCTGCTCGTCCTGGCCACGAAGGCGAAGGCAAAGACCGGGATACGCGTTGTAGAGGCCTATTAGCTCAGTTTGGCCCCAGACTTCCACAGGTACGTCTGGAAAACCACAATTCCCAAACGCTGCTCGAAAACCGTCTACGGCTTTTCGATTCTCGTAAGGCAACGGGTCGGTGCCAAAGCAAACAACGACATACCGTTTACCATCTCGTAATGTCGCCTGAATCTCTGAATCCAAATTCTCGAATTTTTCTTCCTTACCCGCAAAAAGTTCCTTTCGGACTGTTGATGGTTGCCAAGGCTTGAACTCGCCTGTCTTAATTTGATACTGGGTCCCGGCGGTTAGAAGCTTGTCGTCCTGGAAAGGGTTGTCGTGGTCACTTTGTATTGATGCATCGATTCCACCATCCGGAGCATTGACCCTCGCCGAAATTCTTACGCGTGTAGTAGATACTCCCTTAGCCATTGCCTGTGCCCAGAGAAGATCTCGAAATGCGAACACCGCGTCGTTTGGCGACAGCGACCTCAGCACTGCGTGGTTCACCGAGAACGGGCTCGAGCCAATCAGCCGCGGCGCAGACACAGGTTGCGCACTTCGCCTTTTGGTCAGATCTCTAACCTTGCCGCGCAAGCGGCCAAAGTGTCTTGGTGACGCGCGCCGCTCCCCCCTCTTTACTCGACTCAGGTGACTGGGGGTTATTCCGAGCATCGACGCAACGTCCTGCTGCGTGACCCCCAGTCCCGCCAGCCGCTCGACCAAACCCACGAACTCAACGTTGTCGGGGTTCTCCTGGTGTTCAGTTTTTCCCTCTGATTCGACCATCCTTGAATCTCCATTAAACGCAATAAATCATGCACGCAATATTTATTGCGTATCTGGCGTGGTCAGTCAAGTGCGGCCCATCGCAGCATCGGACCTGCGCGAATACCCCACGCAATAAGCCGCATCTGGCATAGGGAAAGGGCGCCACTCAAAGGACGAATCAAAAAGGACTCACGCGAGAACTCAGCGCCGAATCTGCTTGATGGACACTCGGGGCTGACTTCGGCATGCGGGGTTTACGTATAGCGGATGAGTGCCCACCCGGAATCACTCGTCACCGGCCACGGGAATTTTCGATAGCAGGCCCAATGCCCGAGGCCGATGCTCCGGCTTGAGAAGCACGGTTCTCCAGGTCCAGTCTGATCGCGTCGGTTTTCTCGAACTTTCCTCGGACTCCCTCATGATGCCGCGAAGCGCTGGCTCGACTGAAATGGCGTAGTTTCCACCACGCCCCACGGCGAGCGTATTGATTCCCGCAAGCAGGCCGCGATCTTTGAGCAAAAGCGGTCCGCCACTGAATCCGGGATCGATCTGGCAGGTGTGCTCGATAAAGTCTTCCGGCTCGTTCGATATCTTGCCGTCGCGCGCACGATACCCCAGATTCTGTGGGTTTCCGAGCGAGACGACCGCAGAACCGATATCCACAATATACGGTGGCGCCAACTTGACGGCGCCCCTCCCGTCGAAATCCTCCTCGACCAACAGCAGCGCAAGATCGTGCTCCTTGTGAATCGCAACGACCTGCGCCGACTCGGCAAGTTCGTCACCACGTTTCTTGGCCGTGATCCGCAAGTCCGAGAATCGATTTCCTCTGACGCCGCTAAGGCGAGCTGCATAGGCTGGATCGATAACATGTCGATTGGTCAGAATCAGTCCGGCTTCGTCGTCGTGCACCAAGAGAATTCCCGATCCAGCAGCGCCGTCGGATTGTCGCGCTTGCCCCAACACGCCCGACGAGTAACGTGTGAAGTCAGCACCCACGAAATAAAAGTATGGGGCATATGCCTCGCTGATCTCCTTAATTGACGCATGTGTATCCAATTCAGGGCAAGGATAGGAAGTGGGCTCTCTACGAGCCCACGTCGTGAGAAGTACCAGAAGTATCATGCATCCCGCGCGATTCCAGACCTTATCTGTTGCTGTTCTTGCCTTGGAGCCTCGGAAGTAGGAAATCGCCTCAACGCCACCTGCGATTAATGCATAGACCACGAAAGCCCACAGATATCCCCAACCTCCGCCTAGCCACCACTTTCCAGCAGCGAACACCAAACCACCCTCTGCGGGATGAAAATTTGCGGCAGACGAATTCACTTCCTGCTTCGGAGAGCGCTCGGTGCAGCTTCCGGCGTCCGCTGGTTTCGTCGCCTTTTCGACCTGCGGTTCGTTATTGCAATTCGCAGAATCGTTCTCGATCGTACTGATTAGTTTCTCAAACGCGGCGTCGATCTTCTTCACGGCTGCAACGTCACGGCCCGCGTAGGGCTCGTAATGCTTCCGTTTCGCCTTGTATGCCGATTCAATCTGCTCACGCGTCGCATCTTCCGTTAGACCTAAAATCTCATAAGGGTTCATCGAGTCGCCCCCGTGCTGTAAGGTGATTGCCACTGTCAAACGGCTTCCTCGGCGCATGAATAAAGGAGCGCCGAACCGAGGCCGCCCGTCCGGCCTCCGCGAAGAGGCACATCAGAACAGCACAAGGCCGACGCTCCCTTTATTGGGAGCGCGGTCCAAGTACTGCCTCTGATGTTCAAGAGTCTGGCGACTCAGGTTCGCGGTTTCGGACGAAGCAGAAACTTGACGCTCACGCGTCATCGATTTATGATGTGGTCATGGCGCGACGCCGCGCCACAATGCTTTACATGTCTTTTCTCCAATGACTCGGATATCAAATTGACCAAAGTATCGGTCACACCCCCAATTCTAACGGCTAGCGTCTGGGCATCCAAATACCCGTCTTCGAAAGTTGCCTTTCGCGGCTGGCCACGCCGCACTTATCGTCGCCTCCTGCGGTTGCGGCGGCCGACGTTAAATCCTTTGCGGCTGCCGATGTGCTTGCCCTCCTTGTAAAGCCACCAGCCGGCCAATACGAGAACGGCCAAGATTATGATTTCCCCCATAGTGCTCCCTTCTCTAGTTTGAATAGTTGCGTTCGCCGGACTGCTCTTCACCGGCACCAACACCGGCCCGTATGGCAAGTGCAGTTCCGATTCCGACGGCTCTTTCGTTGACGATTCCGACCGCCAGTATTCTGTTTGGGTTTCCTGGAGTCGCCAGCCAACATACTGGCCACGATGACGGCTATTCCAATCCCGATTAGTGTCCTCATATCCCCTCCTTTCTAGTGCGTGGGGTTCGTTGACCATTCATCGGCCAACAGGTTGATGATGGTATCCCTGTCCGTAGGCAGATGACGCAACCAGCGAGTGAATTGATGGACCATGAGTCCCGCCGCGATACTGGCGGCATAGATTGTGCTGCGTGACGTGCAGCTGCCTTGCTGGGCCTCACGCTGCGGAAACAGCGTCTCGGCGTAGCGTGCGTAGTCCTCTGTGGAGGAGGCCGTGAGTACGCGAATCACCTCGCCCCGCATGCGCCCGTCCACCCAAAACTGACATCGGCTCCTGGCTGACCGCCAAATGGCAGCTCGCGCTGAGATCGAATCGACGCAACAAAACACGGCCTCACCGATGTCCAGCCTGGCGCGATAGCGATCTTCTACCGCCCTGACCTGGATGTCACTATCCAGCCGACCAATCGCACAAGCCGTGGCGAGCACTTTCGGCTCGCCGACGTCTTCGGTGAAATAGCCCTGTGTCGTGACGTTCGTTAGATCGACAGTATCGAAGTCAACCAACTGGATGCGAGACACACCGATGGCGGCCAGGTGCAATGCCACCTGCCGACCGATGGCGCCAACTCCAATCACGGTCGCCGTGATCGTCGCCAGCCGGTCGGCAGGAACCAGTTCACGTTGACGACTGAAACGATCTTTTTCTGTTGTCCTCGTTAATGTCATTAATGCAACCCTTTCACGTTGTCGTCGTCTTCGGCGTAGTCGAACCAGTTGTCGAGCCATTCGTCAGTCGGTTCCTCATCGAACGGTGATTCAACAACCGGTTCCGTTGCCGTGGACGTGATGCGGATCGGTTGTTGCGCCTGGACATTGGACAGATATTCCTGCTTCCAGGCCTCGTGATCACAGCCGCCAAATGGCCGTGAGTAATCGAGACCGACTGCAACCTTCAGGTCGGCGCCCGGTCCATCGTTGAATCGCAATCGGGCATACGTTTGGCCTTCATATGCCAAAATGAACATGACGGCCCACGCCGAGCGGCCAAAGACGCGACTAAACGTATCTTCGTCCACTTGGCTCGGGCGTGGACAGTCACCTGGATGCGTGTGAACCCAGACGCGGGCAAACTGCTCAGGGTGTCTCGCAGCATCGACCTGCTGATCGAAGAAGTCAGCGACCGACTCATCGTCGAACGCTACGTGCGCCCAGGAACAGGTTTGTCTGACGAGCTGTACGTCTTCTAAATAGAGAAGGTCGTCACGCGGCGCGATGCCGAAGCCGCCCACCTCGGTTTTTCCGTAATCACGCAGGAACAGCAGCTTGGCCCACGCGGTGGGACTAAACCGAAGCACCGGCTGTGCCGGCCCGGCTGGATTGTTCACAGTTAATGGGTGGGTCGTTCGATTCTTCTGTTTCTTGGTCATGACAGTCTGAACACC
Source organism: Planctomycetota bacterium (assembly GCA_003389215.1). Lineage (GTDB taxonomy): Bacteria > Planctomycetota > Planctomycetia > Pirellulales > UBA7805 > MB-PLM-2. Next base: position 6,682 of record QQVP01000039.1, on the reverse strand, counting down.
TTTCGTTTTGATTGAGACAGTCCGGACACACTTCCTGCTGGCATCTTGCACACCGGCAAGAACATGAAGAGCACGAGTATTCCTCGCACCTAGCGCACTGGACTACGCATGTAGCGCAATACACTCCGTCGCAGTCAGAACAACTGAAGTAGCATTCGCCACACACCCATGCTTCGCACTTCTCACAAGCCCACCGTTCGTTCTCGCAAACAGTCGTTCCACAGTCGGTACAATCCACGCCGTGCCAATCGGACAGAGAGACATAGGGACTGTTGCTGTTGTAGCTTCGCAATAGGTTGGAGACGATCAGAAAGAAATCAAGCAGGCGACCCTGTTCGAGTGCGTTGCGAATCAACTGATGGCCTTCGCCCTCGCAGACCGCATCGTCCTGCACGTGGGGATGCGTGACGGTTTCGTTAGATGCGGCGGGATTGGGATCGAGCGCGATCACTCGATAGTTGCGTGGATGGCCGCCGACCAGATCGCACCCATCGAGGCAGATTTCAAAGGGCCCAAGGCAAATGCCCTCAAGGTCAATCGGCTCGGTGGTCACCGAAATCGTATTGCAACGTAGATCAACGTCGACGTCTCCAAACTCTTCGTGCAGGGCGGTCAGGTCGGCACAAATGTCAGCAACGGAGGCTACGCCTGCTTCGGCCAGTGGGATTTGGATTGCATCACAGAGCGTAGTCAGTTCATTGCGCAGTCGTTGCAGCGCGCACCGCAATTCATCGACGAGACGCTGGCTAGCCAGAAACCAACCCCTTTTGCGCGCTCGGTGGATCCGCTGCAGGAAGGTCTCCGCCTGTTGCCACGCCGCGTTGGGCAACTCGATTCGGGCCGGCGGAGATCGATCTGACCCGAGTTGTTCATGCAAATCTACCGCCACTCTCGTTAGCCGCTTATCCGTTCGATTCATTGCACGGTCCTTCTTATTTGAGAGTTGGCCCGCCAGGCCGCCGAGCGCGGATGCTCGACGACCTGTGGGCGAAGTTACGTTATCGAAGCGCGCCCTCAATTTTCGTCGGCGTGAAGGAGACTCGGTCGCCCTCTTGCAGCACTTGATCCGCCGGACAGGGTTGTCGATTGACGCGGATCAGATAGTCGCTTGCACGGCCTGAACCGACCTGCTGCTCGAAGAGCTGCGCAACCGTCGTGCCATCGACAATTTCTACGTAGTCGGCGAAGCCGCCGCCGTCGTGGTTAATCAGTAAGACCTTCATCGTGATCCTTTCGTGAGTAACGTTGAGAGGTGGATAAGAGGCGAGGCGCATCAAGCTGTGTGGCCACGCCGATTTCGGCGTCTTCGCTTGACGGGGCGCGGACCCATTCCGAATTCACGTCGTCCGCGCTGTTGGCCACTGCGCAGCTGCTGTCGCCGGCGCGGATCTGTACAATCGAGATTGACCGCCAGCTTCACGTCAGACAGCGGCGTTTCGCTCGATTCATGCGACGGCCGGTTCATGCTGTGGCTCCCACGTATCGCCGTCGATTCGCTGGGCCTGCAGCTCGTCCCAATCGATGACGTGCGGGCCATACTCCTCCGAGTCTGGATCGAGACTGTCGGCCGGATCGGCCAACAGGAATCCAAGTCGCTTGATCGTGGAAACCGTCTCGCCCGTGGCATGGGCGACAGCGCGGTTAAGGTCGGCCTGTTTCATGGAATACTCCTCCTGCCGGGATCGGGAAACGAAAAACCCCGGACGCACAGCAGCGACTGCTATGCGCCCGGGGCAAGAAGATAAGACTACAAGCTGCGTGTTACAGAGAGTCTGTAGCACGCAAAGAGACGCGCGCGTGACGGCGATGATGTCAGTCAGTTTTGAGGGTGTCAGTGACCGTCCAATGAGAGGGGTCGACTATCGGGCAGTGCCCGATCTGGCTCAACGTACCGATATTGCACGCAGGCGGAATACTCTTTCAGGGAGACGGCGATCCAGTTTGGCGGATCGCCGCGGGAATCACCGCCGAGCTTCACTAGAATGCGACCGCCACGTCGCTTTGTGCGGCATACTCGTCTGCCGCGAAACCATTTTGTAAGTGGCAATAGGCTTTCCTTTCTATTCTGACGTTTGTCGTCGTGTTGGCCTCTTTCTCCAACGTGAAGCCGTCTTGGGCTCGGATCGCAGCTCTCGATAAGGTTCCACTAGCCCGAGTTGCTTCATCCGGCGACCATAGTCGAGGGCTCGTTTCACGCTCATGTAGCTAATGTCCAACCTTCGCGCGATTTCCCGCAGGGAAGCCCGTGGCGTAGCTTGCTTAGCGTCGGTGCAGGCATCGATGTGGACAATGTGTTGGGGTGGATCAAACAAGTCCAGCACGCCATGCACTTCCGATGGGACACCATGCCCGTTGGCGCTGCTGGAATCAAACGTATCGAGTCGAAGCGTGAACCGCGCGCGCGGCCGTATCTGAGTCGTATCGAGCGCCTGCACTGGCCAAACAACGAACTCTGGAAATACTTGTCGCATTACGTCAGCGAATTCATACGATGTGGAGATCAGCGATCTCACAACATCCCCTAGCTGCTGCTCAAGTTGCTCCATCGAATGCGGACCCTGAACAACCTCCAACTTATTACGCTGTTCGGCCTGGTGTGCGACCGTGTCGTCTCGGGCTGCCTGGACGGCCGCCAACTCGCGAAGCAATGCATCAAGCTCGCCTCCCTCGGCAATCGCCCTAGCGAGGTTGTCGGCCTTTCTTTCCAATGCCTGCACCTTCTGTTGGGCTGCTGCCTGAAGTGAGTCGCTGCGTCCATATGCCCTCTTCCAGATGTTCCACGTGGTTTCAGCCACTAATTGCCGGTCGTTTGGCGACTGGTTAACGTATTCCATGAGCCACCCGACCATCCGTTGACGGGTGAGTTCCGCCGGAACTTGGACATGGTTCCAGCAAGGTTTGTGCGCGTTCGCCAAGGAGTTCTTGCAGCGCAGGCTTTTGCCCATGTAATACAGGAGTCCGCCACACACGCCACATGTTGCTGACTGGCCTGGCCAGATCGAACGACTGCGGGAAATATTGCGGCGTTTGTGCTGCCGCTTTGACGCCTCGCTAGATCGCAAGGCTTTTTTGTCCATGGCTTGCCAAAGCGATTGTTGTTCGTCACGGGACATGTGAGCCAGTTCTGGACAATACGAGCTTTCCGGTTCCGCATTCTTGCGGCGCCGGTGATGGCCCGTACGAAAGATCGGCTCAAAGATCGTGTCCCGAAACGTCCGCGTCCCACTCAAGATCGGATCGCGGAGTAGATCCTTTACCAATCGGCAGGTCCAACAACCACACGTGACGTATGGCCCCGTTTCAACGCCCTCGGACTCAAGCCATTCGGCGATGGCGGTGAATGGCCTTCCGCGAATGACTTGTTCCCGCATCGCGAGTATGATCGGCGTGCATTCAGGTCGCTTGGCGATGCGCAGCCCCTTCGGACCGAAATGTCCGCCGGCAGCCTCTTCCTTAGTGAGTTTTCGATAGCCATAACGGATTTTCTGAACCAGCCCGCCGTTGTGAAATGAATGAGTGGCTGTCCTACGAACGCGACGTCTCGTGTCGGGTATGAACAGGCCGTGCCGCAGTGTCGCGGCGCCCATCACGACTTCCCAGTTTGGATCGCTCGTATCGAGATTGTCGCCCAAGCAAATGACCCGCGTGCCCATATCAACCGCGTTCTGTACGAAGTCGTACTGATGTCGGGGATTGCGATAGATGCGACCAAGGTCTTCCGAAATGACGAGATCGACCTTGCCTTCGGCGACCAGACTCTCGGCTTCCTGAATGCTGGCGCGCGTGGTAAGCATTCCACTGGCCTGTTCGCCCAGCAGCTTCACCTCCAGTGGTCCGTCATAGCTCTCTTGCAGGAACTTCTCTACGTAGCGATACGAGGCGTCGATGTTTTCGATGTTCTGGTATTCGGTGGAGATACGGCCGATGATTAGAACTAAGAGCGGACCACCGGAGTTCTTTGGCGTAAGGGGCACTGAAAGATTTAGCATATCGATTACACTCCCGAGCGAGTTGCAAAATGGATGATTCGCCTGCGCCGACCCGTGCCGCGAACGCACTACAAGAGAACGGTGACAAGCTGCATGGCGCGCCAAGAGAGCTTCGAAGTGGGTGGGCGACGATCACATCACGTGAAAAAAGCCCGACGATGCGCGACACGACCGGTCACTTCTGCTCTGCCACACCGCCGCGTTTACCACGAGAATTGGGCGATGGATCGGCTGACCGGAATAGACCTGCTGAAGAAATGTGATTAACGAAGGCGCAGTGAATTGAACGCAGGTATTGGTAGAGCAAGCAACCTGCAGACTGCGTCATTATTGCATTGCAGAGGCCGGTTCGGCGCTTCGCGATGCCAGGCATCGGGCTCGCTTCACATCGCCGTAACTATCACATCTTGTTCCGTCGACCCCAACGTGGCGCGTACTCTGGCGCTTGATGAAGTTCTCGAAACGGCTCCTCGACCTTAAGGTCATCCATCAACGCTCGATAAGCAAGACCGCGTTTCACTGTCATATAATTGGTCTGCAAATCATCGGCGATTTGGCGAAGCGTCCGCTTGGGTACACGTGCCCGTTCCGCGACGATCTTCTTCATCAACCGAATTGGATCCGGAACCTTGAAGAGATCGAGCACAACCTCAGTCAATTCACCAATGTCGTCTCCATTCTCATCGGCGTGAAAATGAAGTTTACCGCAGGGATAAACCTGGCCCGAATCCAGCGTCTGGATTGGCTGAACGACGAATCTCGGAAAGAATGTCCGCATCACATCTGCAAACTCAAAAGAAGTATTGATTAATAATTCAAGAACCTCGGGCAAACTGTTATCAATCTCTTCCCGACACTTGTAAAAGGCATGGCTTTCTTCAGACATCAAGTCAGTTCGCCTCTTACGGCATCGACAGAGCTGCGATTCGATCGCTTTCAACTCGTTTAGGAGTCCTTCAAGTTGTCCGCCCTTGGCAAGGGCTACGGAAACATTCTTCTGACGATCTTCAAGATCTTGTAGTTCACTCTCAGTTAATCCAAGTAACTTCGTCGTATCGGCCTGCCGCTCTTGGATTTCCGCCCAAGCCAGATCAACCATTGTTTTGCGGACGCGTGGGAGGACATCCAGTTGAGTAATGAGCCATTGGCGTGTCATATCCCGCGTCCATTGCAGATCCACCTGAACTAGATTCCAGCAGGTTCTTCCATTCTTCTTTTGCGAGTTCTTGCACTTTAGAAAATCTCCATAGATCAACATGGGTCCGCCGCAAGCAGCACAAGTCGCTGCTTGGCCCGGCCAAATAGACTGTTTTCGACTCACACCAATTCGTCCGCTTTTCTTGGAAGGAATCGAGTTATTCCAGTCAATCCTCCACCCAACGGCGGCGAGCATCGATTCTTGTTGCTCCAGCGTCATATGTGCGAGTTCGGGAACGAACTCACGTTCGGGCTCTAGGTTCAGTTTTCGCTTGTATCTTCCGGTCTTGAATATCTGCTTGTAGATTGTTCTGCGAAACAACCTCCATCCATGAAGTTTGGGATCGCATACACAGCTTTTGAAGATACCGGGTTTCCAGTCGCCTCTTACGTACGGCCCAGTCGGAACCCCACTCTCATTCAGCCAATCGATGACGTCGGAGGCGCATCGTGTTTCAATCAAACGCGTGCGAATTTCGTGAAAGATCGGGGTAAACTCGGGTACCTTTGCTTCGCGCAGACCGACGGGACCGAACTCGCCGGACTCCGCCTCTCCTTTTGTGAGCTTGCGATAACCAGCCTTTACTTGCAGCACCATTCCGCCGTTGTGAAATGCGTAGGTTGCTGTTCGCGACACTCTGCGCTTTGTATCGGGAACATGCATCCCATGGCGCAAGGTCGCCACGCCAAGCATGATCTCCCAGTCTTCGTTACAGGTGTCGAGTGAATCGGCGATACATATGCACCTCATTTCTGCGTCGACACAATCCTGTACGAATGCCATTTGATGTCGTGGATTTCTGTAAACCCTCGAAAGATCCTCCGCGATTACCAGATCCCATTCGCCCGATTCGATAAGCTCCCACACTTCCAGTATCGTTTCCCGATCAACGACCATTCCGCTGATTTGCTCACCGAAACGCCGAATATCCATAGGACCTTTGTATACGTCGGCAAGAAAGTCCTTTATGGCTTCGAACGATGACTCAATCGTCAGTTGCGTTTGTTCATCTGATTCTTTGGGCTTTGAGACTCTTCCGATAAGAATTACTCTCAGAACCCCATCCGAGTTCTTCGGTTCCAACGGAACGTTCCTCAACATCGTGCCTCTCCTTGTGACCGGTCAATCACGGGATGAACCATCCCGCGTTCGCAGGCCATTTGAAGGCACACGATGAGCGCCAGCCAGGGAAACAGAATCCAAAATGTTTCCGGGCTTATCTCGTCAAGAATTTAGGCGAAGAAGTGTTACCTAAACTGTTACTTCTTGCGCGCATCGTTCGTGTTTCACCGAGCAAGGTGCGTCGCGCAAACCTCGGTAGAAACAGCTAACTGCAAGGCAACTGAAGCACAACTGGCATGAACCTTTTGACTCGAAATCAGGTGCCCCGCAAGGGGTTGGGGGTTCGAGTCCCCTGCCCTCCGCTTCTCTGGAGCTGCTGATCGGCGCGAGGTTCGTCCCGCGCGCGAGGCAGCCTCTCTCACTACGGGTGGCG
>QQVP01000082.1 GCA_003389215.1 Planctomycetota bacterium | reverse complement strand
CAAACGTGATAGCACTTGATTTGAGAAACCATCCATGGCACACCTCCAGGAGAAAAATGGAAATCCACAGACCGTAAGCTTCTCCAAATAAGTGCTTTACGAAAATACCAGATGTTTACAGCAGTGGGGCGAGGCTCCCGCCGAGCCGAGAATCAATCGTTGCGCTGCGGCTCCGCAGGAGCGTCGCCCTCCCGGTCGATTCAATCCGATTCGGCCATTCTAGGCGCGCGAACGTACGCGACACAACTTGGCGGCTCCTATAATGAACCGGTCTTCATCTCGCTCTGTCGTGGGGTAGACCTCCAATGCATGCGTCGCCGATTGAAGCCGAACCGAGCCCGCCGCCGCCGCGGCGAAAATAAGAGTGCACCCATTCACTTCACTTCCAGCATCCGCTCGAGCGCCAAGAGCGACCAGCGGGCTACCTCTTCGTCGACCTCGATCACGTTGGTCGGCGTGTCCGCCTGAAGGTTCTCCAACGTCCAGCAGAGATGGGCCAGGTCGATGCGGTACATCGTCGCGCACATGCAGACGATCGGCGAGAGGAAGTGAATCTCTTGCTCGGGATGCTCGGTCTTGAGGCGATTGACCATGTGCAGTTCAGTGCCGATCGCCCATTGGCTGCCGGCGGGTGCCTCTTCGACGGTGCGCAAGATCTTGCCGGTCGAGCCGACGATGTCGGCCTGATCGACGACCTCCATCGGGCACTCGGGATGCACCAGGATCTTGATTTCGGGAAACTTGGCGCGGAACTGCTCGACGTGCTGTTCGGTGAACATCTGATGCACGCTGCAGTGACCCTTCCACAACAACACGCGACTCGCCTCGAGGGCGGCGCGGTCGTTGCCGCCCAGTTCGTCGGCAAACGGATCCCAAACCGGCATCTGTTCGAGCGGAATGCCCATCGCGCGGGCCGTATTGCGGCCGAGGTGTTGATCGGGGAAGAACAACACGCGTCGCTTCCGCGCGAAGGCCCACTCCAGCACCGCCGCGGCATTGCTCGACGTACAAACGATGCCGTCGCGTTGTCCGCAGAAGGCCTTCAGGCTGGCCGCCGAATTGATGTAGGTGACGGGCGTCACGTCCGAGGTGTCGATCACCTCGCCGAGTTCTTCCCAGGCTGCTTCGACCTGTTCGATCGCGGCCATGTCGGCCATCGAGCAGCCGGCCGCCATGTCGGGCAAGATGACCGGCACGCGCAGGCCGTCGCGCTCGGCCAGTTTCTCGGGTCGATTGGCCACGATGTCGGCCGTTTCGGCCATGAAGTGAACGCCGCAAAAGACAATCGCGCGGCAATCGCTGCTGGCGGCCGCCATTTGCGAGAGCTGCAAGCTATCGCCCCGCAGATCGCTGTGCGCGATCACCTCGTCCTGCTGATAGTGGTGGCCCAGGATCAGCAGCTCCTTGCCATAGGCCGCGCGGACCGCGGCGATTCGCTCGGCCAAGGCTTCGTTGCCCAGCGACTTGTACGGCGGCAGCGGAAAGCGCGGCTCGCTCTCGGCGGAAGTATCCTTAACGGTTGTGCTCATCAGACGTTCCTCGGCTGCCCGGTGTCGGGGGACAGCGGCTCTTGAATTATAGGGGGTCCGCTAGCACCAACCCAGCGGCCGCAAACTTTCTGCCACCGGCGCGACCGCGCACCACAAGTTCAGCCCCACGGCATCCCGATAAGGACTATATGCGTACTGACGGCTGCCGCTGCTAGCAGCCGCGTTTCACAAACGCGTCCCGCGCACACCGAGGTATCATGGCCGAGCTGACTCCGGAAATCGTCGACCAGGTCGTTGCCGCCGTCACGACGGGAGCCGGCGAGGCGGCCACGGCGCTCGGCACGGCGCTCGACGCGGAGTTCGCGTTGTCCGTCGGCGAAGCGGCGACGTTCGACGCGGCGTCGCCGCCCGCAGGCTTCGACGGGGCGGCCCTCTGTGTGCTGATCCAGGCGGGCGAGGTCGGTGCCGTATTGGCGTTGCCCACCGCCAGCGGATTCGTGCCTGACTGGTGTGCCGCGCCGGACGAGTCGCAGCAGGCGAAGTTGGCCGCGCTGGCGGAAGGACTCTGCGAGCCGCTCTTCGGCGAGCTGATCGAGATCGACTTCTTTCAGGCGCAGCAGGTTGCCCATCTGGCGACGGCCCTGGCGGCGGGCGAGCTGGCGGCGGACGCTCCGCTCGTTTCGCTGCAAGTGAGCGGTGACGACAAGTCGGCCACCGCTTCGCTGTTGTGGCCGTTGGCCAAGCCGGGCGAGTTGTTCAACGCGGCTGCAGCTGCCGAAGATTCGCCCGCGGCGGAGGGTGCGACTGCGGAGGCTACCGCGGCGGCCGCGACACAGACGTCGGCCCCCACTGCCGCGCCCGCGAGCGGCGCGGGTGGTGGAACCTTGCCACCCTACATGAAGAGCCTCTTGCGAATCGAGATTCCGCTAGCGGCTTCGTTGGCCACCACCAAGAAGAAGGCGGCCGAGGTCCTCAAGCTCGGCCCCGGTTCGCTCATCCAATTCGACAAGGGTTGTGACGAGCTGCTGGAACTCTACGCGGGCGGTGAGCTGATCGCCCGTGGCGAGGCGGTCAAGGTCGGCGAAAAATTCGGCCTCCAGATCAAGTCGATGGAATTGCCGAAAGAGCGCTTCATTGAGATGCGACGCTCCTAGCGCGGTCGCGCTGCTGGCCAGGCGCATGGGCAGGCGATAGACTGGCACTCTGCCTGGTTCTTCCAGCGCCGTCTCTGTGACCGTGGCTCTCGCTTTGCGTATCCGGCGGATGATCTTTCTGCTCGACAACTACGATTCGTTCACTTACAACCTCGTCCAGCGACTGGGAGAGATCGATCCCGCGCTCGAGTTGGTCGTCAAGCGGAACGATCAGATCCGACCGGAAGAGGTTCTCGAGCTCGGTCCGTCGCACGTGATCATTTCGCCCGGCCCCTGCACGCCGAACGAGGCGGGCGTCTCGCTGGAACTCGTGCGCACCGTGTCGACCAAGGTGCCGCTGTTGGGCGTCTGTCTGGGGCATCAGTCGATTGCCCAGGCGTACGGGGCGAAGATCGTACGGGCCGGCCGCCTGATGCATGGCAAGACCGATGAGATCTCGCACGACGAGCAGGGGCTCTTTGCCGGGCTGGCCAATCCGCTCACCGCCACCCGTTACCACAGTCTCTTAATCGAGCCCGACACGCTCAGCGACGAGTTTGACGTCACCGCCTGGTCCGACCCGCCCACCGGCGAGCGCGAAATCATGGGCATTCGCCACAAGGAGCTGCCCATCTTTGGCGTGCAGTTTCATCCCGAAAGTTTCCTCACGGGCGAGGGCACGACGCTGCTCGAGAACTTTCTCCGCGTCGGCTGATTCATTTCGCACCCGGCGGCCGCAAGGTTCGCGCCATGATCACGGTTTCCGCAGCCTTGGCCAAAGTGCTCGAACACGCTCAGGCCAAACTGCCTGAGCGCGTCCTGCTGCGCGAAGCGGCGGGCCAGGTGCTGGCCGAAGACGTGGCGAGCGACGTCGACTCGCCGCCGCACGACAAGAGCCTGGTCGATGGTTACGCGGTACGGGCGACCGACATCGAACGGGCACTAAGCGGTCGGGCCAGCGAGCCGATCGAGCTGGCCGTCGTCGAGGAGGTCACCGCCGGCGACGTACCGAAACACGAACTTCGCGCGGGCCAGGCGACGCGCATCATGACCGGCGCGCCGCTGCCCGCGGGTGCCGAGGCGGTGGTGATGGTCGAAGAGACCGCCTGGCAGGCCGAGGCGGGCCAACCGCTCGGCGTGGTCCGCATCGAGACCGAGCGCTTCACCGCGGGCCAGAACATCATGCGACGCGGCGCGGCCATGCGGGCCGGCCAGGTCGTGCTCGAGACCGGACACATCGTGCGCGAAATGGAAGTGGGCCTCTTGGCGGAAGTTGGCCGGGCCGAAGTGCAAGTCGTGCCGCGACCGCGTGTCGCGGTGCTGCCCACCGGGAACGAGCTGGTCGACGCCGCCACGGTTCCGCCGCCCGGCAAGATTCGCAACAGCAACGGGCCGATGTTGCTGGCGGCCGTGGCCCGCGCGGGCGGCTGGGGGGTCGATCTGGGCGTGGGACGCGACGAGGAGGCGACGCTGCGCGAATTGATTTCGCAGGGTCTGGCCAACGACGTGTTGATTCTCTCCGGCGGCGTTTCGGCGGGCGTGCTCGATTTGGTTCCCAAGGTGCTCGGCGAGTTGGGCGTTGTCGAGGTCTTTCACAAGGTGTCGCTCAAGCCGGGCAAACCGCTCTGGTTCGGCGTGGCCGAAGCCTCGCGTGGCAGCGCCGAGGGGGATGCAGTCTCCCCGCAACCGAAGACGCTCGTCTTCGGCCTGCCCGGCAATCCGGTGAGCAGTTTGGTTTGCTTTCATCTGTTCGTGGCCCCGGCGATGGCAGTGCTGGCAGGACGCCCCCAGCCCGCGGCCCGCGAGGTGACAGCGACGCTCACCGCGCCGTTCGAACATCGTGGCGATCGACCGACGTATCATCCGGCCCGGCTGGAGCCGGCTGCCACCACCACCGAAACGGACGTCGCTGCTGCTGCCGCCGTGCGCGAGGCGGAAAGCGCGACGGTCACGCCACTCGACTGGCGGGGCTCTTCCGATTTGCGAACCCTGGTCGCGGCCAACGCTCTGATTCTCTTCGCCCCCGGCGAGCGGCGTTATGCGGTGGGAGAACGGGTCGCTTGTCGTCCGCTGTAGCCAGATGCGACGGTAGCCAGATGCGATGGGGGCCGCGCGGTCCTTCTCGCCGGCATTTCGCATGCGGATCCGACTTTCATCGCCACGACGCTTGCTGGCCGCGCGCAGTGCTAGCGGATACGATGGCGCTGGGAGCTGGCCGCCGCACGTCGCCGAGCGTGGTGCGGCCACGAACGTGCGACCGGTCGAGCCGCAGCGCGTGGGAAAATCCTCTGGCGTCGGGCCGGTCGAGGACGTACTCTTCGCGCTGCAAAGTTGCCAGCGTTGCGGAGTTGCGCGCGGCAGCCCCAGTTAAGACTCGACGGACTTGGATCGACGCGAGCACGTCTTTGATGAGCGTGACATCTCCGCCAGCGCAGCCGGCCCCCACGCACCTCGCGCAGTCGAGCAGTGCGCCGCCGCCCGCGCGCTCCGAGTCGTCGCCACCGCGCCCGCAGGTATCCACGGATGCCGACGTCCCGACGCGCGGCGGTGATTGCGTAACGGCCGGACTCGCGCTGCTCGGCAGTGCGCTGCTGTGGTTGGCGTTGCCGCCGTTTGATCTTTGGCCGCTGGCGTGGGTTGCGCCGCTGCCGTGGCTGCTGCTGGTGCGGCGTGCCGAGTTGCCGGGCCGCCGTCCCTACCGAACGCTCTACGTCGCGGGCGTCGCCTTTTGGCTCTCGGCGGTCTACTGGCTGACGCTGCCGCACTGGAGCGGCATCTTCGGCTGGCTCGCTTTAGCGGGCTACCTGGGCGTTTGCTTGCCGCTATTCGTGCTGCTCTGTCGATTGGCGGTCCATCGACTGGGTGTCTCGTTGCTGATCGTGGCCCCCGTCGTGTGGACGGCACTGGAGTTGGTGCGGGCTTACCTGTTCAGTGGCTTCCTGATGGCGGCGCTCGGACACACGCAGTATCGCTGGATCGAGTTGATTCAAGTCAGCGATCTTGTGGGGGCCTATGGCGTTAGTTTCGTCGTGATGTTGGTCGTCGCCTGCGTCGCGCGGACGCTTCCGCTGGATCAAGCCCGGATTACTCTTTGGCCCTTGGGCGTGGCGATCGCGGTCCTGGCCGCGACCTTGGGCTACGGCTACTGGCGCACCGCCGACGTCGATACGCGCGAAGGACCCACCGTTGCTCTTATTCAGGGCAACATCGACACCCAGTTCGGGCTCAGTCCCGACGAAGCCGAGCGCCGCGTACAAAGAATCTGGGATCAGTACTTTGCCCTCACGCAGAAGGCGTTCGTCGAGGCCCGCGACCGCCAATTGGCGATCGACGTCGTTGTCTGGCCCGAGTCGATGATGCCTTTCCCGCACGTGGTCAACGACGTGTCGGGCAGCTCGGACGCCGAAATCCGCAGGTACGAAACGAACAGTCGCGAGTGGATCAGCCGAGCGGCCGGCGCGATTGCGGGCCTGGCCGCCAACGTCGCTCCCGATCAGCCGCCGCCGTCGATCTTTTTCGGCAGCGAGACACACCACTTCACCAAGGTGGCGGCGCCGCCCGAAATCTCGGTGCCCGATGCCTACGTGACATCACTGCATGTCGACGCGTCGGGCAAGGTCCTCGATCGTTACGACAAGATGCACCTGGTCATCTTCGGCGAGTACGTGCCGCTGGGTAGCTGGATCCCGGCTCTGTACGCGCTCTCGCCGCTGTCGCACGGGATGATCGCGGGCGAGCAGCCGGCGGCGTTCGAGGTGGCCGGCACGCGACTGGCCCCGAACATTTGTTACGAGACGGTCATTCCGCACGTGATTCGGCGCCAGGTCGCGGAACTGCGGCGGCAGGGCGACGAGCCGGACATCCTGGTAACCCAGACTAACGACGGCTGGTTCTGGGGTTCCGCGGAGCTCGACATGCATTTGATCTGCGGGGTGTTCCGCGCGGTCGAATGTCGCAAACCACTGCTCACGGCGGCCAATACCGGGATCTCGGCGCACGTCGATGCCGACGGTCGAATCGTCGCCCGGGGCGGCCGTCACGCCGAAGACGTGATCGTGACGCGGCCCCAGCTGGATAATCGGCAGAGTCCCTACCTGGCCGGCGGCGACTGGTTCGCCGGGGCGTGCCTGTTGGCGACCGGATCGATTGTGCCGCTGTCGTGGCGACGATGTGGCGGGTCGGCCGGAGCCGGCTGGCGGCCGCGACAAACCCCAGAGCCGTAAGACCTTAGCAACTTCCGGGGGAGGCCCATTTTGTTGACACTTTTTTTCCGCCGCAACTATACTGAAAGGACTGCGTAAGTCGTTGTCTAGCCCGGGTCTGGGCGTGCTCTGTCGTTGGGGACCTAGCGATGAATATTGTCGGGAAGATTTTCGTCTTTTTGATCTTCGTGATGAGCCTGGTGTTCGCCACCTTTTCGGTGATCGTCTATGCGACCCACACGAACTATCGCGACGAGATTTTGCGGGAAGAGGCGGTCGGCAACAAGCCGCTCGGCTGGAAGGCTCAGCTCGAGGATTTGCAGCGTCTCTACGAAGAATTGCAAGCACAACTGGAAGACCGGGAAGACAAGATCTCGCAGATTCTGGCCGAACGTCGCCAGGCGGTGGCGGGTTTGGAAGCCGAAAAGGAACGCCTGCTCGCTCAGCAAACCGAGGCCCAGAAAAACTACCAGGATCTTCGCCAGCTGCACGAGAAAAAGCTGGCCGAAGTCGAGAGCACGATGAACGATATTCGCCGTACCCAGGGCGAAATCGACGACTTGCGACAACAGATCAAGCGACAGCAAGAGACGATCGACGAGACGTTTGCCGCCATGATCCTCCGCACGGAAACCAACAATCAGCTGCAGGGCGAAGTGAAACGACTCGAAACGACCAACGAGACGCTCACCGATCAGGTGGCCCGGGCCAAGCAGCTCGTGTCGTTTCTCTCCGACGGCGAGGTGACGCTCGACACGCCCGTAGACGCCATCGACGAGCCGCCGGCGGTCGAGGGTCGGATTCTCGCCGTCCGCAAGCGCGACAAAGACACCTTCGTCGAACTGTCGGTCGGTTCCGACGACGGTCTGCTTTCGGGTCACGAATTGCAGGTCTTCCGCGGTGCCCGCTACCTGGGCAACGTGATCGTCCTGCAAACGAATCCCGATCGGGCCGCGGCGATTGTCGATCGAGCCACCCGCAAGGGTCCCGTGCAGGACGGCGATCGATTCGAGTCGCGCCGCGCGACGCAGCGACGCATTTAGTTCGACCCACCGGCGCCGCACGGCGGACGACGACTATCCAGCAGCAACGACGTAACGACGACCAACTAGCGAACGAAGCCCCAGGGACACCGCGAACGTGGCGAAACGCAGACGAAAGAAGGCCCGGGCCCGAAAGCCCAAGGTCAAACCGGAGTATCAGAAGCAGCGGGCGGACGTCTACACCATGATGTTGGTGACGTCGTTCTTGGCCCTGGTGCTCGGTTCGGTGCTGCTGCACCTGGAAAACGAACGTTACAACTACGACTTCGAGGCGGAAGAGTACAAGACGGCTCCCGTAGATCCCTCGCCGTAGCGCGCGGCCGTGCCGTCAGACTCATGGGGACGCGCACGGACGTCGCTTCCCTCCAGGCCAATTCCATTAGCCAGAATGGTGAGCAAGGATGCTCCAGCGAATTTTGGGTTTCTTCGGCGACGATCTCGCCATTGACCTGGGCACCGCCAACACGCTGATCAGCGTTCCCGGCGAGGGCCTGGTGCTGAACGAACCGTCGGTCGTTGCCGTCGACAGCGGCGGCGCGGCGGTGCTCTCCGGCGGTTGTGCCGTGGGTCACATGGCCCGCCAGATGCTCGGCCGTACGCCCGGTTCGATCGACGTCGTGCGTCCGCTGCGCGAGGGCGTGATTGCCGACTTCCAGCTCTGCGAGACGATGCTGCGCTACTTCATTCGCAAAGCACAGCCGCGGCGCTGGGGTTTGGGGCCGCGGGTGATCGTCTGTGTGCCGGGCTGTATCACCCCCGTCGAGAAGCGGGCCGTCTTCAACAGTGCCCAGCGGGCCGGGGCGCGCCAGGTGTTCTTGCTCAGCGAGGCCAAGGCGGCCGCCATCGGCGTGGGCCTCCCCATTGCCGAACCGACGGCCAGCATGATCTGCGACATCGGCGGCGGTACGACCGAGGTCGCCGTCATCAGCCTGGGCGACACGGTCGCCAGCGGCTCGATTCGCGTCGGCGGCGACGCCTTTGACGAGGCGATCGTCGACTACCTGACCCGCAATTACAGTCTTCGCGTCTCGGCCGCGGCGGCCGAGCAACTGCGGATCGACATCGGCAGTGCCTTTCCGCTGCCCGACGAGATGTCGGAAGAGATTTCGGGAATTGATGTCATCAGCGGACTGCCGCGGAAGGCGACCGTCACCAGCGAAGAGATTCGCGAGGCCCTGGCCGATCCGCTCAGCGAGATCGTGCGAGTCGTGAAGCGAACCATCGACGGATGCACGCCCGACCTGGCGGCGGACCTGGTCGACAACGGTCTGGTGCTCTCGGGCGGCGGGGCTTTGCTGCGACGGATCGATCGCTACCTGGCCGAGCAGACGGGCCTGCCGGCGGTGGTCTCCCCCGAGGCGCTCTCGGCCGTGGCCCGCGGCAGTCAGCTTTGTCTGGAACAGTTCGCCCGCTGGCGGCGCGTGCTCGAATCGAGCGACGACGACATTTATTGAGCCCTGCACAGCCAATGAACCAGGCCGACCAGCGGGAGGCCGGCATTTCAGCCATCGCCGCCGCGAAGGGCTCATTAACAACGCAGCCATCAATAGGCCTCGCGCCGCGTTCGCGCTCCGGGAGTAGCATCGCATGCCTCGCTTCGATCGACTTTTCGATTGGCATGGGGCCGTCACTGCGCGGTCGGTGCCGGTCCTGACCGAGCCGCGGCTTCGCATCCGCGGACTGGGCGCGATGATCGTGCTCTTGATGATCGCCGTGTTCGGCCGCTGCCTGTTTCTGGAGATCTTTGAGGGCGACGACTTTCGTGCCGTCGCGACCCGTGTACGCAGCGAAGTCGCGCACCAGGCCGCTCCGCGTGGTCGCATTCTCTCCCGCGCCGGAACACCGCTGGCCGAAGACGACGTGGTGCTGGCGGTGGCGGTCGACTATCGCTATTTGCGGCACACGCCCGACGAGCGGTGGCTCCGCCGCTTGGCGCGGCGGCGCCTGCGCGAACGATCCTCGGCCGCGACGGCGGCGATCTCTCGACGTTCGGCCAGCCGGACGCTGGCGGCGGAGGTGAATCGCCTGCGTGTCGAACACGCCGAGATGCATCGTCGTCTGGCGGAGCTGTGCCAAGTCGCGCCGGAGGAGTGGCTTGCCCGCCGCACCCGAATCGAAGACCGCATCACGAGGATGGCGGAGCGCGTGAACCGACAGCGACAACGTCGCTATGCCGACCAGCGAGCCGCCCGGGATGTCGATCGTGGTCCGGCGGATTCGAGTTGGGGCGGAGTCCTCGTGGACGCCGTGGTGCGGATGTTCGCCCCGCCCGACGAGCTGCCGCCGCCGCGGATCGTGCTTCGTGAAGAGGTCACCTCGCACGTGATTGCCTTGGCTCCCTCGCCCGCCGTCGCGGAGCGGATCGAGCAACATCCCGCACAATTTCCCGGCGTCGAAATCGAGCGAGTTCCGGTCCGCAACTATCCCCGCGGTGACGTGGCCGCCCACATCGTGGGCTACCTGGGACCTGCCTCGGCGGCGGCGGATTCGCGCGAGGACTTCGTCTCGGACGAGGTCGTGTCGGACGAGACGGCCGACCAAGCCGTGCTCGACGCCCCCGTCGGCGTCACCGGAATCGAACATGCCCACGAGGCCCGCCTGCGGGGTCGCCCGGGTCTGGAGGTGCATCGACGCGACGCGGCGGGCGACTTGCTCTCGAAGCGGGCCACGCGCGCCCCTGTGCCGGGCAGCGACGTGCGCTTGACAATTGACGTGGCCCTGCAGTCGTTTGCCGAACAGTTGCTCGACGACGTGCAAGCGCGACGTCGTTCGTCGCGGATTCACTCCCCCAGCGAGCCGGCGGTCGGCAACTTCGGCGGGGGCAGCATTCTTGTCATGGATGTTGCCAGCGGCGAGCTGGCCGCCTGCGCTTCGGCCCCACGTTTTGATCCGAACGACTTCGTCCGCGGCGGCGCGTTCTGGTTCACCGCCGGCGAGCCGCGTCGTCGTGCCCTCTCCGATCCCAACCGCGTCTTGTTTCATCGGGCGCTCGACATGGCGCTTCCGCCGGGGTCGGTGTTCAAACCGTTGGTGGCGGTGGCCCTGCTGGAGAGCGACGATTTCGACCCCGAAGCACCGCTCGTTTGTCGCGGCTACTTGCGACAGCCAAACGCGCAACGTTGCTACCTCTTTCGCCGCTATGGCGTGGGGCATGGACCGCTCACCTTGGCCGACGCCCTGGCCCAAAGCTGCAACGTCTACTTCTATCATCACGCGTCGCGGCTGGGTCCGCAGCCGCTGGTCGGCTGGGCGGCACGCTTCGGCTTCGGCCAGCGATCCGGTCTCGACCTGCCGAGTGAGGCGACCGGCAACCTGGCCACGCCGCGCGCGGTGCGCGAGCAGCGCGGTCGCCCGTGGCGGACGAGCGACACCGAAGCAATGGCGATCGGGCAGGGGACGATGACCGCGACGCCCCTGCAGATCGCGCGGATGATGGCCGCCCTGGCCGACGAGGGTCGACTGGTGCGGCCACGGCTCTTGGCCGACAGCGCCTCGAACATCAGTACACCCACCGTAGCGCTGCGGCCGCGTACGCTGGCGGTCGTGCGTGAGGGCCTGCGACGCGCGGTTGCCGATCGGGCCGGCACGGCAGAGCGGGCGTTTCGTGGTCTGGGAGTCGAGGTGGCGGGCAAGACCGGGACGGCCGAAGTGGCCGTCGGCGAGCAAGACCATGCCTGGTTTGCCGGCTATGCCCCGGCCGAGTCACCGCGCTATGTGTTCGTGGTGGCCCTCGAACACGCCGGCGGCGGTGGAGACGTCGCCGCCCCGCTGGCCCGCAGATTGGTGGCGGCCATGAATCGCCTGGGCTATTTCGATCGTGAGCCGCGTGTTACAGCGGCGTCCGGTCGATAACCACTTGGGCGTCCAAGGCCGCGGTGGAGTGTCCCGTCGTCAACCAAGGACGTGGCATCGCTCGAGCCCCTGTCCGCAAGCGTGGTATGTCCGCAAGGGGGTAACGTTTTGCCGCTCGATCACCGTCGCGGGGCGAGGGCGAAGTCATGATCCTGCGAACTCGTCGCGTCAGTCGACGTGCCGCCGCCGGCTCACTCAAAGGTTCTCTCCATCAAGATCTCCGCGTCTTTCGCGGCCGTCGTATCGGGAAACTTCTCGATGGTCTTCTTCAGCGCCGGCAGATAACTCTTGTTGCCTGCCTTTCGCAGCGCCGCGTCGAGAAGATTGAAGGCCGCAATTTCGTCGGCGAGTTGGGGATCCGCCTGCAAACGCGCATAGACGTCGAGATGCTCCTTCTTAATGTCGTAGTCCCCGAATTCGCTCATCATCAGGTTGTACGCCCGGTAGGCATGGGCCTTGTTGCCTGCGGTGAGCGCCGTGTGCGCATTTCCAGCCGCTTCGGCAATCTGCCCTTGAATGAAGTCGTGCAATCGCTTGGCGGCGCGGGCGGTGGCCGCTTGCTTCGATTTGAGTCCCTTGCGGATACCGCCGACGGCGTCGTCGAAGCGGCCGAACTCGACATCGAGCCAGGCCGACCGCAGGTCTTCGGGAATTCCCTTCGGATCGACGCGCCACTGGGCCGTCCGCGAAGCTGCACCGGCAGCCGAGCTGGCGCTCGTAAAGCGATCGGACAGAACTCGCCCATGGCCGTCGATGACCGTGATGTTGCCGCTGGAACGTCTGCGCTCGTCCCCGCCGGCCGGGGCCGAGTCGGACGCGGCGGCCAGATCGGCGGCGATGCGGCCACTCGGATCGAGCAGCGCCGGCCAGTCGACGCTCAACCGATTCGTGGCCATCAGTCGCAGGTACACCTTCACCCGTTGCGGCGTGCGATTGCTGAACAACAGCACGAAGATAACGGGCGCATCCTTGTTGTTCGACGCGGCTCTCCGCCAGCCTTGCCATTTCGAAACGGCGTTGCGTTCCGACGTGGTCGGGCGAACGTGGACGACCACGATGCCCTTGCGACCGACCGACTTGGGAGTCAGCCGTTCGGACAGATTGATCCACGACTTCGAGTCGGTCGGCAGCAGCGTCACTGCGTGCGATGGCCCCTCGCTGAGTGTGGGTGTGGCCGGGGGCAGGTCGCCCTCGGGCAGGGGCGCCGTCGCGCCACTTTGGCCGGCGTTGCCTTGGTCTTCTGCGGGCTTGGTGCCGCCCTCGTCGGAATCGGGGGGCAGTGGCCCCGGCTCGGGAATTCCCAGGTCCGGTAAGCCGCTCTCTCCGCCCTTGCCGGAAGGCTCCTCCGTACCTTCTCTCGGCGGGTCGTCCGCGGGCGGCCGCTCGTCCGAATCTTGCCCGTCGTCCGGCTCGGCAGCCGTCGGCGGACTGGGCTCCTCGGGCTGCGTCGTCGCGGCGGCATAGTCCTGATCGGCCTGGCTCAACGCCGAGAGGGTGACCTCGATAATCCGTCCGTCGCGACGCAGCAAGATGGCGACCTCTTGCCCTTTGTCGTTTGCGCCGAGCCGAAGCAGACGCGCCTCGATCGTGAACTTGCCACCGGCACTGGTCCAGGTACGGAATTCCGCCTCTTCGGCCTGGGCATGCGCGGCCAGCCAGAGCGTCGCGAAGAAGAGTAGCGAGGTGAGCAGTCGAGACATCAAATAGGCCCCCGTCGTCGGTAAGCGGATCGATCGCCACGCGGATAGCACCGCGTACCGACAGGCCTCCCACAGTCGGCGGCGGAGCCAAGTCTGAATTCTGATTGCGACGGGACGTGATCGCCTGCGGCACCGCCGAAACTCCTCCCCGACGGGCCGGAACCGCCCCTTGCGTGGCGACCCCAATTATCGATCGCCAGTCACGGAGGGTCAATATATCCGCGATTTCCCGAGGCACGAATGCCAGCTTGGCAGCCGGGCGAATCCGCGCAGCTCGGCTGCGGTCGCCCGCGACCCCCGACCTGCATCTGTTGCAGCGACCCACCAAATTACCCATATTGGAAGATCGAGTTGGGCGGGATCTGACGAACCTTCACGCACCGAGCGGCCGACGCCGTCGTTGCCTAAGACGGCCAAGGGGTATCTGATCGATGAGTAGCGACTTCGACGCCTATCAATCGTGGCTCGACATCCCGCCGGCCGAGCAACCGCCGAATCACTACCGGCTGCTGGGAATCGATCTGTTCGAGGACGATGCCGACACGATCGTGTCGGCCATCAAGTCGCGCGCGTTGGCCGTGCGGGCCTATCGCCAAGGCGAACACGCCTTGCAATCGCAGCAGCTGCTGCAAGAGATTGCCGCGGCAAGACAGTGTCTTTGCGATCCGGAGACCAAAGCCGGCTACGACGAAGTGCTGCGTCTTCAGGTCCAAGAGGTGCCGAACGTCCAGGTCCAGG
The DNA here is from genome assembly GCA_003389215.1 of Planctomycetota bacterium. Classification (GTDB taxonomy): domain Bacteria; phylum Planctomycetota; class Planctomycetia; order Pirellulales; family UBA7805; genus MB-PLM-2. Next base: position 23,980 of record QQVP01000082.1, on the reverse strand, counting down.
ATGTGCCGGAAGACTTCGCCGACGTCGAGGCGGTCACCGCCGCCATCCAGGCCGAGCCGCCCGAGCTTCCACAACCGTCCGCGGCGGCCAGCGCGACGGGCACGTCCGCCGTACCCCCGGTCCCCCCGGCCGACATCGTCGACGCGCCGCCACCTCGTGCCGCTGCCGATGACGAACTGCAACTGGAAGCCATCGCCGAGGAGTCGCCGGGGATCGAGATTGAGTCCTTCGTTGGGGCCTCGCGCAAGAACGGAGGCGGGGCGTTTGAACGTGGGCGTGCCGCCAAGCCCGGAAACGGACCGGGCATCCTCCGCAATCGTCTCTTCATTCAGGCGGCCATGGTCCTTTCCGGCGCCGCCACCGCAGTTGTCCTGGCGGTGTTCATATTGGACGTATTCAACTCCGGCGGGAAGCCGGACGCGGCGCCGACCGCCGAAACGACGGATACCTCGGATGAGACGGTCGCTGGCGATCAAGACGGCGAGACGACGCAGCAAACCCAGGCGGCCACCACCGGGCGGCCACCGCGTCGCGTGGCCCGTCCGGTCACCGGCATCCGGATCAATGACGATTCCTCGGCCGCGACTGGAGCGAGTTCCGCGTCGGGAGGGGAGAAGGAGTTCAATCCCTTCGAGCAAGACGCCGCCAACGCCTTCGAAGGTCGGCTGGAGGAAGCCCGTCGCAAACGCGCGGGCGGGCCACCCCGGCCGGGCCCAAAACCGCCGGCCCCCAAACCGCCAGCCGCGGAACCGCCAGTCGCCGAACCTATTGAAGAGGAGAACCCCTTCGAGCTGGTTATCGGAGAGGCCGACGTCGAGCAGGACGCAGACAGGGACAAGGCGGACCAGAACAAGGCGGACAAGGACAAGCAAAGCGCGAAAGACAAGGACGACGCTGCCTCGGCAGCGGACGACAATCCCTTCGAACAGGCCGACGACGCGGAATCGGAAGACGACGGGGCAGAAGCCAATCCGTTCGAGTAGTCGCCCCGCACTCCAGCGGGTTGGTCTGTTCGTCGTCGGGGGGCGAGACTACAACGAGCGACAAGGCGGACGTAAGCGGATGAGCGACGCACCGGCCGACGAACACGACGACGCCTGGGCGACAGCCCTGCGAGACGACCTGGTCGAGAGCAATTTCGACGCCCTGGTGGCCGCCTATCGAGAAGCTCTGCAGGCGGGCGTGGCCGACCCGGTTGCTTTTCTGGTCGACTGCGAAGACCCCATCGGCAACGAGATCGCCCGCGCTTGGGAAGGGGACGAGCCGGTCCGCGAGGCGATTGCCGAAGCTCGGGCTGCCCGCGATGATGACGAGGCGGCGACCGAAGCGACGACGATCTTAATTCGCGCCTTTTCGTTTTCCGACTGTCGCGAAGAGGTACCGGCGGTGTTTCCCTACTTGGCCCGCTCGTTCGCGCAACCACCGGCGGCCGGTCAGATGTTGCTGGTGGCCATCGCGGCGGAAGGGGCGGCGACGTTTACCTCGGCCGCGCCGTGACGGGCGGGTGTGCTGGGTCAGCACCGGGTGGCACTGGCTCAGCCAGTGCTGAGTAAAGGTGGAAAAGTGAAGTGATCACCCCGCCGGATGCCACCGGCTGCTTGTCAGGTGAGTGAGACAAGACGGTAGTCTGCGGTCCTTGCACGAACGGACGCAGGTGGGGTTACCTGAGCGCTACTTTGTCACTAGCCAGGCGCGACTCCAGATGCGGTAGACGCCGTGATACGCGTTTTCAACCATCAAGCCAAACGCCAATGATTCCTTGGCCCAATCTCCATCTCCACCCATCACGCCACGCAGCGCCTTGCTACCCATCCCCGTTCCCCACGTCTGTTGCTGGTCCTGAATAAACCGCCAGATCAACTCGCCAACGGCGATCGGTTGTGCCGCGAGCGATTCGACCGACTCGGGCGACACCTGGAAGAGCGAAGAGAGTCCCCAACGACAAACAACTCGCAACTGCGTCAAGAAACGATCCTCGAGAGTGTTGTCGGAGTCTTGCATGAAGACCGCGTAGTCACACGCATCGACACGGACTTCTAACAGCCGTAGCAAGGATTCCACATCGCTGCGATCTGGTCTGCCGTCAAAATACACGGTGCCGGCTGACGAATCGTTGATCGGGGCATCGGCAAATGGATGGCTTGTCGGGCCTCCTTGGCTCCCATAGAAATTCGGCCGACTAAAGACATCTTCGAGATGGTCCCACGGTCGAACGACCAAGGGTGGCGACAACCCCAGGCCAATGGGTGCGAACTGGCTCAAATCGCCAGGCATGACGTCGAGCGCGACCCCCGGCCAATCCGAGGGTGACACAGAAACGATTTCATTGATTCGGCTGCTCATGACTCGTACACGGTCCGTTATATGATCGGCCATTGTCCAGTCGCGGCCATCCCATTTCGAGTCCCCCTTGCCCAAAGGGACACTGTCAGATTGAAGTGAGTTCGCACATGAATTTGCTCCAGGTCGGACCCACACTAGCACGCCGAGGTGGGGGGTAGCCAGATCACCCACCGCGCCACCGCTGCGCCGCCTAGCGCGCAGACGACCGCGACTTCAGCGGCGAGGCGTGACACTGGCCCGGCCGGGCGTCTTCGAGCGGTTGAGAACTTCAGCGGTCGATTTCATCCATGCCCGCGGTGGGCGCCGGCATCGCCACCCGTCTTCCGGGGTCGACGAAGTTGTCCGATTCCGGACACGCATCGTCCGATCGCGGACAGGACCTGCAACACGATCTGTCCGCATCCGGACAGTTGGCAACGTTGGCGGATTTTCTGGAATCGACTCGCCTCTATGGGCTTACGTTCGCCAGGTCCTGAGCGCTGACTGGTTGGCACGGCGTTTGCCAATCGTGGCTTTGTGAGATGTACCGGTCGATGGTCGCAGCGCGGTTCTGCCATGTCGGTGGATCATGCCGTGGTCCACGTAACGTCGGCCCCACGCCTTGCAGCGCGGCAACGTGCCGCTGGTACGCCGAGGAACAACACACCCCGCAACGCCCACGTAACGTGTCACATTGAAGAACTTTCAACTGCCATGCGACTCCTCATCACACAGTCACTCGCATTCACGCTCTTCGTCGGATTGCTGCCCGGCGCTCTCGATGCGTATCCCTTCGAAAGAAGACAAGTCTTCCTCGCTTTTGGTCAGGCCGAAACGGTCCCCGCCGGGTCCAACGACACCGGCCTGCCGATTTTGGTCCAGGATGAAGATACGTTCGCCATGCACGCCATCTCCGACACAGAGATCCTGACGACTGGAATCTTTCACGACGACATCTGGCGGCTTACGAAGAACACCGGCACGGGCATCTGGAGCCAGGAGATTTGGGCTAGCGCCGACGACTCTTTCGGGTTTCCGACCAACTCGACGGGAATCTCCGCGATCGCGCTCGATTCGGGTGCGCCGGTTCCGGAGCCGTCGACATGCGCGATGGCCGCGCTGGCACTGCTGGCCCTCGGCCTCTATGGCTGGCGACGACGCGCCCGCACATCACCTCATGTCGGGCGGACGCTTTGCCTGTCTTCGTTGGCCGTGTGCTTCTTCGTATCGACGTCGTCGTCCGCGATCGCAGACTGGTCTCAATTTCAGGGGGATGCGGCCCACACGGGATACGCACCGGGCTCGATTGATGCCCCGAATCTCACTCAGATCTGGTCGGTCGATGCTCCTCCGTACAGTGGTGGCTCTGGTGATCGAAGTTTGGCGATCGTCGACGGTGACGTTTATGCAACGATGCTCGAAGGCTACAGCGCTAGCGGCGACTATCATGTACGCCGGTTCTCCGGCGACTCCGGTACCCAGTTGTGGGAAACAACGCTGATCGGGAATTCGCATAGCGGCGTTTCGGCGCCGAGTGTCGCCAACGGTACGGTTTACGTGCATCACTACGGGCACTCTGCCCATCCACCGGAAGCGCCGGCTCTGGTTGGGCTTGATATCGACGACGGAACGCAACGATTTCGTACGACCCACTCCGGTCAATGGAGCAGCGGAAGTCGTCCGACGATCTCGGGCGACGCCGTCTTTGCCGCCGGCGGCTATTATGGCGGACTCGACGCCTATGAACTTGATGGCAATCACCGCTGGTTTCACGACGTAAACCAGCAATACGGTTGGATTCCGGCGGCGGACGAGAACCATGTCTACGTCTACATGGGCGAGGCCAGCGCGAGCCCCGGTCCTAACATCGGATCTCTGTATGTCGTCGATCGGGATACGGGCGTGCGCGAGGCGACCCTGCTGCACCCGACGTCCAGCGGCGCTTTGGGATCGCTGCAGACCGTCATGCTTGGAGGCAATGACGATGTCTTCGCGCTGACTCGCAATTCAACCGGCGGCGCGTCCAACGTCACCCTGGTTAGCTTTGACGTCTCGACCGAGAGCATTCGCTGGGAACGACACGGAAAAATTTCGGGAAACCCCGCCATTGCCAACCGTGTCATCGCGATTCCCGACAATACGGAATTGCGGTTTCTCGATCAGGCTACCGGTGCCGATTTGTGGGCCTGGTCCGCGCCGGGTATCGTTTCTGGCAACGTGGTGCTGACGGACGGTCACGCGTTCGTGAATGTCGATGACGACATTCACGCCATTGACCTCGACTCGCAACAGTCGGTCTGGTCGGTCCAGGGACTCAACGGCAGTCTGGCAATCGATGACGGGCTTCTTGTCGTCGGCAATCCGGACGGGATCTATGCCTTCTCGTCTCAGGTACCGCCACCGGTGCCGGAGCCCTCGACCTGCGCGCTGCTATGGTTGGGCATGTCGTCCCTTGGCCTCTTCGGCTGGCGGCGACCCGCCAGCGCGTGCAGGTGGAGGCCGCCTGAGCAGCTTGTCCGGCGGGCCATCACGCACCTGGGCCGAATTCGCCCATGCAGGTTAGGGGGGATCCGCGATGCTTGGACTTGGAGCTGCAGTCCACTCAGGTCCCCAAAGGACTTATCGGATAGCCGTGAGAATTCTTGAACTTGGAAGGCGACACTATGAGGATCAAGGTCGGCCGCGTCGGACTATTGCTTTTGCTCACGACGACCGGGTTGTACGCAAGGGCAGATGACCCGCTTCCTTCTTGGCGCGAGGACACGTCGAAGCGGTCCATCGTCAATTTTGTGACGCGTGTGACAGAGCAGGATGGACCAGACTACGTAAAGCCGGCTCAGCGGATCGCGGTCTTCGACAACGACGGGACTCTGTGGTCCGAAAAGCCCGTCTACTTTCAGCTGCAGTTCGCGATCGATCGCGTCAAGCAACTTGCTTCGCAGCATCCCGAATGGAAAGCGGAACAGCCGTTTCAGGCTGCGTTGGCCGACGACTTGGACGGTTTGGCCGACACCGGGGAGCAGGGGCTGCTCCAACTCGTCATGGCGACCCATGCGGAAATGACCACGGACGAGTTTGCAACGACGGTGAAAGAGTGGATTCGCACAGCGCGGCATCCCCGTTTCAGACGGCCGTATACCGAACTCGTTTACCAGCCCATGTTGGAATTGTTGGCTTATCTGCGAGCCAACGGGTTCAAGACCTACATCGTCTCCGGTGGTGGAATCGAGTTCATGCGGGTATTCGCCGAAGAAGTCTACGGCGTCCCACCCGAGCAGGTCATCGGCAGCAGCATCACGACAAAGTTGGAATTGCGCAACGGGACACCTGTGCTGACGCGTCTTCCGGTGCTCGACTTCATGGATGACAAAGAGGGAAAGCCGGTAGCGATCAACAAGTTCATCGGCCGGCGGCCGATTGCCGCGTTCGGCAACTCCGATGGCGATTTGCAGATGCTGCAGTGGACCGCTGCTGGCGAAGGCGCTCGTTTCTGCTTGCTGGTGCGACACACGGATGCCCAGCGAGAGTGGGCGTATGACCGCAATTCTCACGTAGGCCGCTTGGACAAGGCGCTCGACGAAGCGACCGAAGAAGGCTGGACGGTCGTTGACATGATGCGAGATTGGGAGGCGATCTATCCTCCGTAGGGGCGACTGCTACCATTGCTTCTCGCTGCGCCCTATTGAGCCCTGCGCAGCCAGTGAACCAGGCCGACCAGCGGGAGGCCGGCATTCCAGCAATCACCGCCGCCGCGAAGGGACCATTAACAACGCAGCCATCAATAATCTTCACGCCACCCTTTTCAGACATCGCTACCCCCGCGCAGAGAGTTTAGTGTTTGCCACAGGGCTTCGTACTCCTCTCGGCACTCTCCGCAAACCGCAAGGTGCTGTTCAACCGTTCGTAGGCCCGCTGGAATCGATTTGCCCGACAGCTGTGATTCGGCGAACTCCGCAACGCGCGCGAGGCATTGCTCGCAGTTCAGTTCCTGGTCTGCGGTTCGACCAATGAGCTTCAAGAGCTGTTCGATTTCAAGCTTGGATAGCGACATAGATAGATTCTCATTTTGCCAGCGTGGCAACCAGGTCTTCCGCCGTAAAGCCGGCGACCTCAAGACGCTCTTTCAGTTTTTTCCGCGCGTCGTGGGTCAACTTGTACAGGGCGTTGCGACTACTGCCGAGCTGTTCGGCAATCTCGTCTTGCGGCATGCCCTTAAGTTCCGCCAGCAATGCCGTCCGTTGCCGATCGGTCAAATCTCGATGAATGGATGTGGTCAGGGCTTCCAATAGCTCACGTCGCTGCATCTGAGCATCCGGCGCCCAGTCGTCTGTCGTCTCGTTGCGACTCGGGACGTCCGCTGCATGAACAAGGTCGCTGAGCGAAACGTCTTTCCATCGGCTGCGTCGCAGTTGTCCCAAGGCAACGCGAATGGCTATTGTCGTAGCCCAGGTGGCGAACTGGCTGCGACCGTCGAACTGGTCGAGCTTGTCGAGAACCCGCAACAGCGAGTCTTGCGAGCAGTCCTCTAGAAACGAATCGTCCGCGCGAGGCCAGCCCGACAACCCGTGGCGGTGAGTGCGCGCGACGAAGGGGTCCGGTCCAAGTTTTCGGTCAGTGCGAATTCCCAGGGAAAGGATCGACCGGCCGAAAATTGGACCAGACCCCGGGCAGCGGGTGACACCCCGACGTCCGGTAGCCCGAAACGTCAGTGGGACGTGTAGGGACAGGCACTTCGTCTACCGCCCTGCGCTCGCTTGCCCTCGCTCACGCGTCGGGCTACAACGCGGACACCGCGCATGGCCACGCCGAGCGTGAGCCCGAGCTCGCAGACGATGGCGAGCTTCGCCGTGAATTATAATTCCAGTTACCCCAGCAAATCGTGTGAATGACGGACGAAGTCGGCTGCCTTCGGCCACGTCCTCGTCCTCAGAGCTGAATGCTTCGAAATGAACAGCATCCTCCAAACACTGCTCGGCCTGTGCCATGCCTCGACGATCCGCAGATGGTCGGCTCGTCTGGAGAAGTGCTTTACGATCAGCGACCTGGAACGGCTCTTCGAACGACGCATCCCGCCGGTGGTCGGCGATTATTTTCTGGGCGGAGCCAGCGATGAACGTACGATGCGCGACAATGTCGCCGCCTTCGAGCAGGCGCGGTTTGTCCCGCAGTACGGAGTCCGCAGCGATTCGATCGAAATGGCGACCACCGTTGCGGGCACGCCGATTCGCATGCCGATCATCGCGGGTCCGATTGGTAGCCTGCGAACCTTGTGGCCCCAAGGCGAGGCGGTCGCGGCCAAGGCCTGTGGCGAGGCAGGGACGATTTGCGCGTTGTCCACTCTGACGGGCACGCGACTCGAAGAGGTGAAAGCCGCCTCGCCCCACGACTGCTGGTTCCAGCTCTATTTGGTGGGTGGCAAGGAAGTCGCCGTCAAGGCCATCGAACGCGCTCAGCAGGCGGGTTACTCAGCGCTCGTGCTGACAATCGACACGCCCGTCGCGGGTCTGCGCTATCGTGACAAGCGGAACGGATCTGCCGAGGCGATCAACGGAGGCATCTTCCAGAAGCTGATGTTTGCCCCGCAAATGATGCGACATCTGTCCTGGCTGACCAGTTTCTACCACGATGGCGGACTGATGGACTTTCCCAACATCGAGCTGCCTGGCGGCGAACCGATGCCCTACGCCGATATCGGAAATCAGCTTCAACAATCGGCGGTCACTTGGGACGACCTCGACTGGATCCGCGAGGTCTGGCAGGGTCCGCTCATCATTAAGGGAGTTCACGCGGTTCACGATGCCCTGAAGGCAGCCGATGCGGGAGCGACCGCGATCGTGATTTCGAACCACGGCGGACGGCAGCTCGACCGTGTCTTGCCGACGCTGGAGATGCTGCGGGAAATCGCCCCGCGCATGAAGGATCGACAGATTGAAGTCCTGATGGATGGCGGCATTCGTTCCGGGGGCGATGTCGCCATCGCCTTGGCCACCGGCGCGAAAGCGGTCCTGATCGGTCGCGCCTATGCGTTCGGGTTGGGGGCCGCCGGCGAGGCCGGCGTGCGGGCGGCGCTGTCGATTCTCACGGCCGAACTCGAGCACACCATGCGTCAACTCGGTTGCCAAAAGCTGGAAGATTTGAACGAGTCGCACGTGCTGCCGTGTCGGCCTTGGTAGTCCATGGCCGCACGAGGCCAATCGTTGTCTGCCGCCGCACTCGCCACCGCACCGGGGGTGGCGGCTAAGGCGCAGCGAACCGTCCCGGAGATTTGCGCGGCCGCACCGGCGTGGCCCGGGCAGCTGCCAGCGGGCCGAATCGCGCCACCGAAACGCCACTTCCGGCGGCCAAATTCCGGACCCCAGCAGCCTCCTCACGAGGGCCTTCGGGCGGCCCCGAAAACCGCGACCTAAATGACTCCCAATTAACACCTTGCGACGAGCCACAAGACCGCGCGACTCATTGTTGATCGGGTCCCGCAAAGGTATATTGAAGGCCTCGAAAAATGCCACCAATTCGAGGACCAAAACCACACTCCCAGTCGCCTTGTTGAACCTCCCTCAGGCGACTCTTTGTGCCCTCCAGACGGCCTTCGCGGCGGCTTTTCCGACCGCGTTCCGCGGGGCGTTCCCACCAGGCCAACACGAAAGGAATTGACCCTTGGCTACCGATTCCAACGATCCTCCTCCCGAGGAACCCGAAGGTGCGGGTCAGGGCGGCGGGGCTGGCGACGGCGGCGGCGAAGGTCCGCCTCCGGGCAACATCATCAACCTGCCCATCGAAGAGGAGCTGAAGAACAGCTACCTGACCTACGCCATGAGCGTGATCGTCAGCCGTGCGCTGCCCGATGTGCGCGACGGACTGAAGCCTTCGCAGCGACGGATTCTCGTCGCCATGAATGATCTGAATCTCACGCCCGGCGCGTCACGGGTGAAGTGCGCGAAGATATCGGGCGACACCAGCGGCAACTACCATCCGCACGGCGAAAGTGTCATTTACCCCACGCTCGTCCGCATGGCCCAGGAGTGGAACATGCGGCACGTGCTGGTCGACAAGCAGGGCAATTTCGGCTCGATCGCAGGGCTGCCGCCGGCGGCCATGCGATATACGGAGGCGCGGATGTCGGCGACCGCCGCCTTGATGCTCGACGACTTGAAGCTCGACACGGTCGACTTCGTGCCGACCTACGACGAGCGTCGCACGGAACCGACGGTGTTGCCGTCGAAGTTTCCGAATCTGCTGGTCAACGGCTCGAATGGCATTGCCGTCGGCATGGCCACGGCGATTCCACCGCACAACCTGGGTGAGGTCTGCGACGCGCTGATCCGCGTGATCGACGAGCCCGATGTCTCGATCGACGAGCTGCTCGAAATTTGCCCGGGACCCGATTTCCCCACCGGCGGCGTGATCTGCGGACGCAGCGGCATCCGTCGCGGCTATCACACCGGTCGCGGCACGATCGTGCTTCGCGCGCGGGCCGACATCGAAGAGTTCGGCAAGGGACGCCACCGCATCGTGATTCGCGAGATTCCTTTCCAGCAAGCCCGCGACCGGATCGAAGAGCGGATCGCGGCGCTGGCCAACGACGGCCGCATCAAGGACATCTCGGCCACGCGCAACGAGAGCGACCTGCGCGAGCCGGTGCGGCTGATCGTCGAGCTGAAGAAGGGGGCCGACCCCGACGTCGTGCTCAATCAGCTCTACCAGTTTTCGCCGCTGCAGGACACGGTCTCGATCATCTTCCTGGCCCTGGTCGACGGCAAGCCGCGGCTGCTCTCGTTCAAGGGCATGCTCAGCGAATTCGTTCGCCACCGCGCGACGGTGATTCGCCGCCGCACGCAGTTTCTCCTTTCCAAGGCGCGGGCACGGCGACACACGGTCGAGGGTTTGCTGTTGGCCCACGCCAACATCGACGAAGTAATTCGGGTGATTCGCTCGTCGAAGACGCAGGCCGAAGCAAAAGAGCGGCTGATGCAGCTGGAGTGTCCCGCGGCGATGTTGCAGCGGGCTCTGGGCGAGCGAGGCTTCGCTGCGTTTGAAGAGGAGCGAGGCAGTGCCGAGGCCTACACGCTCACACCGGTTCAAGCCGACGCGATCTTGAAGATGACGCTCGGCCAGTTGGTCAACCTGGAGCAGGAGAAGCTCGGCGACGAGTTCAACAAGCTGCTCGACGAGATGGCCGAGTACACGCGGATTCTCTCCGATGAACAGAATATTCTGGACATCATCCGCGAAGACCTGCAGGAGCTGAAGAAGAAACAGTCCGACAAGCGTCGCACGGAAATCAGCGGCGAGGAAATCGGCGCGATCGACCTGGAGGATCTGATCACGGAAGAGACGATGGTCGTCTCGATCAGCCACAACGGTTACATCAAACGAACACCGACGAGTGTCTACCGGGCCCAGCGGCGCGGTGGCAAAGGCATCAAGGGTGCCCGCAGCGAAGAGGAAGATCCGATCGAGCATCTCTTCGTCGCCAGCACGCACGCCTACTTGTTGTTCTTCACGAACACGGGACGCGTACACTGGCTGAAGGTGTACGATCTGCCGCAGTTGAGCCGCGAGAGTCGCGGCCGGGCGGTGGTCAACTTGCTGCAACTGGCCGAAGGCGAGACGATCGCCGACTGCCGCGCGATTCGCGATTTCAACCAGGAAGGTCACTTCCTGACCATGGCGACTCGCAAGGGTCTCGTGAAGAAGACCGCGCTCGAGGCGTACAGTCGTCCGCGGGCGGGCGGTATCATCGCCATCAAGCTTCGCGAGGGAGACGAGCTGGTCGACGTCGTGATCACCAAGCCGGGTGACGAACTCGTGCTCTCGACCGCCGGCGGCATGGCGATTCGCTTCAACGAAGCCGATGCCCGGCCGATGGGCCGCAACTCGAGCGGCGTGAAGGGCATCGAGCTCGTCGCCGGCGACAGCCTGGTCGGTATGGTCGTGGCCGAGCCGGAAGCGACGTTGTTGACCGCCTGTGCCAATGGCTACGGCAAGCGAACGTTGTTCGGTCCGGGCGAGGGCTCGGAGGCGGCCGACAGCGAAGGCGAAGGCGAGGCGACCAGTTCGGCCAATCGCTATCGCACGCAGCGTCGCGGCGGCAAGGGACTTCGCGACATCAAGACAACCGACCGTAACGGTCCGGTGATTGGCGTGGCCCGCGTGACCGACGACGACGAGGTGTTCATGATGACGCGTCGCGGCAAGTTGCAACGGGTCGCGGCGGCCGACATCAGCACCATCGGTCGCAATACCCAGGGCGTGCGCATCATGTCGCTCGACGAGGGCGATGCCTTGGCGGCCATCGTGCGGGTGCCGCGTGAGGAGAATGGCAACGAGCATGAAGCCGAGGCGTCGGGCGAGTCCGGCGGCAACGGCTCGCAAGCATAGACTAGATTGACACCGCGGCTTCCGGCGGCGTTTGTCGCCCGCGTTGCCGCAACGAACAGACATCGCCCTCGGCACGGGGGTGACCGAGAAAGAGCACTATGAAAATCGCCGTGATTGGAACCGGCTACGTCGGATTGGTAACGGGGAGCTGCTTCGCCGACACCGGCAACGATGTGACTTGCGTCGATATCGACGAGGCCAAGATTGCCCGATTGCAACAGGGCGAGATTCCCATCTACGAACCGGGACTGGCCGAACTGATCGTCCGCAACACCGAGGCGGGTCGACTTCACTTCACGACCGATCTGGGCCAGGCCGTGGCGCCGGCGAATCTGGTCTACATGGCCGTCGGCACTCCCAGTGCGGCTGACGGCTCGGCCGATCTTTCCGCATTGTGGGCGGCGGCGGCCGCGGTGGGCCAACACCTGAAAGACGACGGCATCGTCGTGATCAAGAGCACCGTGCCGGTCGGCACGAACGCCGAGATGTTTGCCCGGTTGAAGGAATCGACAGGACGCGAGTGCGACGTGGCCAGCAATCCCGAGTTTCTCAAAGAGGGCGCGGCGATCGACGATTGCATGAAGCCCGACCGGGTGGTGGTCGGCGTGCGTCGGCCGGAGGTGGCCGAGGTCTTGCGAAAGATCTATGCCCCGTTCCTGCGCACCGAGAAGCCGTTCCTGGTGATGTCGCCCGAGAGTGCCGAGATGACCAAGTATGTGGCCAACGCGCTGTTGTCCACGAAGATCAGCTTCATCAACGAAATGGCGACGCTTTGTGCCCACATGCGGGCCGACGTCGACGACGTCCGTCGCGGCATCGGTCACGACAGCCGCATCGGCTTTGCCTTTCTGTTTCCCGGCGTCGGTTACGGCGGCAGCTGTTTTCCGAAGGACGTGCGGGCTCTGGCCTCGTTGGCCGACCAGAAGGGCATCGAATCCCGCATTCTGCGGGCGGTCGATGAGGTCAACAATCAGCAGAAGAACGTGCTGCCGTCGCTGATTCTCAAGTTCTTTGGCAACGACATTGCCGGCAAGACGATCGCGGTCTGGGGGCTGTCGTTCAAGCCGCGCACGGACGACATTCGCGAGGCCCCCGCGCTGGTGCTGATCGATCAGCTGCTTGCGGCCGGGGCCAAGATCGTGGTCCACGATCCTGAGGCGATGGACAACGTGCGGGCCAGCTACGGCGACAAGCTGAGCTATGCCGATACGCCGATGGCGACCCTGCCGGACGCCGACGCCCTGGCGATCATGACCGAGTGGGGCGAATTCCGCACGCCCGACTTCGCGGAGATGAAGCAGCTGATGCGGTCTCCGGTGGTGTTCGACGGTCGCAACGTCTTCAATCGCGAGCAGATGGCCGAGTCCGGTTTCACGTACTACTCGATCGGCCGTCCGGTGGTGAAGCGGCGGTAGCGAGCCGCTCGACAGCGGCGCTAGCACGTCGCCGCGGGGCCGTGTTTGCCGCGGTTTATTCGCGGTTTTCTGGACTTTTATCGCGCGGCTCGAAGGTTGCTGGCGCCTCCATCACGGCGCGCAGATTATTTCCAAAACTTTCCCGCGATCGCCCTTGACCCTCTCGGTCCATTTCCATAATCTCCCGCCTCACGCGTTGAGCAAAGCAGCCGCACTTCGACGTGCCAAGCTCGTTCGACAAGTCACGGAAGACGACTCGAACGACACAACTCGACACGAACGAGTTGTGATTGACCACGGACGAAGGCGAGCTGGGTCCTGCACAGGTGACCTGCCTTGGCGGGTTGCTGCGGACCAAACAACAAGCGGTTCGATTCGGCAAGGATGCCGACTTGGCCGCCCCATACAGCTGGAAGTGAACCGGGCCCACGACGGCCCGTCACACCGCGCGACCTGTCGCGCGGCACAATCCAATCGCTCCCGGATATTGGTGAGTTGGCGTCCTTTGCCCCCCTGGGACCCCGAACACTGATACCGGGAGCTCTTTTTTTGCGCCGCTGGCTCGGCGGTCGCAGGTCCGCAGTCACCCCACAGTCGCGGGCTCGCGAAGTCCGCGTGCTCCGGGACATCGGTCCCTTCGTAGCCGCCCTCACCCTGCGTGTATGGGAGACGCTCGTCGGCGCGTTAAACTGGCGTCTTGACCGTTGGCGACCACCTTCAGCATCACGGGGGAGCAAAGACGATGAGAAAATCGCGAAGCGGCCTGATGTGTGCGTTGGCGGCTGGCGGAATGCTGCTGGCCCTTCCCGCGACCGCGAAGGACGGCGAGCAAATCCGCGGTTGGGGCCGGGTCATCGATCCGGATGACGATTGTCGCGTCGAAGCAGCTGACGGCAAGTTGACGATCACGGTGCCTCAGACGCGTCAGGACATTTGGTACGGAGCGAGCGAGGAAAAGGAACGCTTTGGAGCGCCGCGCGTGATGCAGACGATCAGTGGCGACTTTGTCATCACGGTCAAGGTCTCGGCCGACTGGACCGCGGGCCTTGGGGCGGACAAGGCGGGCTACAACGGCGCGGGATTGCTAATCTGGGATTCGCCCAAGCAATATCTTCGTCTGGAGCGCAATCGGTATGTCAATCCAAAGTACAGTCCTCGACCGCTAAGCTTCAACGCGCCGCTGTACGACTTGAACGAACACCGTACCTATTTCAACGCGACATTCGACGACTTCTTTGAGGGTCCTTCGTCGTACCTGCGAATGATTCGCCGCGGCCAGAAGATTGTGACACTGACGAGCCCGGACGGAAAGACATGGATCTCCATGGGAACCCTGGACACGGAGTTTCCCGACGTCGTTCAGGTAGGTGTCGACGTGGTGAGCTCGACCGAGGTTCCGCTCGAAGTCACCTTCGAAGAATTGGTGATTGAGAAAAGATAGGAATGTCTGGCGCGGGCGGGTGTTGTGCTCGCTGGGCCAACTCCGCCTCGGCGATTAACATAGAAGGGTAGGGTGGATCGTCCGGACGCCGTGTCGCTGCCGGGGATCGAGCCCATGCCGGGGCCGAGGTCGGGTACGTGAATTAGTTTCGATAGTCAGGGGAGAACACGTGATGAGCCGCCGACGATTGCTGCTAACGATGGCTGTCGTGATGGTCGCGACAGGTTGTTTCGGCTGGGGAGCCAGCACGGCACAAGCTCAGCGACGCATCGACGGCTGGGGCAAAATGGTCGATCCCGATCGGGATTGCAACGCCCAATTGGCCAGCAATCGACTCAAGATCATCGTGCCGCGCGGGGTGAAGGATCTCTACTACGGCGGCGGCAAAGACGGCAGGGGGCAGTTCAACGCCCCGCGCGTCATGCAGACCATTAGCGGCGATTTCACGATGACCGTTCGCGTGACCGCCAATCTGCAGAACGGGTTGGACGCTGGTGGCTACAACGGGGCCGGTCTGTTGCTGTGGGATTCCCCGAAGCAGTATCTTCGCCTCGAACGAAACCGTTTCGTGGGCAAGCAGTCGGGCAAGCGTCGCTTCAGCTACACGACGCCGCTGTACGATCTGAACAATCACCGCACCTTCGTCAACGCCACGCGGGACGAATTCTTCGAGGGGCGTGCGACCTGGCTGCGGATGGCGCGGCGCGACGACAAGATCGTCTCGCAGATGAGCGTCGACGGCGAGAATTGGACGACGCTCGGCACGGTGAGCGGACGATTTCCCGACCTGGTCTCGATCGGCGTCTGCGTCGTGAGCACGACCCGCGGTCCGCTCGAAGTCGAGTTCGACGAGTTTAAGATCGAGAAGGAATAGCGCGGTCGAGGTGCCCGCGCCCGCGGTCTTGGGTCAAGCAACGTGCCGGCGACCGCCTACACGTTGGCCGTGGCCAGGGCATGCTCGGCACTCTCCGCCTTGGCGATCACGGTGACGCCTCCCTCGCTCACCAGAAAGCCGCGCTCGCGGTCGTGCTCGGGGTCGAAGCCGATCAAGGTTCCCTCGGGCACCTGCACGCCCTTGTCGATAATCGCTCGGCGAATGCGGCTGTGACGGCCGATCTCCACACCCTCGAAGAGAATCGAGTCTTCGACGTGGGCAAAGCTGTGCACACGGCAGTTGCGTCCCAGGATCGAGCGTTCGACCTGCCCGCCGGAGATGATCGAACCCTGGCAGACCAGGCTGTCGAGGGCCATGCCCCGCCGCGCCTCGGCGCCTTCTTCTGCGAAGACGAACTTCGGCGGCGGATAATTGGGGTGAAAGGTGCGAATGGGCCAGCGGTCGTCGTACATGTTCAGCAGCGGATCGACGGAGATCAGGTCCATGTTCGCTTCGAAATAGGCGTCGATCGTGCCCACGTCGCGCCAGTAGCTGTCGAGCTTGCGGTTCTCGTCGCGAAATGGAAAGGCGAACACGCGGTGTGAATCGATGATCGAGGGAATGATGTTCTGGCCGAAGTCGTGCTTGCTTTGCGCCATCGTGGCGTCCTGGCAGAGCTGCTCGAAGAGAAACCGGGCGCTGAACACATAGATGCCCATCGAGGCGAGCGAGTGGTCGGGATCGCCAGGAATCGGTTGCGGCTCCGGCGGCTTTTCCGCGAAGCCCTGAATGCGTCCCGCCGTGTCGACCTGCATGACGCCGAAGCGATGGGCGTCGCGACGCGGCACCCGCAGGGCGGCGATCGTCAAGTCGGCGTTGTTTTGCTTGTGGAAGTCGACCATCAACTTGTAGTCCATCTTGTAGATGTGGTCGCCTGCCAGGATGACGACGTAGTTGGGTCGCTCCTTTTCCAAGGTATAGATGTTCTGGTAGACCGCGTCGGCGGTGCCCTGATACCAGTGTTCATCGATGCGCTGTTGCGGCGGGACGACGTCGATAAACTCGCAGAGCTCGGGCGAGAGCAGCCCCCGCCAGCCGAGGTTGATGTGTCGGTCGAGGCTCATCGCCTTGTACTGCGTGAGTACCAGGATCTTCCGCACGTCGCTGTTCAGACAGTTCGACAGCGTGAAGTCGATGATCCGGTAGCTTCCACCGAAGGGGACCGCCGGTTTGGCCCGATCGCGGGTGAGTGGTTCGAGTCGCGAACCCTTGCCGCCGGCCAAGACAATGGCCAGTACGTCTCGCATCGCTGTTCCTTCCCTGAAGTGGCGTTGAACGTGATTATGCTAGCCGTATTTTAGCCCGCTGCGGGGCGCGCCAAAAGCCGAAAGTCGCCCGGGCGACGTGCGGACAGCGTGCGGCGCGCCGTTTCTTCACATTTCGGGCAGTGAAGTTGCCGCTCTCGCGGACTCGATTCAGCCCGAGAGCAACTCCCGATACAGGTCGAGCCACGACGCGACCATCCGCTCGTGCGAAAAGCACTCGGCAACCCGTCGTCGGGCCGCTGCGCCCAGGCGTTCGGCGAGCGGGGCGTCGTCAAGGATCTTGCTCACGTAGCGGGCCATGAGCATCGTGTCTCCCACGGCTGTCAGATAGCCCGTTTGCTCGGGGAGGACCAGCTCGCGATGGGCCGAGGTGTCGGTTGCCACCACGGGCAATCCGGCGGCCATCGCCTCGAGCACCGCCCGCGAGAGCCCGCCGTAGACGTTGCCCGAGACGGCCAAGTCGCAAAGCTCGAGCAGCCGCGACACGTCTTCTCGCGGGCCGAGGAAGTGGACGCGATCGCGGAGCAGATACAGATCGCGATAGCGGACCAACGTCTCGCGGAGCGGACCATCGCCGACCACGAGCAAGTGAACCCCGTCACGGGCCGTCTTGAGAAGTTCAATCGTCCACAACACGTCACGCAGTCCCTTGCGCAGCTCCAGTCGTCCGACGAAGATCATCAGCCGGGCTTCCCCCTCGATCTTCAACTCGGCGAGCAACTGTTCGCGCGATATTCCAGCAGCTTGATCGACATGTGGCGGCACGGCGGCGGGTATTTTTGTCAACTGGCTTGTCGCTAGATTCCGCTGCCGACAGAGTTCGTAGATCAGGTCTGAGGTGGCCACCACCCGCGTGGTACGACGATCGAGTCGTCGCTCGACGAGCCGCTGCATCCAGCGCTGGCGGGGTTCGACGTGGCGCTGTGTGCCGACGAGGTTCTCGATTCCGGCGGCCTGCGCGGCGGCTCTGCCGTAGGCCCCCGCTGCAAAGTTCCAGGTTTGCACCAGTGCAGGCCGCAATTGCGATACCAGCTGGCGGAGATTCGCATAGGCCACCGGGTCGAGGGCCCGCCGTCGTCCGATGGAGTGAATCGCGACGCCGGCATCGGCCAGCTCAGCAGCCAGCGGTCCGGTCGCGTCCAGGGTGGCGACCTGCACTTCGAACTCGTCGCGGGGCAGGGCCGTGACGAGATCGACGAGCGACCGCGCGGTCGAGCACCGCTCGAGCGACGCCGTGATATGCAGCAAGCGGTTCGTCACAGATCGTTGCTCGGCTCAGGACAGAATCGAGAACGAAGGTCGATCGAGGCGTTCCCTGCCTGCACAGCTCACCTTCGCCCCGCCATCTTAGCAGTCGCGCGGGTCGCAATCACCGGGCGGAGGCAACTCATCGAGATCGACGTTGGCGATCTCGTCGTCGAGGGCCGCGACGTACGGCAGGTTGCGATAGGCGTCGTGAAAGTCGAGCCCGTAACCAACGACAAAGGCATCAGGGATCTCGAACACCACGTAATCGGGTTCGAAGTCGACCTCCGAGCGACCCTCCTTGCGCAGCAAGACCGCCGAGCGGATCGAAATGGGTCCGAGTGCGCGGATGTCGGTCAACAGCCGCTCGAGCGTGTGGCCCGTGTCGAAGATGTCGTCGAGCAAGAGAACCTCGCGGTTTTTCACGTCGGGCAACAGATCGGCGTTCACGGTCAATTCGCCCGGCGTGGTGGCAGCCCCGCGATAGCTGCGGGCCTGAATCAGCCCGACACGCAGCGGCAGATCGAGCCGGCGGATCAGGTCGGCCAGCAGCACGATGCTGCCGGTCAGAACGCCGACGACGGTGAGGGGCCGGCCGAGATACTCACGCCGCAGGCGGGCGGCCAGCTGATCGACGCCCTCTTCGAGCTCTTTGGCCGTGAGTAGTTGTTTCATGAGGGGAGCATGAGGGTTGCGCTGGCTCCGCCTGTGTCTCATCCGGGAGGGCGAGGCAAATCCGGGAGGGCGAGGCTCCTGCCGAGCCGTGCCATCTCGTCCGGGCATGGCCACGCGAACGTGGACATGGCATCCCGGAACCCGGCCCTGTCTGTTCGGCTTCACCCTTTCCAGCGCGTCGCCGCGCCTCAATTTAGCCCGATGCGGGGCAACTCCACAATCACCGCGACTTGCCCTATCATCGGAGGCGTTATGGGAGGTTGGACCGAAATCGAAGTCGCGGGTCATCCGTGTGATCTTTTCGAGCCGGAGGCGCCGAGCGAGCATGGCTACACGGTGATCTACTTGCACGGCGTGAACTTGAATCGGCTGGTCGACAACGCCGAGTTCACCCGTCTGTTCGACGCCCACGGCCTCCGCGTGCTGGCACCGACGACGCAGCGGAGCTGGTGGACCGACAAGATTTGTGTCGAGTTCGACGAGCAACTCACGGCCGAGCGGCATGTCCGCGAAAACGTGCTGGGCGAAATTGCCGCGCGGTTCGACGCCCAGCCGCCACGCATTGCCCTGTTGGGAACCAGCATGGGAGGGCAGGGGGCGCTGCGGCTGGCGATCAAGTATCCCGATACCTTTCCGATCGCGGCCGGCATCTCGCCCGCCATCGACTATCAAACCCGGCTGGCCGAAGGGGACGAGGCGCTCGGGCAGATGTATCCCGATCCGGAATCGGCCCGCCAGGACACGGCGACGTTGCATATCCATCCGCTCTACTGGCCACGGCACATGTGGTTCAGTTGCGACCCGGAGGATTATCGCTGGCACGAGAGCAGCGAGCGATTTCGTATGAAGCTTTCGGCCTTGGGTGTGCCGCACACGTGCGACTTGGAAACGAGCGGCGGCGGCCACGGCTTCGAGTACTACAACCGCATGGCCGAGACGGCGATCGGCTTCATCGCCAACGCCCTCGATCGCGAGCGTTTGCGGGTGGTGTGAGCCGGGGTGAGCCACCGTGTCGCGGTCCGCCTGGCGGCCGGCTGCGCCGATGCACCGAAATTCTTGGCAGTCGGCAACTTACGGCACTTGCATTGCCTCGATCGCAGAGCGGCATGTGGGCCATCACGCGGCCGACTCGCGGGCGGCAGACTTCTCCCGCCGAATCGCTTCTCAGGGAACCTAAGTCTGTTATAATCAAGGGACTTGGGACTCCTCGCCCGGTTCGTGCTGCGCGCCCTCGCGCCGTGAACGGCCGACGCGGTCCCGAGTGCCCGCCTCAACCTAGCCTCCCACCATCCCTCCTGCTCGTGGAGAACGTTGCGATGTCGCTTCGCCGTTTCGCCGTCCCGTCCCTGCTGTTGGTCGTTTCGCTCGCCTGGCTGCTGCCTGCCCGTCCGGCCCTGGCCGTGACCAAGGACAAGTTCCTGGCCGCCTTGCCGAAGAAGCTCACCAAGATCACCGTCCATCCCGAGTCGGTCGAGCTGGAGCATCGTTACGACTATCGGCAGTTGCTGTTCACCGGCACGCTCGACACGGGCGAAGAGGTCGACATCACGCGGCTGGTCGAGCAGACGCAGCCCTGTGGCGCGGTCGAGGTAAATGGCCGCGGCCTGGTCACGCCGCGCGAAGATGGCAGCGGCTCGATGACTTTTGGCTTGGGCGACCAGACGATCGAGGTGCCGGTTCGGGTGACGGGCGTCGCCGAGCGGTATCACCCCAGCTACATCCAGGACGTCAATCCCGTGATGTCGAAGATCGGCTGCAACGCCGGTACCTGCCACGGGGCGAAGGATGGCAAGAACGGCTTCAAGCTGTCGCTACGCGGCTACGACCCCTTGTACGACATTCGCTCGCTGACCGACGACGTGGCCGGTCGCCGCTTCAATCGGGCCGCCCCCGATCAGAGCTTGATGTTGCTCAAGCCGGCCGGTGCCGTGCCGCACGAAGGTGGCGTGCTGATGTCGCCGGGCGAACCGTACTACGAGATCCTGCGGAGCTGGATTGCCGACGGCGTGACCTTCGATCCCGACGATCCGGGCGTGGTGAAGATCGAGGTCCTGCCTCAGGGCACGACGATTCCGCTGCCCGAGCTGAGCCAGCAAATGAAGGTCATCGCCACGTTCGAAGACGGCAGTCGGCGCGACGTTACGAGCGAGGCTTTTATCGAGCCGAGCGACATCGAAGTGCTGGCCATCGACAAGACCGGCCTGGTCACGGCCCTGCGTCGGGGCGAGGCGGCGGTGCTGGCCCGCTACGAAGGTGCCTATGCGGCCACGCAGATCTACATCATGGGCGACCGCACCGGCTACGCCTGGCCTGGCGTGCCGGCCTACAACTACATCGACAAGCTGGTCTACAAGAAGCAGCGTCAGGTAAAGGTGCTGCCCAGCGACGTCTGCACGGACGCGGAGTTCGTGCGTCGCATCTATCTCGACTTGACCGGTCTGCCGCCTGAGCCGAACGTGGTCGAGGCGTTTCTGGCCGACGAGCGCGATCGCCGGGTGAAGCGCGACGAGCTGGTCGAATCGCTCATTGGCAACCCCGATTTCGTCGACCATTGGACCAACAAATGGGCCGACATGTTGCAGGTCAACGCCAAGGTGCTCGGCGTCGGTGGGGCTCGCGACTTGCGGAACTGGATTCGTCACGCGGTCGACGCGAACATGCCGTACGACAAGTTCGTCTACGAGGTGATCACCGCCACCGGCTCGAACCGCGAGAATCCGCCGGCGGCGTACTTCAAGACGCTGCGCGATCCGGCCGAGACGATGGAGAACACGACGCAGTTGTTCCTTTCCATCCGTTTCAATTGCAACAAGTGCCACGATCATCCGTTCGAGCGCTGGACCCAGGACCAGTACTACGACCTGGCTGCCTACTTCGCCCAGGTCGGTCGCCGCGGCGATCCGCTCTACAAGGGGAAGACGATCGGTGGTAGCGCCGTGGAAGAGCGGCAGCCGCTGGTCGAATTGATCTACGACACGGGCAAGGGCGAGATCACTCACGAGCGAACGGGCGTGGTGACGCCGCCCAAGTTCCCGTATGCCTTTGCCGCCTTCACGCGCGAGGACACCGTGGCCGATGCCCCCGGCACACGACCCGAGCCGGTGCGGACCGATCTCGATTGGATCAACGATTCGCAAGACAACGGCGGTGTGACCGAAGGCAAGTGGGACTTCATCGACTCGAGCGCCGGACCGGTCTATCGCGGCAAGTTTTCGCGACGCCAGTCGGGTCCGGGCATTCGTCAGCACTACTTCCATCAGGCCACCCGTTCGATCACGATTCGCGAAGGCGACAAGATCTACGCCTATGTCTATCTCGATCCGGACGATCCGCCGCAGCAGTTGATGTTGCAGTTGGACGATGGCACCTGGGAGCATCGCGCCTATTGGGGCAAGGCCTTATTGCCCTTTACCGATGTGGCTCAGTCCGCGGCCGGCAAGCTCCGAGTCGGTGACTTACCCGAGCTCGGCAAGTGGGTTCGTCTGGAAGTCGACGCGGAGAAGATCGGCCTGGCCGCCGGCGCGGTCGTGCGCGGAATGAGCTTCTCGCAGTACGACGGCACCGTCTATTGGGACGCCGCCGGGGTGAACAGCCGCGCCGTGCCGACGACGTCGGCTCCGGAGAGCGAAGGCACGCCGCGTCGCGAGCGGTTGGCCCGCTGGATGACGCATCCCGAAAATCCCTACTTCGCCCGCAGCTACGTCAACCGCATTTGGAGCTACTTGTTGGGCGTGGGCCTGATCGAGCCGGTCGACGACATCCGGGCCGGCAATCCGGCGACCAATCCGGAGCTGCTCGACGAGATGACCCGGCGGTTCGTGGCCAGCGATTTCGACGTGCGGCAGCTGATGGAAGATATCTGCAAGTCGCGCACCTATCAGCTTTCGATCGAGAGCAACGAGTGGAACGAAGACGACTCGCTGAACTACACCAAAGCCAAGGCCCGTCGGCTGCCGGCCGAGGTGCTTTACGACGCCATTCATCGCGCCACCGGCAGCGTGTCGCGGTTGCCGGGTCTGCCCCGCGGTGCCCGTGCCGCCGAGGTGGTCGATCCGGGTCAGAAGCTCGAAGACGGTTTCCTCGATCAGTTTGGCCGTCCGCCGCGGGAGAGTGCCTGCGAGTGCGAACGCCAGACGGGCGTGATGCTCGGCCCCGTGATGAAGCTGATCATGGGTCCTACCGTGAACGAGGCGATCATCGATCCGGAAAACGCGATCACGAAACTGGTGGAAGAAGTCAAGGACGACGAGGCGGTCGTGCGGGCGATGTACCTGCGAATTTTGAACCGCCCCCCGACGCGACGTGAAATTCAGGCCAGCGTGGCCCTGTTGCAGACGCCGCTCGACGATGGAGCCCTGCTGGAAACCCGCGCGGAGATCGGCAAAGTGATCGAACGACTCGACGCCGAGCAGCCCGCCTGGGATGCCGACTACAGTGGCCGGGCCGGCGGCGAGGTGAAATCCGACCCGTGGTATCGGCTTGGTCCGCTGATGGCGACCAACGCCAACGAGGCGTTTGCCAAGTCGTTCTTCGACGAGACGAAGCCGATCGATCTGGACAAGCCGATCGGCGGCAAGAAGTGGACCAAGCGGGCCGACTACAAGGACAAGACGGTCACGCCGCTCGACGGCGACAATTCGGCCAACTACCTCTATCGCACGCTCACTTCGCCGAACGAGCGGAAGGTCGTGTTCTACTTCGGTAGCGACGACGGCATTCGCGTCTGGCTCAACGGCAGGGAGATTCACAGCCTGCGTGTCGGTCGTCCGGTCCGGCCCGACAACGATCGGGTCGAAGTGACGCTGCGTGAGGGTGCCAATACGCTGTTGATGAAGATCAACAACGGTTACGGGGCCAGCGGGTTCTACTTCCGCACCGATGCCAACCTGGCGGGGGCGGGGCTGCCGGACAAGGTGGCGGCCATCTTCCGTGTCGCCCCGGCCGAGCGAACCGAGGAGCAGCGGGCCGAGCTGACCGCTTACTTCCGCGGCACCGATGCGGAGTATCGCAAGCTGGCCAAGGAGCTGCTGATCCACGAGCGGAACGCGGCCAATCCGCGGCTCGTGGGCGCACAGGACCTGGCGTGGGCTCTGATCAACAGCCCGGCGTTCATTTTCAATCGATAACGGCAACGTTCCGCGGGTGACGGAGGCTTTCTCATGGACACTGACGTTTCGGGCTATCTGACGTCGGGTGGCAATCGGGGACTGGTCCAATTCTCGGCTCGACGATCCTCCACTTGTCGGAGGGGTTGACCGAGAACTTGGACCGGTCCCCCTCGTCTAGCACGAGCGTGGCCATGGCA
>QQVP01000032.1 GCA_003389215.1 Planctomycetota bacterium | reverse complement strand
CCTCGCCCTCCCATACTCATACACCTCTGAGGTATTTCACGATGTTCGTGCGTTCTCTTTCTTGGGTGACACTCTTCATATTGTTGGCCACGTCGATCTCTGCCGCCGAGCCCGAGAAAACCAACCCAGCCAAGCCGCAGTACGTCCACGAGGACGTCCACATCGGACCGGCCTCGGCCGACGAACCGATCCGCGCCGAGTTTTCCGCGGCGGCGGCGCTCGACTATGTCACCGACGGCGCGGTCGCCTGGGGCAAAGCCAACAGTTGCGTCAGCTGCCACACCAACGGATCGTATCTGCGGATGCGGCCCGCCCTGACGCCGCTGCTCGGAGCTCCCTCGGGCGAAGTTCGCGAGCTGTTCCTCGCCGAGATGGACAAACTCGTCAAGCTCAAAGAGAAGCAACTCAAGAAGAACATCCGCCCCACGATCACGGCCTACCTGGCCGCCGGTCTGGCCGAGTGGGACCGGCACGTCGCCGGTCAGCTCTCGCCCGAGACGGACGCCGCGCTGCGACTGATGTTCGCCGCCCAGGCCGACGACGGTTCGTGGAGCAACGAAGATTGCTGGCCGCCCATCGAGTCGAGTGCCTATCACGCCGCCACGGTTGCCGCCATGGCCACGGCCACCGCGCCCGGCTGGTTGGAACAGGTCTCGGCCGCGACCGACGACACCGATAGCGAAGCGGTGCGCGAGGGCATCGCGCGGATGAAGTCGTTCCTGCGCGATACCGAGCCGCCCCACGACTATGGCCGGCTGCTGTTGTTGTGGACCTCGACCCGCGTGGACGGGCTGCTCGCCGACGAGGCGGCGGCCGAGACCCGTGCGATGATCTTCTCGCATCAGAACGACGACGGCGGCTGGTCGTTGCGGAGCTTCGCCACGCCCGAGACCTGGGGTAGCGGCAACCGCGCCGAACGACTCAAGGCCGAAGACGACGCCACCCGGACCGCCAGCGACGGTCACATGACCGGACTGGCGGTGATCGTGCTGCGGGCGGCGGGCGTGTCCGCCGACGACGAGCGGATCGAGCGGGCGGTCACCTGGCTGAAGAGCAATCAGCGCGAGTCGGGACGCTGGTGGACGCGCTCGCTCAGCAGCGACCGCTACCACTACATCACCTACACCGGCTCGATGTACCCCCTGGCCGCCCTGGCGGCGTGCGGAGAGCTTTCGCCGCCGGGCGTAGCGGGCAACTCGACTGAGGCGCGACGTTAGATCAGTGTCCGCCGCCACGCGGCCGCCGACTTACACTTCTTCGACGTCAACGTCGTCAACCTCGACTTCGTCGTGGTCGTCATCCTCGTCGGCCTCGTGCGCTTCATGATCTTCGTGGACTTCGACGTCGAGCTCTTCGTCGTGCTCGTCATCTTCGTCCAATTCGTGGTCCAGTTCGTGCTGCTCTTCTTCGTCGTGCTCGTGGAGCCTGTCGCCTTCGTCCTCGTACAGCTCTTCACGCCGGTGCTCTTCCTCCTCCAGATCTTCGAGCCAGGCCCAGATTTCGTCGCGGCGATCGAAACGCGGAGCGGCCACCCAGACGCCGATCCCGTCTTCTTCCATCATCACCCACGACTCACCGGTCGCCGTGTCGATCAACACGGCTGTCTCCCCGGCCGGAGCGACGGCAAAGCGACCTGCTCGCTCTAATGGTTCCGATGCCTCGCGTTCGACGGCCATCGCCGACACGCCCACGACCACCACCGCGACCATGCCCACCAACAACAAGACGGCGCGTTTCATGGCAACCTCCTCTTCGGTTCATGGTTGAACAACCGGGCAGCGACAAGAAGACGTCGGGCGCGAATGGCCGCGCTGCCCAAATTCGACAGGTGGGCGCATTATAGGAAACGCGCACCAAGCATGAGAAACTGCGAGCAAATCGTGCGAGAAAACGGCGTCGCGGGATGCGGCGGTGCGAGACGCTTTCGCCAGAGAGCGTGCAGAAGCGGAACGGCTTGTTGTGGAGCGGTGCCCCGCGTGTGCCACACTACACTACGCAGCAATGAGAATTTGGGGGGCAAGAGTGAAGACGATCCCTAATTGGCCGCTCGAGAGGGCTCGGAGGAACCTTTTCCCATCACGGACTCCTGCTGTTTGCGGATCACCAGTTTCTGTCCGGCGCGAACGAGGTCGATCGGCAGAGCGACTCTCTTAATTCGAATGTCGGAAGTCCCGAAGTTCAAGTCTTCAGATCTCTTCAAGTCTTCGGACGTCATGCGCTACGCTCCCCTCGTTGTTTCAACATTCCTTAGGAATGTCCCCATAATGTCCGCAAGAATTCCGATCAAATGAAACGCCGCCGATTTCTCCAGTAAGTCACTATAGGCATGCGGATCGTCGCGATATGCAAATATGTCAGGAAGATCGGGAAACGCCTTCGTCCGAGGTGAGTCAAAGGCAAGGAACCCCCAGTATTTGTACTCCTGACCATGGATGTCCAGAGGGTAGCGGATCGGAACGACTACCGTCGATCTATAATATCGCTGCCAGTTTTGGCGATCACAACGAAAGTCCTTTGGGTATGCTGTGAGATCGTTGCACGCGAAACATCGAAAAACGCGCCAGTTGTAATTCCCGTCATACTCGCCGAGCAGCGCTGACCAAACCGTATTGTCGGTCACGTAGTGTGGAAAACCATCGCCTGTCTCCGCGGGGCGATCGTCGAAAGGCTCCGATCGCACCCACGTCTCAACACTGTCGCCGCTTTTGCCTTCTTCGTCTGGCTGCGGAACAAATACTTTGAAACAACAGTGTAGATGGTTGTCATCTAGTTCATAGAATCGACTAATCAGTTTTCTGCATTCTGTGCAGATCTGCAATGCCAGTTGAGATGACGCATCCAGGTTCTTGCCTGGCTCTTCGACCTCAAACGCCAGCCTCCGCAGCCTATGCAAAACCGCTAGGTGCATCGTACGCAGCGAGCCCACCATTACTCGATCGCGGCATGCACGAATTACGCCATGAAGGCGTATCCATCGAAGAAACTTTGCAGCCTGTCGAAATGCCCAGAAGACGAAGTCTAGTTTTTCCATCGACGACGAACCCCGCGCTGCGATGTCGTCATTGTGCGGGGGTCTCGTGGAGCTGTCAACCAGAAACGCGTGCGCTTGCCTGACACACACTCATTGCCGGCGTGGCACGGAAAGCGCTGCGCATGCGGGTAGCCGCACGTTTGCCAATAGAACAACCGTCGGACCCTACCCTGCGTCGTGCGCGCGGCACCAGGCGAGAATGTCGGGCACGCTGAGCTCGCCCGCCTTGGGCTTATCGCCGTCGCCGCTTGCCGCGGCAGGTGCGGCGACCTCTTCCGCCGCCGGTTCTTCGGCGACCGCCACGGGCGCTTCTTCTTCTTCGGCCGCTTCGGCCTCTTCCGCGGGAGCCGCGGGTGCCGGGGCGGCGGCGCTCTTTTCGCCCCGCATCATGGCCAGCTTTTCGGCGGTCGACATCTCGCTCAGCTTCTTGCCACCGCCGGCCGGGGCCGCTTTCTCTGCGGCTTTCTTTGCGGAGGCCGGTGCTGCTTCGGCCGCGGCTGCGCCTTCGCCCTTGGGCTTGCGCGCGGCGGCCATAATTTCGGCCGTCGACATTTTCTTGTCGCCGCCCTCTTTGGCCGCTGCGGCACCCGAACCGGCGGCGCCTTGCGCGCGAGCCATCTCCAGCGGCGACATCTTCTTGCCGCCGCCAGCCGCCGCCGTGGCGGGCTTCTTGGCCGGAGCGGCCTTCTTCTCGGCCTTCTTTTCAGGCGCCTTCTCGGGCGGCTTGTCGACGATCGAGAGGAAGTCGACGTCGATGTCGTACCAGCCGATGTCGTTGCCGCGGGCAAACTCGACCAGGGCCCGCCCACTCATGTTGACGGTCTTCACCACCCCGTAAAGTTCCTTGAAGCGACCCAGCTCGGGCCGCGACTCGTCAACCTTGACGTACTTGTCGGTGTATTCCTTCTTGAGTTTTTCGACGTGCTCGAAGACCATGCGACTGCTTCTTCCTCTACGAGTTCGTGACGCTGGCGAAGGCCCGGTGCAACGACACGGCACCCTGCGCAGAACGCGATTTTCCCGCATCGACGCCCGAAAAACAAGGCAGCCGCCCGCTAACCGGCGCG
The DNA here is from genome assembly GCA_003389215.1 of Planctomycetota bacterium. GTDB lineage: Bacteria > Planctomycetota > Planctomycetia > Pirellulales > UBA7805 > MB-PLM-2. Next base: position 36,493 of record QQVP01000032.1, on the reverse strand, counting down.
CTCGACCGTATAGGCCCAGCGGACCGTTTGCGGAACGTCCCCAAGCGGGCAGGTCGGGCCAATCGTCAGGCCGTCGTCGTCCCGTTCGAGCCGCGCGGCGGTGGCCTCGTCGACCGAACCGACTAACTCGACCACGCTCTGCCCGAGCGCGAGACGCGCTCGCGACGGCTCGCCGGCGGGTCCCGCGGTGGGTGCGATCATCGTGCGGTAGCAGCTGCCGAGCGACCGCACGCCCTCGTCGGGCGGCGCGAGAATACGACACGCCACGTCGAAGCGGGCCGAGCCCCGGCGGGCGTCGAACTCGACCGTCAGCGACCAGTGACCCACGGTCGTGCGGCCGACCAGCATGGCAACCTCGCCGTTGGCCGCCGACTGCGTGTTGATCTCGACCAGCGGCGGGCTGGCCGGCCACAGATCGTCGGCCGTGCCTTCGCGCGAGGCGGCCAGCGGAAGCGTCTGTTCGCCCTCGAGCGCCGCGATCGTATGGCCGATGCGATCGCCAAAGAATTGAAAGCGGATCGAGAAACCGCCGCCGGAGAGAATTACGGGTTCGGTCATGAAGCAGTACGGCTCGGCCGGCTTCGGTCGTGAGCTCAGCCGAACGGAGCCTCGCCCTCCCAACGAACGATGCACTGGCAGAGCCAGTGCCAACCCATGCTAACGCTCACGCTTGTCTAATCAACTCGCGTCCCATCGGTCCCCGATTAATTCTCTTCCGCCCCGACCCGCCACCGCAGATAGGCGTCGAGAAACGGCTGGATGTTGCCGTCCATCACGTCCTGAAAGTTGCCGATCAGCAGGTTCGTTCGCGCGTCTTTGACCCGCTGGTCGGGATGCAAAAAGTAATTGCGGATCTGCGAGCCGAAGCCGATGCGGGCCTGGTCCTTGTACTTGGCCGCCTGCTCCGCTTCGCGCTTCTCTTCTTCGACACGAGCCAGGCGGGCGCGGAGCATCTTGTAGGCCGCCGCGCGGTTCTTGTGCTGGCTGCGCTCGTTCTGACACTGCACCACGATGCCGGTCGGTTCGTGGGTCAGGCGTACCGCGCTGTCGGTCTTGTTGACGTGCTGTCCGCCGGCGCCGCTGGCCCGATAGGTATCTTCGCGAATGTCCTTGTCCTGAATTTCGATCTCCACGTCGTCGGTCACCTCGGGCGAAACGTCGACGGCGGCGAAGCTGGTTTGCCGCTTGCCTTCGCTGTTGAACGGGCTGATTCGCACCAGCCGATGCTGACCCGTCTCGCCCTTCAGATAGCCGTAGGCCATCGGTCCGCGGACGGCCAAGGTGGCCGTGTTGATGCCTGCCTCGTCGTTTTCCTGGCGATCGAGAATCTCGGTGTCGTAGCCGTTTCGCGAGGCCCATTGAATGTACATTCGCAGCAGCATGTCGGCCCAGTCGTTGGCGTCGGTGCCGCCGTCGCGGGCATGCAGCGTGATGATCGCCCCACGGTCGTCGTACGATCCGCTGAGCAGCGTCTTGAGCTCTTGCTCTTCGAGCAGCTTCTCGAGGCGATCGAGCTCGGTCCGCAACTCGGCGGCGAGCTCTTCGTCCTCGTCGGCCATGTCGAGCATCGCGCCCAGATCTTCGCCCGCAGCCAGCATTTGCTCGAGCGGCTTGATCACCGCGGTCAGCGACTTCAGCTTGCCGACCGTGGCCTGAGCCTTTTCCTGATTGTCCCAGAAGCCGGGCTCGGCCATCTGTTTTTCAACAGCGGCCGCCTCGGCGGTCTTCGAGGCGTAGTCAAAGAGAGTCTCGCAGCTGAAGGATGCGCTGCTGAATCGCATCGGCTCGATCGACGACTTCTTTTTCCATCTCGAACTCCCCAGGGATCGGATCGCACGTGCCGGGCGACACGTCCGCGACCCGCCATTATAGGGCCGCGGACCCGTTGCGGGCAGGCCGCGCGACTTGTCACCCGGTCGGCCGCGGCGCTACACTTCGTTAGCGGCGCAAGGCATTTTTCTGGCTTCGCCGCTCATCGGAATCAGTCGTGTTCGTTTCAACCCCTTCTGCGAGAACCTGATGGCGCGGGTCGTGCTGGCCATGTCGGGCGGAGTCGACAGCAGTGTCGCTGCGCACCTGTTGTGCGAGGCGGGGCACGAAGTGATCGGCGTCTTCATGCGGCACGGGGTCGCCTCGCCGTTGGCCACGGCGGCCGCTTCCTGCACCAGCGAACCGGGTGGCAGCGACAACGGCGGCAGCGGAGGGGCGGGAAACGTCAGCCTGCCGATCGTCTCCACGCGACTCGATCACAAGCAGGGCTGCTGCAGCGCGGCCGACGCCGAAGACGGACGCCGGGTGGCCGACCGCTTGGGCATTCCGTTCTACGCCTTGAATCTCGAAGAGGAATTCGCCCGCATCATCGACTACTTTGTCGACGAATATACCGCCGCCCGCACACCGAATCCCTGCGTGATGTGCAACAACTGGATCAAGTTCGGCAAGCTGTTCGACTATGCCGACAGCGTGGGTGCCGACTTCGTGGCGACGGGGCACTACGCACAGCTCGAGCCGGCCCTGGAATCCGATCGGAGTGGCACGCCGCGCCTGGTGCGCGGGATCGACGTCGACAAGGACCAATCGTACGTGCTGTTCGGAATCGAACGCGCGCGACTCGCGCGGATGCTGCTGCCGGTGGGCGGGTTTCGCAAACCCGAGATTCGCGCCCGCGCGGCCGAGCTGGGGCTTCGTGTGGCCGACAAGCGGGACAGCCAGGAGATCTGCTTCGTCACCTCGGGCAAGCACGACGAGTTCGTCCGCGGACGCCGCGACTCGGAGATCGACACCGCGGGCGAGATCGTCACCACCGACGGCACGGTCGTCGGCGAACATCCGGGCATCGAGGGTTTCACGATCGGACAGCGACGGGGGCTCGGCGTCGCCTTGGGCGATCCGCGGTTCGTGGTTCGCATCGAGCACGACACCCGTCGCGTGGTGATTGGCGAAAGGGAAGACCTGGCCCGCACCGACCTGACGGCTAGCGAATGCAATTGGCTCGGCGATGTGCCCATCGGGCCGCGGCCTTGCCTGGCCCAGATCCGCTACAACAGCTCGGCGCAACCGGCGGTGATGGAGCGACTCAATGACGGTCGGCTGAGCGTGCAGTTCGACGCACCGTGTCATGGCGTGGCGCCGGGCCAGGCGGTGGTCTGCTACGACGGCGAGCAGGTGCTCGGTGGCGGCTGGATTGAGTAAGTGAGTGCTTATTTGTTGATGGGGGTCGGGGCAACTCTGCGATTCTGTACGGCCTGATTTGCGCTTTGCCGATTTCCACAGTTGTGGCAGACTGTGCAGCTTAAGTCGCCAGCCGCGCTGGCAAGATCGGCATTCTGGCGATTGCCGGTCAGCTGGCAGCGGCCACGAAAGGAATCACGCGAACGAGATCGGGAGTCGACATGATGTTGCGCACGCTTGGGCACGGTCTGTTCAGTTTGTTCTTCGTCCTCGCCGGCTGGCTGCTGCCGGCGGCCACCACGACGACCGCCCTGCTCTGGTTGACGCCCGTCGTCGCCGTGGCCGAAGACGAGCCCGAGCCGGACGCCGACTCCGCCGAGAGCTCGGGCGACGAAGATGCCGACGGGTCTTCCCAGTCGTCGTCCGAGGCGCCGCGGCTGGACAGTCCGCGGGCGGTGATGCAGACGTTCTTGCTTGCCTATCACGACAGCGACTTCGACCGCGCCGCCGCGTGTCTCGACTTTTCCAAGATGGTGCCGCCGCCCGACGACGTGGCTCGCTTTGCGGCGGTGGAACAACTCAAAGGGATCATGGATCGGCTGGAGCGGGTCGTCTACGAGGAAATCCCGGAGAACTATCCGGGACTCGTGTATCGCTGGCCGGCCGAGCAGGACAATCAGCCGATCGCCATTGAACGTGGTGACGACGGTCAATGGCGCTTCGGGGCGGAGATGGTGGCCAGTCTCGACGCGCTGTGGGAAGTGTGGCAGGACAAGCCGGTCGTGTTGCCCTGGTATCGCCAGGTGTTTCTGGGCACCGAGCTGTGGAAGTTCGGCACACTCTTCTTCGCCCTGTTGATTGCCTGGATCGTCGGCCGCATCGTCAAGTCGATGCTGCTGTCGACGGGGGCCTCGCTGGAGCGTCGTAACAGCGTCTACGTGGCCGCCACGCTCACCGCCCTGGCCCGCGCCGTCATTCCGCTGGCACTGGTCGTCGGTTTCTCAATCGGCATGCAGTTTCTGCGGCTCAACGCCACGGTGCGCGAGATCGTCGAAACCGTGGTGGCGGTGCTCTACGCGCTGTCGATTGCCTACGCGCTCTACTGCCTGGTCGACGTGGTGGCGACCTGGCTGGACAACATGGCGCAGAAGACCGATAGCAAGCTCGACGACATGCTCGCGCCGATGGTCACCACGACGGCGCGGTGCACGATCGTCGTCCTGGCGCTGGTACAGGTGGCTACGATTCTGAGCGACAAGCCGATGACGTCGGTCTTGGCCGGCTTGGGTGTCGGCGGTTTGGCGATCGGCCTGGCGGCCCAGGACATGATCAAGAATTTCTTCGGCTCGCTGATGATTTTCGGTGATCAGCCGTTTCAGTTGGGCGACCGCATCGTGGTCGACAGCGTCGACGGGAGCGTCGAGATGGTCGGTTTTCGCAGCACGCGAATCCGTACGCTCGACGGCCACCTGGTCACCTTCCCCAACGGCGATCTGGCCAACAGCCCCATCCGCAACATCGCCGCCCGACCGAACATCAAGCGCTCGTTCAGCGTTACGGTCACCTACGACACGCCGCCGGAAAAGGTCCAGCGGGCCACCGAAATCCTGGGCGAGATTCTCCACGAGCACGAGGGCATGGACCCCGATGTTCCGCCGCGAGTCTACTTCAACGACATGACCGACACGGCGCTGTCGATTATGGTCATCTACTGGTATCACCCGGCCGATTACTGGGCGTATTGTGCCTTCTCGCAGTGGGTCAACTTCGAGATCCTGCACCGCTTCAATCACGAGGGGATCGAGTTCGCCTTCCCGACCCAGACCCTGTTCCTGGCGGGCGACCCGAATCGGCCGCTGAACACCGCGGCGGACTAGCTGCGCCAGGGCCTGAGGAGCCCCCTCCGGCCCCATTGCGAATTGTCACTCGCCACACGGCCGTTGGTATAATCGAAGCCGCACGGGTTCGGCGTCGAACCCCGTTGACCGATGTCTCTCGAGGGACGCCGCCGAGGCGGCGAAGAACTATGGGGATCACCGCATCACGGCCCGCCCAATCGAATCGTTGCGCTCGCCTGGCCTGCGCTCTGGTGGTTAGCCTGGCGGCGCTATCGCTGGGCGTCGCGGCGGAGCCGGCAGCCGCCCAGGACGGCATTCTCGCGCAGCTCTACGGACGCGGGGTGCACGCCTATTTCGACGGCGACTTCGAGGCCGCTCATCGCTATCTGACCGATGCGGTCGACGGCGGCACGGCCGATCCGCGGGTCTACTTCTTTCGCGCGTTGACCTATCAGCAACTCGGTCGACCCGACGAGGCGGCGGCGGACCTGACCCGCGGGGCCGAGCTCGAGGTGGCCGACGTCAATAACTACTATCCGGTCGGTCGTGCCCTGCAACGAATTCAAGGTGGCCAACGCCTCATCCTGGAACGTTATCGGAGTGAGGCACGTCTGCAGCAGTATCAAGACGCGCAACAGCGCCGCCGCCAACGTTTCGGCACCGAGCGTCCCATCCCCCCACCCCTGCGCGGCGAGCCTTTGCCGCTACCCCCGAGCGACGATGCCGATCCTGCCCCGGTTGCGGGCGACGGGGCTGTTGCGGACGACGGGGCTGTTGCGGGCGACGGGGCTGACGCGGGCGACGATTTCAAGGCCGAGGGCAATCCCTTCGTGGATGATCCCGTCGAGGACGAGGGGGGCGCGGCAGCGGCTCCTGCCGACGAAGCGAGGCCAGACGAGGCCTCGGCCGACGATCTCTTCGGGGACGAGGACGAAGCGGCAGACGAAGAAGCGACCGGCGAAGATGCCGCCGACGAAGATACGCAAGATACGACCGACGAGGGCGACGACTTTTTTGGCGACGACTTCGCGGCCGACGAGACGACGGCGGACGAACCGACGCCCCGCGTGGCAACCGCCGCCGTAGGAAGCGACACGACCGACGACGAGACGTCCGAGGAGACATCGCCTCCGCAAACAAAACTCGGCAAGGATGGAGCCAACGCGGTCGGCCGCGGCGTGCTCAAGCTGTTCGGGCTGGGCGGCAATCGCAGCGACGGGAAGGCTGGGGGCGGGAACGCTGGGGACGGGAACGCTGGGGACGGGGCTGCCGACGCAGGCGCGGCGGACGCCGGCGGCGGCTTCGACGAAGCGGACGGCGCGGGCGAAGCGGATGACTTCGGCGACGACGATTTTGGGGACAGCGATTCCGGCGACAGCGACTCGGGAGACAGCGACTCGGGAGACGAATTCGACGACGCCGACTTTGATGACGTCGATTTCGGCGATGAATAAACGCGGCTAGAGCGTTTTTCAGATCGATGTAGGGTCTTCGGCGGATAGCGAGGCAAGTTTGACAAGGAGGCCGAAGCAGGCGAATCCAGGAGATTCGTCGATGCACCCTCGACAACGTCAATCACGGTCGTAGCCCGCCGAGACCCGACAGGGAAACGAAGAGCGCTCTATCCCGGGATCGGTCCGTTGCCGCCCTCGCGCGGTTCGCCGGAGTAGAGATTTCCGGCCCGAAACGCCTCGGCCATGGCCATGGGGACTTCCGCCTCGGCCAGAATTACCTTGGCCCGATTGTCGGCCACGGCGGCCTTCATCTCCTGCTCGTGGGCAACCGCTTCGGCACGCCGCTGTTCGGCCTTGGCACGGGCCACGCGGGTGTCGGCCTCGGCCTGATCGACCTGCAGCCGGGCACCGATGTTCTCGCCCACGTCGATGTCCGCGATGTCGATCGAGACGATCTGAAAGGCGGTCTGGGCATCGAGTCCGCGTTCGAGCACCGCACGCGAGATCCGGTCGGGATTCTCCAACACGGCCAGGTGATCTTCGGCCGAACCGATCGAGGTGATGATTCCTTCGCCGACGCGGGCGATGACGGTGTCTTCGGTCGCTCCGCCGATCAGTTGTTCGAGATTCGTGCGCACCGTGACCCGGGCGCGAATCTTCAGTTCCACCCCGTTGCGGGCAATGGCGCTGAGCGTCGACTTACCCGACTTGTGAGGATCGGGACAGTCGATGACCTTGGGATCGACGCTGGTGCGCACAGCGTCCAAGACGTCACGTCCCGCCAGGTCGATTGCCGCGGCGCGATCGAAGTCAAGATCCATGCCGGCGCGGTGCGACGCGATCAAGGCACGGATGACGTTCGGCACGTTGCCGTTGGCCAGGTAGTGCGCCTCGAGACGATCGGTCTCGATACCCGACGACGGATCGGCGCCAATGCCCGACTGGACGGCCATGATGCGGGCCTGCACGATCGTGGCCGCGTGGACCTGGCGAAAGGTCATGCCGATCAGACTGGTAAAGCTGACCGGGGCGCGCGACATGTAGGCCTGAAACCAGAGTTTGCCGTAGGCCATCAAGATGATGACCAGCACCAGCATGCCCAGACCGACGACGGCCAGTCCAATCCAGATCAGATCCATCGTGTTCCTCTTTGAGAAGAGATGCCCGACAGGGCCACAGGCGGCAACCGCCTGATCCGCTGCCGCGGGCCAACTAGCATAACGCGCGGCCGGCCGGTCGTGTAGCCACTCGGGGCCACGCCCGCAGCGGCAGCCCGATTGGCCCGACCCCGTGCGGCCGGGTGCCGTTTGGCCGGAACCTGTTTGGCCGCAGAAGGCCGCGTCTTGCCGGGTCGCCTAGGGAGAGCACGGCCGGGTGTGGTAAAAATCGCCAAAGCCCGCCGGCCCCGTGCCCGTGCATCCCCGTGCCGGTGCATCCCCGTGCCGGCGTGGTCCGTTCCCGTGCCGCCAAGCGAGCCGGCCCACGACGAGAAGATTGTTACGAGTCAGACAGGTTACGAAGCAGGCCGATGGAACCGAGCGTCTCTCTGGGAAATTTCCGCTTCCTCCCCAGCGCGGTACAGATCGAGGGGAAACCGCCGATCGAAGATTGGGCGGGACCGCTGCAGTTTGCCCTCTGGTGTCAGCGGGCCAGCCCCTGGTGGATCGGCGACATGCTCAACGCCGGCGACGCTCACTTCGGCGAGATGTTCTCGCAGGTTTGCGAGGGCCACGTCTCGGCCGAGATGCTGCAGCGCTACGAGTCGGTGGCCCGCCGGGTGCCGCCCGAGAATCGCCGAGCCGACCTCTCCTGGTCGGCCCACGCCGCGGTCGCGCGATTGCCCCACGAAGAGCAACGCAGGATGCTGGCCAAGGCAGACGCGGCGGGCTGGAACAGTACCGAGCTGCAGCGCGAGGTGCGGCGACTTTGTGAGCGGCTCAAGTCGAATCGCTAGTCCGCCGCCGACGCTTCGCTCGACTCTTTGACGAACGCAGCCCCCACGCGATAGCAGCAGTGATTCAAGTAGTGGCACCACGCCGCGCGGCACAAACGTCGGCTTCCGTCGAGCAGTCCTATTTCGAAATGCTCGCCGGGAAACACCTGCTCGTGGTGCAAGATCTGCAAACCGCCGCGCGAAAGATTCACCATGTAGACGCGATACCATTCCGGCTCGCGGGCGACCGCCGCAATCGACGGCTGATAGCGAAAACCCGCGGGCACCAGCGGCCCGGGGCAATAGATTCGGGAAAAGCGCCGCTCGCACCCGGGCACCGACGGCATTTGCACATCGCCCAGCACGTCGCCGGTATACTCCGGCGGCAGCGACAACAGGCACTTGAGACCGCGGATCGCCGTCTCTAGCTGTTCTCTTTGAGAATCGCAATCCAGCATCGGACGATCTCCGGGTCGAATGATTTTCCAGCCTGCATGTCGAGATAGTTGATCGCGTTCTCGGCGACGTAACCGCGTCGGTAGGGCCGATCGGTCGTCAGCGCGTCGAAGGCGTCGACCACGGCGCAAATGCGGGCCCACAGATGCGTCTCTTCCGCGGGAATGCCTACGGGATAGCCTTTGCCGTCCCAGCGTTCGTGATGCTGGTAAACCATCATCAACTGGCCCAGGTCGACGTCGTCCTGCCCGCACAGTTCTTGAAAGCCGAGCGTGGGATGCTTCTGCATCTCTCTCCACTCGGTCTCGGAGAGCTGGGACTTCTTGTTGAGAATCTTCTTCGGCACGTGGCGTTTGCCCAGATCGTGCAGCAGACCGCCCTGCGCGATCGACACCAGCTGCTGAGCCGAGCGAATGCCGAGGGCTTCGGCCAAAATCAGGCAGTAGGTCGACACGTTGGACGCGTGCGTAAAGGTCGTGTAGTCGTGGGCCATCACGCCGAACAGGTCCATCAACACGACCTGCCGGTCCCAGATGACGTCGACCAGACGCTCCGCGAACTCGCCCGTCACCTGCAGCACGCTCTCCGCGTGACCGCTGACCATCGCGTTGAGCACAACGCTCTGCGAAGCGTCGCGCAGCAACTCGAAGCGCTCCAACGGCGGGCGATCTTCGTTGGCCATCACCTCGGCCAACAGATAGTCGTTGTATTGATCGATTTCAGCCGACGAAACGTAGAGCGTGCGAACGCCGTTGTCCAGCAGCCGCTCGAGCGCCGGTTGATCGAGCGGCGTCCCCCGCTTGTGAAACAGCGTCGGCCGGGCTCCCTTGCCACCCTTCAAGAAGATCTCCACGTCCGGCGGACTGCCGTCGCAGAGCGTCTTCGTGGCGATCGGAAAGAGACCGTACTCGCAGGCACCTTCGGTCGTCGCTGTCATATCGCGTCCGCCCAACTTCGTATGAATTCTCTGGCCCCACGATCGACGGAACGAACCTCGCGTGGCATCCGCCGATGGTTTGATGGCTGCGTTGTCAATGAGCCCTTCGCCGCGGCGGTGATAGCTGGAATGCCGGCCCCCCGCTGGTCGGCCTGGTTCATTGGCTGCGCAGGGCTCAATAAAGGGCTTTCCAAGGGTAGTTCGCAGCCGGCCCCGCGCCGCGGGAAATCTCGCGGACAACGGCCATCCACACCCCGAAAGCCGCGCATGTCGGTTGTCGCGTGCAGGTATGCCGGGGACATGTGCGAACGGGCGCGGTCCCGCTCCGCCAACGTGCGGACCGCCGACCCACATCCGCGTGGGTATCGGTCGCCGGCGTCGGTCGTACCGGTTATGTCGATTCTGGATGTTCCTGACGTGCGATTTCCGCCAACATTCCTGTCGTTGGCAAGCTATGTTTCCATTGCAGCGCTAAGTTTTGGAGCGTTGGCCAACGTTTAAACGTTCATTAGTTCGCGGGAGAATACGCATGTTCGTCGACCTGCTGCCCATGCAGACGAACGATCTGTTGATCAATCTGGCCGCCATCGGCGCGGCTATCTGCGTGGCCGCGTATCTCTGTTCCAAGACCGATCCCAAGCTGGCCGACCGCATGCTCGGCTACGCCCGTTCGATCGCCTCGGCGACGACCATCTTTCTGGTCCTCGCGGCCGGCTGGTTCCTGCTCAGCGGGGTCGTCTCGACCGATAAGCTCTCGGCGCGGGCCAGCTACAGCGTGAACGCCTGGGGCGCCGACATGGCGGCCATGTTCAGCGAATAGCGGCCCATAGGATGGGGGCGACGAAGGTGCATCGACGAATTTACCAATTCGTCTGCTTCGGTCTGGTGGCCAAACTTGCCGCGCCCACACCAAGAACGCGACACCTATCCAAGACCGCTCTAGGCCAGAATCTCCGGCACAATCCGACCCTCGACGTCGGTCAGACGGAAGTCGCGTCCGCTGTGTCGGAAGGTGAGCCGCTCGTGGTCGATGCCCATCAGATGCAGCAGGTTGGCGTGCAGATCGTGTAGCGTCATCTTGTTCTCGATCGCCCGATAGCCGTACTCGTCGGTCGCTCCGTACACGGTGCCGCCCCGGACACCGCCGCCGGCCATCCAGAGGCTGAAGCCCTGCGGATTGTGATCGCGACCGTTGGCACCCTGGGCGAAGGGCGTGCGGCCGAACTCGCCGCTAAACACGATCAACGTCGACTCCAACAGACCCCGCTGCTTCAGGTCCTTGATCAAGGCCCCGATCGGCTGGTCGACCATGCGGGCGTTCCGCGTGTGGCCGTCGACGAGATTGCTGTGCTGATCCCAACGATCGACGCCCGGCTTCTGCGGAATCGTCAGCTGCACGAATCGCACGCCACGCTCGACCAGCCGCCGGGCCAGCAGACACTGCGTGGCGTAGAGCTGCGTGAACTTGTAGCTCTCTTCCATACCGTAGAAACGCTTCATGGCCTGGGTCTCTTGCGAGAGGTCCATCGCCTCGGGCACGGCACTCTGCATGCGGAAAGCCAACTCGTAGTTGCGAATCGCCGCCTCGATCGCCTCGCCCGCGGCCAACGAATCGGCCAGCTCGCGATCGAACTGTCGCAGGTACTCGAGCTTTCGCTGGCGAACCTCTTCCGAAGCTTCCTGCGAGGCGATGTTGCGCACCCGCGGCTTCGTCGGCAGAAAGATGGAACCCTGGTAGTTGGCCGGCAAGAAACCGTTGCTGAAGCACGCGACCCCGCCCGAGGGGACGCGGCCGCCGTGAATCACGACGAAGCCCGGCAGGTCCTGATTCTCGGTGCCCAGCCCGTAGGAGATCCAGGCGCCCATCGACGGCTTGCCGTGCATGGCGTAGCCGGTGTGCAGCGCGTAGTTCGCATTCGGATGATCGGGCACGGGACCCTGCATCGAGCGAATCACGCACAGGTCGTCGGCACAGCTGCCAATGTGCGGAAACAACTCGCTGACCGGCATCCCGCACTCGCCGTGCCGCGCGAACTGCCAGGGACTCTTCAACAGCGTGCCGATGTTGTTGAACACGGTCGCGTCGATCTTGAACTTCGGCTTCTTGCCGTGCTCCTTCGCCAGTAGTGGCTTCGGGTCGAACGAGTCGACCTGCGAGACGCCGCCGTCCATGTAGAGGAAGATCACGCTCTTGGCCTGCCCCGGAAAATGCGGAGGCCGCGGAGCCAACGAACCGGGCGCCCGCGCTGCCGGAGCGGCGGCCGCGCTCTCGCGTCCGACCAGGTCGCCCAGGGCCAGCGCCCCCAGGCCCAAGCCGGCTTGCGTCAAGAGTTGGCGTCGCGTGATCGTCACGTTCGTTCTCTCAGTGTGGTAAAGGGTGGCTCTGGCTCTGCCACTGTTCGTGTTTCAGCGTTCGTGTTTCAGCAATCCGACGCGCTCGCGCGTCACGCCGCATCGAATCTCAGTAAATGAAAATGAACTCTTTGCGATTGAGCATCAGGTGGCAAAAGTCTTTCCAAACCCGCACGTCGTCGTACATGTCGTCGAGCGATACGTCGTACGCGGCCGCCAGATCGCCGAGCAGGCGGCGCGCCCGCTCGATCTCGCCTTCGCGGGCCGGTCGGCTATAGGCCAGGCGATGGGCGCGGTCGATGCGCTGCTCCAAGCTCAACCGCTCGTCGGCCAGCAAACGCTCGGCCCATGCGGTGGCCTGCTGGATCACAAAGGGATCGTTCATCATGGCCAGCGACTGGGCCGGCACGTTCGTCACGTCGCGCCGACCGCGCGGTTCGGCCGAGGTGGGAAGATCGAAGGCGGTCAAAAAGCCCGGCAGGTAGTTGCGCCGCATCTCGAGGTACACCGAGCGTCGGCCGTCGCCGTCGAGCGGGCCGTTAATTTCGGGAATCGAGCGACTCGGCGGCGCCTGATCGAGATTTACCGGCACGCTCGGTCCGTACATTTCATGCCGCAAACTGCCGCTGGCTGCCAGGATCGCGTCGCGAATCGGCTCGGCCAGCAAACGACGAATCGGCATCCGCTGCAGATACAGGTTCTCCGGATCGAGCTCCGCGGCCGCGGTCGACGGCGTCGTACCGAGTCGATAGGTGCTGGAAAGCGCCAGGCGCCGCAGCAGCCGCTTGCGCGACCAGCCGTCGCGAACGAACTCGCGAGCCAGGTAGTCGAGCAACTCGGGATGACTCGGCCGCTCGCCCATCTCGCCGAAGTTGTCGACCGTGGCCACGATGCCGCGACCGAACATCCGCTGCCAAAGTCGATTCACGATGACGCGGGCCACCAGCGGGTTGTCGTCGGCCACCAGGGCCTCGGCCCACTCGCGCCGCCCGCTCTCGCGGGTTTCAAAAGGCCGACCGTCGAGCGCCGCGAGAAAACGCCGCGGCACCGCCTCGGAGCTGGTCGCGTGGGGATTGCCGCGAATGTAGACCGGCTCGTTGGTGCCAAAACCGTCGGTCATGCTGCGGACATAGACCGGCTCTGGAATCGAGCGCCAAATGGCCCGATACTGCTCGACCGCGGCGGCGAGTTCCGGCGCGTCGGCCGTGGTGACCGCGAGCGGACCCCCCGCCGTTAATAGAGCTTCGACGACGTCGCCCTCGGCCGACGAGAGTTGATCCCACTGCCAGCGGTCGAGCAGTCGCGTCAGTTGCCCGCGGGCCGCCTCGACGACGTCCGGCGATGGCTCGCCGTCTGGCGTTGCCCCGGCGCCCCGAGCGGACTCTTCATCCGACGCGGCCGCGCCGGCCACGCTCAACAGGCCCCACACCCCGTCGTACTGTCCCTGCCAGCGCGGCGTCCGCTCGCCTTCGCTGCTGAGCAACACCCGATCGACCGCCACATAGGCACCGTTGTGATGCCGCGGCTTGTGCTGGGCGTTCATCGGGAAAACCATTTCGTGGCCGTTGTGCAGCACCTCGACATACGCCCGCCGGCCCTGCCAGTAACGCGTGTCGAAGTGCACCCAATGCCAGTGATCCTTGTTGATCGCCACGTCGAGCTTCTGCGTCGTCGGGCCGTGGCCGACCAGGTCGTAATGCTGAATGTAGAGGCGCGCCCGGCCGCCCAATCCCTTCACCCGCAGGCTGACGCGATCGGCGAGCACGAACATGGGCGACTTGATCGAACCGTCGATCCGCGAGCTGAGATGCCCGGCCGCCGCGCTGCTGCCGACAAACGTCTGCAACACATCGTCGCCGGTGCGGGCGATTACGAACGTGCCGGCCGAGCGAGGCGCGGTACCGAAACCGATGCCGCTGGTCTTCCAACCGGCGAAGTCGGCGCCGCCCAGATCGATCGGCGCGGCGGCCGCGTCCGGATCGGAAGACGTCACCGCGGCCACCACGGGCTCTTCGTTTTCGGAGGCTTCGTCGCGAGGCGTCGCGGAAAGACTTCGCCACAACGGATAGAGCGGATGCGCCGGGTCGTGCGCGGCTTTGTGATCGGCCAAGGCGTCGGCCGAGAACGTGGCGATCTTCTGCCGCGCGGCGACCAGCACTGCGCGCTTCACCCGCTCTTGCTGGGCCTCCAGCTCGGCCCGCTTGGCCGCGAGCAACTCGGCCGAGACGACGTTGGGATAATCGAGCCGCGAGCTGGCCAGAATACCGTACAGGGCGTAGTAGTCTTCCGTGCTCACGGCGTCGAACTTGTGGTCGTGACAACGGGCACAGCCGACCGTCATTCCCAGAAAGGCCTTGCCCGTGGTGTCGATCATGCCGTCGAACACACGGGCCTCTTCCATGTGAATGTCGGGCGGACCGTGATGGCCGTCCGTCATCTGGAAGAAGCCGGGACCGTTGGCCGATTCGTTCGAGCCGTCGTCCGGATTGGTGCGCGGCTCGGCGAGCAAATCGCCGGCGATCGCCTCGCGCACAAATTGGTCGAACGGCACGTCGCGGTTGAGTGCGCGAATCAAGTAGTCGCGATACCGCCAGGTAAACGGCATCGCGTAATCGCTCTCATGGGCTTTCGTTTCGCCGTAACGAATCAGATCCATCCAGTGCCGCGCCCAGTGCTCGCCGTAGCGCGGCGAGACGAGCAGGCGATCGACCACCCGCTGGTGCGCCTGCGGCGAGTCATCGGCCAGAAAGGCCTCCATCTCGTCGAGCGTTGGCGGCAGGCCCGTGAGATCGAACGTCACGCGCCGCAACCAGCGATGCCGATCTGCCCGGGTGGTCGGCTGCAGACCGCGGGCCTCAAGCTCGGCCAGGACGAAGTTGTCGATCGGGTCGCGGGCCCAATCCTCGTCGCGCACCTGCGGCACGCCGGGATCGGCAATCGGCGACCAGGCCCAGTGACGCGCTTTACGATCGTCGATCGAGAAGGCCTCGCTCGCGTCGGCGCGATCGTTGATCGATTCTGGTGGCCAGGGGGCGCCCAATTCCACCCAGCGGGCGAGAATCGCAATTTCGCTCTCCGGCAATTTCGAGTCGGGCGGCATCTCATAGGTGCCGCCATAGCGAATCGACTCGATCAACAGGCTGCCTTCGACTTCGTGCGGCACGAACGCCGGACCCGAGTCGCCACCGGCCAGGGCCAAAGAGCGCGCATCGAGTCGCAACCCGCCGCCAACCTCGTCCGACGTCTCGCTGTGGCACTCATAGCAACGGGCGACCAGCAGCGGGCGCACCTGCTTCTCGAAGAACTCGAGGTCGCGCGGCGAAAACGTGGGGCCCTCTGCGGCGATCAGAATCGCGGGCGAAATTACGAAAGCCGCGCCCGTTAGCAGCAGCGAAGCGGCAATGGCACGCAGACACTTCGTCATGGCGCGGAGGGCGGCTTAGGTGGGAGGGCGTGGGGCCGAGCTTCCTGCTCGATCGGGGCCGGACAAGTTGCACTTCCCGGTGATCAAACCGGCCGGCCGAAGTCTCTTCGGCAGGCAACCTGCTGGCACTTTCAGTTTAAGGGGGGCGGGAATTTCTGTCTAGAATTATCGCGGCTACGCAACTCGTTTTTTTACAAATGTTTACGACGTCTTGACCGGTCGCTTACCGGTCTTCTTCCGGACGCGGCGGCAGGGCCACGTCGGCCGCCGTGACGTCGACCGGCGCTCCCTCCTCCGGCACCTCGACCCCGGCCGACCAAAGCACGCCGTTGACCATCATGCGGCGAAAGGCCTCGATCTTGAAGTTGCGATGAAAGTGGCCCAGCGTCGTGCCAAATGAGCGGCCTCCGCCAGGACGTTCGTGAACCCAACCGACGACGAGATCGTTGCCCTGGGCTTGCACTTGAAGCAAGGGTGTGGCGGCCTCGGAGATGGTCGGATTCAAATAAAACTCGTCGTTCAACTCATACGGCTGCCAGCCGCGACAGATCGGATGATCCGGCTGCAGTTGTGCCAGGGTCGAATCGCCGATCGTCAGCCCGACGAAGTGCACCCACATGCCGCCGAGATATTGCAGGTACCGGCGACCGAGGCGCTCCTTGTTGGCTTCCTTGACCGCGGTGGCCCAGTGGATGGCCACCAAGCCAACGCCGTCCTTCATGAGCTCTTGCGCCGCGCGGGCATGCGGCCCGTCGAGCATCAGCTCGGCCCCGGGACTGGAGTACATCACGATGGCGGACACGCCGTCGAGCACCGACTCGTCGGTTGGCCAGCCGTCGGAGACGATCGCCTCGACCCCTTCGGTCTGCTCCAGACACATGGCCAACAACTGGCAGGTGGGCAAGTACATGTGCGTCGCCCAGGGGTGATCGAGCTCGTGGCCGATCAGCACGATCTTCGTGGTGGTGGCGGGCGAGTCGGCCTCTTCGGCGAACAGCGAGCCGCCGATCGCCGGCAACGACACGACAAACAGCAGCACGGCTCGACGCATCGTGGAAGGCGCGCGTGCCGTGAGCCGGTAGCGATCGAAAAACTTCATCAGGGACTTCTCCCGGCGGCCTCGTCCGCACCGCCTGCGAGCACATAGGTCAACAAAGCGACGATCTCTTCCCGCGACAGTGTCGTCAACAGGCCGGCCGGCATCAAGGAGACGGCCGACGGGGTTTGCTCTTCAATGTCCGCGCGACGGATCACCGTGAGGCGGTCCGTGGCCAGCGGATTCTCGACGACCGTGATTGTCTCGTCGTCGTCGGCCACGACCATGCCGACGACCTGGCGCCCGCTTTCCAAGAAGAACATCTGTGTGCGAAAGCGCTCGTCGATTTGGGCCGACGGCTCGAGCACCGCGTCGAGCACCGACAGGCCGGGTTGTGGGGCCTGCTGGTACTTCTTGGCGATGTCGGTCAGCGCCGGGCCGGGCCAGACTCGCTCGGCGGCGGCTTGCCCGATGGCGGTTTGCTCGATGGCGGCTTGCTCGACGTCTGCCGCGCGATGACACGCGGCGCAGGCCAGCTCGCGGAACAGTCGGCCGCCTTGGTCGAGCGCCTCGATCTCGCCAACGCGATTGTGCAGATCGCGCACGTCGCGGATCAGATCGTCGCGCACCCAGTTCTTTACAAACGGCCGCGGCGGTGGCGTCTGGCGACGGGCCAGCTCCGCCTGTTCGGCCAGCTTCGCCTCGGCCCGGGCAATCCGCGCTTCGCGGGCCGCCTGGGCTGCGGGCGTCAAATGAAAGCCGATCCAGTTGAGCCCCAGCACCTTTGCGCTGTCCGCGTGACCTCGATCTGGTTTGCTCGACGTCTTGCCGGTCGCACCCTCGGCCGGCTGGCTCTTGTCGCCTGGCAGAGCCTCATCCACGACCGCCACCACATACAGATCGTGCACGCCGCCCGGATCGCGAATCGGCACCTTCTGATACTGGTAGCCGACCGAAGGCTTCATCGTCGCGGCGGCGAGTTGCGGTCCTTCGGGTCCGTCCTGACGAATCTCGAATCGCCCCCCCACGTCGCCGAGCGCGCCGGCTCGAAACGAAACCTCGGCCACGTCCGTTAGGCGAATCTGCGCGAAGCTGACGTAGTCGCCATCGGCAAAGCGGCCCACGATCGTGTGTTCGCCTTCGTACTCGTCGACAATCTCCGCGCCCCGACGGGTGTCGAAGAACGCCGCCTTCTTCTTTCGCGAGTGCAGCAGATGCACCGCCTGGCCGGTCAACGGCGGCACGCCGGCGGCACCTTCGTCGGTGTAGCTGGCCGTGATCACGTAAACGCCCGCGTCGGCCCGGATGTCGGGAAAATCGATCGCGCGAAACGCGCCGCGCGTGCCAGCCAGCGGAGCGCTGCTCGACGAATGGGCCAGCGACAAGACCCAGTCGACCATTTGCCGCGTCTCGGCCAGCGTATGTTGCGGATGAGGCGGCATCGGCTTGACGCCCCAAACGCCAACGCCCCCGCTGATGATCTTCTTCGCGAGCCGCTCGCGTGCCGAGGCGTCGCC
The DNA here is from genome assembly GCA_003389215.1 of Planctomycetota bacterium. GTDB lineage: Bacteria > Planctomycetota > Planctomycetia > Pirellulales > UBA7805 > MB-PLM-2. The sequence goes on along the minus strand of QQVP01000032.1, from coordinate 18,375 downwards.
CTGGTACTTTCGCGCGACCTGTTCATACGGCGGACCGGCCGAGGCGTTGCGGGCCATGTGGCACGCAAAACAAGTCGTGCGCCGCATCATCGCCAGCCCCGGCTCGAGTGTGGCGTCGTCGTTGACCAGTTGCTGACCCAGAGCATCGACGTCCGTCGAGGCCCGCCGCTGCTGATACTTCGTCCGCACGACGAGTCGCGCCGGATCGATGCGGCGGCCGCTCGCCTCTGCTGCGGCGGTCGAGCCGTCTTCGGCGTCGTCGACCTCGGCGGCATAGAGCAGCGGCTCCTTCCATTCGAAGAAGCTGCCGTGTGGCGGTTCGAGTATCCGCACCACCGGCGGCGTATTGCCGACGCGGATCTCCAGCTTCGCGGTGCTCTGTGCGCCCATCGCGTCGATCGCGGTCAACTCGACGTCGTAGACGCCCGGCTCGGAAAATGTCGTTTCGAACTTGGCCGCGGTCGAAACGACCTCAGGCAGGGGTCCGACGCGCCACTCGTAACGCAGCCGATCGTCGCGATCGCGATCGTGCGAGTCGCCGGCGTCGAGCCGCACCGTGAGCGGCTCCTTGCCCGCGCTGCGATCGGCCCGAACAACCGCCACCGGCGGACGATTGCCGCGGCGATAGACGATCCGCACGATCTGGGCATCGGTGTTGCCACCCCAGCGATCGCCGTACTCGATGACGTAGAGCGTCCCGTCGCTGCGGAACTTCATGTCGATCGGCTTGCGAAACAGCATGTGATCGAGAAACGGTTCGATCCGCTCGATGCGTCCTTCGTCGTCAAGCACGACCTGTTTGATCCAGTTGCGGGTCCAGTCGTAAATCAGCAATCGGCCATCGAGCGCGGCGGGCAATTTGACCGGCGAGTCGAGCGCCGCGTCGTAACGATAGATCGGACCGCACATCGCCGCGCGACCCCCACTACCGAGCTCGGGAAACTCGGGCGACTCAGTCGTCGGATACCAGATAAAGGCGGGCTGCGGAGGCGGCAATCGCCGCAGGCCCGTGTTGTTGCGCGAATCGTTGACCGGGTTGTCGACCTCGAACCAGCGACCGCGTGTCCGCGTGGCAAAGTCCCACCAGCGATATGCTTCGTTGGGCCCGGTGAACATCGGCCAACCGAAGTTGCCCGCGGCACGGGCCTGGTTCACCTCGTCGTAGCCGTTGGGGCCGACCTCGAAGTCGAGCCGAATGTTGGGCCCCACGTCGCCCCAGTAAACCCATTTGGTCTGCGGGTCGACGAAGAGCCGAAAGGCGTTGCGCACGCCCATGGCGTAGATCTCTGCGCGGCCCTGTTTGCCGTCGGGAAAGAGATTGTCCGCCGGGACTTCATAGCCGCCGTCGTCCGTCGGGCGGATGCGCAGGACCTTGCCCCGCAGATCGCGGGAGTTGCCCGAGGAGCGGAGCGCGTCGTTGTGCGCAAACCCGTCGCGCTGATCGACCGGCAGCTCGGGAATCGGCGTGCAGTTGTCGCCCGTGCCGATGTAGAGCAATCCGTCGGGCGTCATCATCATGCCGCCCCCCATGTGCGCCGCGCTCTGCGGATCGATCGGGTACTCGAACAGCATCCGCTCGCTGTCGAGCTCGAGCCGGCCCGCGCGGATCTCGAACCGCGAGAGCCGCAGATGATCGCGCTTCGCCCGCGGGCAATAAAGAGTGTAGATCCGCCCGTTGGTGGCGAAGTCGTTGTCGAGCGCCAGGCCCATGAAACCGACCTCGCCATAGCGGACCGACGGCATTTCGCCGACGACGGTCACCTCGCCGCTCTGCGGGTCGTAGTGCTTGAGCTTGCCGTGAATCTCGTGAAAGTAGATCTGCCCGTCGTCGAGGACGTGGATCTGCATCGGGTCGTGCAGCCCGCGGACGAGGATCTCCTTCTCGTAGCGCAGGGGGTCGAACGCGTCTGCGTCGGGGCGGGCCGCTACCGGTGTCGCCTCGTCGGTCTGGGCCAATGCCTCTGCGGACGGCGAATCGGCGGTTGCCGAATGGCAGCCGGCCAGGCCGGCGATGAGCGGCGACGCCACGAGCCAAAGCGTCAGGGCCGGGCCGACGAGAGAGCGCTCCGAGAACATACGCGCGGCGATCCGAGAGGTAAAACGAGCAACCGGCTCATTGTACCCCGACGGCACGGGGCAGATTAGAGTGTCCGCGGTGCGTTGCCCGTGCGGTCGCCAACAAGCGGGGGCGCCACCCGTGCTAGCCTGCGGGCGCGGTTCCCTCGACGACGGCCGACTTGTCCCCTTCGCTCGGGTCGACCAGGGCGATCACGGTATCTCCCGGACGCGGCTTCAGCGGCGAGTCGGTCGTCGAGATCGTCAGCTTGCCGAGCTCGTCGACCTTGAACAGGATCAGGGCCGATTCTCCATACTTCTCGAGAAACTCGGACCAGGGATATTCTTCGGTGAGCCGCGTCGCCTTGACGATCGCCCCTTCCTCGAAACGGTGATCGAGGGCCGGATAGGTGACCTCGTCGCCGAACAGCTTGCGGCCGAAAATCAACTCCTCCGACACTTCCTTGCGGTCGCCGGCGCCCTGTTGCGGAGCAAGGCGATAGACCTGCGATCGACCGAACAATTCGCTGAAGTGCTCGGCGGCCAGCGAGTTGACCTCGTCGTTCGGCGTCAGGGCCATCATGCGCCCGATGCCGCCCAGGTCGAGTTTCTCCAGCGTCGTTTCCGAAAGCACATTCGCGTAAAGCGTCGACAGTCCCTCCATCCGCGCGATCCGAATGTTCTCGCGATTCGTGTCGACCACCTGCACGGCGATGTTCTGCTTGCCGAGGGCGTGGGCAATGGCCCGGGCCGCCGGATGCGCACTGGCAATCAGCACGCCCTGCGGATCAGGCACGCTCAGGCCCAGCCGCCGGGCGACGTAGCCGGTCGTCAATCCGTAGACGAGCACGGTGCCGGCAATGACGAGAAACGTGGCGGCCACGAACTCGGACCCGAGGGGCCGCTCTCCCCCGGCCGATTGCAGGGCGAACACGCTGGCGACCGCGGCGGCCACGATGCCGCGCGGAGCCAGCCAGCCGAGAAAGGCTCGCTCGGCCAGCTTCAAGCCCGTGCCGATCGTGGCCACGTACACCGATAGCGGGCGGACGAAGACGATCAGCACCGCCACGAAGAGCGGACCCCGCCACGAGAGCTGCGCGATGTCGGCGAAGTTGAGCCGTGCCGTGAGTACGATGAACAGGGTCGAGATCAACAGGACGGTAAGATTCTCCTTGAACTGGAGAATGTGCTTGACGGTGACCTTCTTTTGATTGGCCAGCACCAGGCCCATCACGGTAACCGTGACCAGCCCCGTTTCTTCATGCATCACGTTCGAAGCCGCAAAGGCCCCCAGCACGACCATCAGCGTGACGGGACTTTGCAGGTGGTCGGGCACCATATGCTTCCGCAAGGCGAACAGCAACAAGATCGTCACGCCACCGCCGAGTCCGATACCGACGATCAGCGTCAGCATCAGACCCCAGGCCCCGATCTGCCAGGCGGAACCGAAATCGGGGGCGTTGTGCACGAAGAGGGCTTCGTAGACGAGCACGGCCAACACCGCCCCGATCGGATCGATCACGACCCCTTCCCAACGGGCGATCGGGCCGACGCGACCGAGCGGCCGAATGTGGCGCAGCAGCGGTCCAATGACCGTGGGTCCCGTGACCACCAACAGCGCCCCCAATAGCAGCGAGGTGGCCCAGTCAAGAGCCAGCACATAGCGGGCCGCCGCCGTCACCAGGACCCAGGTGATCGCCACGCCCACGGTGAGCAGACTGCCGAGCGGCCAACCGATCGAGCGCAGGTCGGCCAGCCGCAGGTTCATGCTCCCCTCGAAAAGAATCACCGCCACGGCCAGCGACACGGTGGGCAGCAGAACGCTGCCAAACAGTTCGTCAGGCACGATCCAATTCGTGGCCGGGCCGACCACCACGCCCAGACCCATCAACAGCAGGATGGACGGTACGCGGACCCGCCAGGCGAGCCACTGGCCGCCGATGCCCAATACGAAGACCGCGGCCAGGGCGACAAGAATCTTTTCCGGGCTTTCCAAGCGAAGCACCTAAGACGGGGGGCCAAGGACAGCCACCCGCAGCGGGTTGGCCAAAGCGACTGTGATTCTCGAAAGTTGCTCGAAAAAGGCAAGAGCCGACGCCGGCGTCGCGTCGATCTACCGTTGTTCGAGCCAGCGGATGATGCGGAGCGTGGTCGTGGGTGCGGAGCTGTAGATCTCCTGGATCTCGTCGCTGCAGAGCATGCGATCGAAGATCTGCACTTCGTCCAGCTTTCCGACCCAGTACTCGGTCGATCCGGTCCGCGTGCCGAAAGAGAGGATGTTGGCGGACTGGGCCGTCATGGTGTTCGTGCCGCTGTTGTCGAGCACCCCGTCGATGTAGACCTCGAAGGTATCGGTGACGTCGTCGAACACGGCGGCGACGTGGTACCACCTCGACGAGCTGGTGACCTTCGTGTTGGAGTGGAAAAAGGCACCCACGTCCGAGCCACCCTCGCCATTGATATCGAACGTGAGCTCTCCGTTCGGTTCGTGACGAATTTCCCAGTCGCCCCCCAGGCCCAGGATTCGCTCGCGGGCCGAGGGCGCCCCGTCGACCTTCATCCAGAAGGCGATCGTGCCGGTCGCCGGTGGCGTGAAGTTGGCGTCGGTGTCGGCATAGTCGCCCGAGGTGTCGAAGTCGACGGCGTTGTTGACCTTGCCATCTACCCAGGTCGGCGTGCCCCCTGCGAAGGCGCCGTCGTGGCCGTTGCCCGACGAATCGACGAACGTGGTGCCGCTCGTTTCGTCGAACTTCCAGTGGGCCAGCAAGCCGTACAGGGCGCTGACCTCGGCCGCGGTGTAGACGCCCGCCTCGAAGCGGACGTCGTCGATCTCGCCCTCAAAATGATCGAGCCACACCGAGTCGCCGATGTGGTTTTCCGTGCGATTTGTATTGGCCGGCAAACTCAAGTACCCCGTCGCAATGGAGATTCCGTTGCGATACATGGTGGCATTGCCCGAGCCGTCGACCGTCACCGCGACATGGTGCCACACATCGAGCGTCGGATCGTTCAGGTCGTCGAGCCAGCGCGTCGTCCCGCCGTCCGTGGTATCGGAGATGTAGATTTCCAATCCCGTGCCCGGCACCCAGCCGAACCAGATGTCGTCGACGTCCTGGCCGTTCGAAATGCCGAGCAGCGCGCAGTGCGTGGACGGGGTCGCCGTCGGTTTGATCCACATCGCGATGCTGAAGCCACCCGAGTAATCGAAGTCGAGATCGGGCAAGTCGACATAGTCGTTCGTGCCGTCCAGCGAGAGACCCGTGCTACCGGTGGGACAAACGCTGACCGAGCTACTGGTGAACGTGGTACCGCTGAGCGTGCCGTCGTTGCCGGCCCCGGAAGAATCGGCAGCCGTGGTGCCGCTCGTCTCGTCGAGGGCCCAGTGGCCTTTCTCGGACCTGAATTCGTAACAACCCATGTCGTAGCCGCTGCCGGCGGGTCGCTCGACGTTCTCCAGATCGACATTCGGCGGGCTGCCGCTGGCCGTTCCCGTATCGATACAGGGGGAGCTCGACAGCAGATGAAAGTCGCTGGCGGAGGTAAACAACGGATCGGACGTGATCTCGCCGGTCGCTTGGCTCACGCCTTCGAAGTCCTGGTCGCCGCTGCCAAAGACGCAGTTGTACGTATGCGTCATCGTCCCGCCGTCGCGATCGAGACCATCGGATGAGTTATTGGCAATGATCGAGTTCGTGATCGTCGAGGACCCGCCGTCCTGCTCGATACCGTCGCTCCCGCTATTGACGATCGTACAATTCATCACCACGAGCGTGCCGCTCGATAAGCGAATCCCGTCACTCTCGTTGTCGCGGATGAGGCAATTTTCCAGTTCCAACGACGAATTGTTGCCCACGTCGACGCCGTGGCGGTCGGCGTCGTAGATCTCGCACTGGCGAAAGGCGATCCCGTCGGAGTTGTCGAGTTCGATCGCTTGCTGCCCCGAACCGTTGTCGACCGCCTGGATCGTAAAGCCGACAAATTCCAGATAGTCATCGTCGTTCAAGTCGAACACCTCGTTGCCGCCGGTGGTCGTTATCGTGACCGCACCGGCCGTGCCGAACTGGGCCCCCGATGTGTCGGCAATGAACTGGATCGGTTGCGACGAGCTGCCGTCGACGCTGGGCGTAATCTCGCCCGTGTAGGTCCCTGTCATGACGTACACAATGTCGGCCGGGCCGAGCGCGGTCTTGTCCACGGCTGCGGCCAACGTCGCCCAGGCCTCGCTGGCCGACGAACCGGTTCCCGAATTGGTGTCGTTTCCGTCGGGCCGCACATAGAAGATCTCCGCAACCTCCGGGACGCTTTGCAAGACGGCGCCCAAGATGACCTGGCGATTCGGGCCTCCGTTGGTTGCCGAAGCGACCTGGGTGCCGCTCGAAGTGATCAACTTGTCCGCCGTCGAATGTTGGGCCGAGCCGCTGCCGGAGTCGGTGCCCTCGGTGAAGCTGTTGTTCCAGGTGTAGCTGTTCTGGTTGCCGCACTGAGCCGCCGCCACCACGTAATCGCCCGCCACGACGGTCATCGCCGGGGTGGTGATCGGGTTGGGGGACGAGGAAGGGCTGTTGCCCTGATCGGAGTCGCGAATCGGCGTCGTCTGGTCGACGTTCTCGTACATCCGCGCGGCGTAGAACGAGACGTTGACGTTCCCCGACCAGGTCACCGAAAAGGTGTTGCTGGTGGCCGCGGAAATGCCCGCCTCGTCAAGGTAGAAGATTTGCGCGCCGCCGTAGAAGCCCGAGCCGGTGGTTTGGCCGATGATTTCCGTCAGCGCCTGGCCGCCGTAAGTCACCGAGGTCACGGTCTCGGTGGCCCCGTCTTCCATGCCGGCGGTGAAGATCAGCAGCCGATCGTCGCCCGAAGTCGTGCGACTCGGTCCCGTGGTGCCGGTCGTCCAGGAGGTGATGGGCGAGACGTCGGCGGCCACGGCCACGCCGGTCAGCGACCACAGGCACGCCGCCACGAACACCAAAGTGGCCGCCCGCAACACGGCGACCAGGGACCCGCAGATTTCTTGAATGTCTTTCATGGCGACCCGCTCTCTCATCGCGACCAGCTGTTTCCTGGCGAGCAACAGGGGGGACAAGAACCCGCACCAACGCGCCCGCGGCGACCGACGATTTCGGCACCCCGCGCGCCTGAGTCCCCTTAATAAACATGAGACCCTCTAGTCAAAGAGTAGGTCGCAGAGGGGGCGCGGTCCGGCCCTGGGCGAGGCAATCCAGGTCCTGACCGGCCGAAGACTTACGAGGCGGCCCGGTTCGACACGGCGCTGGCCGTCAGAAACGGATCCGTCGCTACAACCCGCACGCGAGAGCGTGTGCAGCGACCGCAAGAACCCGAAGTCGGCAACGCCGCCCTACACGTCGAGATTCGTCACGTCGAGGGCGTGCTGCTCGATGAATTCGCGGCGCGGTTCGACCTTGTCGCCCATCAACACGCGGAACAGGTCGTCGGCCGCCGAGACGTCGTCCATGGTGACCTGCAGCAGCGTTAATGCTCTTCAGCACGTTCCGCTAGCACGGCAATTTGATCGGCGTACTCGCCCGCGAAGGCTCGTACATGACTCAACCATTGCTCACACGGCCATATCTCCAGCATGTTTCTTGTGGCGAATGCTACGGCCGTCTCTCCACTGCTTGGGGCTACGCGAAGCTTCCTGACACGTTCCGGAATCGTGAAGCTGAGTCGATTATTCTCCAGTCGAATAGAAACCTCTGCACTTGTCGAAAAGTATCTAGCATATGCCGTTAACTCACTCGTTGGCTCATCCAATGGCGACGCGTCTCTAGCCAGCATCGTCAAGACGCGACGGTGCTCGACCATGTTCTGCCCGTCCGTTGGTACGATTCGAATTCCGCCGATAGGCCCAACAAAGCAACGACATGCGACGCTCTTTGCGTGCTTACGTAGCCAACCAGTCATCAAGGATAGTTCGGCGGGCGCACGGATTCTGTGTTGCGAATCAACTGTCAATATCCACGAATCAAAAGGACCTGGCCTTTCCTCGTCAAGTTTTTTTCTTTGAGGCTTGCCCATGTGATGGCCCAACTCTCGCTGGATAGCTTGCTCGATGCCTCGGATAGGTATAGCCCGCCCATAAATATCAGTCTATGTGTTCGAGCCTCCTAGATTATATAGGCAAACGAGGTGGTTGACAGCATCCCACGATAGGTATATTCTGCCCAGAAATGCCGCACCATGTAGCTTACTTTGAAAACTTATGGTGAAACGCGCCCAGGCGATAACCATCCGTTATCATGTATTTATCTATACGCATGTTTATGCGTTGGCCCCGTTGCTACTTAAGGAGTGACCGGCATGACTCGTTGTGCAGAACAACTCCGACGTGGACGGTATCGGCACTTTAAAGGGGGGATGTATCGAGTTGAGGGTGTGGCAACACACGTCGATACCGCAGAAGAGTACGTGATCTACATTCCGTTGTATGGTTCGCCAAGCCGAATGGCCCGACCATTAGTGGATTTCCTTGAAAAGGTATCCGTCAACGGTAAAGATGTCCCGCGGTTTGAATTCGTAGGGGATGATTCCGGTAGGGCCGTTCACGAAGTGAATGGCGTAAGGACATCACGTTAGGTGCCATCTTTTTGCCGGATCAACGCACCTAGTTCAGCCTCACCAAGGTAATCTCCCGGCGGTTCGGAGCAAAAGTAGATCCAAGCGCTGATGCTCAGGAAAACAGCTGTTAGGGCCAAGAGCGAGGCATAGAAGTGCCAAGATGGCAGGGGGGCGAAAAAGCTGCCGATCGATATGGCAAGAAATGTTAATCCTACCCAATGCCACGCATTTCGCTTGAATTTGGCCCATTTCCGCGCAGTATTCTCTGCTTGGGAAAAAAGATCGAGTAACTCTCGGGCGTTAGCTAGCTGGCCAATGCGAAGTTGCTCTACCGTACTCTCAAATCGCTCGATCAAGTCTGGCTCGCATGGTCCTATGAGCTTCAAAATCTCGTCTTGAATGCTCAACTCAACGTGATGACGACCAAGCGATTCCTGCAGTTTCTTGATTCGATGATCGCGCCACCAATACGTCGGACCTCCATCATCATCCATGTATTTGCTAAACGGCTGACGCTCGTTGTATGGCCGGCTTGCAGCTGACAATAGCTTGACAATGACCAATTGACATATGGGAATAAGTGGAATCAGCTTGATGGAACTGGGGCCATAGTTGATTAGCTGAAGGGGCATGTTGCCGCGATATCCAGGATTGATAAAGTCGGCCGAACAGTGGATAGCCAGTCCCATCCGTGCAAACGAACTTCGACCCTCTAATTTTCCCGCGTACTGGGGCGGAATTGTGAATGTTTCCACCGTGCGACCCAAGAGCATTTCCCCCTTTCTAAGCGTAATCGCCTGACCAAAGGGAATCTCGACTTTCTCCCAATACCTACGGGGATCAAGCTCCGATAGAGCCGCTCGCCTCAGATCGATCGGCCGATGTTTACGCGGTCGCCAGAAAACGTAATCCAATCGAAGATCAATTGATGATGGCTGGACTTGCTCGTCTGCCTCGAACGGATGCTTTGCATAAAGAGACTGAATCTTCAGCTGCGGCAGCACTTCTTCGAGTTCGTGGTCAGGCAGATACATAACTATCGAATGGATTTATGCAACATCGAACATCGCGCACAATGTCAATGCGTTATATCAGACAGCGCAAAGATCTTCATCTGTCCGTATGCGAGAACATGACAAATTGCGGTTATCCGTACATGAAGATCGTGCCCCGCCGCCCTACACGTCGAGATTCGTCACGTCGAGGGCGTGCTGCTCGATGAATTCGCGGCGCGGTTCGACCTTGTCGCCCATCAACACGCGGAACAGGTCGTCGGCCGCCGAGACGTCGTCCATGGTGACCTGCAGCAGCGTGCGATTTTCCGGATCGAGGGTCGTCTCGCGAAGTTCTTCGGCGTTCATTTCGCCCAGGCCCTTGAAGCGGGTGATCTGCAGACCCCGCTCGCCTGCGGCCCGAACGGCCGGCAGCAACCCGCGCAAGTCGTCGAGACCGATTTCCGCTTCGCCCCGCCGCAACATGAAGCGGGCCTCCTCGACGCCGGTCCGATCTTCGGGGAACAGGGCGTTAATCTCGAAACCCATCTCGCGCAAATCGGACAGCGCCGTGTTGATCGAGCGAACTTCGTTCAGCTCGACGATGTGTAGTCGGCGGGCCGCGGCGCTGGCGTCGCCGTTGCCGGCGTGCGGCTCGTCGACCATGGTCAGCTCGCCGCCGGTCGCCTCTTCCTGTTCGGCGATGAAGGCGTTCAGATCCGAGCGGGTCGTGAACCAGTGCTCCTGGCCGCCCAGAAAGACGTGAAACACCGGCAGTTTCGCGGTGGCCGGATCCTGCCGCAGGGCATGCGCCCTCAGGCTGATGCCGCGCCGCTCCAGCGCGGTGAGCGGATCTTCGAGCGCCGCGAGCGTGCGGCAGAGTTTCGCCATCTCGTCGCCTTCGATATTGCGACCATCGCGGGGATCGAAACTCGAATCACCCAGACCCTGATCCAGTAGCTGGGCCTTCATCTCTTCTTCCGTCTGGACGTAGCGACGCTTCTTCTTCTGCGTCACGCGAAACAGCGGCGGCTGGGCCACGTAGACCTTGCCCTTCGAGACCAGGTCATACATCTGGCGATAGAAAAACGTCAACAGCAGCGTGCGGATGTGCGAGCCGTCGACGTCGGCGTCGGTCATGATCACGATCTTGTCGTAGCGGCGCTTGTCGAGGTCCTGATCGGCCCCGATGCCGATGCCGACCGCCGAGATCATGCTGCGAATTTCCTCGTTGGCGAGCACCTTGTCCTCGCGCGACTTGTAGGCGTTGATGATCTTGCCACGCAGCGGCAGAATCGCCTGGTACTCACGCAGACGGCCTCCTTCGGCGCTGCCGCCGGCCGAATCGCCTTCGACCAGGTACAGCTCGCACTTGTCGACCTCGCGACTGGTGCAGTCCCGCAGCTTGCCGGGCAAGCCTCCGCTGGAAAGCGCGCCCTTGCGCTCGCGAATCAACTCTTTCTGCTTCCGCGCGGCCACACGGGCTTCCGCGGCCAAGAGACCCTTGCTGATGATCGTCTTGGCGACCTGGGGGTTCTCTTCCAAATAACCTGCCAGGAACTTGTTCACGGCCGAACTGACGATTCCCTCGATCTCGTTGTTGCCGAGCTTTGTCTTGGTCTGCCCTTCGAACTGCGGTTCCGGCACCCGTAGCGACATGACCGCGGTCAGGCCTTCGCGGAAGTCGTCGCCGGTGGGGGTCAGATCCTTGAACATCCCCTGCTTCTTACCGTAGCGGGTCAGGCAGCGGGTCAGCGCACTGCGAAAGCCGGAAAGGTGAGTGCCGCCCTCGGTCGTGCAGATGTTGTTGACATAGGTGTGGACGTTCTCCGTGTATTCGGTCGAGTACTGCAAGGCGATTTCCATCGACACGCCGTCCTGCTCGGCGGTCAGATAGATCACGTCGGGATGGGCCGCTTCGCTGGTGCGGTTCAGATACTCGACGAACTCCTCGATGCCGCGCTCGTACTGGAAGGTGTGCTCGTCGCCCGAGCGCTTGTCGGTAAAGTGAATCGTCACCCCGCGATTCAGGAAGGCCAACTCCTGCAACCGCCGCTGCAGCGTGCTCTGCGAGAACTTCGTTTGCGGAAAGATCTGCGGATCGGGCTTGAAGGTCGTCTTCGTCCCCCGCCGCTTCGTGCTGCCGACACGACGGAGCTCGCTGGTGGGCACGCCCCGTTCGTATTCCTGTTGATAGACATGACCGTCACGACAGACCTCGACCTCGCACCACTCCGAGAGAAAATTGACCACGGTCACGCCGACGCCGTGCAGGCCGCCCGAGGTCTGATAGGCACGCTTTTCGAACTTGCCGCCGAACTTGAGCACGGTCATCACGCCTTCGACCGTGGTGATGTCGCGACCCATTTCCTCGGTCAGTTGTTCGTGCTTCTCGACCGGAATGCCACGGCCGTCGTCTTCGATCGTGATCGACTCGTCCTCGTTGATGGCGACCTTCACGAAGGTGGCGTACTCGGCCATCGCTTCGTCAATCGAGTTGTCGACGACTTCGTAGACCAGGTGGTGCAAACCGCGGGCCGTGGTGTCGGCGATGTACATCGCCGGCCGCTCGCGCACGTGCTGCAGATCGCTCAGCCGTTTCAGATCGGCTGCGCCGTAATCGCCGTCGCCCGCTTGTGAATTTTCGTTCGGTTCGCTTGCCATATTCGTTTTCTTGTTACCTCGCTAACAACCTGTTTCCTGCGTCGCACTGCGGGCCGCGCCCGCCGTGCCGCTCACGATTCGATCGAACCCACGCGAAAGCGCAGGTCACGAATCTCGCCCCAACATTTCTGAATTCGCTGCAGCAGTTCCATCTTTTGAAAAGTCAATTCCTGGACGAGGGCCGAATGGGCCACTGTCACTTCCAACACACCGCGTCGCACGGCGCCGGGTCGCGTCATCTCGGCGAACTCGGCTCCGACCGCTTTGCGCCAGGCAGCCAGACGATCGGCCGTCGCCAGCCGGCGGCCAACTCCGCGGCGGGCCAACAGCTCGCTCACCAACTCGCCGACATGCTGAGGTCCCCGCGGACCGGACTTCGATTTCCCGGCAATCGCTCCAACTCCTCCCTTGCTCATCGATCGCGTGTCATCGGCATAATCACGTACGCATAGCCGTCGTCGGTGCTGGTGACCACGGCACTTTCCGAGTCCTTCACTTCCAAGCGGAAGGTCTTTTCCGGATCGAGCACCTTGAGGAAGTCGCTCATATAGCGTGGATCGAGCACCGTGGTGATCGGTTCGCCGTCGAAGGCAATCGGCATTTCGATCCGCGATTGTCCGATCTCCGCCGTTTGTGCGGCCAACACGACCGACCCCGAACCGAAGGTAAAGTCGATGCCGCGACTCTCCTGGCTGGTGACCACGGCCGCTTGTCGCACGGCGGAGAGAAACGCCCCGACCGGAATATCGATCGCGTGAAAATCGCTGCGTTGCGGCAGCACCTCACGCCACTTCGGAAAACGACCTTCCACGAGCCGCGAAAATACCGTCACGCGCTGGCTCTGCACCAGCACATTGTTGGGCTGGACCGCCATCTGAATTTCCGCGTCGGCGTCGCTCAGCGCCCGTTCGATCAGCGTGAGTGCCTTGGTCGGCACGATCGTGGTCTGATCGCCCGTCTCTTGCCCGCCCACCGAGAGGGCCGGACCTTCCATCTTGGCCAGGCGACGACCGTCGGTGCCAACGGCGGTGAGCTTGTCTTTGTCCAACTCGAAGAGGACCCCGCCCAGGGCATAGCGGCTGCTCTCGGTGTCGGTCGCGAAGACGGTGCGGCGAATCACTTCGCGCAAGAAGCGAGCCGGAACCTCGTGATAGGCCGACTCGGTAAACGCGGCCACCGAGGGAAACTCGTCCGGATTCGCGCCGGCCAGATTGAACTGGCTCCGCTCGCCGCGGACCAGGGTACCCTGCGGATCGGCCTCGAGGAACAGAGTCTCATCGGGCGACTCACGCAAGATCGGGCCGAACTGGCTCAGCGGCAACAATGCGCTGCCGGGCACCTCGACTTCGACGCCCGGCACCACTGCGCGGATCCCGACCTCCAGGTCGGTGGCCATCAAAATCGCGGCATCGGCGCTCGCCTCGAGTTTGACATTCTGCAACACCGGTTTCGGACTGCGGCTGGGCACCACGCTCGCGACGGTCTGAAACGCCTCGAGTAACTTTGTCCGTTCACACTTGACCTTCATTTGAATTTCCTTCCCGTGGGATGTCTCCAGTTCATCCTTTGCAATAATTTCTTATTTCTTTAGCAGCAGTAATAGTGATCCGCCGCGCGTGTTCGTCGTTCCGGCCCCGGCGATGACTCAAGTCGCGGCTGCCAAACCGCTAGCGACGAAAATCGGTATCCGTCGCAGTGTGGAATTCGCGTTCATTGCCCGTCGCCAGGTGGTCGATCGTGTCTCAGCCGATGTCGCGCCGCGGAGCAGGCTCCTGGTTGCTCATTCGAGTGGCTGGCCGATTCTGTCGTTGTCGACATTCCGTCGACCGGCTTTCCACAGCCGGCACTTGGCACGGCCTGCCGCGCGTTGGTTCAAGCCAGCAGCTTCCTCTGGATCTCCGCGATCGCCAACCGCGTCGCCGGGTCGCTCTCCTGCAATTCACAAATCTTGCCATAGTTGTACAACACGGTCGTATGGTCGCGGCCGCCCAGAAAGGCTCCGATTCGGGCGAAACTCTTGCCGCACACCTCGCGGGCGAAGTAGATGAAAGTCCGCCGGGCTACCGCGACATTTCGTCGCCGCGATGAACTCTTCAGATCCGCCACGCTCAGCTGGTAGTAGCGGGCCACACAACGGGCCACGCGGTCGATACGCACAGTCCGCCGGTTGACGCCGCGCGGAGCGAACTCACGCACCAGGTCCAGATCGCCGATCTGTCCGGCCGCGACCCGCCGAGCAAGGCGTTCCACCAGAGCGGGCAGCTCCGCCATGGGAGGCTCCGTGCCGGCGGCCAGGTACTCGAGGGCCGAGTCGCTCAACGTCAGCTCGTGTTTCTCGCAGCTGGCCAGGATCAAGGCCCTGCGGGCCTCGCTGCCCGCGGACGCCAGCGGAACGACCAGGCCGCCGCTCAGTCGTGCGGCCACGTCCGACGACAAGTTCGCCGTCGCCTCCGGGCGATCGCGCATGGTCACGATAAGCTGTCCGTGCCGACCTTTCCCATCGATCGCGGTGAGCGCGTCGATAAGCCTTGCCAGCTCATGGGCGACGGCACGACTGGTCGGGAGGGCATCGAGATGATCGAGCACGACCAACGACGCCCCGCGGTAGTGCTCGCGCCAAGCCGCCAAGCGACGTGGGGCGCGTCGGCGGGCAAACTCCTCGGCCCAAGCTGAAGCCTCCAGGCAAAACACTTCGCCCGCGCGGGCGGCGGGGCTTTCGGTCCAGCGGCCCGCGATGCCACCGGCCAGCAAGCTCTTGCCGGAACCGCTCGGACCGCAGAGGACCAGCGGGTTGTAGGGCGGGTTGCTGCTGCGCAGCAGCTCCTCGACGGCGGCTTGTACCAAGCGGTTTTCACCGCCACCGAAGAACGCAGCTAGCCGATTCTCGGTCGCATTTTTCGAGCGTCGCGAGTGCGCAGCGGAGGCCGCGGAATCGCCACTTGAACTCGAAAGCGGGATAGAAAAAACGCCGCTGACCACGCTGGCTCCGTCCGACTAAAGCGAGCGCACTACGTTGCGCAAAATGCCTGAAAAAAGGGGCTCGAAAGCAAGCCGTGATTATACCTTTTTCCAGGTCTTTCCAGTAGCGGGGACGGCCGATTTCGTCGCCTCGAAGCGGTGTCGCAAATCGTTATAGACCCGCAGGATACGGCGGGCCGCCGAAGCCGTTTCGGCGGGGGTCGTGAGCCGGCTCAGCGAGAACCGCAGGGCGCTGGAGATTTGCCCCTCCCGAAGCCCCATCGCGCGCAGCACGGGCGACGGCTCGCTGGAGCCACTTTCGCAGGCGCTGCCGGTCGAACAGGCGACGCCGGCCAGGTCCAAGGCCAGAAACAACGCCTGTCGTTCGAGCGGCTCAAAGGCCACGCACGACGTCTGCGGCAGTCGTTCGGCGTCGGCCCCGACGATCACGATCTCCGGCTGGGCGGCGACCAGCTCGGCCTCGAAGGCGTCGCGCAAGCGGGCCAATTTCGCTTCGACTTCGCGATACGCGTCACCCTCTGTTTTCACCCCTTCGACTGCCAACACGGCGTCGAGCGCCGCGACCAGGCCTGCCGGGAGGGCCACCGACTCGGTACCGGCCCGCAGCCCGGCTTGCTGAGCTCCGCCTACCAGCATCGGCAGAGGACGCACGCCCGCGGCCAGCACCAAGGCCCCGACGCCGCACGGCCCGTGAAACTTGTGGGCCGAGAGCGTCAGCGCGTGGACGCCCAGCTCGCCGAAATGGACTCGCGTCTTGGCGACCGCTTGCGAGGCGTCGGTATGCAGCAGGGCGCCCGCGTCGCGACAAAGCTCGGCGATCTCACCGAGCGGTTGCCGCACGCCCGTTTCGTGATTGCCGAGCATGACGCTGACGAGCCGCGTGGGGGTTTTGAGCTGCGCTGCTAGCACGTCGAGCGCGACGACGCCCCGCTCGTCGACCGGCAATCGCACCACGTCGTGCCCCGCGGCGGCGAGCTGGTCGACGACCTCCAACACGCTTGGATGTTCGATCGCGGAGACGAGCAGCCGACTGGGCGCCGGGCCGAGGAGACCCCGCAGGGCCAGGTTGTTGGCCTCGGTGGCCCCGCTCGTAAAGACAATCTCGTCCTCCGGTCGCCGCGTGACGTTCACGCCCAGGTGGGCGGCCAGTCGCTCGCGGAGCTCGTCCAAGTGGCGTCGTGCCAGGCGACCCGCGGCATGCTGGCTGGCCGGATTGCCGGGAAACTCGCGGGCCGCCGCGGCCATCGCCTCGAGCGCGGCAGGGGCCAGCCGTGTCGTCGAATTATTGTCGAGATAGATCGGCTCGGGCTGCATACGCTGCATTATAGAAGTCGGGCCTCGTTCCCGTGCGGCCGGTGGTCGGGGACCGGTGGGCGGGAACCCTCGAGCCCGTTTCGCCGCCGAATTGCCATTGCTGCCGCCGGGAAACGCTCGCTATCATCCGCCGCCCAGAAATTCTCTTCCCGCGGAGACGACCTGTGAAGCAGCTCTTCGATTCGATTGCCTCGGCGTTTCGTGCCTTGGTGATGTTGGTGATTCTCGGTGGCGGGGGCTATCTGGCGGTGAAGCATACGCCGATTCTGGAGATCGCCCACGACAAGCTGGTCGAGTGGGAGTTGATCGCGCAGTCCGCAGGTGAGACCCCCACGGATTACGACTGGGGCGGCGGTTCGGCGCCGTCTTACGGCCAGGCTGACGGGGTGGCGGGAACGCCACTGGCTTCGCCCGGCGAACAGCCGTCGACCGTGCCGGCGGACCAACCACCGCAACAGTACGCCGCCCAGCCCGCCGGATACGAAGCGCCCCTGGCCCCTGGCGCGACGGCACCCCCGGCAGAGGTCGGCTACGTCGCCCTCGAACGTCAGCTCCGCGAGTTGGGCGTCAGCTACAGCCTGCTCGAATCGTATGGGGCCGAAGGCGGCAACTTCCGCTTCTTCTGCAAGGCCGCCCTGCCCGGCGGCAGCGACAAGCACCAGAACTTCCAGGCGGTCGCCGCCGAGCCGGTCGAAGCACTGCGGCAGGTCGTCGAACAAGTGCGTCGCTGGCGGCAGTTTCCGGGGTCGACCGCGCCGTAACGCACGCTCCCGCGAGCTCCCCGCCCCACCCGTCTTATGCCCCCGAGGCACCGCTCGTCAGGCGGCCTTGCCAAAGGTCCGCCGATGGCCGATGGTTTAGCGCAGGCGATGTTCGATTCGAACTGGCGATCCAAACTGGATTCTCGAAGGGTTCGCGAGCCTTCGCGAACAACGATGTTGGTCATGCGTAGCCACGTTTCCCACCCGGCGATCCAATTGCAGAGTGTGTCGAGTCGCTATCGAACGGCACTCGTCGGCGGTCGAGCGTCGGAGGCGCCCGGCCCCCGCCCGCGGATCTGGTGGGGTCGCACCTCGACGAGTCCCGCCGCCGAGCCTGGGGCCGCGGGTCGTCTCGCGCGGCTCGAGGCGGTCCTGTTCCTGGCTCGGGAGCCGCTGGCGAGCCGCAAGCTCGCCCAACTTGCCAGCCTGGCCGACGGTACCGAAGCCCGCACGCTGATGCGGAAGCTGAACCAACAGTATGACAAGGCGGGCCGGGCGTTTCGCATCGAGGAGGTGGCCGGCGGCTATCATCTGCTCACGCGGTCGAAGTTTGCCCCCTGGTTGCGCAGGCTGACGGGAACGGGAACGGGGTTGCGTTTTTCGCAACCGGCGCTAGAAACTTTGGCCGTGGTGGCGTATCGTCAACCGGTGCTGCGGGCCGAGGTGGAGTCGGTGCGCGGGGTTCAGTGTGGAGAGATATTGCGACAGTTGATGGAGCGAGGCATGGTGCGAATCGTGGGACGCGCAGAAGAACTAGGGCGACCGATTCTCTACGGCACGACGCGGGCCTTCCTGGAGACGTTTGGACTGAAGGCCTTGGAAGAGATGCCCCGCGCCGAACAGCTCCGGCGCACCTATTTCGAGGAGGTCGAAGTGGAGACGTCGCCGGCCGAGACTGGGGCCGAAGCCGCCGCCGAGTTAACCGCTGCCGAAACGGCTGTCGCGACCGCCACGGCGACCGACGAAGTGCCGCGCGAGGAGTCCGTGGACTACGACGAAGACGAAGACGAGGACGAGGACTTCGACGAGGACGA
>QQVP01000104.1 GCA_003389215.1 Planctomycetota bacterium | reverse complement strand
CGCAACCAACTCGTGGCCCCAACTCGGGGCCAGAGTTGATGTTGGAGACGGCGTCGGGAAAGGTGTACGGGCTGTGTCGATTTTGCCGGTTGCCTGTCGAAGTGCTGGCAAGGCGAGCCAGCGGTGCCGCAAGTGGCCGGCCGCCTCGGCAAGGGAAGCGGAGGCGGCCGGACACGTCGCGGATCTGCGCAAGCAGCGATCCGCCCGGGCCCGACCACCGTGCGAAGGTCCGACCACAGCCGCAAGAGCACGGCCGGCGGTGGCGGCGGCTCAATGGCCCCAGCGCGGCGGCCACGATACACTAGCAGCACACGACGCAGGGGAGGAGGCGGCGCCGGGTGACCTGTCGATCTTCTGGGTGTGCCAGGGGGTGCCAGCGTCACGGCGAGGGAAAAGAATGAACCACATTCGACCAACGGCATTGACGATCGTGCTGGCGTGCTCGGTCACCGCGACCAGCGGGGTCGTGGTTGCCGTCCCGCCTGGAAAAGCGGCCAGGCCGCTGGAGCCGGGCGATCTGGCGGTCGTTGTGCAGAGCACGAAGTTGCATCGCGACAACCAGCCCGTGGGCGTCATCGATGGTGGCAGCGTCGTCGAGGTCGGCGGCGTGCGGGGCCTTCGTCTGTCAATCCGCAAGCCGCATCGCGGCGAGATCAGCGCGCTCAACGCCTTGCCGCTGGCGGCGGCCGAGGGCTTCTTCAGTGACCGTCTGCTCCGCAATCCGAACGACGTCGCGACGTACGTCATGCGCGGTCAGATGCATGTCTACAGCCGCGATTACAAGCGGGCGATTGCCGACTTCAAGAAGGCGATCGAACTGCAGCCGGGCGACGGGCAACTCGACTTTCAGGTCGGCATGACCTGGTTGGAGGTCGAGCGTCTCGGCCTGGCTCGCGTCCACTTGGAAACGGCTGCCACGCGGGTACGCGACAAACGAAACGGAGCGCCCGCCGAAAAGCGGGCCCGCTTCCTGACCGCCAAGGCGAACGTGGCCCTGCTGCTGGCTCGCGACCTCTCCACGGGGAACTACCAGGTGCCGAAGTACGCCTTTATGGCGGCGCTGCAGGCCGACGAGAACGACGTGCCGGCCCGGTTGGGGTTGGGAGAAGTTCATCTGGCCAACAATCGCTGGGGGCCGGCCCTCGTCGAAATTGACAAGGCCATCGAACTCGATCCGGACAATGCGCGGGCGCACGCGCTGCGCGGCAAGGCGTTGATCGACAAGGACGAGTTGGATGCCGCCCTGGCCGCGCTCGATCGAGCCCTCGAGCTCGATGAAGAATCGATCGAAGCCTGGCTGCTCCGCGCCCGGGCCCATCTCTACCGTTTCGAGCGCGAGGCAGCCGACGCGGATTTCGATCGTGCCGGTTTGATCGAACCGAGGTCGCTGCGGGAACGACTTCGCCGGGCCGAGGTCTTCAACGAAGTGCAGCGGTTTGACGAGGCCCTGCAAGATCTCGACGTGGTGATTCAGCGGTCGCCCAAGTCGCTCAAGGGCCGCACCCTGAGGGCGCGGGCGAAGCTCGGCCTGGAGAGGTACGACGAGGCGATCACCGAATATGTCGAGGCGTTCCGAAGTTACCGGAGTCTCGTCGATGAAGCGCGCCTGCACAGTTTGAGAAAGACGAATCGCGGCCGCTCGATCGCCCAGAGGATGCTGCTGGTGCGCATCTACCTGCAGAAACGCGACTTTGCCAAGGCACTCGAAATCTGGGAGCAGATCAAACGCGTGAGCGAGCACCCGATGGCCGTCGGGTTGACGCGTTCGCGAATTGCCGCCGCGCAAGAGAATTTTGCCGAGGCCCTCGAAACTGCCAACCAGGTCGTCGAGCAGCTGTCCCAGTACCAGGGCAAGATCGAGAAAATTGACGAGTACAAGATCGACGCGCTCGTCCACCGCGCCATGGTCAAGGAGAAGCTGGGCGATTATGCGGGTCTCTTGGCCGATCTGCAGGCGGGCCAAGCGATCGACCGCAACAGCGCCGTGGTGAACAACAACCTGGCCTGGCTGCGAGCGACCTGCCCCCTCGACGAGCTTCGCGACGGCACCGCGGCGGTGGAGTATGCCACGAAGGCCTGCGAAGCCCGGCTGTTCCGCGACGCCGGGTCGATCGACACGCTGGCTGCGGCCTACGCGGAAGCCGGCGATTTCGCACAGGCGGTGCAGTGGCAGCAGAGGGCCGTGGGTCTGGCCTTCGGCGAAGACCAGGCGCGGATGAGCGAGCGAGTGGCGCTCTATCGAGAGCAGCGCCCCTATCGGGAAGACAATCGGGTCGAGATGGGCGACGATTCCGACGGGGGCGTGTCAGCCGCCGCCGTGCCGACCGAGGGTCTGCCGACCGACGCCGTCCCGACTGACGGCGACGAGGAGTGACGAGGACGAGCGACGAACGACGAGCAACGTGACGAGCAACGAAGCGCTCGATACCACCGCCAGTTCGGTCACGACCCCAAATCGCGAAAGTTGGGGCCATCGTCCGTCTGGATGTCGAGATCATTCAAAGACACGCCCTCGTCGACCGCATAGCGCTTCGAGAGCGCCGCTTCCTGGAAGGCCCGATCGCCACGACCGAGCATCCAGACGCTGATCCAAACGACCAGGATGGTCAGCACGAAGAGCGATCCCCCGACGATCGCCAGCGTCGTGTTCTCGCGAATCGAGGTGTCGATGATCAGCGGTTTGCGACCGATCAAGAGCGGCGCCTGACGCTTGCGAAAGCTGCCGTCGGCCAGGCGTTCGCCGGTCTGGAATCGCCAGTTCTTCATGTGAAAGCCGACGATCTCGATCGGCACATCGACCTTCGGCCCCGTGGGGGTCCCTTCAGGCAGCGTTCGCACGCAGAACGTCACCGGATACTGCGACACCGTCTCCACGGTGGACGTGATCGTCTGGTTCGGTTGGTCCGCACGGTCGTCATTGTCGTCCGAATCGCTCGCCGAGTCCCCGTCGCCGCCGGCCTGCTGATCGGATGCCGCGTCCCCAGGTTCCTGCCCCCCCTGCTCCTCCGCCGGTGGAACAACCGTCGCGCGTTCGAAGCGGACGTCGAGATCGAGCGACACGGTGGCGTCGATCTCGTAGTAGTGGTCGAATCCATGCCGCAACACGACGTCGCGATCGCCGCCACCAAGCGGCACGCGCAAAATGCGCAACGCCCGTCCGCGAAACCGCAGCAACTCCCCTTGCGTCGAACTGGGCCGGATCAGACTCCGCAGCAGATCGTGAAAGCCGCGCTCCGTCGTGGCCAGGGCGGTTTCCGCGACGATCCGATCGCGTCGTACATTGGCGAGCTCGGTCCGCAGCTTCTGAACCTCGGGATCGGCCGGCGCGGAAGCCTCGGCGTCGGCGAGGCGTTCATGAGCAGCGAGCCGCTCTTCGATCTCGCGCTGGCGCGTCTCCAGCTCGACGAGCTTCTCCGTCAGCTCGTCACGACGCTGCGCGACGCTCTCGTCGGCCGCCGCATTCAGGTCGGTCTGGGGAATTGTGCCGGCCGCGGTGAGCAAAGCGTAGAAACAGTCGCGGTCAGCGCTCCCCAGCTTGCGGCCCGATTGAACCGTGTCGAGCAGCCCCACATCCATACCGGCATTGCCCAGCAAGGAGTCGGGATGCCACGCCAGGCGATCGCAGGCGAACAACAGCGGACCGAGTGTCTCGGGCTCAGCGGCCGCCCCCCGCACCAGGAACAAGCCGCGAAAGCTGATTGGCTCGTCGAGCGGTGTCTCCGCGCGCCAGCGACGTGGCACCGCGCGGGCGAACACGACCGCCGGTGTTTCCGCTTCGCCCAACATCACCTGGCAGCGGTAATAGCGGGCAAAGTTCCAGCGCAGGGCCTCGGCAGTCGCGAGCTTGACGCGTCGGAAACTCTTGATGCGCCCCTCGAGGGCAAAGAACTGTCGCCGCCAGGCGGCGGTGTCGGCCGGCCACGAGGAGACCTTGGCATCGGTCGCGGCCCAGGCGTCGAGCGAGATACTGGAAATATTCGGCAGGCGAAAGAGCAGCCGGTGCAACAGATCGAGTCCTTCCGGCTGCTGTTCGAGCGGCTCGCCGTCGCGCAGCGCGGCAAACTTCTCCTCGGTCAGATCCAAGACGTCGAGCAATTCGGCCGGCGAACCGCGATCTTCATCCTCGCCTTCCGCAAAGGGTGCCACCTCTTGCGCTCCGAGCGACGCGCCGAACAGCAACGCGCTGAGGACCAGCGGAGCCCAAATTCCCGGGCTGCGATCGCGAGGTGTGCGGCGAAAGATCGAAGGGGAGTGCATCGCTTGTCGGCCTCTGCTGGGCAAATCAGTCGGACTCATCAGGAGGGCGGCCCATCCGCGGTTCGGGAAACGGAGACGCCTCGCGCCGCTGATCGACCTCTTCAGAGAAGCGCAGGACGGCGTCGGCTCCCAGCGACCCCGCGGCCGCATCGTTCGTCGCGATCTTGCGTCGCGAAGAGCGATAGTAGAACCAGGTCACCGTCAGCACGAGAGCGAGAATGCCCCCCGTCGTCCAGGCCACGTGCAACGGATCGATCGTCTCTTCGACCTCGGGCTCCCACCGAATACTGCGGGCCAACAACACCGGGGCGACCTCGGTCGCTCCGTCGGCGCGGGCGTAGGGAACCTTCTTGAAGGAAAAGCCCGTCACCTCGACCTCCTGACGCATGTCGAACTTCTGAGGAAAGGCGTCGGGAAGCTCGAGCACGTAGACAAACACCAACCGAAAGCGTTGGAAGCCGGACGGCACCTTCAAATAGAGCTTGTAGTATTTCTCGATACCGAGCTCGTTCTTGCCGAAGGGAAGCTCCTCCACGCGCCGGGCTTCGCCCTGCAGAGTTACCAGTTGGCCGCGATACTCCGCCGGTTGGCGAAATAGCTGCACGTAGCCAACGTCGTTGCGCGCCGCCCGCTCTAGAAACTCAGGATCGTTGTCCAGCAGCAACTCGAAGAGATTCAACCAGGCGGCACGCTCGGAGGAGTGTCGCGGACGGTTGTCTTCGACACGCGCGAGATATTGCAGGTCGACACCCGGCAGGCGATTGCGACCTTCGACCGACTGTTGTCGTTCGTAGGGACTTAGGATTTCGATCTCGTCGTCCGACTTCTCCTGGGGCAGGTCGGGATAGTAGGGCACGTACTCCTTCTCCTCGGGCTCCTTCTCCTCGGGCGGAGTGGGACGATCGTCGACTTCCGTGGCGGCCTGCTCGTCCATCCCCAGCGCGGTCAGGGCGGTTGCCCAAAACTCGGGACTGGAGACGCGCACCATCACCAGCACGGTGCCCATCAAGAGAAACACGAGCATCAACAGCCGACGCTGTTCGCGGCGGGCGAGATAATTCGGCGGCCGCGGACGCGATTTGCGGGAGAAATGTAACACGTGCCTATTCTAGTCCTGCAACGAAAACCCAACAATGTAAGCCGACTTTCGCGGGGCCAGGTGCGAGTCGCTCGGCACCGCGTCACGTGGTGTCGCGATCGTTCGCCGGGCGTCCCGCGCCGGCGCATCGAAGCGGCGAGACAGACGCTCGCCCGTCGTTGCCTTCGTGGCCGTTGGCGACGAGTATTCCGAGCGGACGGGATATTCCAAGCCGGCGGCACATGGGGGACGGGGCATGCGGAGACGCGGCCGTATTCCGAGCAGGCGGGCACGCGGCTCCGACGTCGCAGCAGGCATCTCCACTCTCGCACTCTCGGGTTGACGCCTTTTCGGCTCTCAGCAGGCGAGGGGCCCCGGGGCCGCCGGCAATGGTGGGGCGCCGTTGAGGACGTGGCAAGAGGCGAAACGGGCCCCTTTCCGGCCAAAAAGCCCTCCGCGAGGCGGTGAAATTGGCACCCGGCTGGGGAATAATTGGGGGCGTCCAGCCCGAACCGATCGGTGGTGCGTCTGGTCTGCCCCGCGGGCCAGGACCAGGCGACCGAAATGCAGGAGCAGAAAGTGGCACTGTCGCAGGCTCATTTTCAGCGTCTGGTGACCGAGCACGGTCCCACGTTGTACCGCATGGCCTACCGAATGGTCGGGCATGCGCAGGAAGCCGAGGATATCGTGCAGGACACCTACCGCTCCGCCTGGAAGAGTCGCCAGAGCTTTCGCACCGGTTATAGCGAGCGCGCCTGGCTGATTACGATTTTGCGTCGCCGTGCGGTCGATCGCTGGCGACACAAGCCGCAGCCACAGCCGTTGTCCGATCCCGAAGGACTCGACGTGGCGGCGCCCTACGAAGACCCCTTTGCCGATCAATACACCGACGAGATGCAGGCCGCGCTCGCGCGGCTCTCGCCCGAGTTGCGAGAGTGCCTGCTGATGGTCGTGGTCGGCGAGTTAACCCACCAAGAAACGGCCGACACGCTGTCCATCCCCATCGGCACCGTATTGTCGCGCGTCAGTCGCGCACGAAAACAGCTGCGCAAGGCACTGTTGGCGGTCGCGGAAGATTGAAGCGGGCAAGATGATCGAGGTTCCCACCGCGTGTCGCGGCCGTGTAACTTCGCGTCCGCAAGTCAGCCACGGTTAGTTAGCCCGCCACGGTTAGTTAGTTTGATGAGTCGTTCTCAGCTTCCCTATCGAGACCCGTCGCCCGATCGCTGGATCGAGCGCCAACTGCGACGCATTCCGCTGCCCAGCGGACTGTTGCGGCGACTCCGCCGAATTGCGCGTCTCGAAGGGGGTTCGCACGCCGAAGGCGATGGGCTTACCGACGAGCAACTCGATGCGCGGTTGCGCAACGTGGCCGTGCCCGAGGGGTTTCTGCTCAGACTTCAGGTGGGCGCGGTCGGCGAAACGCCCAACTGGGACGACGCGGCGATCGACGCCGGTCTGCGCGATGTGCCGGTTCCCGAGCGGTTGCTCGCGGACTTAAGGGCGATTGCCGATGGCACCGCCACCGAAGCGGCCACGAGCGCCGTACAGGAAGCGCGCGAGGAGCCGACCCGCGATAGCAACCAGACGCTGGCCCAGGACGAAGAGATCGCGGCGGGACTGCGCGACGTCACGATGCCCGAGGGCCTGCTGCAACGGCTGCAGGCGATTCCTGGCGAGGGCAGGCAGGTTCCTCCCGCCCCACCGCGCGAGCCGGTCTCGCGACCGCCACGACAGACTTCGGCTGCCCCGGGACGGACGCGCCGACGGCAAAGCGATTTCTGGCGTTGGGGTAGCGGCCTGGCCCTCTCGCTGGCTCTGTTGATCGGCTTCGTCTATTTCGGCTCCTGGTATCTCGACGACCCGATTGCCGAGCGGCCTGAATCGGATGGAACGGGCGAAGCTGTCACCGACGCCGATTCTGACACTGACGCGGGCCACGCGATTCAAGACGGCGAGCGGCTGCTGGTCAGCGAGGGCCAGCAAGACCGCCCAGATCACGGTGACCCGAACGCCGAAGGTCACCGGGCAGTCGGCGAGGACATCCTGCGCGACTTGCCCGCTGGCGGCGGTCCGGCCGGCGACACGCCGATCGTGGTGAAGTCGTTCGACCCGTTGCCGGAACTGCCACCGCTGGCCACCGGCGACGACGGCCCGGCCGGGGACGACGAGCTTGCGGCCGACCCGGCCAACGGTTCGGTCTTTGCCGGCGACCCGCGCACCAACATCGCCCAGCTCGATGTGGCGAAGCGGCGCACGTGGCGGGGTGTGCGACCGCCGTGGGTCGATGCGGACGCCCTGGCCGCCCAGATGCGGACCGGCTTTCACCCGTTCGTTTCGCCGGCAGCCCATGACGAGTTCCGCACGCGTGGCCTGCCGCTGTACGCCGGACGGACCAGCTACGACTGGCTCCGCGGCGCCCTGCCGAGAGAGCGACTGCGGGGGCGACGGCTGACCCAACTGCGCGCGGCCCTGGCCCGTCGCGTCCGCACCGAAGACTTCATCAACGCGATCGATTACGACTATCCCCCGCCCCGTGATGCCGCCCTGGCCTTGCGGAGCTATGGAGGCATTTCTCCGTTTAGTACCCCGGCTGGCGAGGACGTCGACACGCGGCTTTTGCAGATCGGGGTCCAGGCGGCGGCGGGAGCCGGACGCGACCCGGCACCGGTCCACCTGGTCGTGCTCGTCGACTCTTCGCCGACGATGCGGCGGAACGGACAATTGGCCCGTGTGCGCGGAGCGCTCGACCGACTCCTCGCTTCGCTCGGAGAAAAGGACCGGGTCACGCTGGCAACCACGAACTATCAGCCGAGCACTTGGCAGCCTCTAATCGCCAGCGCCGGCCGCGATCGCATCGTCGAGCTGCGATCCGCAGTCGCCGCGCTCGACGCGATGCCGACACAGGACACCGCCACGGCACTCCGCGAAGTGGAAAAGCTCTCGCAGGAAGCAGCGATCGAATTCGGCGACCGGCGCGCGGTGCTCTGGCTGAGCGACGGCATTGCCGAGTCGGCCGAGGCTTCCCCCGCGCGATTCGAGTCGCTCATCGACGAGCTGGCCACCGCGCGGCGCGCGGCGGTCGATTGGTCCGTGGTCGACCTGGCCACCGATCCCGAGAGCGACTCGGGCCTGGTGCCGTTGGCTCAGGCGGCCAAGGCCGAACACGAGGTCGCCGACGACGAACCAGAGATCTATTGGGCGGCACGAAGCACGCTGGCGGGACGCTCGCAGGTCGTGGCCCGCGACGCGGCGCTGGAGATCACCTTCGACCCTGGAGCGGTCGCGGCCTATCGCTTGCTTGGCCACGAAGCGACGACCGTGGTCGGCTCCGAAAGCGAGTCGCTGACGTTGACGATGCACGCTTCGCAAGCGGCCACGGTGATGATCGAACTGCAGCTCAAGCGGCGTGGTTCCGACACCGTCGCGCAGACCAAGTTGCGTTGGCAAGACCCTCAAACGCGTGAACCGCGGCAAGACGAGCAGCGGATCAGCCGCTGGCAGTTTGCCACGAGCTTCGAAGAGGCAGCGATTCCCTGGCAGGCCGCCGCCGTGGCTGTGGCCAGTGCGGAGTCACTTCGTCAGTCGGTCCACACGCGGCCCGAGGGACGACAACTGGCCGCGGTGCGCAACGTGGCCCAACGTGTCCAAGATCGAGTGGCGGAGAACGCCTCGTTCGGCGAACTGCTCGATCTGATCGTGCGGGCCGAAGCCGTCGGCCTTTAGCGGTCGACGCGCGACGACCGCACGCCCGTCGCGCGCCAAGTGTCCAGGAAATAGCTAGAGCGTGTCCAGGATAGGTGTCGCGTCATTGGCGCCGGCGAGGCAAGTTTGGCCACCAGACCGAAGCAGACGAATTGGTAGATTCGTCGATGCAGGTCGACGTCGCCAAGCACAGCCGTAGCTCGCCAAGACGCTAGAGATAAACGAGACGCGCTCTAGGCGGGGTTTTCACGAATCGTTCAGCAGCGGCAAAGTCGTCGACGACGCGGCGAGGCCACACGTGCGTCCCTGAACCGTGTGAGATCGCCAACCAAGAAGACGAGAAAGGTCGGGCAAGATGGCCAACTGGTTGATCAATAAGCGCCAGGAAATTATGCTTATTGATGACTGCGTTGTTAATGAGCCCTTCGCTGTGGCGGTGATAGCCGGGATGCCGGCCTCCCGCTGGTCGGCCTGGTTTATTGGCTGCGCAGGGCTCAATAAGCGTGGTCGACAGGGCGTCGCGGAGCATCATCGTCGTGGCCACGCCGAGCGGCAAACCAACGGGCAAGACGCTCGCAATGGCCGCGAATGGGCTTCTGGAGTTGTTCGAGTTTACGGAAAGATCAAGATGAGGCACTCTCGATTCACCCCCGGGCTTGGCGGGGCGGTGCTGCTGATCGTATCGCTGCTCGCCAGCGGGTCGCTTGCGCCGACTCCGGCCGCCGCGGCGGAAGACGTCGACGGCTTTTTGCAGGCCCTCTATCAGCGCTACTACTTCGACACGGCGCTGGAATATCTCGAGATGATCAAGGACAGCCCCTTGGTCGACGCCGAGACCAAGTCTTCGTTGCCCTTCCTGTATGCCCGCACCGAATACTTCCAGGGCGCAGTGATTCCCGATGAGCGTCAGGAAGAAAAAGAGGCGCAGTTCCTCAAAGCGATCAAGAGCTTCAAGGCCTTTGCCGCGGCCAACCCCGAACATCCGCGGGCCATCGATAGCCTGTTCGAGGTGGCGGGCGTGTATCAGTCGATGGCGAAGACCCGGCTGGCCCTTGTCGGCGGTGAGGCCGACAGCCAACGCGGCGAAGCGCGCGATCTGTTGGGCCAGGCGCGTAAGGCCCTGGCCGACGTGGCCGGCAAGGTGACGAAGCGACAAGCCGAGCTGCTCAAGAATCCCGCCTCGGTGACCGGCGACATCTCGGTCGTCCGCGAGCGGCTCAACAACATTCTCGTGCGGGCCGAATACCAGCAGGCGGAGATCGAGCAGGAATTGGCTTCGACCTATGCCAAGGGAAGCGGGCCCTATCGGGATCAGCTGACCAAGGCCGCCGAGCTGTACGAAGAGTTCTTCGACAAGCACTTCGACCTGGTGATCGGACTGCGGGCGATCGTGCGGGCGGGTCAATGTTATCGCGATATTGGCAACGTCGATTTCGCCCTCTCCTGCTTCGAGAGCATTCTCAACGACGACGAATTGAAGAAGGCCAAACAGCTCCGCGGTTTGCTGCTGGAGGCGATTCGGGCCGCCATGGTGCTGTGGAGCAAACAGGTCGACGAGGCCAAGACGTATCGCCTGGCCCAGCCGATCTACGAGCGCGCCATGCGCTCGAGCGACCTGAAGCTGAGCGAAGAGGATCTCAAGTCGCCGGAGGGGCTTGCGGTTGCGTACCTGCGGGCATCGCTGTCGGTGAAGATGGCCGACAAGATGGAGAAGATCAAGCTCAAGCAAGTCCAGCAGCAGCGCGAGGACATCGTCGAACTGGCCACGGCGTCCGCCAAACTGGTGGCCGAAAACGAGGGCGAGTTTCAACCGCAAGCAGCGGTGCTCTATCGCAAGCTGACGGGCGAAGAGATCGGCATCGCGACCGAGGAACCCGAGACCTTTTCCGAGGCCTTGCGTCAGGCCCAGATCCTTTATCAGCAGTGGGCCGTCACGCACGCGGCGTTGGACGAGGCGACCGGCGCGGAGCGCGAAAAGGTTGAGGCCGAGGCGGCTGAGCAACTGGCCCGCTCCGAGGAGCTGCTGCGGTTGGCGCTCTCGATGGCCCAGCCGGACACGAAGTCGGCCGACGTGGGCGACGCCTATTCGCGGCTGACAATCGTCTACTGGTTTGGTCAGCGCTACGAGGAAGCGGCCGTCGTCGGAGAACACCTGGCACGTCGTTACCCGAACGTCTACGGAGCCAGCTCGGCGGGCGACATCGCGATCAAGGCCTGGGCGAAGCTGCTTGCCGCGGCGCAGCAGCGCGGCGAAGACGGCAAGTTCGAGCGCCAGCAAATCGAGTCGCTGGCTCGCTACATCAGCAAGCAGTGGAAAGGCAGCGAGGAAGCGGGCGACGCGCTGTATCGCCTGATCACGTTCGCCGTGGCGGACGACGACCTGGACACGGCCCTCGACTATCTGCAGCAGATGCCCAGCGGCGCCTCACGACGGCCTTCGGCCCAGTTGATGCTCGGCCCGCGACTGTGGCGACGCTATCGCGAGTCGCGTCAGTCGCTCGAAGAAGACGCGCGAACCGCCCTGATCGACCAGTGCGAGCAGCTGCTTCGCGAAGGTTTGGAAGCGAGCCTGGCCGGCGGCAGCGTCAACCCGACGTTCGGCTTTCCGGCCCTCTACCTGGCCCAGGTCTATGTCGAGAACGACGAGCCCCAGAAGTCGATCGCCTGGCTGCAGCATGACCAGATTGGCCCGCTCACGCTGCTCGAAGCCGGCAACGAGCGCTTCTCTCAGAACCAAGCCCTGGTGACGAGCGTTTACCGTACGGCGCTGCAGACCTACGTGAAGTTGCTCTCCACGCTCGAGGACGACGAGTTTGCGAAGACCAAGGACACCGTGGTCGCGATGATGGAGAAGCTCGAACAGAGCAGCAAGAAGAAGTCGACCGTCGCGGCGACCTATACGAATTTGGGCAAGGAGATCGAGGCCGATATCCGCCGCCGCCGCGACTCGGGCGACGACGAAGGGGCCGCGCGGCTCTCCGAGGCCTTCGAGACGATTCTCTTCCGCATCGCCGATCAGAGCGGCAGCACCTATGGCTCGCTGTTGTGGGTCGGCCAGACGCTGCAGAGCTTTGGCGAAGTCGCGGAGTCGATCCTCGAAAATCTCCCCACTGGGCCGGCCGCCGACAAGCAACGCGAAAAGGCCGAGCTGTACTACGGCAAAGCGGTCGTCGCCTTTGAGCAAATCATGAAGCGGAAGCGGGAGTTCAAGCTCCAGGACAACTCCCTCACCGCGCTGAAGATCGCCCTGGCCGAATGCCAGCTCGGGGCCGACAAGAGCGGCGACGCCCTGGTTACGATTCGCGAAGTACTGCAAACCCACCACAGCTATCCCAACGCCCAAAGACTGGCCGCCCTCGCCCTGCAAGCCGACGGCCAGTACAAGGAAGCGATCCTTGGCGACGGCGATCCTCCGCCGGGGGCCCAGGCGAACACGAAACTGATCATGGGCTGGAAACGCTTGGCCTCCGTGATCAGCAGCTACATGGGCAGAAAGCCGAACGACGCCCGTTACCGGAACCTCTACTTCGAAGCGCACCTGGGCAACCTGAATTGTCTGGTCGCCCTGGCCAAGGCTGGCAACCAGAAGCTTTTCGGGGTCGCCAAGCGGACGCTCGACAACTTCGAGAAACAACACCCCGACCTAGGCGGGGAGAAATGGAAACCCAAGTTCGAAGCGGTGCGGGCCCAGTTGCCCTAATGGCCAACCGGCCCGCTGGTTTCGCTCCGCGCCGCGGCACAACGTGGCGACCGATCGACCCCGCGAAAGACCAACAAGAGGTAACCCCATGGCAAGACGTGCCTGTTTGACCTTGATCCTGCTGCTGATGTCGTCGAGCCTGTGGGCGGACGATCGGATTTACCTCCACGGCGAGGGCAGTCCTCGCAAGGGCGACGTCGAGTCGCTCTCGCCGACGGCAGTGGGCCTCCGCGGCAGACCGAGCATTCCGGTTAGCGAGGTGCGCTACATCCAGTTCGACGACGAGCCGAGGGAACTGACCAGCGCCCGCCGCGCTGCCCTATCGGGCGAGTATGCAGGTGCCCGATCGACGCTCCGCAAGGTCAAGGTGGACACGATTACCAATCCGTCGATCCGCGCCGACTTCGCCTTCTATGACGCGC
Organism: Planctomycetota bacterium; assembly: GCA_003389215.1. Lineage (GTDB taxonomy): Bacteria > Planctomycetota > Planctomycetia > Pirellulales > UBA7805 > MB-PLM-2. The sequence continues at coordinate 27,868 of QQVP01000104.1, read as the reverse complement.
TTTGCTTTGCCAAACTGGCCATGGCAACCCGCACCAAACGGGCTGAGCGGCTCACTTCGGCCGCGGTCAAATTGAAGTCCTTCGTGGAGGGGATCGGCAAGGACAACTATCATCTCTTCGAAGCCCAGGAGTTGCTGGGCGACGTCGTGGTCGCGCTGGGCAAAGAAAAGAAAGAAGCGAAGTACTTTGCCCTGGCTCGCGATCAGTACCAGGCCGTTACCAACGCGGCACCCTGGCCGGCATGGCAGCTCGGCATGAACATGAAGACCGCTCAGGCCTGGCAGGCCGAAGGCAAGAGCAACGAGGCCGTCAACTTGTTCAAGCAGATCGCCGCCAGCACGGCCGAAGGGCCCGAGGTCGACAGCTACAAGGATCGGGCTCGTCTCGGCATGGCCAACGCGATGGCCGAAGGGGGACAGGCCGATGCGGCCATCGACATGGTGCACAAGGTGATCCTGGCCACGCCCAAAGAAGAGGCCGAAGTGCTGGCCAATGCCTATCTGGTCCTCGGCCGCTGTGCCCGGATCGGCGGCAATGCCAAAGAAGAGAAAATGGCGTACCTTCGCATCCAGCTCCTCTATCCCCAGATTCCCGAGGCGCACGAAGAGGCCCTCGGCCGACTCGTCCAATTGTGGGAGGCGGAAGACGAGACGAAGCGAGCCGCCGACACGAAATCGGAACTCAGCGACCTGTACCCCAACAGCGAGTGGCTGAAGAAGTAGATGCCAGAGGCGCCCCGTCGGCCCGCACCGGAACCGGACCGGTCGCAGTCGCCCTCGACGGCGATGCGATGTTCTCCCCGCGAGCCGGTTCCCGGCGATCGGGGGAACGCGTCCCGCAGTGGTTTACAAGCGGTTTTGGCGCGGTTTAGAATGTGCGTCGCGCGACCCGTCAGCGCCCGCCGACCCGCTTGCAAGGTGTTGCCTGCTGCCCCTTTACGACCTGGGATCGGAGCGGAAGGCCCGACTCGACGTGCCGCACGAAGCGGAGCGGGCCCGCGAACCGCGGCCAGCAAATAGAAATAAGAGCTCGGGTTCCCTATTCTCCTGACCGGCAGCGTGACTGCGGCGGGCGAGCACGAACGGAGCCGTGGGAATGTGGGAATAGAGCGACGCCCGAGTTGGGAATAGACCCCTACCGGGGAGACGACCATCGTGGCGGGTTGGCACGGCGTGGCGAGGAGGACGCGGGAAGCAAATCAGGAAGGACCGCGAGCGAGTACGACGGACACGCCCGCTGGGACATGCGAGAAACGTCCGCAGCGACACCAAGGAAACACAGAGAAGAATGAGCCCCAGGGTGGTCGGCGCATCGACGTCGACTAATCCGGGCGCGCTACCAAGATTCACGTTGGAGGCCCCTATGTTCAAGCGTTTGTACCACGAGTGGTTTCGCCCCGCGGGGCTGTCGCTGTTGCTACTGCTGACGGTGATCAGTCTGGCCGGCGTGTTCCAGTTCGGGTTGCCGGAGATCGCCTTTGCCCAGGGCGACGGTGGCGGGACGCCCCCCCCCAAGCAGGAACCGTTGCTCACCTGGATCATCGCCTCGCTCGGCTGGCTCTACCTGATCGTGTTCCTCTCGCTCTCCTTTACGTTGGTGGCCCTGTTCGTCATGAACGTTCTCATGCTGCGTCGCAGCAAGGTCGTGCCGCTCGAGCTGGTCGATCAGTTCGAGGCCCACCTGGACGAGAAGGAGTACCAGGAGGCCTACGAACTGGCCAAGATGGACGAGTCGTTCCTCGGCCAGGTGCTCTCGGCCGGGCTCGGCAAACTTTCGGCCGGCTACGCCCAGGCGATCGAGGCCATGCAGGAGGTCGGCGAAGAAGAGGACATGAAGATCGAGCACCGGCTCAGCTACATGGCGCTGATCGGCACCCTGGCCCCGATGATCGGACTGTTCGGCACGGTGCACGGCATGATCGACTCGTTCCGCAAGATTGCGGGCTCGGACACGGCGCCCAAACCGAAGGAGTTGGCCGAAGGTATCTCGAAGGCGCTCTTCACGACACTCGCTGGCCTGCTGATCGCAATTCCCGCGATCGGCGCCTTCACGATTCTCAAGAATCGCGCCTCGCGTCTGGTGCTCGAAGTGGGCATCCTCAGCGAAGGGCTGATGAGCCGATTCCAGGGCGTGGGCAAGGACAAGAAATCGGCCTAAGGGGGCAGGTCGCGCGGAGTCGTTTGGCTCGGTGCGTACGAACTAGAGCCGGCGATCCGGCTCGAGAAAGCGAGGAAATCGGATGCGTTTGCAAAAGCAAAAGAAGGAAGATGCCGAAGGCGATATGACGCCGATGATTGACATCGTCTTCCAGCTGATCGCCTTCTTCATGGTGCTCGTCAACTTCACCAAGGTTGACGCCGACGACCGCGTCAAGCTGCCTTCGAGTGCCCTGGCCAAACCGCCCGAGCAGAAACTCAAATTTCCCGTGACGCTGCAAATGACCGCCGACGGCATGGTCATCCTGGGTGGCGACTTGATGGACGTCGAGAGTCCCGATCTCGATAACCGCCTGATTCGCGAACGCCGCGCCGCCGGTGAGAAGGTCGGCCCTGGCGGCATCGACGAAGTGCCCGTGATCATTCGGGCGCACGAGCTCGCCCCCACCGGCAAGGTGCAGAAGCTGATCACGCTGTGTCAGTCGAAGGGATTTCAGCGGTTCCGCCTGCGCGCCAAGGAGGAGACGAAGGGCGGCTGAGCGGGCCGCAGGGTCGGCAGGGCGACGGGGCTCAGGAGCGAGACAGGCGAGAGGTCGGATGAAAGTTCGCAAGCGTGACAAGACCGACAAGATCGAGTTGCAAATGACACCGATGATCGACATCGTGTTTCAGCTGCTCGTCTTCTTCATCATGACCTTCAACATCGTGGAGGTCGAAGGCGACTTCAACATCCTCATGCCGGGGGCGCCGTCGACCGAAACGCTGACCGACGTGGCCCCGGTCAAGCTACCGCTGCGGATGACGGCCGACGCCCAGGGCAACCTGGCCACGATGACGCTCGAGGGCTCGCCGATCACCGGCGGCTTCGACGAGCTGCACCAGAGAATTTTGGGCAAAGTCGGCGAGGGTTCCAGCTCCGAAGGCGACTACGAGGTCGAGATTCAGTGCGACTTCGAGCTGAAGTACCGCTTCGTCATCGATGCGATCACGGCGGTGCGGGGTCGACTCAAGAAGATCGACGGCGAGGATGAAGTCATCTCGCTCGTCGAAAAGATCCGCTTCGCCCAGCCGGTCAAGAAGGGCGGCTAGGCGTTTCTGGCGGACGGGCAGCCAACTCTAGGGGCAAACTCACGAAGTGTGAAGCCGCTCGCCGGTGCGCCGATCGCCGCACGCGCCGCGTCGAACGACCGTGCGTCGCGACCCCGCACTTCGGCTCATGGAGAATGCCGATATGACAATTCGTCGCAGCAACTCTGCCGACAAGATCGAGCTGCAAGTGACGCCGATGATCGACATCGTGTTTCAGTTGCTGGTCTTCTTCCTGCTCACGTTCCAGATCAGCCAGGCCGAGGGAGACTTCCAGCTGCTGATGCCCCGCGGCTCCGAGAAGCCGCGGGAACGGATCGACGTGGTTCCCCTGCTGCTCAATTTACGGCTTCACGCCGATGCCGAAGGACGCTTGAGTGCCGCCTTTCTCAACGGGGAGCGGCTCGGCGCGGAAGGTGAAGCGCCGCTCACCGCCCTGCACCGCCGCGTGCGACAACTCTATGCGGGACGGGAGAACGAGCGCGGAGCCCGTCGCGAACTTGAACCGGGCCCTTCCGTCGTCGAGATTCACGCCGATTTCGAGTTGAACTACGTGCACACGATCGACGCCATCACCGCGGTGCGAGGCTACCTTCGCGACGTCGACGGCCAGGCCGAGATCGTCACGCTGATCGAACAGATTCGCTTTGGCGACCCGCGGCGGACGTCCGGACAAAAGCAACCGTGAGGGCGAATCCCTGCCCCGCCCTAGCCCCGTGGATGGAACTGCTGGTGGACTTTGCGCAGGCGGGCGGCATCGACGTGCGTGTAAATCTGCGTGGTGGCGATGCTGGCGTGACCGAGCATCTCCTGCACCTGACGCATGTCGGCTCCGCCCGAGAGCAGGTGCGTGGCAAAGCTGTGCCGCAGCGTGTGGGGACTCGCCGCTCGTGAGAGTCCTTCGCGAGCCGCGTAGCGCTTGACCAGTTCCCAGATTCGCTCGCGACGCAGGGCCCCTGCTCGCGAGGAGAGCAACAGCCAGGGCGGATCTTCGTCGCGGCGCTCCACGAGTTTTCCCCGCTCGCGCTCGAGATATTGCTGGATGGCCCGCACCGCGCGGCGCCCCAGCGGCACGATGCGTTGCTTGTCACCCTTGCCGTGACAGATGCAGTAACCTTGGTCGAGATGGACGTCGGCCACCTTGAGCCCGCTCAGTTCCGAGGCCCGGCAACCGGTGGCGTAGAGAAGTTCGAGCATCGCGCGGTCGCGCCGCCAGTGCGGGTCCTCTCGCGTTGGACTGGCCAGCAAGCGGTCGACCTCGCCGGCCGAGAGCACCTCGGGGACGCGTTGCCAGAGCTTCTGCGTGCCCAGCAACTCGGCCAGGTTCTCCTTCACGACGCCCTCGAGCTGCAAGTAGCGAAAGAATACCCGCAGGGCCACGATGTGGCGCGCGATGCTGGCCGGAGCCAGTTTCTCGGTTTGCAGCCAGCGAGGATAATCGGCCAGTTGCCGGATGCCGATCTTGAACAGGTCGCGCTTGCCGAGCCACTTGAAGAATCGGGCCAGGTCGCGACGATAGGCGCGGACCGTGTTCTCGGCCAGGTGGCATTCGCTGCGGGCATAGTCGAGAAACGGCTCCATGAACCGCGCGGCCGTCGAGGCCGCGGGGCGACGACGGGGCGATCGTTTCTGGCGGCGGAGCGTGGACATCTCGAGAGTCGCCTGAGCGGGACCGGCGGGCGGAAGCAGGAAGGACTAGAGCGTTCTGTCAGATCGATGTCGCGTCTCCGGCGGATAGCGAGGCAAGTTTGACAAGGAGACCGAAGCAGGCGAATCCAGGAGATTCGTCGATGCACCCTCGACGACGTCCAACGCGGTCGTAGCCCGCCGAGCCGCGACCGGGAAATGAAGAACGCTCTAAGAACAGCTTCGGCCACCGCCGCCGGGTGGCTCCAGGCGAACCGGCTTCCGACGCCCGCTGCGGCAAGATTTGCCGGTTACAATGCCACATTGGCGCCGCCACGGCCGGCCCGGTAAATTCCTGCAGGGCGATCGCCCCCCTCCGATCCGCGGGACGAGCCCGCACGCGTTGGTTATGCAAGAAGTCGTCATCGAAGCCCCGTACGAGTTCATTCCAGCCCATCGCGGTCGCTTGTGGCCGTGGTTCTTGTCGAACTTCATCGCAAGCTGGTATCTGCGAAAGTACTACGGGTTGCGCGGCTGCGAGGTGCGGGGCAGCGAAAAGCTGCGGGCGTCGCTCGACGCGGGACACGGAATCTTGCTGCCCAGCAATCACGCGCGTCCCTGCGATCCGATGGCGGCGGCCTGGCTGACGATGGCCGTCGATCACCCGTTCTATTGCATGGCCAGCCGACATACCTTCAACCAGGTCTGGTACGAGAAGTACCTGATGCGGCGCTGCGGGGCGTTCAGCATCAATCGCGAGGCGCCCGACCACGCCTCGCTGAGTTTCAGCGTGGAATCGATCGCCAACGCCGATCGGCCGATCTTTCTCTTCGCCGAAGGAAACCTGACGCGACACAACGATCGCCTCGCCCCGCTGTTGGACGGAGCCGCCTCGATCGCTCGGATGGCCGCCAAACGCCGCGCCAAGCAGAATCCGCCCGGCAAGGTCGTCGTGCACGGGCTGATCTTCAAGTATTACTTTCGCGGCTCGCTCGAAGAGACGCTCACGCCGGTGCTCGATGACCTCGATCGGCGGATGAACCTCGGCCCGTCCGACGGGCTGTCGCTCAAAGAGCGCGTACTGCGGGTTACCGAAGGCCAGCTCGCCAACCGCGAGCGCGAGTTTCTCGGCGAGGTGCGGAGCGGCGATTTGCAGGAGCGGATCGAGCGGTTTCTGGAAGACGCGCTGGGGCCGATCGACGCCGAGTGGGTCTCCGACGAGGCGCCGCGACGTGGCAACTACCACCGCATTCAGCGACTCCGCTCCCGCATTCTGCCCGACATGATCGACAAGAAGGTTGGCGAGGAGGAACGGGCGCGACGCTGGAAACAGCTGGCCGCCTGTTACGCGGCCCAGCAATGGGGACTTTATCTGCCCGGCTACCTGGACGGCGACCCGCCGCCGGAACACCTGATCGAGACGGTCGAGCGAACCGAAGAGGATCTGACCGACGCGGTCACGCTGCATGCGCCGTTCGACGTCGTAATTCATGTGGGCGACGCCATCGAGGTGCCGACGCGGCGGGTCCGCGGCCAGGACGAAGATCCGCTGACCACGGAGCTGACCGCCCAGATGCAACGGATGCTGGATCACGCCATCGCCCATCCGCCCGAACCGATTCGCGGTTATCGCGTGGTGGCCGATCCGCTTCCCCGCGAGGTGCCGGAGCGGGTGGCCGCAAATTGACGCGGCCGGCACTCGCCGGCACCGGAGCAGGCGGTAAAATCGGTGCGTGAGGGCCTTTGGGGGCGTGCCGCCCGGCCAGACGCCGCGGCGCGTTACAAGCCCGTGTGCGAGAAACGGACCCGGAGACTTTTGCCATGACGACACGGCCCGGCGCGACCGTCCTGCTCGCGGAGATGCGCGACGGCGAGGAAGGCGACTTTTTCGCCCTGCTGACGAGCAAAGAGGAGCTCACGACGCGCGACGGCAAGCCCTACTACAAGGTCGCCTTTCGCGATGCCGAGCGCGAAGTGAGCTTTCCGATCTGGCAAGACTCGGTTCACGCGGCCGCCTGTCGCGAGGAGTGGACGCCCGGCGAATTCTACAAGCTGCGGGCGACGTTTCGCGAAACCAACTACGGGCCGCAGTTGGAGATTCGCAAGCTTCGCCCCGTTGCGGATGCCGACTACGACGACGGGTTCGATCCGCTGATGTGTCAGCCGCAATCGCGGTTCGACCCGCAGGCCATGTTCGGCGAGCTGCTCACGATCGTCGACGAAGAGATCGCCGACGCGTCGCTGGCCGCGCTGGTCAAGCACCTGTTGAGCGAGCATCGCGAGGACTTTTGTCGCTTTCCCGCGGCGCGGCGGAACCACCACGCCTATGTCGCGGGCCTGCTCGAACACACGCTAAGCGTGACACGAACGAGCGTCTTCCTGGCCAAGAAGTATCAGGATTACTATCCGGACATGCAGCCGCCGCTTTCCAAGGATCTCGTCGTGGCCGGGGCGATCCTGCACGACATCGGCAAGCTCCGCGAATATGAAGTCGGTCCCGAGGGCGCGCAGTACGGTCCGGCGGGACATCTCATCGGCCACATCCTCCAGGGGCGCGACCTGGTCCGCGAGGCGGCGACCGTGTGCCCCGTCGACGCCGAGACTCTGCTTCGCCTGGAGCACGTGATCGTCGCCCACCAGCGATTGCCCGAGTGGGGTTCGCCGAAACCGCCCCTGACGCCCGAGGCGACGATCGTCCATTACGCCGACGATCTGGACGCCAAGTATCACATGGTCTACCGCGCGCTCGGCGAATCGACGGGCGACGATTCGTTCACCTCGGCGCAGAACGTGCTGCGACAGCGGCTCTTTCGCGGGCTCGCTGGCGATTCATAAGCAAGGTCGGGCGACGCTGACTCGGGACACGCTCGATGTCGGCCCCCAGTCGACTGAGCTTCGCTTCCAGTCGCTCGTGGCCGCGGTCGATGGGAGCCACGTCGTGAACGAGCGTCTCGCCCTGGGCCGCCAGGCCGGCCAGCACCAACGCCGCCCCGGCCCGCAAGTCGGTGGCACAAACGTGCGCGCCGGTGAGCTGCTCGACCCCGCGGACTTTCGCGCGCGGGCCCTCAAGTTCGATGCGTGCGCCGAGGCGTCGCAGTTCGGCCAGGTGACGGAAACGCGCGGAAAAGACCTGGTCTTCGATCGTGCTCGTCCCGCCGCCAAGCGTTGCCAGGGCCGTTAGCAGCGGCTGGACATCGGTCGGCACGCCGGGATAGGGGCGGGCCGTGAAGCAGATCGGTTGCAGCCGCTCAGGCGAACGGAGGCGAATCGTGTCCGGCGTCGTGTCAATTTGGCAGCCGGCGTCGGTGAGCAGCTCGAGCACACTCTGCAGCGCCTCGACCGGCGCGCCGCGCAACGTGACCTGTCCTCGGGTGATCGCCGTCGCCGCGAGCAACGTCGCCGCCTCGATACGATCGGGCATTACCTGGTGTGTGGCCCCGCCGAGCTGCTCGACGCCGTGCACTTCGATCGTCGAGGTGCCGAGGCCCTCGATCTTCGCGCCCATCTTCCTCAGGCAGCGACCCAAGTCGACGATTTCCGGTTCGCGGGCGGCGGACGCGATCGTCGTCGTGCCGCGGGCCAGCGTCGCCGCCATCAGCACGTTGGCCGTGCCAGTTACGGAGGGACCATGCCTTCCGGACATGCTCAGCATCGCGCCGCGCAGCCGTTTCGATTCGGCCACCACGTGGCCGCGCTCCAGACGAATGTCGGCACCCAGGGCGGCCAGTCCGCGGAGATGCAGATCGACCGGCCGATCGCCGAGATGGCATCCGCCTGGCAAGGACACGACCGCACGACCGCGAAGTGCCAACAGAGGACCGAGCACGCAGAAGCTGGCCCGCATCCGCGCGACAAGGTGCTGCGGCGCGAGGAACCGCTGCGAGGCTTCGCCACGGGACGCGTCGCTCTCCAGCTGTAAGATATCGTTCTCGCGGCGTACGGCCACGTGCAGATGTCGCAAAACCGCGGCAAGTGTCGTCACGTCGGTCACGCGAGGCACGCCGGTCAAACGAAGCGGTTCGTCGCCGAGGAGGGCCGCGGCCATCGCCGGCAAGGCGGCGTTCTTGGCTCCGTCGACGCGGACTTCACCGTCAAGACGCTGCCCACCAAGGATGCGAAACGCTTCCATGCCACTCGTCCGTGAATTTTCCGTAACCTCAATGTGTGCGGCAGCGGACGCACTCGCCCGCGTGCATCACGTCTTGCGAGCCACCACGACCCGCGGCAGTCCGGCCAGATCCTTGATCGTCGCCTGCCGCTGCCAGGCCGCATCGCCGTCGAACAGTGCCGCCACGCGATCCTCGATCATGGGGCTGATCTCCAGCAGCAGCGCGCCGCCCGCCGCGAGTCGCTCGGCGGCTTGCGGCACCAGCCGCTCGATGACTTCGACACCGGTCGGCCCGGCGAACAGTGCCTCGCGGGGTTCGTAGTCGCGGACTTCCGGCGAGAGCAACTCGGTCTCGTTTTCGGCCACGTACGGCGGATTGCTGAGAATGAAGTCGTAGGGTTCGGTCGCCGGCACGGAGTCGAACAGATCGCTCTCGAAAAAGTCGATCCGGTCGGCCACTTCGTGCTCGCGGGCGTTTCGCCGAGCGACCTCCAGGGCCGCGTCCGAGATGTCGATGGCGGTCACGCTGGCCGAGGCGATGTGCCGGGCGGCACACACCGCCAGGATTCCGCTCCCCGTGCCGACGTCGGCGATGCGAAGCTTCGACGCCGCTGCCCCACCTTGTCCGTCGCGCGTGGAAACCAGATCGAGCAGCGTCACCACCAGCAACTCGGTCTCGGGTCGCGGAATCAGCACCGCCGGCGTGACGTGAAACGTCAGCGAGTAGAAGTCGCGACGTCCCAACAGATGGGCGACCGGCATCCCTTCGGCTCGTCGCTGCACGAGCTCGCGAAAGGTGAGTCGCGTGGCGTCGCTGGCCGGGGTGTCGAAGGTGGTGTAAAGTTCGATCCGCTCGCAGCCGCAGGCCTCGGCCAACAACAGCTCCGTGTCGAGCCGTGCCGACGTCGAACCGCGCCCGGCCAGGTACTCGGTCGTCCAGTTCAACAACCGGCCGATTGTCCAGACCTCGGTATCGGGCATCGCGCGGTTCCAGCTAACGGACGGGGACGGGCCAACGAATGGAGACGCGGAACTACCAGGGACGCCGAGGTTCGAAATCAGCAATCAGTCGAGGTCGCCCATCGAGCTTCGTTGTTCTTGTCGTTCGTGCTCGATGAGGGCATCGCTGACCGGCTGCAGGTCGCCCGCCAGGATGCTATCGAGTTTGTACAGCGTCAGGTTGATGCGATGATCGCTGACGCGATTCTCCGGAAAGTTGTAAGTGCGAATCCGCTGACTGCGATCGCCCGAGCCGACGAGCGACTTCCGCTGATCGGCCCGCTTCTGATGCTCTTCTTGCTTCTTGGCCTCGTAGAGCCGCGTCTTGAGCACGCGGAGCGCCTTCGTCTTATTCTTCAGCTGGCTCTTTTCGTCCTGGCACTGCACGACGATGCCGGTCTCGTAGTGCGTGAGCCGCACGGCCGATGCGGTCTTGTTGACGTGCTGACCGCCCGGCCCGCTGGCATGAAAGATGTCGAGGCGATAATCGTCCGGCTTGATTTCAATTTCGACGTCTTCCGGTTCCGCCATCACGGCGACGGTGGCGGCCGACGTGTGGATACGGCCCTTGGTCTCCGTTTCGGGCACGCGCTGCACGCGATGGCCGCCGCTCTCGTACTGCAACTCGCGGAAGACCCCTTCGCCCTCCACGCCGACGATAATTTCCTTGAAGCCGCCCAGCTCGGTGGGGCTGGCCTCGAGGATCTCGAATTTCCAGCCCTTTTTTTCGGCGTAGTGTTTGTACATTTCAAACAGGTCGCGGGCAAACAGGGCCGCCTCGTCGCCCCCGGTGCCGGCGCGGATTTCCATCACCAGCCGCGTGCGGTTGGCCTCTTCGCCGCCGATGGTCATGTCGAGCAGGTCGTTCCAGATCGACTCGCGATCCTCCTTCAACTCGGGAATCTCGGCCTCGGCCAGCTCGCGCATCTCGGCGTCTTCGCCGGCGACCAATTCCTCGGCTTCCTGAATCTCCTGGGTGACATCGAGAAAACGGCGATACTTGGTCGCCAGCTTGGCCAGCGAACCGCGCTCGCGGGCCACGGCCGCCAGGCGATCGGGGTTGCTCAACACCTCCTGATCGACGAGCTGCTTCTCCAACTCCTCGAACCGGGTCAGTTTTTCGTCCAGCATTTCGCGCATCGAAGATCGACTCGCTGTGGGGTCTCGTTCTCAAACAAACGCACCGGCGTCGGCCGCGGTGGCAACGCGAACGTCGTTGTCGACGATGTCGCGTAACCGGCCACAGGCGCGCAGCGACGGCGCCTCGCATCCGACTCGAGAGAACTCAGCTAAGACTCGGCATCCGCTGCCGCTTCGGCTTTTTCTTTCTTCTTGCCACCTCGCTTGAGGCTGGCATAGCCCGCACCCGAGAACTTGTTCTTGAACTTCTCGATGCGACCTTCCGTGTCGACGAACTTCTGCTTTCCCGTGTAGAAGGGATGGCACATGCTGCAGATGTCGACCTTCAACTCCTTGACGGTGCTACGGGTTTCGAACGTATTGCCACAACCGCATTTGACAACCGTTTCGACGTAGTTGGGATGAATGTCTTTCTGCATGTCTGCCTGATCCTGCGCCGGGGGCGCGATGACGAATTGTCTGGGTCGGTCGTTCTCGCCGGGCGACTGCGCGCCGCTTGCGGAGCGTCTGCCGGCCTCGCTCGCGGGGGCCAACCTACCTCTAGCTTGAACCTAGCAATATACCGCCGGGTGAAAAAACGGACAAGAGTCGGTCGATCGGACGCCGCGGCCAGACCTGCTCCGCCCGAGCGGATACCCGCGGACTCAGATCGTCAGGGAGCCGCTTCCTCGGCCGGCAAATTCGCGGCGGACGCGGGCGGCACTTCGTGGGCCGACGCCCCGCGGCGATGGAGCCAATCGGCCACCGGCGTATCAATCAGGAGCTGGACCGCGTGGTACGCCAGCATCGGCAGAAGGCCCACGCCGAGGTCCTGTTCGAGTCCGACATAGAGACCGACCATCAGCGTCTTCTGACTGCCCGCGATGCCGACCGCGATCCAATCGCTGCGGGCCAGGCCGGTCAGTCGGCCGAGGAAACATCCGGCCCACAGCACGACCACGTGCAGCACGATCACCACCACGATCATCGTGACCCACTGCCACAGCGTCGGTCCGCCGGTGCCCCCGTCGGCCATGGCGCCTTCGAGCTTCAGGGCCGAGTTGACCGCGCCCACGAGCACCATGGTCAGAATGCCCGCCTGGGCCACGATCGCTACCAGGCGTTTCTCCGCGGTGGCCCACCGCGCGGCGGCCGGCACCAGGCGCAGGGCTTGTCCCAAGACCATGGGCAACACCACCACGAGCATCAGCTTGAGCACCATCTGCCACGGATCGCGGCCGGTCTCGGCATCCTTGCCGGTCAGCAGCCAGAACAACAGCGGCGTCGTGATGAAGCAGCTCACGTTGGTGATCATGGTGACCATCAACGCGACCGCGTCGTTGCCGCCGGCCCGACGGGTCCAGACGACCGCCGAGGCCAACGTGCAGGGCACGGCCGCTGCCAGGGCGAGTCCCCAGTTGAGCGGCTCGACCAGCAACCAACCGAGCAGCCACGCCAGCGCCGGCAACAGCACGATGTTGACGGTCACTCCCAGGGCAGCCGCCTGAGGTCGCGTGACGGCGCGTCGCAGGGCGTCGGCGTCGAGCGTCCACGCCATCAGGAAAAGCACGAAGGCCACCAACAGCGGGACCGGAAAGTTCTGGGCAAACCCGGCCAGCGGCGTGGCAAAGCGAAAGCCGACCACCAGCGCAGCGGCCAGACAAATCAAGAACCACTGACGGGCAAAGAGCGTCTTCATGGAATGCTGCTGGGGCGCCGCGGTAGCGCGTGGCGAGAACGACTACTCGGACGCCTCGGCATCCGAAGCGGACGAAGCCGCGCGGCCGGCTGCCAACCGCCGAGCCCGCAACTGACTGGCGGGCGAACCTTCGGCTTCGAACTGTTCGATCGCCTTATCATAGTCGCCCAGGGCCTCGTACGCGCGGGCCAGATTGTAACGGACACCCGTGGCGCGGGCCCTCTTGCCCAGCAGATTCAAGGTGCGCTGGAAGAACTCGGCCGCGGTGGCGTAATCGCCCTGGTCGAAGCGAATTTGACCGAGCCAATACGTGGCGTCGAGTTGCATGCGTCCGTAGACGTACGTGTCGAGTGCCTGCCGTCGCTCCCAAGCGGCCTGTTCTTCGGCGCTCAGCCGCACGCCTTCGGGCAGCACCGCGCGATCTTGAATTTTCGTGCGGGCAATCAGGTAGAGCGGAATCGCGGCGGCAAAGCTCTGGCCCGCCGTCTGCTCCTCGACGGGCGGAGTGAAGTTGCCCGCCAGATGATGCACGCGCCCCGACCAGAGCGGCCAGACGGTTCTCTCATAGCCTGCTTGCTCGAAATCGCCCAATTTGCGGGCTTCGACCGTGATCGTGTGATTGGCAAAGAAGGGAGCCAGTTCGGCGACCACGCCGTCGGCAAGCTGCTTCCCTTCGGCCGAATTGACGTCGCGCTGCCGCGCGTACTGGAATGGCCAAATCCACAATCGCACGGCGCCAACTTGCCGCAGCTCCGCCAACTCGTCGGCCAACCGCCGGAGGTCGATGTGCAACACCGTGCGCAATCGTTTCGGCAATCGTTCGGCGACGATCTGCATGCGACGGGAGAGAAACGGCTCGCGGGCCGGGACGATTACCAAGACCCGGCTCAGCTCGTCCGCCCGCACCGGATAGGGGAGCCCGCTGACATCGAGCTGTCGTAGCAGCTTGTCGTCCGTGGCCAGGTCCGCCAGCGTTGCCACGCCCTCGCCCGTCGCGGTCGGCATCGCCACGCCCCACAGCACGTCGAACGGATAGAGCTCCCCGTCGTGAAGCAGGGCCGGACACCAAATGCGAAACGACCTCCGTTCCGCGTCTTCCGCAATCGCCAGCCACACGACGTCGAGCTGTCGCTGACGGGCAAGCATGGCAAACACCCAGCCACGGTCGAGCTCGCTCGCCCGACCGAGCAGCAAATTCTCGCCCGGCCACATTCGCAGCGCCGCGTTGTCGAGCTGGATATTGCGAATCGTCCAATCGAAGAGTCGTTGGGCCTGTTCCAGCGGATCGGTCGCGTCGCCGACGATGAAGGCCGAGGCCCGACGCATCAGCACGGCCTCCTGCAAGAACGGCCCGTCGGTGGCCACGAAATTCGACGAAGCCAACCGCTGCCGAACATGGTCGTTGATCAGGTCCGCCGGCAGCGAATCCAACAACGGATCGACCTGCCAGGCAACCTCTGGCGCAGAGGTCTGCGCCCACTGGTTCAAGCGGGCGACCGTTTCCTCGAGCGGCTGTTGCGGGGCATACTCTGACAGGCGTTCCAGGTTGTCCCAGGCCAACTCGAACAGATCGACCTTCGTCCGCGAACTGCCCGAGATGTCGACATCGGGCGGCAGCTCGTCTCCGCCCTGGCATCCGCCGCACACGAGCAGCGGCAGAAAGGCGACCGTGATGGTGCGCCACCAGCGGCTGCGCATGGTCCCGCCGCGAGTCGACGCCGCTTCAGATTCCGCGCACCAGCCGATCACGACAAGCTCTCCACCGTCTCGCGGAGGCGCACCAGGCGAGCCAACAGCGCGGGCATTTCGTCGAGCGGCACCATATTCGGTCCGTCGCTGGGCGAGCGCTCGGGATCGGGATGCGTCTCGAAGAAGAGCCCGTCGACACCGACCGCGACCGCAGCTCGGGCGAGCGGCTCGACCAGCGCGCGGTTTCCGCCGGTGCGACCGCCGAGACCGCCCGGCTCCTGGACGCTGTGGGTGGCGTCGAAGACGACGGGCGTACCGAGTTCGCGCATCGCCGGCAACGATTTCATGTCGTTCACCAACCGGCCATAACCGAAGAACGTCCCCCGCTCGCAAAGCAAAATGTCCTCGCAGCCGCCGGAGGCGAGTTTGTCGACGACATAGCGCATGTCGTGCGGGGCGAGAAATTGTCCCTTCTTCACGTTCACCGCCTTGCCGGTTCGCGCGGCGGCCAAGAGCAGGTCGGTCTGTCGACACAGAAACGCCGGAATTTGTAGCAGGTCGCAAACCTCGCCCGCCGCGGCGGCCTGATGCGGCTCGTGCAGATCGGTCGTCACGGGCAACCCGGTTTGTTGGCGAACCTGGTCGAGCACGGCCAGGCCATCGTCGAGACCTGGCCCGCGATACGACGCGACGCTGGTCCGATTCGCTTTGTCGAAGGAGGCCTTGAACACCAGATTGAGCGGCAAGTCGGCCGTCATCTGACGCAGTTGTTCGGCGAGGGCCAGCGTGCTTGACGCGTCCTCAATTACGCAGGGACCCGCGATGAGCAGCAGCGGCTCGTCACGTCCACAACGATACGGTCCGACGACGGCTGGATCGCGGGCCACGAATCAAACTCTCCAAAAATCCAAAAAAACGGCGAGTAGACGAGAAACCAAGTACACAGTCAGGTGCGGCGGTAAGCGCCGCGCCAATGATATCGGCAACGCGGGTTTCGAGTCACCTCGCGTTCGTCGTGGCAGCCGAATGCGGATCGCACTACCACGTTCTACGGAGCTCGCTACCCGGGAGTTTTCGGAGCACGCGTCCGAGCAACGGTCGTGCTTCAGGTCCGGGCCTGAACTCCGAGAATGGACCCAGACAGGTCGACTCGTCGGACGTGCGGAGCTCGTGGCCATACCGCCGCGGGGTCGTGTGGACCGCGGCGAGCCGGCCGCCGCTTGCGAATCTCGGACCTCCGGCGGCCGCCGCATCCCAAAATGGGACGCGACGGGGACTCCCGCCAGGCCACTCCGACCGAGGCGCCAGATTGTTCCATTTGGCGCCACTCCGATTGATCATTTGTGGCGCCTTGAGGCAGCCGAAAAATGGGCTCAACCCGTTGTCTGAAATAAAGTTAGATCACTCTCATCGGCGTAAGTGCTTATTTCATCAGGCCAGAGGTGTAGCTGAACGGCGCGACCCGTGGCACCGACCCGGCTTTGGCACGCCACCTGCAATTGATCCAGTCGCGAGCCAAGCTCGCCCACAATTTGACTGGCCCGTGGGCCTCTGATGAGCGTTCGTGGGATGGTTGCCTTGCCCCTGGCCATCTCACACTGTCAAAGTGTATTTGGCACATCAGAGGCCCGCTTTTTTGCGCCCGTCGCTGTCTTTCGGCCGGAAGCCGGTGGTGGATCGGCCCTGTGTGGCCCTGCCCTGGCCCCCTCACGACCGCCCGGGGCCGCGGCATCTCTTGACAGTTTCCGAACGCTTGGCCTACGCTAATCGCTTGCGCTAGAAGATGTTGCGTCGCGCACCGGGCAGTCGTTTTGGCCTGTGGGCGTGAGCTTGGCGGTCGCGACGTGGCCGCCATCGCCAGCGTAGCTTCAATTGGCAGAGCACCGCATTCGTAATGCGGGGGTTGCGGGTTCGACTCCCGCCGCTGGCTTTTGCTTCTGGCCCAGGTACACCAGGACCTCCCGTAGCTCGAGGATCCCGTGGCACGACGATTTCGACGCCATGGGCGATTCGCCGGCCGAGCGGTGGCGGCCCTCAGCGCCGGTTCCCACGCGTCGGCCAACGCGATATATTTGAAAGGCTACGGGGCGAGATCCCGCCGCTACCTCGCCGTCAGGAGTCTGTTTCGCGCCATTCTGGGCGTGCAACGTTTTCGTTTCGCCGACTACCGCGCCCCGGGGGCGAATTCCGTCAGCTTGGGGATTCTCAAGGAGCGATTCATCGATGTCTGAAGTTCTCGATACCGACGTACGTCAACTGGTTATCTCGAACACATCCTTTGGTCCTCAAGAAATCCAACAAATCGTCTCCGCCATCGTCGCGGATATGTCGTCGTACCGCACGCTTCGCGATGCGGTGAACGAACTGGAAACCCGCGAAGATCGCACGCCCGCCACGGCCGTTCGCCTGGGCGTTTGCTACTACCTGCTCGGTCGCTATTCGTTGGCGGTCGAGACGCTCTCCGAATCGGACAGCGGTGCCCTGGCCCACTACTACATGGGCAAGTCGCATTTCGCCCAAGAAGAGTACGCCCGCGCACAAGAGTGTTTTCAGGCCGCCGCCGCTGCCGGCTACAACCACGACGATTGTCAACTCTCGATCGCCGAGACGCAGCGCTATCTGGGCGACCCGGCCGCGGCCTTGGCCACGCTCGACGGACTCTCGGGCGCTGTGGAACAGACTGCGGAATATCTCTATCAGCGTGGCGCGACCGTGGCGGTGCTGGGTGTGAATCCGCAAGAGGTCGTCGCCCTCTACGAGCGGGCCGTCGACGTCGATCCCAATCATGCCGGGGCCCTGTTCGGATTGGCCATGGAAAACGATCGCCATGGCAACGACAATCTGGCCCTCGAGCTGTACGAGCGTTCGACGATGCAGTTCCCCACCAGCGTCGGAGCGCTGTTGAACCTCGGCTTGCTGTACGAAGACGCAGAGCGCTACGACCGAGCCGCCCGCTGTTATCAGCGCGTGCTCGACGTCTGTCCCAGCCACAGTCGTGCTCGTCTCTTCCTCAAGGATGCCCGAGCCTCGGGCGACATGTACTACGACGACGACGAGCGGCGCCGTCGCGACCAATATGGTCAGATTCTCGACGTTCCGGTTACCGACTTCGAGTTGTCGGTCCGCAGTCGCAATTGCCTGCAGCGGATGGGCATCATGACGCTCGGCGATCTGGCTCGCACGACGGAGCAGGAACTGCTGGCCAGTAAGAACTTTGGCGAGACGAGCCTGGTCGAAATCCGTGACATGCTCTCCTCCAAGGGCCTGCGGCTTGGCGAGCTGTCCCACGAACGTCGCGAGGTGGAGCCGGTCTTCGAGCCGGAGTCGCTCTCCGACGACGAACGGGCCGTGCACGATCGTCCCATTACCGATCTGAACCTGTCGGTCCGTGCCCGCAAGTGCATGGTGCGGCTGGGCATCAGCTCGATGGGCGACCTGCTGCGGCGTACGGGCGACGAGTTGCTCGAGTGCAAGAATTTTGGCGTGACGAGCCTGAACGAGGTCCGCGAGAAGCTGACGCAGCAGGGCCTCAAACTGCGCGGCGACTAGGAACTCGCTCGTAAACGTTGCGCGGCGGCGGGGACGACTCGTTTCACGCACGCCCACCAATCCGTTGGGAGCTGGCACGGAAGTGAGCCGCAACGTGGTCTTGCTGTTCGCGTTGGCCGTTCTGCTGAGCGCGGCGGCCCTCGGTCTTTCCCGGCCTGGCCTGATTCCCGGTCTAGAAATCGGCAGCGGTCTTGTCCGCGCGCCCGACGCCGATTCAGAGTCTTCGAGCGACGACGCCCGTTCCGCCTGGCCAGCGGTCCGCGTGCTGCTCGGTTCCGCCGCGCGGCCGCAGCATCGGCTCGAGATTCGCGGACCTTACCGACTTCGCGTCCGCGGCGATTGGCGCGTCTTGGCTCAGGGTGAACGACTCGACGCGGCGACGGCGACCGTCGACGACGAAGGCATCCGTCTTGGCGAAGATCGCTTCCCGCACCGCGAACTGCAGATCGACGTGCTCGAAAGCGGGGCGCTCTGGCTGGGCGGACATCGCTATCACGGCGACCTGCAGTTGCTGGCCGACGGTGACGGCCAGCTGCGCGCCATCAACCTTGTCGACATCGAGTCGTACGTGGCCTGCGTCGTGAATGGCGAGTTGCCTGCCGACTTTCCCGAAGCCGCACGACAAGCCCAGGCGATCGCCGCCCGCACGTATGCCCTCTACCACATGAAGTCGCGCCGCGAGTCGCACGTTTTCGATCTTTACGACAATACGCGGAGCCAGGTCTATGGCGGCATCGAGTATGTCGCCGACGACGGGCGTCGCCTGGCGGTCGAGACGTCGTCTTCGCGAGCGATCGCCGAGCAGACCGAAGGCATGGTCCTCGTCTACGACGGTCGCGTGATCAACAGCTACTATTCCGCGGTCTGTGGTGGACATACGGCCGCAGGGCTGTCGATCTTTGCCGATGCCGCGCCGCCGCTGGTGGGGGTCGCCTGCGAAGGCTGTCGCGACGCACCTCGCTATCGTTGGGCAGTGGAGCTGCCACGGGCCGACGTGCACGCGCGACTCACTGCTTACCTCGACGGCATCGGCCAGCACCTGGGCGAGATTCGTAGCGTCGAGGCCCTCGACGCCCACGACGGACGCTTGCCCGAGGTGAAGATCGAAGGTGCCAAGGCGAGTCATCGCATCTCGACGGCCGCCCTGCGCCGCCACGTGCTGCGGACGCGCGATCTGCCGAGCGCGTTCTTTTCTCTCCGCGAACAGGGCGAACTCGTCCACTGCGAGGGCCGCGGCTGGGGACACGGCGTCGGCATGTGCCAGTGGGGTGCCCGGGGGATGGCGGCCGAGGGAGCCACCTGCCCGGAGATCTTGGACCACTACTACCCCGGCTGCCAGGTGCGGGTGGTACGTTAATTCGACAACGCCACTTTGGTGAAATTCCGCGAGAATACAAGCACGACGCGCGAGCGAGTGTGTTGGAACGTAAATCATTCACTCGCTTGCGCTTCGTGCTTGTATGGCGACTGAAAGTGGCGCTGTCCAATTAAGATGTTCCCGCGCGCAAACGCGACTTCGATTTGAGAAACGAGCGATGCGGAACACGAGCCAGAGGCAAACGCATGAATGTCACCACCCACCGCGGCCTGACGGAGCTCGAAGCCGGACTCGACCACGTCCGCCAATCGCCTCGCGACGCAGGAACGCTCGAGTTGATCGTCGGACGGCCGGCCGAAGATGAGCGGACCGTCCTCGCCGAAGCCCAGCTCGACGTGGAAGAGGGACTCGTCGGCGACAACTGGGCGACGCGGCCCAGCAGCAAGACCTCCGACGGCGCGGCCCATCCCGACATGCAATTGAACATCATGAACGCCCGGGCGGCCACGCTGGTCGCGGTCGATCCCGCGCGGCGACCGCTGGCGGGCGATCAGCTTTACGTCGATCTCGATCTGAGCGAAGCGAATCTGCCGCCGGGCACGCAGCTGGCACTCGGCGAAGCGGTCGTCGAGATCACCGCGATTCCGCACCGCGGCTGTACCAAATTCAAGGATCGGTTCGGCGCCGAGGCGCTGAAGTTCGTCAACTCGGAGATCGGCTGCCAGTTGAATCTGCGGGGCGTTAATGCCAAGGTCATTCGGTCGGGCACCATTCGCCAAGGCGACGCCGTGCGGCGGATCTAGGGCAAACTGTGGGTATCTCTGCGTCTTCGCAGAATCGGTTGGCGCCGATTTGCAAGTTCGGGACAATGAGGGCGTAAGCGGTCGGTAGGCTGGGCAGTGCCGCGGCGGGTGTCCGGTGGCGGCTCGTCCGTGAACATCTGCGGCGGGGCGCGGGCCTCGCGATTTCTTGTTCTTTACCGCCTGGGCTGACGGAAGGACGCAACATGATCATCCAGTCGCCGTCCATGCAATCGCCTTCGTCGTGTCCCTGGTTTCAGTACAGCATTCGCTCGCTGTTGCTATTGATGCTGATCGGGGCCCTGGTGGCCTGGTGGTTTCGTCCACTGCCCTACCCGGTCGACTTCCAGGCCGTCAAGTACGACATCAACTCCGAGACCGCGCGGTTTCGGGTCACGAATACGGCAGGCGAATCGCTTTGGTACTCCGCCTACCAGCCAGACGAGCCGTTCTATTCACTCGAAGCGGAAGGCCAATCGCTCGTGAGTGGAAACGATTTTTTTGGCGGGTGCGCGACCGGAGTTGAGCAATTCGAACTCGCGGCCCGTGAATCGATGGAGTTCGATATCACCTGGCTACCTGAGCTGTCTGGCCCGGCCAAGAAGATTCGCGCCGGTGTCCGCTTCCTGTCCAGGTCGCAGGAGAATGGAATTTGGCAGGTGCACATGTGCTGGAGCAACTTCCTGAAGGTCCCGGTGATCGACTCCCAGGTGGCGGCCCGATGAGCCCTTCTCTTTGGTGGCCACCGCGGCGGATTCATACGTCTCCAGAGTTTCTTGCCGGCAGCCGACCGCGAACGCCCTTGGGCAGCTGCGCTAGATCTCCCGCGTGTCTCGCTCGCCGCGGACGACCCGCGCGACCTCGATTCCACCCTCCACCGGCCGACAGAAGATCACATAAGATCCGACGAGGCTGGAGCGAAACTGACCGGTAGCGAATTCGGGGCGACGCTCGCCGAGTTCGGGATGGCTGGCAAGCAGGCGACACTTTGGGCGGATCTTCTCCACCCATCGCACGGCCGCCGTCGGCTTGTCGCGTGAGATGAACTCGAGAATCTCGTGAAGATCCTGCTCAGCAAGTCTGGCAAAGACCAGCTTCGCCATCTACTGGACGCCACCGCGTTCGATTTGATGCGCGCGATTCAGCAATCTGTCAAACACTTCTTCGCCGTCGATGCCCTCCCCCGCTTCGAGCTGTCGGACACCGGCATCGACATCGCTACGAAGCTGCTCGCGAGTACGCAGCAGACGTAAACCCTCGACAAGAAGCTCGTTCTCGTCTCGATAGCTGCCGCTCGCAATCATGCGCTCGACGAATTCGCTCAGATCAGCGGGGAGGTCCAGACTCATGGCCGGCTCACGTGATGTTCCTGAAGTCCTGAAATCGCTCCAGCACGGCTATTCTAGGTTCCCTCAACCACGACCGCAAAGCGCTAGAACTCACCCCCCTCGCAGTGCTCGCAGTCGATGTCGCCGGCCCGTTGGCAGGTCTTGCAAGGCACGCGAATCGGCACTTTCGTCTGAAACGCAATGCGGCCCGCCGGCGTGTTCTTGTACCGCGTCTCATAGCGATAACTGCGGACCGTGCCCTTCTTGCACTTGCGGTTCGGGCACTCGACCCGCTCCTCGCCGACACATGCCATGCAAGCCCGATCTTCGCAGGCCTGCCAATTCCCGTACGGTTCGAGCGCCCGCTTCAGATCGGCGTGGGCGGCCGTCAGATAGAGCCAACCGTCGCCCGGCTCGCGCGGCTCGGCACCGGCAGTGCCACGGTAAAGGGCGTATAACTGCTCGTAGCGCTCGGCATTCTTTTCCGACGTGGGAAGGTACTGGGGCGACTTCTCTTCTTGGCCCTGCTGAACGAGCCAACACACTCGCTCGACGTTGATCATCACTTCCTGGGGAATGTCGATTTCAGCCTCGACAATCTCCGTCCACAAAGTCTGCGCGGAGGTGAGTTTGCCCGCGCGAATGCGAGTCAGTGCCAGGTTATTCACCGTGGCCACGTACTCCGCTTGCAGTTCCTCCTGCGCGAAAGCCTCCTGCTTCTTTCCGCGCAGATACGCTTTGTAGAAGTGATTCTCGGCCTTCTTGTAGTCGCGCTCCGACTTGACCAGGATGATGCCCGCGACCAGATCGGCGTCGAGCGAGGTGGGCAGCGTGCGGCTCGCCCTGCGGAGCCGGGCGATCGCCTCGTCCCACGCGCGGCGACGGGCCAGTTTCACCGCTTCGGCGATCAGCTCGTCATGCTGTTCCACGGCGACGACCGCTTGCTCCGCGGCGGCCAAGGCGGCACGGGCCTGGGCCTTCTCCTCGTCGTCAACCTTGGCACTGGCGAGAAAGCCCTCGTACGCCGCGCTGATCTGCGCTTCGCTGGCGGTCGCCTGCTGAAATTCCTGCAGCTCGGCGAAGCTCGCGAAGTCGCAGCGACCTTGCACATAGGCCTGGTCGACCGCGGAGAGTTTCTCGCGGGCGATGCGGAAGATGGCGCCGTCGTCGCGACGGAGCTGGACGCGGCCGTCCTCTTCCAGTTCGACAAACTCCGCCTCGACCTTGTGACGGCCGGAAGCGTCGCTCCATTGCCGCGCGAAGAGCGTGGTGGCGATGGCGGACATCGCCAAGAGCGCGAAGAGAACTGTGGCCCAGCGCATGTCGTTACCCCGACTTGTGGATCGAAACGGCCGCGAAACCGCACTGCCTCTGCCTGTCCGACCACCGGCGGAGCGGGCTCCACCGACCGGCACAGGCCAAGCGGGCATCCCTCCACTCCAGCCACTATGGTAACATTGGCAGGCCACCAAGACGAGGGGGCCGATCGAATTTTCTCGGTGCAACACCGCGACCTTCTTGGTTCGCGCTGGTTCCCGCGGTGCGCCGCACACGTAACCCACAGTCAACAAGTCAAGGGCACGCGAGGCGTTACGCCCGACCGGACCTCGCGTCGATTGGGCGGCCCACAAGCATCCGCGTAGAATCGAGTCGTTCGAGCTACCCATGAAATGTCCCGCCTGCAATTCGGTCTTGAAGCGCACCGCCTACGAAGGTCTGCCGGTACACGCCTGCACGAGCTGTAACGGCTACCTGGTGGCCACGCGGCGTGTCGCCCACATCAAGAACCTGCCCGACACGAGCGTGGCCGAATTGAAGGACGAGGCCCTGACCGAAGGCTCGGCCGATCGCGAAGAGAAGATTCGCTGTCCGCGCTGTCGGCGGAAGATGGAAATCGAGGTTTGTCCGCCGCCCGCGGCGTTCCAGCTCGACAAGTGTCGCGAGTGCGCGCACGTTTGGTTCGACGCCGGCGAACTGGCTCGGCTACAGCTGGCCCATATGATTACGCCCCAGGGTCGGGAGCGGGCCGCCATGATCCAGCGACATCGAGAGATGACGCCGGCCGAGCGGGCCGAGTTCGAGCGGAATCTGGCCAACCTGCCGCAGAGCGACTCGACGCTGGCCGCGGTCTTCGAAGAGGCGCTGACCGAGAGCGTGATGACTCTGGCCGTGGGCATGGCGGGGCAAGCGGCGCGCCATCATCAACTGCGCAGGCTCTAGGGCGCAGGCCCGCGTGCACTGCCGGCCGGGGCGGCCGCAACAACGTCCGACCTTGCCCCCAGGCAACTTGCTTTTGATTCCCGGCCGCGAGCTACTATACTGGCCCGCGGTACCGGCGTGGCAACGGCCGCGCGCTACGGTGAACGACGACCTACGACTCGGGCGGACCGTCGATGGAGAAACGCAACACCGGCCTCGGGCTCACCCTGTTCACCATCTATCTGTTGCTCTACAGCGGGTTCGTCTTTCTCAATGCCTTTCGGGCCGACCTGATGGAAAGGACGCCGGTGGCGGGCGTCAATCTGGCCGTGCTCTACGGGTTTGTGCTGATTATTGTGGCCTTCGTCCTGGCGCTGCTTTACGGCTTCCTGGCCCGTTCGCCTGGCGACGCCAGCGCGGCCACGGGCGCGCCGACGAGAGAGTCATCGGCCAACGCGGGAGACGACGCTTGAAGCACGATCCCTCGACGATCGCCGTTGTCGCCTTCTTTGTCTTCGTCGGCCTCACGCTCGGGCTGAGCTTCTACCTGGGACGCAAGGCAAAGAGCTCGCAGGGCTATTTCGCCGCCCATGGGCAGATTCCCTGGTTCGTCAACGGCGTCGCCTTTGCGGGCGACTATCTCTCCGCGGCGTCGTTCCTGGGCATCTGCGGCTTGATCGCCTTCAAGGGCTACGACGGCTTTCTCTACTCGATCGGCTTCCTCGCTGGCTGGATCGTGGCCCTGTTCGTGGTCGCCGAGCCGATGAAGCGACTCGGCAAGTACACCTTTGCCGACGCGCTCGATGCCAAGTTCCAGTCGAAGGGCATCAAGATCGCCGCCGGCGTGAGCACGCTTGCCGTGAGCGTCTTCTACCTCATCCCGCAGATGGTCGGTGCGGGGGCACTGGTGAAACCGCTGCTCGGCTTCGAGCCGTGGCAGGGCGTGCTGCTGGTGGGGGCGACCGTGATAACGATCGTCGTCACCGCCGGCATGGTTTCGACCACCTGGGTGCAGTTCCTCAAAGGCTCGCTGCTGGTGATCTTCAGCGCCGTGTTGACCGTGATCATTCTCAATCGCGGCTTCACCGTCGCCGAAGGGGGCGCGGACGGGCACGCCTTTCGCACACTGGGACCGTGGGCCAAAGCAAAGCTGGAGACCGAGCTCGCCGCCGCCGGTCTCGAGGTGGTACCGCCCGAGGATGCCTGGAGCGAGCAGCCTTTCGTGCGCACCCGCGAAGAGGCCGACGGCCGCCTGACCGTTTGGAGCATCGAATCGGTCGAGCGCGACACTGCCGCGCCGTGGGTCCGGCTGCGCGAAGCGCAGTTGCTCACCCGCACGGGCGAGACGGATGTGCCGGTGTTGGTCAACGGACTGCCACAGGGCGACGGTGAGGGACAAGCCGAGCTGCACCCGGTGGGTCACGTCAGTCGCTTGCCCGACGGGGCTTCGGAAACGGGACCGCTCGGACCGTTGTCGTTCTTCAGCACGCTGCAGGAGAGCGAGGTCGTGCTGTGGAAGAAAGGTGCGGACATCGTCGAAGAAGATGGCTCGGTGTCCAGCGTCTTCGTTCAGCAGACGAGAAAGGGGAGCGAAGTCCTCCGGCCCGGCGAAGACAAGCGATTTCAGGGCGTGCGGAGCGACAAGTTCACGGAGAAGCTGAACTTTATTTCGCTGATGCTGGCCCTGTTTTGCGGCACCGCCGCCCTGCCGCACATCTTGATTCGCTACTACACGGTCAAGGACGAGGCAGCCGCGCGCAAGAGCACGATCGTCGGCATCGCCAGTATCGGCTTCTTCTATGTGCTCACGCTCTACCTGGGCCTGGGGGCGATGACCAGCGGCGCCATGGACGTGACCAACTCGAACATGGCGGCCCCGCTGCTGGCCCGCAGCATCAACGAGTGGCTCTTCGCCATCATCTCGGCGATCGCATTTACGACCGTGCTCGGCACCGTGAGCGGACTGATCCTGGCTTCGGCCGGGGCGGTGACCCACGACCTGGCCCGCAACTTGTTTGACCTGGAGCTGACCGATCACGAAGAGGTCCGCGTGGCGAAGTTCGCTTCGGTGGTGGTCGGGGCGGTGGCGATCGCGCTGGGCATCTTGTTCGAAGACTTCAACGTCGGCTACCTGGTCGGCTGGGCCTTTAGTGTGGCGGCCTCGGCCAACTTGCCCGCGCTGGTAATGATCTTGTTCTGGAAAGGGACCACTCATCAGGGCGTGGTAGCCGCGGTCGTGGTGGGCATGGTCAGCTCGCTGGCCTGGATCCTCTTGAGCGCGGACACCTTCGTAAAGGTCTACGGCTTGCCTGAGACGGACGCCCTGGTGCCCTTCAGTCAGCCGGGCATCGTGACGATTCCGCTCGGCTTTCTGACGCTGGTGGTGGTGTCGCTGTTGACGCGGGGCAGCCGCGGAGCGACAACGGCCGTTTGATCGACGGCTGTAGGAGTCCGTCTGCCACAGGAGGCCACCCATGTCGCAAGTCGACGTGCCCACAAGATCGCGATGGACATTCAGCCTGCGGGCGCTGTTGATCTTCGCTCTGGGCGTGGCGGTGGGACTGACGCCGATTCAGATCTGGCGGTGGAGCCAGCCGGAACCGGAGATCCGGGTCCATCTGACGATGGTCGAGGTTCCCGACGGCCGACTCGACACCAGCGACTGGCTCGGCGATACCCGTGACTGGCAACACCATTCCAGTGGCGACGGTACGATTCGGCGCCAGCTCGAAGCGCTCGTCGAATCGAACGAGGCCAGACTCGTGGCCGAACCGACACTCGTGACGCTCGTTGGTCGCCAGAGCCGGGCGCGCATTGGCGAGGAATTTCCGATCCCGACCCAGTCCGAAAGCGGCGCGACGACGATTGAGTGCAAGCACATCGGCATTGAGGTGTCCGCAACACCCACGGCGATTCACGGAAATCGGGTCACGCTAACGCTCGAAGCAATGAAGTCCGCGATCGACGCGGCGGATAACATCGAGATGGGCGACCCGTCCTACCCCCGCTTGCAAGTTGCCAGCTGTCGCAAAGAGGTGCAACTGACCGCACGCGAAACGTTCGCCCTCTTGGCACGCAGCGATATCCGCGGGGACAACGAAGAATCGCCGCTGAAAGACCTCTTGGTACTGGTCGCCTGCGAGATCGACCGCGGCGGTAACTAGCTACATCGACGCTCGGCCTCGTCGCCGTGTCGTCAATCAGGGAGCCAGCAGCATCCGGCCGGGATTCTGCAGATAGTCCTTGACCGAATTCAAGTAGCGGGCCGCCGCCGCCCCGTCGACCAGGCGATGATCGTACGACATGCTCAGCGGCATCATCAGACGCGGCTGGATCTCGCCGTCCACCACGACCGGCAGCTGACGCGAGCGACCCAACAGCAGAATCGCCACCTCGGGCACGTTGATGATCGGCGTTGAATAGATGCCGCCGACGGCACCCAGGTTGCTGATTGTGAACGTGCCGCCGCGCATCTCTTCGAGACCGAGCTTGCCAGTGCGAGCCTTCTCGGAAAGATCAAGAATCGCCCGGGCGATGTCGCTGATCCGCAGGGCATCGGCCCCGCGAATGACCGGAACCATCAGGCCGCGGTCGGTGTCGACGGCGATGCCGACGTTGACGTACTGTTTGTAGATGATCTGCCCCTCTTCCAGATCGAGCGAGGCGTTGATCACCGGATGGCGACGCAGGGCTTCGGCCACCGCCTTCACGACGAACGGCAGCGAGGTGAGCTTGATGCCCAACTCGGCGTAGTCCGCCTTGCTGGCCTGACGAATTCGCTCCAGCTCGGTAATGTCGACCTCGTCGAAGTTGGTGACGTGCGGGGCCGTCTGCTTCGAGCGGGACATGTTCGCGGCAATCGTCGCCCGAATGCGCGTGACCTTCTCCAGAAGCACTGGTCCGTGATCGTCGGTGCCCGGTTCGCCCGAGGGTGTCGTTAGCTCGGCGCCGGACGGTACCGGAGGTGCCGTGCGGCTCGCCGGCGGGGCCGACGGCGTGGCGCTGCTTTGACGCACCGCGGCCAAGACGTCGTCTCGCGTGATGCGGCCACCATCGCCGGTGCCGGTCACGCGGGCCAGGTCGACGCCGACTTCACGTGCAAACCGTCGCACGGCAGGTCCGGCGGGCACGGCATAAGGTCCGCCGTTGCTGGCCGATTCGGCAGCGGGTGCAGCGGCCGGGGCTGGAGCGG